>CAVZPI010000009.1:0-30095 GCA_963777085.1 uncultured Actinomycetes bacterium | reverse complement strand
TTCAGCTTGATTTTTTCGCTATGCCGTAGGGGATGTCCATGCTGATTGCCTTGACCTGTTGCTGCAAAACGCTGATCATATCGCGCTTGCCGGGTTTCTGATACCACTGTCCCCTTTGAATTCAGGGGGATGGCGATACCACCGGATAATGAAACCTGCCATCGACCTGCACAAGCTGCCTGTAAGTAGGGTGCCGGAAATCCGACGCTAACTGCCATCGTATGAAAGACGCCGATAAAATACGCCTGCTACGGGAAATGCTGTTCGCGCGCCGCTTCGAGGAGCGCTGCTACGAGGCCTACGTCGAACGCAACATCGGCGGGTTCCTGCACCTGTATCCGGGTGAAGAGGCCTGCGCCCATGGCGTACTGGAAGCCGCCCGGGTCGGTCACGACTACGTCATCACCAGCTACGTGACCATGTGCATGCCATCAAGGCCGGCTCGGACCCGCGCGCGGTGATGGCGGAACTGTTTTCCAAGGAGACCGGCGTCTCAGCAAGGGACGCGGCGAATCCACGCACATCTTCGACGTCAAGCACCGCTTCATGGGCGGCTAACGATGGTCGGCGGACCGTTCCCGCTGGCGGCCGGCATTGCCAAGGCCATCCAGATGCAGGGTCAAAATCCACCCTGCCCGTTAACATGCACGCCGTCCGTCGCCCCGCTTTCGCCGACGGCTGTCATTAGTCCCAGTAGCTCAATTGGATAGAGCATCCCCCTCCTAAGGGGAAGGTTGGCCGTTCGAACCGGCCCTGGGACACCATCTACTAGTTGCTGCCCAAGTGGCTGAACGTTAGAGAGCCCCGATCAGATTTATCTGGCGGGGCTTTTTTGTGGCCGGGCGTCCAGGTGCGCCGGTCTTTTCAAACACCAACCGAACCTTTGCCGGCGTTTGAGGTTCACACGGGAGGCAAGAGCGGGGCGGCGCAAGTATTCGTCTGCATCGTGTACCTCGCAGGTCACTGTCGAGCGTCTTCACCTCATCTACACCAGCACCCGTCCGGTAGGTGCGACGCTGAAGTTTGCTTTGCTGCAAGCCTACAAAGCCCGTCTGACGGCTGGCTCCACAGAGCGCTTTACGGTAACGGGCTCATGTAGCGGCACGGCCACCCTGTCGGAGACCATGCCTGCGCAGGCTAACTTTGAAGGCAGCACAGTTCAAGCTACGACTCAGACGGCTTTGTTGAGCTTGACCAACTGCGATCCGGCGTCCAGTGCGGTCACAGGTACCAGTTACTACGACGCAAATTACCTCCTGCTGGGCGCTGCCACACCTGGTAAAGAGTACGCAAAAGTAACCGGCACTGCGGTGGCACTACCAGCACAAGTGCAAGTGGGGGATGCCGGTACGCTGGCCACGTTAAACCTGTATACCGACAATACCAAGGCGGTGGCCACCGGGCGGCGGGTATTGGGTTTCGTGGTGGAGCCAGAGTCGGCAAGTACAGCGGTTGTCAACTTCACCGCGACTACCTACAACACCTCCGAGCAGCTGCTATCCACCCAGCAGGCGCGTTACCGCATGGATGCCAGTGGCGCTCTGAAGCTGCTGTCCATTGATCTGCAAAACGCGACAACCAGCACCTTGCAGTTGGTCTACACCCCCACACCGGGCAGTTTTACGCAGGCGCCAGCATGGCCATGGTGATGCGCGAGACGCAGGTCATTTGACCCGCTTCGTTGCGCATATCGATTTGCCAGACTTGGGTGGTGCGCCCGATGTGCACCGGGCGGGCAGTGCCAGTGACCCAGCCACTGGAGACGCCACGCAAGTGGTTGGCGTTGATGTCGAGGCCGACAGCGCGCCAGCCCTCGGGGCTGGCAAAAGCGGCACCACAGGAGCCGAGCGTTTCGGCCAAGACCACACTGACTCCCCCGTGTAGCAGGCCGTAAGGCTGGTGCGTGCGCGGATCCACGGGCACGCGAGCTGTCAAAAAGTCATCGCCCACCTCCAGGAATTCAATACCCAGGTGCGAGACCGCCGTGTTGAGGCTGGTGGCGGTGAGAACCTCGACGGAGACAGGTTTTTTCCAGATGGTCATACGAGTCCTTGGTTCAGACGGGAGCCAGCAGCCCACGCTTGCGCAGCATAGGCTCGACCTGCGGGTCGCGGCCGCGGAAAGCCCGGTAGGCCGCAGCGGGGTCTTGTGTATTGCCTGCGCTGTAAATGTGTTGCAACAAGCGCTGGGCGGTGGCGGCGTCGAAGGGATCGCCCGTTTCAGTAAACGCAGCAAAGCCATCGGCCTCCAGTACCTCGGCCCACATATACACGTAGTAGCCTGCTGCGTATCCGGCGCTGGCAAACAGGTGTTGAAAGTGCGACAAGTAGTGGCGTTCACCAATATCGGCGGGGATGCCTAGCTTTTCACATTGTTCCGCTTCAAAAGCGGCCAGATCGACGGGTGTGCCATTGGGTAGGGCGTGCAGCGCCATATCAATGAGCGCAGGGCCTGTGTATTGCACCGTAGCCCAGGCCTGGTCGAACTGGCGCGAGCGCTTGAGCTTGTCCAGCAAAGCTTGCGGCAGTGGCTCACCCGTTTGGCAATGCCGTGCGTGTTTTAAAAGTACCTGGGGCTCCATCGCCCAGTTCTCAAAGATCTGAGAAGGCAGCTCTACAAAGTCGCGGAGCACGCGGGTACCCGCCAGGCGTTCGAACTTCACTTTAGACAACAATCCATGCAGGCCATGACCAAATTCATGGAACAGTGTCCTGACGTCGTCAAAGCTGAGTAGGGACGTGTCGGCCTTGGCAAAGTTGTTGTTGTTGATGACGATGGGCAAAACCCCACCGCTGTGCCCCGACTGGCTGCGAAACACGCTCATCCAGGCACCGCTTTTTTTGGTGGGGCGGGCAAAGTTGTCACCGATGAACAGGCCGATCAACGCATCGCTGCGGTCGCGCACTTCCCACAGCCGTGCGTCTGGGTGGTGCAGAGGTATACCGTTTTGCTCCACGAAGCGCAGGCCAAACAGACGTTGCGCACAGTCAAACATGGCTGCCAGCATGTTGTTCAGCGAAAAGTAGGGTTTGAGTTCCGCGTCATCCAGATCAAAGCGTTGGGCGCGCACCTTTTGCGCTAAATAACGCCAGTCCCATGCTGCAATCGGTGTGGGCTGACCCAATGTAACGGCCATGTCTGTCAGCGCCTGCCGGTCGATCTCTGCAAAAGCCTTCGCGGGTTCCCAAGCCTGGTGTAACAAGTCCAGGACAGCGGACGGAGTTCCCGCCATGCGGTCTACCAGCTCATATTCCGCGTAGGCTGCGAATCCGTGTACTGAAAAAATTAATAATATAGAAGAACAAGTTTCTTTTGTTGGTTCATACTTAAGTGTTGCAAAAGCTGATGAGCGGGATAAATATGCACGATCATTTCTCGTAAACCAAGGATCATTTTTGGGGCTTGAATTAGTTAATACATCTGGTAAGGTTGAATATGAGGCGCATAATTCTTTGTTTGAGGCAAATTCAGAAAATTCGCTTCAATTAAGGGGAATTATTACTGAGCAAGTGATTAAAACTAAAAAGACAATTATTGTGGATCCAATCATGACAGATATTGGGTATGACTATATAACATTGGCCACACCAATTGTATCTCCAGATGGAGACATCGACAGTATTGTAATAATGCTGATAACGCCTGGGGTGATGGCCTCCAGTACAATGGCACCGCCGGTATGAGCGCCAATGCGCAGACCGCAGCTGTGGGGACGCCCACCGCGGCCTCCAGGCCACTTGGGATTTCTACAAAAACGTCTTTACCCGGAACGGCATTGACAATACCGGCAAGGCTACCTACAGCCGCATGCACTACAGCAGCCAGTACGACAACGCTTTCTGGCAGGACACCTGCTTCTACATGACCTACGGCGATGGACCTGGTGCGACGCGACGAGATGGCCCGTGCCGCCGCGGTCCTCGGCGTCCGGCATGCCTGGCTCGGGTTCGAGGACTCGGGCTATCCCGAGGGTGATCCGCGGCCGCCCCTGCCGGAGGGCTGCTTCGCCGACCTCCCGGTCGCGCAGACGACTGCGCCGCTCGTCGAGCTGATCCGGGAGTTCCGCCCGCAGGTCGTCACGACGTACGACGAGAACGGCGGCTACCCGCATCCCGATCACGTGCGCACCCACGAGACGACCATGGCGGCCGTCGACGCCGCCGCCGACGCCGACAGCTTCCCGGAGCTCGGCGAGCCGTGGCTGGTGCAGAAGGTCTACTACAACCAGCAGTTCAGCAAGGCCCGGGTGGAGGCCCTCCACCTGGCCATGGTCGATGCCGACCTGGACTCGCCGTACCACGACTGGATCCGCAACTGGGAGGACCGGCCGGACGACGCCGGACGCATCACGACGAAGGTCCCCGCGGCCGACTGGTTCGAGGTGCGCGACCGGGCCCTGCTCGAGCATCGCACGCAGATCGATCCCGACAGCATGTGGTTCGCGGTGCCGCTGGCCTTCCAGCGCCGAGTCTGGCCCACCGAGGACTTCCAGCTCGCCCGGTCCCTTGTCGACACGCTGCTTCCCGAGGACGACCTGTTCGCCGGGATCCGGGAGGGGAACCGATGATCGCGCTGCCCCTGAACGCGGTGCACGTCGTCACGGCGCTGGCCCCGCGGCTCGCGGACGAGGACCCCGACAACAAGCTGAAGGGCGTCATCGACGACGCCGGACCGGTGGCCGGCCTGTTCGTCCTGCTCCTGGGCATCAGCATCTACTTCCTGTGGCGCTCGCTGAGCAAGCAGATGAAGCGGATCGACCCGAACCTGCCCAGCGGTCGCGACGACCGTGAGCAGGCGATGGATCGCGCGCGAACGGCCGAGGCGGTCCGCCGCGGCGAGGCGGACACCGCGTCGACGGGAGGCCCGGACGCGGACGAGCCCGCTGGCTCCTGACACGATGCTGAGACTGGCGCTGACGCCGCGCTGGCTGGTGGCGGCAGGGGTGATGGTGCTGCTCGTGGTCGGCACGGTGTTCCTCGGCCGCTGGCAGTGGGAGCGGACGCAGTCGATCCTCGCGGCCGAGCGCGCGTCGCGGTCGCAGCCGATCCCCGTGCGCGAGGTGTTCCCCGCCGACCGGTCGGTCGCGCCCACGGATCTGCCGGACGACGGGGTCGGGCGCCCGGTCACGGCGACCGGCACCTACGACCCGGCGCTGCAGGTCGCGGTGACCAGCCGGGAGCACGACGGCCGGCCCGGGGTGTGGATCGTGACGGGGCTGCGGCTGGACGACGGGAGCACGGTGGCCGTCGTGCGCGGGTGGCTCGAGGCGGCGCACAGCCCCGGGGCGGCGGTGCCGTCCGGGCCGGTGCTGGTGACCGGCATCCTCCAGCCCGACGAGCAGTTCTACGCGGACGCGGTGAACGCCGAGGGCACGGTCGTGGCGATCGCCCACGATGCGCTCGCCACGCTCTGGCGGGTGCCCCTCCTTCCGGGATTCGTCGTGCTGCAGTCGCAGCAGCCGGAGTCCGCGCCGGCGCCCTTGCCTGTCCAGCCCACCGTGCAGACGGCCGACGTGCCGTTCCCGCTGCAGAACTTCGTCTACGCCTTCCAGTGGTGGCTCTTCGGGGTGTTCACCGTCGCGGTCTACCTGCGCTGGCTGTGGCTCGAGTCGCGCCCGGTCGCCGCCTGAGCCCACGCCTGGGACGCGGGCGGCGTGGCAGGACCGGCGATGTGCGGCGACACCCGCGTGGCCGGGGTCGGTCAGTAGTAGACGACGAAGAGGTAGGCGGCGGCGTACACCCCGACGCCGATGATGACCAGCCGCAGCACATTGCGGGGGATGCGGCGGGCCAGGGCGGCCCCGTAGTAGCCACCGGCTATCGAGCCGACCCACAGCGCGATAGCGAACTTCCAGGACATGATCCCCGAGGCGATGAACACGGCCGCCGCCGCGACGTTGGCGAGCGAGCCCAGCAGGTTCTTCGCCCCGTTCGACTGCTGCACGTCCTCGTCGTAGCGCAACCCGAGGACGGCCATGTACATCACGCCCTGGCCGGCACCGAAGTAGCCGCCGTAGACGCCCAGGATCGTCGTCCACAGCGGTAGGTCTCGCGCCGCGTGCAGGAGATGGTGGGGGCGATGCTGCACGTAGCGGGCGATGATGGGCTGGAAGGCCACGAGGAGCACGGCCACGAGGATGAGCCAGGGGACCACCATCGTGAAGACCCTCTCGGACAGTCGCACGACGAGGACGGCGCCCACGGCGCCTCCGAGCATCGCCAGCAGGGTCGGCACGAGGAGCATGCGAAGGCGCGGACGCAGCTCGCGCCGGTAGCCCAGCGCGGAAGCCACGCCCCCGACGGACAGGCCCACGGAGTTTGTGCCGTTCGCGACCACGGGTGGCAGGCCCACGCTGAGCAGGATCGGGTACGTCAGCAGCGTGCCCGACCCGACGACGGCGTTGATCGCCGCCGCCGCCAGCCCCGCCATCGCGACGAGGAGGAACTCGCCCATCACGCTCCCATCTGCCCCGGGCACCCTATTCGCCCTGCGGCCGTCGACTACGGTTAGGGACCGTGATCACGGTCATTGGCGAGGCCCTCGTGGACGTCATCGTCGACATGGACGGTGAGGTCACCTCGGTCGTCGGCGGCGCCCCGCTCAACACGGCGCGCGCGATAGCCCGTCTCGGCATCCCCGCCACGTTCCTCGGCGGAGTGTCGACGGACTCCTTCGGCCGGCGCATCATGCGCGTGCTCGAGGGCGACGGCGTGCGGCTCGGCCTGGGCACGCAGGTGCCCGAGCCGACCACCCTCGCCATCGCGCAGATCGACGAGGGCGGCGCGGCCACCTATCGCTTCCTGATGGAGGGCACGTCGTCGGCGGCGGTCACGCCGCAGATGGCCCTGGTGCACATGGACGCCGACTGCCGGGTCATCCACGTCGGCACGCTCGGCCTCGTGCTCCAGCCGCTGGCGGACGCGTCCGTCGCCGTCGTGGCGCATGCCTCCGCGGACCAGCTCGTCATGGTCGACCCGAACTGCCGCCCGAGCGTGATGACCTCGTCGCCGGTGTTCCGGGGGGCGCTGGCAGCGGTGCTCGACCGTGCCGACCTCGTGAAGGTGAGCGGCGACGACCTCGAGTTCCTCTACCCCGGCGAGTCCATCCTGGCGGCGGCCCTCCGCCTGCAGGAGGAGACGGGCGCCGTCGTGCTGTTCACCGATGGCGCCAACGCCGTCCACGTGATCGCCGCGGGCGCCGATGTCGTGCTGGACGTGCCCCGGGTACCGGTGGTGGACACGGTGGGCGCAGGCGACTCCTTCAGCGGTGGGCTGCTCGCCTACTGGATGCACCACGGATTCGGCCGCAAGGACACGTCCGACGTCGAGAAGGTGGCCGACGCCGCTCGCTTCGGCATCGCGGTGGCAGGCATCACCTGCCAGCGTCCGGGTGCGGATCCGCCGCACGCCAACGAGGTTCCTGGAGGCTGGTCATGAAGGGTGCGTTCCTGCGCTACAAGGTCATGGCGTACGTGACCGGCGTCGTCCTCGCGACGGCCTTCATCTGGCTGGTCGTCGGGCGCCTGTTCCTCGACTACGGCAACCCCGACGTGCGGCCGGCCCTCTACGGCTACCTGTGGATCGCGCACGGCTGGCTGTACTTCCTGTACCTGATCACCGGTGTCGACCTGTCCTTCCGGGTCCGGTACAGCGTCGTGCGCACGCTCGGGATCCTGCTCGCGGGCACGATCCCGTTCATGTCGTTCGTCGCGGAGCATTACGTGCGCGTGGACATCACGGCCAAGGGCCTCCTCGACACCTGACAACTGTCGAGTGGCCAGTCGTGGGGGTGTTTCACCCAGCCGGAGCCCCCACTACTGGCCGCTCAACAGTCAGGGGAGGCGCCAGTCGACGGGATCCGCGCCCAGCTCGTCCAGCAGGGCGTTGGCCCTGCTGAAGGGCCGGGACCCGAAGAAGCCGCGATCGGCCGACATCGGGCTCGGGTGCGCGCTCGCGATGACGGGCACGTCGGGCAGGTCCGGCTCCAGCGACTGCGCATCCCGACCCCACAGGATCGCCACCAGGGGCGCGTCGACGCGGTCGACGAGTGCCGCGATGGCCGCGGCGGTGATCGACTCCCAGCCGATGCCGCGATGGCTGCCCGGCTCGCCCAGCCGCACCGTCAGGACCCTGTTCAGCAGCATGACCCCGTTCTGCGTCCAGGCGAGTCAGGTCGCCGCTGCGCGGCACCGGGGCCGCCAGGTCGTCGCCTGCACCAGCTCGCGGAAGATGTTCTGCAGGCTGCGCGGCAGTGGCCGCACGTCGGGAGCGACGGAGAACGAGAGCCCGACCGCGTGGCCCGGGGTCGGGTAGGGGTCCTGGCCGACGACGAGCACGCGGACGTCGTCCAACGGCTGCTCGAAGGCCCGCAGGATGTGGTTGCCGCCCGGCGCCCAGTGCCGGCCGGCCCCCGACTCGGTGCGCAGGAACTCGCCGATCTGCGTCAGGACGGGCTGCAGGGGTGCAAGGGCGGGCACCCAGCTCGGGTGGACCAGCTCGTCGACGGTCTTTGCCACGAGGCCGACCCTAGCCAGCCACGGGTGAGGGTGGTCAGGCGCGCTCGACGAGCGAGGACCGCAGGGATTCCTGGGCTGCTGCATCGATGCCCAGGCCGGCGCCGAAGTAGCCCTCGATGGTGCCGAACTCGGCGCGCATGGTGTCGCGGGCGGCGGCCAGGTAGCGCGGCTGCACGCCGAGCACGTCGTGCAGCAGCGAGGGATCCCCACCCTGCTCCTCGAACGCGTCGAACTCCGGCTTCAGCGACGGCAGCAACTGGGCGTTGGTGAGCAGGTACTCCTCCATCACCAGGTCGTCGTCGACGCCGAGGAGCATGAGGATCGCCGCGGCGGCCCAGCCGGTGCGGTCCTTGCCGGTCGTGCAGTGGAACAGGGCCGGCCGCCCGGCATCGGGCGCGATGCCGGTGAAGAGCAGGCGGTACGCGGCGCGTGCGCTCGGCAGGGCGGCGATCTGGCGGTATCCGTCGGCGAAGAGCGCTGCGGCCCTGCCGTCCCCGAGAGCTGCTTCGGCCGCCTTGGCATCGGCCAGCAGCGAGAACAGCCGGGCGGGGGCGGCCCCGGTGGCATCCTTCATGACGTCGGCGACGACGTAGTCCGTGCCCGCCGGGATCCGGTCCGGCTGCTGCGTCCGCTCGACCGCCGTGCGCAGGTCGTAGACGGAGCGGATGCCGAGGGCCTCGAAGGCGGCCAGGTCGCCGTCGGACAGTGCGAACAGGTCGGTGGACCGGAACAGCCGTCCGCGCACCACCCTCCCGCCGTCATGCGTGGGCCAGCCGCCGAGATCGCGGAGATTGGGGACCGAGGCAAGGGGGATGGGGCTGCCGGGCTGCACGCTCGCCATTGTCGTCGCCGGGCCAGACGGGGGCTCGATCAGGTCGTCCTGGCGCAGAAGAACTCCACGGCGATGCCGTCGGGGTCGCGAGCCGTCACGGCCCAGCCGTACGGCATGTCCTCGACCGGGCCGCGGAGCATGCCGAGCTCGTCGAGCCGGGTCGCCCAGGTGCGGACGTCGAGCTCGGTGGGGCAATCGAGGCTGATGTGGTCAAGGCCCACGCGAAGCGGGCTGAAGGCGTCGGCCTCGGAGGTCGTCACGTGGCGGGTGACGCCGATGATCAGGCCGCCCGGCCAGTCCATCCTGATGCGCTCCCAGTCGGGGCCCTGCCGACGGATCACGTTCGCCGGCCCGAGCAGTCGCTGGTACCACCACGCGCTCGCGGTGACGTCGGTGACACTCAGGGTGACGTGGTGGACGCCGTTGACTGCGCCTGCGAGAAGCTCCATCGGTACAGACTGCCATGCCCGACGACGGCCACCGGGTTACAGTGGCGCCAGGGAGGTGGCCATGACGCCCGCGGCACTGTGGATGATCGTTGCCCTCGTCGCGGTCGGCATCGAGATCTTCACCGTCGATCTCACCTTCGGCCTGATCGCCGTGGGCGCCGGCACCGCCGGCCTCGCGGCCGCGGCTGGTGCGCCGCTGTGGTTGCAGGGATTCATCGGAGTCGGCGTCTCCGTGGCCGGCATCGCCCTCGTACGACCGGTGGCCCTTCGGCACCTGAAGAGGTCGACCCCCCTGACCCGGACGGGCGTCGACGCGCTGGCCGGCGCGAACGGCAGGTCCCTGAGCGAGATCACGAAGCTGGACGGTCGGATCTCGCTGAAGGGCGAGGTGTGGTCGGCCCGACTCGACCTCGACGTCACGTCGGAGCCGGTGCCCGAGGGCACCGACGTCGTCGTGACACGCATCGACGGGGCGACGGCGCTCGTCTACCCGATCGATCCACGATGAGCCACTGAGAGGGATTCCCATGGACGTCCTGCTGCCTGTCGGCGTGATCTTCCTCGCCGTACTGTTCGCGCTCCTGCTCCTGACGCGGACGGTCGTCATCGTCAAGCAGGCGGACACGGCCATCATCGAGAGGCTCGGGCGCTACCAGCGCACGCTGAATCCCGGGCTCAGCATCCTCATGCCGGTCGTGGACCGCATCCGCACGCGGGTCGACATGCGCGAGCAGGTGGCGTCCTTCCCCCCGCAGCCCGTCATCACCGAGGACAATCTCGTCGTGTCGATCGACACCGTCATCTACTTCCAGGTGACGGATCCGAAGGCCGCGACCTACGAGATCAGCAGCTTCATCCTCGGGATCGAGCAGTTGACCGTCACCACGCTGCGCAACGTGATCGGGTCGATGGATCTCGAGGAGGCGCTGACCTCGCGCGACCAGATCAACGGCCAGCTGCGCGGCGTCCTCGACGAGGCCACCGGCAAGTGGGGCATCCGGGTCAACCGCGTGGAGCTCAAGGCCATCGACCCGCCGAAGTCCGTGCAGGAGGCCATGGAGAAGCAGCTGAAGGCGGAGCGCGAGCGCCGGGCCGCGATCCTGACGGCCGAGGGGCAGAAGCAGGCCGCGATCCTGACGGCCGAGGGGCAGAAGCAGTCGCAGATCCTGTATGCCGAGGGCGAGGCCCAGGCCGCGGTGCTGCGCGCCGATGGCGCGGCCAAGGCCCGCGTGATCGGGGCGGAGGCGGAGGCCACGGCCGTCATGAGGATCTACGAGGGCCTGCGCACCGCCAACCCGCAGCCCAACGAGCTCGCGCACCGCTACCTGCAGGCCATTCCCGAGGTGGCGAAGGGCGACGCGAACAAGGTGTGGATCATTCCGGCCGAGCTCACCTCGGCCCTCGAGCGGATCAAGGACGGGCTGAGCGGTCCAACCCCCTGACGGCCTCGCGGCGCGCGACGGCGCTCAGCCCGGGGTGGTCTTCGACGAACGCCTGCACGGCCTCGGGCTGCCAGTGGCTGACGTCGCGAAGGGCCCAGCCGATCGCCTTGGCGATGAAGAACTCACGATCGGCGACGAACGGCTCGCACATGGCGAGGAGCAGGTCGACGTCGGTGCGGGCCCGCAGGCCGCGCTGGTGCGAGATGGCGGCGCGAATGAGCCATCTGTTCCCGGAGCCGAGCCACCGCCACATGTCGTCGACGAGTCGGGGATTGCGCGAGACCAGGGGCGTCACGGCGGCGCCGCCCAGTGAGTCGACGGTGTCCCACCAGGACTTCGTCGTGATCAGGCGCTCGGTGGGATCGACGAGGAAGGTGGCGCCCAGATCCCGGGAGTGCCGCGCGACCAGGTCACAGGCGGCGTACTGGTACTCGCGCTCGGGCAGTGCCCAGAGCGCGTCGCAGACGCCGGCCAGCTCCGGCTCTGCCAGTGGCGGGAGCCCGGCCCAGGCCGTGCGGAGCGCGGTGCGCCGCTGCGGGGCCGTGATGCCGAGGAAGGGCGAGATCTGCTTCATGTAGGCGGCCATGGGGCCGGCCCTCTGCGGGTCTGCCAGGGGGGCGAGAGCACCCACCGTCGCGTCGACCCAGGCATCGCAGCCCTCGGCAGCCGGGGGCATCAGCCGAGGCCGAGGCCGCGCGCCACCTGGCGCATCTGGTGGTCGAAGTACGCCTTGCGTGCCCTGGCCCCCGATGCGACGACGTTGTGCAGGTGGCCGTACAGCTCGAAGGACACGGCTCCGAAGAGCGCGCTCCAGGCTGCCAGGCCCCTGAGCATGAGGTCCTCGGAGACCCGTCCGGCCATGAACTCCTCGATGGGGCGGATGCTCGCGGCGACGGCAGGCTCGACCGGCCCCGGAGTCGGGGCCAACCCGCCCGCGGACAGTTCCGCGAGGATCGTGACGAGCACGACGGGCACGCGACTGGCGGGTCCGATGGTGTCCACGGGTGCGGCGTAGCCGGGCACGGGGGAGCCGTAGATGAGCGCGTACTCGTGCGGATGGGCCAGCGCCCAGGACCGCACCCCGTGGCAGGTGGCGAGGAATCGGGCCGTGTGGTTGGCGCGCGCCACCGCGGCCTCTGCCTTCTCCACCGATGCGCCCAGGCTGTCGTAGGCGTCGACGATCAGCATGGTCAGCAGGGCATCACGGTTGGGGACGTAGCGGTACACCGCTGACGAGACCATGCCGAGATCCCTGGCCACGGCGCGAAGGGACAGCGCCTGGGCCCCGTCGCGGGCCAGGTGCGCGCGGCCGGTGTCGAGGATCTCCTGCATGATCTCGGCCCGTGCGCGCTCGCGAGCGGTGCGGGGCGGCGGTGTCTGGACGGTCATGACCTGAGTGTGCCGCACATCGAGAGCAGTGACAAGAATGGAGAGCAGTGATCTTGACTCTCCCGGAGTCGCTTGCTAATGTGAGCACTGCTCACGTATCAGAGCATCACTCACACGAGGAGTCACCATGCCCAACCCGCCGCTCGCCCCTGCGCCCGGAACCCATCTCGTCGTCGGTGCCGGCGAGGTCGGCTCTGCCGTCGCCCGGCTGCTCGCCGGGGCCGGCGCGACCGTCGTGGTCGTCACTCGCAGCGGTGGCGGACCCGAGCACGAGCTCATCACCGGGGTGGCCGCGGACGCGTCGAGCGTCGACGCACTGCTCGCGGCCGCGCCCGATGCGGCCGTCATCTACAACTGCGTCAACCCGCCGTACGACAAGTGGGTGACGCTGTGGCCGCCGATGGCCGAGGCGTTCCTCTCATACGCCGAGCGCACGGGAGCGGTGCTGGCCACCTGCTCGAACCTGTACGGCTACGGACCCGTCGACGTGCCGATGACCGAGGACCTGCCGCTCGCGGCCACCGGCACCAAGGCCCAGGTGCGCGCGCGGATGTGGCGCGATGCCAGGGCCGCCCACGAGGCGGGCCGCATCAGGGCCACCGAGGTCCGGGGCTCGGACTACATCTGCCCGGGTGCGCAGAGCTCGTTCGGGGACCGCGTGGTGCCCCGCGTCCTGGCGGGCAAGTCGGCGCAGCTGCTCGGGGATGTCGACCAGCCGCACACCTGGACGGCCCCGGTCGATGTCGCCCGCATGCTCATCACCGCGGCCGCCGACCCGCGCGGCTGGGGGCGGGCGTGGCATGTGCCGAGCAACCCGCCGCGCTCGGCCCGTGCCACCGTGGGCGACCTCGCGGCCTCGGCGGGTCTGCCGGAAGTCAAGGTCTCGGCGGTGCCGGGGGTGCTGATCTGGGGTCTCGGGCTCGTCAACCCGATCATGCGCGAGCTGAAGGAGACCGACTACCAGCGCACTCGGCCGTACGTGCTCGACGACACCGCGGCTCGCGCGGCCTTCGGCCTCGAGCCCACCCCGTGGCCGCAGATCCTGTCCGGACTTGTCGCCCACTACCGCTGACGGTCCAGCCCCGGCGCACGACGAGCCGCTAGCCTGCGGACATGACCGACGAGCCGCCCACGGTCGACTACCGCTTCCTGCTGGCCAACGAACGCACCTTCCTCGCGTGGATCCGGACCGCCCTGGGCCTGGTCGCCGGCGGCGTGGCTCTCGACCAGTTCGTGCGCGTGCAGGAGGGCGAGGCCCTCGTCGTCGCGACGGCGCTGCTGATCATCGGCTCGGGCGCGCTGCTGGCCATCGTCGGCACGGTCCGCTGGGTGCGGATCGACGATGCCATGCGGGCCGGCCGGCCACTCGAGCGCTCGCGCGTTGTCGTGGTGGTCGGGGTCCTCACCGCACTGCTCGCCCTGCTCGTCGCGCTGATCCTGGCCCTGACGTGAACGACAGCCCGTACGACGAGGTCGGCAGCCGAACGCGCCAGGCCTGGCTGCGCACCTCACTGGGCCTGGTGGCGGTGACGCTGCTGGTGCTCCGCTCCCTGGTGGTCGGGCACGCAGGCGTCGCGTCGCTCCTGCTGGTCCTGGTGCCCGTGACGGCCTTCGTCGCGGTTGCGGTCCGCCGGATGGCGACCCTTGCCCACCGCGAGTCGGTGCCGGCACTGCGGGCGGTGGGACTGGCGGCGTCAGGAAGCGTCGTGGTGCTCGCGATCGCGGCCATGGGGGCCGTGGTCATCCTCGCGGCCTGATGCAGGCTTCAGTCAGAGCCGCAGGTAGCTCGCCCCGTTGAAGTCGAGGACGCAGCCGCTTGCCCATTCGGCCCCGGGCGACGCCAGGAAGAGCACGGCGCCGGCCACCTCGTCGGCCGACGGCACGCGGTTGAAGGGGCTCTGCCCGCGGATCTCGTCACCGGCCGGACCGGCCAGCGACTCGGCCGCCATGTCGGTGTCGACGAAGCCCGGCGCCAGGGTGGTCACGCTGATGCCGACGTGCCCGAGGGACTTCGCGAGGGACTGCCCGAAGGCGGCGATGCCGGCCTTGCTGGCCCCGTAGGCGGGGCTGTCCGGCTCACCGCGGAAGGCGCCGCGCGACCCGACGTTGACGATTCGCGAGGTGCCGTTCCGCGGCATGTACTGCAGGGCGCACCACGTCACGTTGGCCGCGCCGACGAGGTTCACGCCCAGGGTGTCGGCCCAGGCCCGCTGCCACTGCGCGTAGTCGACGGACTCGACCGGGTGGGCGTGGAACACGCCGGCGTTGTTGACCAGCACGTCGATTCCGCCGAGCGCCTCGGCTGCTCCGTCCACCATCGTGCGGATGGCCTCGGGATCGGCCAGGTCGGCCTGCGCCAGCACGTGCCCGCCGCCGGCGAGGGATTCGAGCACGCGCCGGCCGGCGTCGTCGGATCCCCGATGGTGCACGGCTACCCGATCGCCGTTACCGGCGAAGGCGCGGGCGATGGCGGCGCCGATCCCGCGGGAGGCGCCGGTGACCAGGACCGCACGACTGCGCGCGGTCATGTCGCGCTGTCCGGCAGGACCAGCGCCCAGCGGAGCTCGGCGCCGTCGTCGGCCGTCCGGGTGAATCCGCACTTCTCGAGGACCCGCATGCTGGCCGGGTTGTCCGCGTCCGTGCCGGCGACGACGGTCCGGGCACCCCCGCGTGCGGCGACGGCCAGGACTGCCGCCACGGCCAGCGTCGCCGCTCCCCGGCCCTGCCAGGTCGCGGCGATGCCGTAGCCGATCTCGACCGTCCCGCTCTCATCCGGCGCCGAGTGGAAGCCGATCCCGCCGATGGCGAGGTCCGACTCCTCGGACACGACCTGCCAGGGTGCCCAGGGCGAATCGGTCGTCGGAAACGTGAGCGACCCCTCCCGCAGCCACGTGGCGACCTGGACGTCGCCCTCGGTGGGGTAGTCGTCGGCCCAGCGGGCGTCGGTCGGCCGCGGGCCCAGGATCGCGTCGACCTCCGCAGGGGTCAGGCGTTCGAGCCGGATGCTCGTCAATGCTGCTCCTTCGCATGCCATTCGTTGGGCCATTGCACCCGATCGTCCAGTCGCACCGCTTCTCGCTCCACGTGACGCAGGCTACTGGCCGGGCCGGGTGCTTGCCTCACACCCGAGTCCGTCGCCCAGCGTGGCCATCACGCTGCTCGGCACGCTGGTGCCCCTCCTGTGGCCGGCGCGGATGCTGTCGGCGCTGGGCGCCTCGCAGACCGTTGCGGCTGTGGGTGCGGACTACCTGAGGCTGGGCGCGGTGGCACGCGAGGCGCTCAACACGGCGTGACTGCTGCAGGCGGGGGAGGTGATGTGCGGCCCGAACCGCGATCCGTATCGACGCATGAGCCGAGAGTGATGGGCCCGCGCATCTTGTCGCCCAGCGTTCACCGACGGTTACTCTCCACGCAAGCCTCGGACCTACTGCGACCCTAGGCTCTTGCCATGGCGGTCAGTGCGACGAGCGGGCCCGGCTCGGCACTCACGCCCGAGTCCGCGGCGAGGGCACACGCCATCGGCCGGACCCTTGACACGGCCCCCGTCACGAGACGCCGACTCATGCTGTGGATCCTCGCCGCATGCGGCATCGGCCTGGACGGGTTCGACCTGTTCATCATGAGCACGGCGGGTCCCCTCGTCACCGTGGACTTCGGCCTCGGGCCGTGGGGCAAGTCCATCGCGGTCGGTGCCGCCGTCGTAGGCGCGGTGCCCGGCGCGCTGCTCTCGGGCCGGCTGGCCGACCGCATCGGGCGACAGAGCATGCTGAAGATCGACATCGTCATCTTCGCCTCGACCGCCGTCCTGTCCGCCTTCTCTCCCAACGTCTGGTGGCTGGCGTTCTTCCGCTTCTTCCAGGGCTTCGCGGTCGGTGCCGAGTACCCCCTGAGCGCCTCGCTCATCTCCGAGGTCATGCCCTCGCGCACCCGCGCCAAGTGGATCACCGCAGCCTTCGCCTTCCAGGCCCTCGGCATGGCCCTGGCCGCCTTCGCCTCATTGCTCATCCTCACCATCCACCCGGACGTATCCGCGTGGCGCTGGATGCTGCTTGCCGGCGCGGTACCTGCCGCCGTGGTCGCCGTGCTGAGGCTGGGGCTGCCGGAGAGTCCTCGGTGGGAGGCGGGACGCGGCAACGTCGACCGCGCGGTGGAGGACACCACCTGGCTGACGGGCCTGCCCGTGGAGGTGGAGGAGTCCGACCGGGTGGCCGTCGAGGACACCTGGTCGGTGCAGGAGGAGCGGGCGACCTACGGCGACCTGTTCAAGCCGGGGATGCTCCGAATCCTGGTGCTCTGCGCGGTTCCGTGGTTCCTCATGGACATCGCCCTGTACGGCGTCGGCCTGTTCGCCCCGTCCATCATCACGGGACTGCTGTTCACCGACCCGGTGGAGGGGTCCACGAGCTTCCTGCGCGACGACATCGAGGCCACTGCGATCACGGGGATCACCGACCTGTTCCTCGTCATCGGCTTCGTCCTCACGATCCTGTTCGTCAGTCGCATCGGCCAGATTCGCCTGCAGATCGTGGGCTTCATCGGCATGACCATCGGCCTGTCGATTCTCGCGACGACGGGCAAGGAGGGATCGGCGGCGCTCATCCTCGTCGGCTTCATCATCTTCAACCTGATGCTGAACTTCGGGCCGAACCCCACCACCTACATGCTGCCCGCCCAGCTGTTCCCCACTCGCATCCGTGCCACCGGCCATGGGTTCTCCGCGGCCAGCGGCAAGGTGGGCGCGGTCATCGGAACGTTCCTGCTCTCGCCCGCCGTCGCGGCCTTCGGCCTCAACCAGGTGATGGCGGCGATCGGGGTGCTCACGGTCATCGGCGCGGTTGTCACGTTCGCCTTGCGCGTGGAGCCCAGCGAAGAGCTGCCCTAGGATTGCTGGCTGTGACCAGGGAGGCTGACTTCGCCAAGGATCTGGCGGCCCGGGCCGGGACGATCATGCGCGAGTACTTCCACGCCGGGGTGGCCTCGCGCGCCAAGGGCGACGGCTCGCCGGTGACGGCCGCCGACGAGGCCATCAACGCCCTCGCCCTCGACGCGGTCGGCCGTCAGTTCCCGGACGACGGATTCATCGGCGAGGAGGGGAGCAGCCCGGCGAGCTCGTCGGGCCGCGTCTGGGTGTGCGACCCGATCGACGGCACGCTGCCGTTCACGTTCGGGGTCCCCACGAACCTGTTCTCGCTGGCGCTGGTGGACGATGGCGTACCGGTTCTCGGCGTCCTGTACGACCCCTACCTGGATCGGCTGTACGAGGCGACGCGCGGCGGCGGGGCGTACGCCAATGGCCGGGTGATGACGGTGAACCAGACGGCACTGCGCGGGGCCTGCCTCTCCCTGCCTGCTTCCCAGTTCGGCCTCGCGGACAACGCGGCCCTGTTCGCCGCCGGGCTGGCCATCGGCGTCCGCGTGCTCGCGGTGGGCAGCATCACCTACGAGTCCATGCTCGTGGCCGCGGGGCAGCTCACCGCCTGCGTGTTCCCGGCGGAGTCGGTGTGGGACGTGGCGGCGGTCAAGGTCCTCGTCGAGGAGGCGGGCGGGCGGGTCACGGACCTCATGGGCGAACCGCAACGGTACGACGGCCCCATCCGGGGCGCGCTCATCAGCAACGGCACGGTTCACGAGGCCCTGGTGGAGCTGGTGCGCCCGCACCTGCGTACCGGCGCGGTGGAGTAGCCCCACGTAGGCAGACGGCAGGCCAGGCGCACCCGAGTCGTTCACCTCCCGTTCACCTGTTGTTTACGAATGCGTTGGCCTCGTGCCGGGAGTCACGGCGACCGGCTGGTTATCGTCAGGTGACGAGGATGCCGCGGGTGCAGGGGAGGCGCGAAGGTCATGGACCTCCTTCTCGTCACCGTCATCGCCATCTGCGCGCTCGCCCTGATCTTCGACTTCACCAACGGCTTCCACGATGCCGCCAACTCGGTGGCGACCGTCGTGGCAACGCGCGCGCTGCCCGCCAAGTGGGCCCCGGTCTTCTCGGCCTCCTTCAACTTCCTCGCCTACTTCGTGGTGGGCACCGCCGTCGCGAACACGATCGCCAAGACGGTCAAGGCCGACTACGCCGGAGTGGGCATCGTCTTCGCGGCCCTGTTCGCGGCGATCATCTGGAACTTCCTGACCTGGCGCCTGGGCATGCCGTCGTCGTCCAGCCACGCGGTCGTCGGCGGGCTGGTGGGAGCAGGCCTGGCGGCCGGCGGACTGGACGCGATCGACTGGTCCAGCGTGGAGAAGGCCGGCATCGGCATCGTGCTGTCGCCCACCGTCGCCTTCACCTGCGCCTTCGCCGCGATGTACCTCGTCATCGGGATCCAGAAGATCACCAAGGCCCATGACAACCACCCGGCGTTCAAGGGCCTGCAGCTCGTGGCGGCCGCGGGCGTCTCGTTCGGCCACGGCGCGAACGACGCCCAGAAGACCATGGGCGTGGTGGCGGCCCTGCTGCTCGGCGCCGGCTACACCGAGATGGGGCCGGACGGCACGACGGTGAACGTCCCGGAGTGGGTCGCCCTGTCCGCGTATGCCGCGATCGCGCTGGGCACGCTGTGGGGCGGCTGGAAGATCATCGAGACGATGGGCCTGAGGCTCACGACCCTGCACGCCAACTCCGGTCTGGCAGCCAACATCGGCGCGACCACCGCGATCTTCGGGGCCACCTCGATCGGCATGCCGATCTCCACCACCCACGCGGCGGCCTCGTCCATCGTCGGAGCCGGTGTCGGCTCGGGCGAGGGCGCGAACTGGCGAGTCGTGGGCGAGATGGCGATCGCCTGGGTGCTGACCATCCCGGCGACCACGGCGGTGAGCTTCATGCTGTTCCGCCTCACCCAGCTGCCCACCGCCGCCGCGGTCCTCGCCATTGGACTCCTCCTGGTCCTGTTCGGCGGCTGGGCCGGGTGGGCGATGCTGCACACCGTCCATGCCGAGGACGTCGAGGTGGAGATCCCGCCCGAGGACCAACTGGCCGAGCCGATCCCCGGCCACCCGCACATCGAGGGCCACGGGCCCGTCGAGTAGCGATCGATCCGCACGCCTCCGGGATCGGTCAGGCGGACGGCTGCTGCACCTCGGCCCGTCGCGGGCCGGGGACCACGAGCACGGGGACGTCGGCGAACTCGAGCACGTGCCGTACGTCGGAGCCCACATACGGCTGGCCCACGTGCCGGTCGCCGGCGCGGCCGAGCACGACGACGTCCGCCGGCCAGGTGGCCGCCTCGTGGAGGATGCACCGCGCCGGCTGGCCGCTGAGCATCACGGTCCCGACGCTCACCCCGGACCGTGCCGCAAGGTCGGTCACGTAGCGCAGGACGGCCTGCGCCCCGAGGCTCCTGCGGTCGTCGGCGGCAACCCCGCGCGGCTGGTCATGCAGCGCCCGGGACAGCTCGCCGTCGGGAAGGACCTGGATGGCGCGCACCTCGGCGGACGTCTGCACGGCCAGCCCGATCGCGACCCGCGCCGCAGCCAGGCCGGCGGGGGAGTCGTCCACGGCGAGCAGAATGCGATTCATGGCCGGGCCCTTCCTGTTCGGGACGGGTTCGCTGCCCAGCGCAGCCTGACGTGCTCGTCATGCTCCTGGTCGTCGAGAGTGACGAGGAGCCGGGTGAGCGCGGACTCGAGTCGCGGGATCCAGCGTTCGCGCAGCGCGCGAAGCTGCCGTCGCGTGGAGACGATCTCGGCCTCGACCGCAAGCAGGGCCGCGGTCGCCACCGCGTGGTCGACTCCCGCGATCGCCGCTCGCTCCGCCGCCGGGACCGCATGGCGCAGCGCGGTGTTGTCGGGGGTGAACGACGACGGGCGTCGCCGGGGGATCGAGCAGATCGCTGCTGCGGGGTAGCGGACGCCCATCGTCAGGCGCCACTCGACATCCACCTCGGCATCGGCTCCATCGCTCGCCAGTCGAGTGGCGCGCTCGCCGCCCAGCAGCGCGGACTGCAGCATCCAGCGCTCGAGGTCGCGAACCGCCTCCGTCCATTCCACCCGGTGCGCTCGGCCTCAGGGAGTAGTCCAGCTGCTCGGCGAGCAGGATGCGCAGCTTGCTCTCGAGCAGGTCGCCGCCGTGGACGGCCACGGTGAGCCGCCGGGTCAGCCACATGCGTCCGGCTCGACCGGGTGGGAGGCCACGCAGTCTCGTGGTCACCGGCTCCTCCGTCCCTCGCGGTCCCAGGCGGCGCCGTGCGCCGCCACGAGGGCGTCCGACAGCATCGTCAGCTCGCGGCGCGGCAGCTCGGCGAGGACCTCCCAGGCCAGGTCGAGCGTCCGGTCGAGGGACCGGTTCTCGGCGTGCCCCTGATCGAGCAGGACCTGCTCGAAGGCGTCCTGGTAGGCGAGGTACTGCTGATCGGTCCCGCTGAGGGTCTCCCGCCCGATGAGGTCGGCGAGCTCGCGGGCCTGGTGCGCCCGCGCGAGGGCCGACAGCAGCTGACTGGCCACGTCGAGGTGGTCGGGCCGGGTCCGACCGGGCCCCGCGCCCTTGCGCATCAGCCGGGACAGCGACTGCAGGGGGTCCAGCGGTGGGTACACGCCGCGGGAGTGCAGGTCCTGCGACAGCACCAGCTGACCCTCGGTGATGTAGCCGGTCAGGTCGGGCAGCGGATGCGTGATATCTCCCGCGGGCATCGTCAGCACGGGCAGCACCGTCACCGAGCCCGGTCAGCCCGCGTATGCGTCCGCACCGTTCGTACAGAGACGCCAGGTCGCTGTACAGGTAGCCCGGGTAGGCGCGCCGTGCCGGGATCTCGCTCCCGCGCCGCCGACACCTCGCGCAGGGCCTCGCCGTAGCTGGTCATGTCGGCCATGACGACCAGCACGTGGTCGGCCGAGCGAGAAGGCGAGGTGCTCGGCCACGGTGAGGGCGATCCGCGGGGTGAGGATGCGCTCGATCACCGGGTCGTCCGCGGTGTTGATCAGCAGAACGAGCTCGCCCGCCCGCGAGCGCTCCTCGAGCCCGTCGCGGACGGCGGCGGCGTCGGCATGGGTCAGGCCCATCGCGGCGAAGACGACGCAGAACGGGTCGCCGCCCACGCTGGCCTGCGCGGCGATCTGGGTCGCCAGCTCGAGGTGCGGCAGGCCCGCGATGGAGAAGATCGGGAGCTTCTGGCCGCGCACGAGGGTGGCGAGCCCGTCGATCGCGGACACGCCGGTGAGGACGGGTCGGCCGGTGGCTCGCGCATCAGCGGGTTCAGCGGTGCGCCGGTCGTGGCGGCGGTGTCGGTGCCCGTGATCGGTGGCCCGTCGTCGAGCGGCCGGCCGCGGCCGTTGCAGACGCGACCGAGCCAGTTCGCGCCGACCGGCACCTGCGCAGGGGTGCTCCGCTGAACCGCACCCGCGTGCCGGCCGGATCGAGACCGGACGTGCCCTCGAGCACCTGGACGACGGCGAGGTCCCGGTCGACCTCGAGGACGACACCGTGCCGGTCCACGTCGTCGTCGACCCGCACCGTGACGTACTCGTCCCAGCCCACGCCCTGGACGCCCTGGACGACCAGGAGCGGACCGCGCAGCGCCGCGATGCCGGTGTAGTCGACCGCGCCCCACCGGGTCATGGCTGCTCCCGCCCTGGATCCAGGGTCGCGAGCACGGCCAGGATCGCGTCGCGGCGGGACTCGACGCCGGCGGCATCCAACGGCCCCGTCTCGTCCCGCGCACGCACGAGCGGCCCCCAGTCGACCTCCTCGATGATCGAGGCCAGCACGCCGGCGTCGACGAGGGCCTGGCACCGCTCGTGCACGGCGAGCACCGCGTCGACCAGCGCCGCGCCCTTCGCGGGCGAGGACACCGCATCGTGGGCGGACAGGGCGCTCTGCTGGAGCACGGCGTCGCGCAGCAGCCTGCCGGCCAGGAGCACCATCCGTTCCGCGCCCGGCAGCGACCCCATGCCGACGAGATCGGCGAGGTCGGTGAGCCGGTCCGCCTCCGCCACCAGGGACAGGGTGCGGCTGCGGCGATGGGCCCATTTCGGGTCCCCCAGCGCGGCGTGCCAGGCGCCGACCGGACCTGCGTCGCGGGAGAAGGAGGTGGCCCAGGACACCGCCGGGTAGTGCCGGGAATAGGCGAGGTCGCGGTCCAGCGACCACACGCTGCGCACGAACCGCTCCGTGTTCGCCGTGACCGGCTCGGTGGCATCGCCGCCGGGCGGGGAGACGGCCCCGATGACAGTGACCGAGCCGCGCCGCCCGCCCAGCGTCTGCACGTGCCCGGCCCGCTCGTACAGGGCCGCCAGTGAGGAGCCCAGGCTCGCCGGATAGCCCTCCTCGGCCGGCAGCGCGCCCGAACGGGAGGCGAACTCGCGCAGGGCCTCTGCCCAGCGCGATGTCGAGTCGGCGATCACGACGGCGTGCAGTCCCATGTCGCGGAAGTACTCCGCGACGGTCAGTCCCGTGTAGACGCTGGACTCCCGCGCCATCATCGGCATGTTCGAGGTGTTCGCGATGACGACGGTGCGCTGCGGCGAGGCGGCCTCCGGTGCGCGGGTCGACCAGCTCGGCCAGTTCCGCCACGACGTCGGCCATCTCGTTGCCGCGCTCGCCGCAGCCGACGTAGACGATGACGTCCGCGGTGCACCACTTGGCCACCTGCTGGAGCAGGACCGTCTTGCCCGTGCCGAAGCCGCCGGGCACGGCGGCGGTGCTGCCCAGGGCGACCGGGTAGAGCAGGTCGAGCACCCGCTGTCCGGTCACGAGCGGCTCGCCGGCGTCGATGCGGCCGCCGGTGCGGACGTGGCCTTCGCACGGGCCAGCGCTGCGCCAGGCGCACGGCCGTACGCCGTCGATGACCGCCAGTACGTCGTCCTGCCCGGTACCGCCCGGCGTCGACGAGGTCGTCGAGGCGCCACCGCGAACCTGCGGTGGCACGAGGATCCGCAGCACGAGGGCGCCGTCGGTCGTGGACGATGCCCAGTTCGTGCCGGCCGTCACTGGCTCGCCGGCACTGGGCCGTCGGGCGGAACTCCCACTTCCGGCAGTCCGGCGGGCGCGCCCCGCCCGGCGCGAGCCAGTCCCTGCCCCGAGCAGCGGGCGAAGCAGCCCGTCGAAGACGCCCCCCAGCAGGGCGGGCCCGAGTGCCGCCGACAGCGGCTCGCCGCGCGGCATCGGCGGTGTCGCCCGGGCGCCAGGCCGCCGGTGTACTCGTAGGCCTGCACGGTGGCGACGCCACCTGCCATGGCCACCAGCTCCCCGGCCAGTCGCAGCGGGCCCGAGCTCGACGACCTCGGACATCGACGCGCCCACGAGGCCCTCGATCTCCACGAGAGGGCCGTTGACCCGGATGACCTGCGCCCCGGATGGACGCCGTGGGGGAGCGGGTCCGTCATGGTGACCAGAGCTCCGTCGAGATCGCTGCCGAGTCGGTCCATGACGTCGTCGGCGAGATCGTCCAGCGCGTACTCGATGCGCCGCCCGGGCGCCTCGGCGACGAGGCCGCCGCGAGCCAGTCCCGTCACGGTGACGTCCGGTCCGAGGTCGCGCTTCACGGCTCGAGTTCGCAGGACGCGACACGAGCGACGGGTACGCGGGTCATCGCGCAGCGCGGATACGGCATCCCGGGCCGCCCGCCGAGCCTCGTCACGTGGCGCGGCGCTCGGCGCGCAGAAGCACGCCACGGGCCTCGCGCTCGGCCCGAGCCCGTTCGCCGGCCATGATCGCGGCGCCATCGGCAGCGCCCTTGGCCCTGGCCTCCGCCAGCAGCCCGTCGGCACTCGTACGGGCCTGGGCGGCGATGGCGTCCGCGTCGGCATCTGCTCCGCCAGTGCGGTCCGCGCGTCCCGATGGGCTCGCGAGAGCAGCGTCGAGGCCAGCACGGCCAGGGGATCGGCGGCACGGGCGCGGAGGCGTCATGGCGGCATCACCACCTCCAGTGGTCCGGTCCGCTCCGAGTCCAGTGCCCCCGCGGCCCGGGGCGTGAGGATCACCACCTCAACGTCGGGAGGAAGGGCGGCCCAGCTGGCGCGCGCCTCCGCCGGTCCGTCGGCGGGCAGCACGATGACGCCCGCGAGGGCGAGGCCCTGCACCCGGACGGCCTCCCCGATCGCGGCGACGCGCCCCATGTCAGGCGTTCCCGATGAGGATGATGGCGACGATCAGGCCGTAGATGGCGATGCCCTCGGCGAGGCCGACGATGACCATGGCGCGTCCGAACAGCTCGGGTCGCTCGCTCATGGTGGCCAGCGCGGCGGCTCCGGTGTAGGCGACCGCGATGGCGGCACCGATCGACGAGCCCGCCACGGCGATGGCCGCGCCGAGCAGGGCCGCCCAGTTCGATCCCGCGGTCGCATCCTGGGCGGCCACGGAGCCGACGGTCTGTGCGGACGACCGGATCGGCCTGGGCGGCCAGCACGAGCACGGCGACCGCGAGGCAGGCCAGCAGCGCGTTGAATCCGAGGAGCACGCCGAGTGCGGCTCCGGAGCGGGAGCGCAACGCCACGCGAGTGGCCATCGCGACGACGAGGAGCACGGGCAGGCAGATCAGCCAGACGGTCATGGCACACGCTCCGAGGTGGTAGGGGCGAGCCAGGGCCGGAAGGGCCGGCCCTCGGACACGAAGATGCGGGAGAACAGCTCGTAGTACTCCAGGCGCAGCGCCTGGACGCCGGCGACGACGGCCTCGAGGGTGAACGTCAGCGCGTTGCCGACGAGGAAGACCGCGACGGCGGCCAGCATCGCGAGGCCGCCCGCGGACCACAGGCCGGTGGTCCCCTGCCAGACGATCGCGCCCAGCGCCGCGTGGGCGAGTCCGAACGCCGCCAGCCGCGCGAAGGACACGATGTTGGTGCCCAGCCGCATCACGCCGTCGAAGAGCTCCACGCTCGCCTCGGCCGCACCGGCGGCGCCGCCGCCCGCGGACGCGAGCAGGCCGACGTACGTGAGCACGAGACCGCCGACCCCGATGACCACGGCCGCGGTCGTGAGCCATCCGGTGCTCGGTGTAGGCGCCGAGGGCGAGCAGGCCCATTCCCAGGAAGACGGCGATGCCGGCGAGGCCGGACGTGGCGACGAGCGCCAGCCGCCAGCCGCCCTCGCGCCAGCGGTTCACCGTGCCCAGCACGTAGGCCCCCGCCAGCAGGCAGGCACCGGCGCCGATGGCCACCTCGAGCAGCAGGATCGGCTCCTCGAGCGGGTTGATCCACAGCACCGGCAGCACGCCGGTGGGCCCGAAGAACTCCCCGAAGAGCACGCCGAACACCACGGCCATCAGCCCGGAGCCCGCGACGAACAGCCAGAGCGGACGGAACTGCGACAGCCGCCCGAGCCGACCGGCGCGCAGCAGAAGGCCCCCGGCCAGCAGCAGCAGCCCCTGGCCGGCGTCCCCGAACATCATCCCGAACATCACGACGAAGGCGACGCCTGCCAGCACGGTCGGGTCGACGTCGGCGTAGGGAACGGTCGCGTAGGTGTCGACGAGCGGGGCGAAGGACCGGTTCAGCCGGCCTCGCTCGTGCAGGAGCGTCGGTGGATCGAAGCCCCGTGGCGTGGGGAGGGGCACCACGGCGCCGCCGTGGGGGGCGAGCGCCTCGGCCAGCGGGGGAACGTCGTCGGCGGGCATCCAGCCGAGCACCCCGGCCACCAGCCCGCGGGGCACGGCCGCCGCGGACCGCTCCTCGAGTTCGGCCTCGCCGGCCAGCAGGTCCGCGCGTCCGGCCCGCGCGACGGCCTGGAGATCAGTGGCTGCCCTGCTGAGCAGCGCCGCCCCTTCGTGGCTGCCGGGCAGCTGCTGCAGCAGCCGGCTGGCTGCGCCCACCTCCGCGTCGGTCGACACCTCGAGCTCCACCACGCCACGACTGGCGATCTCGACCAGGACGTCGCGCAGGCTCTCGACGGGGGCGAGCACCGCCACCCTCCGCATGCGGACCGGCTCCATCGACTCACGCCACGGCATCGAAGGCCCCCAGCGCTGCGGTGGCCCCTGCGCCCCCGCGGGCGGCCACCTCCAGTGCGGCCCGCACTCGCCACGCGTCCGCGGCGAGCACCGCTACCGCGCCGATGACGGGATCGGGCGTGGTCAGCGGACGGTGCAGCAGGGCGTGCCCGTCCCGGTCCACCCGGGCCCACCACGCCGACTCCGCGCGCCACAGGTCCGCGGCGTCGTCCAGCCCCTCGACGGCCCATCGCGCGTCGCGCGGCAGCCGGTCGGCGAACGCCCGGATGCCGACGGCGCCCTGCCATCGAGATCCGAGCAGCGTCGACGTCATGCGCAAGGTCACCGGTGAGGGCGGACCGGGGTCGGGCAGCACCTCGCGGGCCGTGATGATGGCGGCCGCCCCGGCAGCCCAGGCCCGGGCCGCTGGCGCGGTGGCGGCGACCCTCGCGGCCCACGACAGCCGCAGGCCGAGGCGCACGGCGGCGGACGTGTCGGCACCCGGATCTCCCCAGGCCGAACGGGCCAGGCCCTGACGGACCTCCGCGACCGACCCGGCGCCCGAGACGGCCTTCCATGCCGTCGCGAGTCCGCCGAGCCGGAAGGCGGGTTCCGCGCTCAATCCGGCGAGCTCGCGCAGTCGCTCATCGACATTGGCCACCTCGAACCCGCCCGCGAGCACGCGCAGGATGCGGGCGTCGCCCCGGGGCACCCAGCCGGCGAGGACCCGCATGTGCCAGAGGAGGGTCGCGGCGACGCTGTGCTGGGCGGTCGCCAGGCCCTGTCCGGGGTGGACGTCGTGGCCGTACGAGGTGGCGGCCAGGCAGTCGACTGCCAGGTCGAGGGTCGTGCGGCCGGCCAGGTCGCGCACGGCGGCGCCCCCGAGGCGGCGCCTCGACATGGCCCTGGCCCGGACGCTGCTCGCCACCCACGCCGTGCTCATGGGGAGTCCGTCAGGAGATCCGCCAGATCGGCACGCACGCGGTCGAGTACCTGCTCGACGAAGTCCGGCGTGCGGCCGCGGGCCCGCTCGGCAGCCGTCCGGGCGGCCAGTCTCGCGTCGTCGACGATCGCGTCGGCATGGGCGCGCGACTGGTCGCGCCCCTGAGCTGCGGCCGCTGCCCGCTCCGCGTCGGCCGAGCGTCGCGCCTCGGAGAGGATCGCGCGCGCCCTCTCGTGGGCGGCGACCCGCCGGCGCTCCGCCTCGATGACGGCAACCGACCGGATCTGCTCGGCCTCGGCCTGGACATCCGCGAGGAGGGCGAAGACGGCCTCCAGCTCGGCAGAGCGCTCCGTGGTCCGGTCGGCGGGGACGCCGGAGACAGACGCTGCGCCGGGGGTTCCGCTGGGTCGCAGCCGCTCGAGGAAGTCGCGTGCACTCGGCACCGTCACCTCCCCGCGGAAGGGCCCGTGCTCTCCCAGTGTCGGCGGGCTCGGCGCAGGGGGACAGGGGCCAAGGTCACCTCGGGCACCGGCTGCGGGCGCTCGCGACCGCCGCTATCTTCGTGGAATGCCAGCCAATGACCCCACCGGACTGCGCTTCGGCGAAGCGGCGATCGCCTACGAGCGGGGCCGGCCCGAGTACCCGATCGCGATGGTGGACTGGCTGCTTGCCGACGGCCCTCGTCGGGTCGTCGACCTCGGCGCCGGCACGGGCAAGCTCACCCGGGCCCTGGTCGGTCGGGTCGAGACGGTCGTGGCAGTCGAACCGGACCTCGGCATGCGGCGCGTCCTGTCGGCGCGGCTCCCAGGTACGTCGATGCTGACCGGAACCGGGGAGGACATCCCCCTGCGTGACGGCTACGCCGATGCGGTGGTCGTCGGCCAGGCGTGGCACTGGGTCGACCCCGAGCGGGCCGTGCCGGAGGTGGCGCGAGTCCTTCGTCCCGGCGGACTGCTGGGGCTGATCTGGAATGACCGCGACGAGGACGACCCCTGGATCAGCTCGCTGAGCGCCCTCCTGGAGGAGTTCGGGACCAGCCCTGACGCCGGGTACGAGCCGCGGGTCGGGATGCCGTTCGGCCCGCTCCAGACGGCGGAATTCCGCTGGACCAACGAGGCCACGGTCGATGCCGTCCTCGACATGGTCACCTCCCGGAGCTACGTCATCGCCCTGGCCGACCATGGGCGCGCGGAGCTGGTCAGTCGCGTGCGCGCGCTGGCCAGCGATGCTCGGGACCCGGTCACCGGGCACGTGCCGGTTCGCTACGTCACCCGGGCCTATCGCGCAGTGCGACCCTAGGCACGACATACCGACTCGGGATCGCGACTCTCGGCATCGCGTAGCCTGCGGCCATGAGCGACCTGAACGAGGTTGGCGAGCGAGATGGCTGGCGCTGCTGGCTGTGCGATGAGCCGGTGGACCCCGAGGCATCCGTCAACGCCGATCGCGGCCCGAGCGTCGACGGCGGAGCCGCGCCGAAGGGCAGGAAGGCCTCCGCGGGTGCGGAGCGCCTCGCGCACCGGGCCTGCAACACGCGAAAGGGGAAGATCCCTCCCGTCGTTGCCTGGTCCCCGGAATTGTTCGTCGTCGATCCGGCCCCGATCGTCCCAACCGTCGAGCGGATGACCCGCAAGGGCGGCCAGGAGGTCGTCGCCCGCTGCCCCAGCCGAGCCGACGCCGACCATGCCGCCGCATGGCTGGTGGACCGCCTCTCCCGGTTCGCACCGGATCTCGCGGTGACCGCGCACGTCGAGCCGGGGGGTGGGCAGTTCCTGCTGGTGCTGCGCGCCGACTGACACCCGGCAGGGACGCAGGGGTCCTCGGCCTGCCGGCCGGTGATCCCCAGGTCGTTGAGATTCCCGTCCCTCCGCGAGGGAGGGACGCAGGCGTGCTCCTGGGTGACCTTCCCGCCGGACTTGCCGTTGAGATTCCCGTCCCTCCGCGAGGGAGGGACGCAGCGGGTCGCTTGGGCGTTGGAGACGCCGGTGCCGTAGTTGAGATTCCCGTCCCTCCGCGAGGGAGGGACGCAGTCGCGCAGATTGCCCTGCCGATCCGTGTACGGCTGACGTTGAGATTCCCGTCCCTCCGCGAGGGAGGGACGCAGTCTCTCCGAGCCACGTGACCGTCACCGATCCCGAGTTGAGATTCCCATCCCTCCGCGAGGGAGGGACGCAGGGGTAGGTCGGATGGAACGGCGATGTCCTCGCGATGTTGAGATTCCCGTCCCTCCGCGAGGGAGGGACGCAGGTTCCAGTTCATCGACGGGACGTGGCGGCACTACGCGTGTTGAGATTCCCGTCCCTCCGCGAGGGAGGGACGCAGGTTCCAGTTCATCGACGGGACGTGGCGGCACTACAACGCGCGTTGAGATTCCCGTCCCTCCGCGAGGGAGGGACGCAGCACGGCGACCGCGGCCTTGGCCTTCGCGGTCGCGAAGTTGAGATTCCCGTCCCTCCGCGAGGGAGGGACGCAGGCCGGTAGACGCCGAAAGCGCCCCCGCACCAGACCGTTGAGATTCCCGTCCCTCCGCGAGGGAGGGACGCAGCAGCGCCCGCAACGTCGCCGTGCGACTGGAGCAGGAGTTGAGATTCCCGTCCCTCCGCGAGGGAGGGACGCAGGCAAGACCACGTGGGATGGATACACCATCACCCACCGTTGAGATTCCCTGTCAA
>CAVZPI010000008.1:0-121326 GCA_963777085.1 uncultured Actinomycetes bacterium | reverse complement strand
GACATTCCCGTCCCTCCGCGAGGGAGGGACGCAGCAGCGCCCGCAACGTCGCCGTGCGACTGGAGCAGGAGTTGAGATTCCCGTCCCTCCGCGAGGGAGGGACGCAGAGTTCTTCGAACACTACGGATTCATCATCCGGGAGTTGAGATTCCCGTCCCTCCGCGAGGGAGGGACGCAGCGAGAAGGCCGCATGGCTCTATCTCGCGATGAGCCTGTTGAGATTCCCGTCCCTCCGCGAGGGAGGGACGCAGACGGCCGGCGCTACGAGATGAAGGATTCCGTCGAGTTGAGATTCCCGTCCCTCCGCGAGGGAGGGACGCAGCAGGGGTGAGTGTGTCGCTCACGGCGACCTTGAAGTTGAGATTCCCGTCCCTCCGCGAGGGAGGGACGCAGGGCAGGGCTGGGGCACCGCACTCAAGCCCGCATTCGTTGAGATTCCCGTCCCTCCGCGAGGGAGGGACGCAGGGCAGGGCTGGGGCACCGCACTCAAGCCCGCATTCGTTGAGATTCCCGTCCCTCCGCGAGGGAGGGACGCAGAACGAGGCCCCGACCCCCGAGGAGCACACCATGAGCGTTGAGATTCCCGTCCCTCCGCGAGGGAGGGACGCAGACCAACTTCTTCTTGTCCTTCGTCGGCATGACGATGTTGAGATTCCCGTCCCTCCGCGAGGGAGGGACGCAGCCAAGGGCCTACGGGTCATCGTGCAGCCGGGTGCCGTGTTGAGATTCCCGTCCCTCCGCGAGGGAGGGACGCAGACGGGCGTCAACGGTGAGGGTCGGCGTGGACCCGGGTTGAGATTCCCGTCCCTCCGCGAGGGAGGGACGCAGACGGGCGTCAACGGTGAGGGTCGGCGTGGACCCGGGTTGAGATTCCCGTCCCTCCGCGAGGGAGGGGCGCAGACGCGCAACGTTCGACGTTGACAATGGTGCGGCTGGTTGAGATTCCCGTCCCTCCGCGAGGGAGGGACGCAGTGGTTGGCCTTGTTCCCGTCGACCTGTAGGCCTCGGTTGAGATTCCCGTCCCTCCGCGAGGGAGGGACGCAGGAGCCGCAGGCCAAGGCACTGCAGGACGCGCTGGAGTTGAGATTCCCGTCCCTCCGCGAGGGAGGGACGCAGGAGGCTCATCGTTGCCACGCCCGACGCGACGGGGAAGTTGAGATTCCCGTCCCTCCGCGAGGGAGGGACGCAGCTTGCTGATCTGCGCCACCGAGCCGGTGAACACCTTGTTGAGATTCCCGTCCCTCCGCGAGGGAGGGACGCAGAAAGAGGGAGGGTGACATGGCCGGCTACGCCGACGTTGAGATTCCCGTCCCTCCGCGAGGGAGGGACGCAGGACCAGCGGCACGTACAGCGGATGCGCCGCCAGGTGTTGAGATTCCCGTCCCCCGCGAGGGAGGGACGCAGCCTCGGGCGTGGCCTGGTTAAGCGGCCGATAGGTGTTGTTGAGATTCCCGTCCCTCCGCGAGGGAGGGACGCAGCACAAGAGGATTCCGTCCCCGTCCAGCTCGCCCGCATGGGTTGAGATTCCCGTCCCTCCGCGAGGGAGGGACGCAGCTCGAAATCGGCCGTCTCCGAGCACAGGTAGCGGTCGGTTGAGATTCCCGTCCCTCCGCGAGGGAGGGACGCAGCGGCGAACTTGCGTCTCCATGAACCCGGGCGACGGGACGTTGAGATTCCCGTCCCTCCGCGAGGGAGGGACGCAGCTGTCCAAGCTCGTTGTAGCAACGGGTGACGTCGAGTTGAGATTCCCGTCCCTCCGCGAGGGAGGGACGCAGCAAGGCCGCGCAGCGTGACCTCAACGTCTTCGAGAAGTTGAGATTCCCGTCCCTCCGCGAGGGAGGGACGCAGGGCTCGCCACAGCCGCACTCCTCGGCACGGGACACCCGTTGAGATTCCGCGTCCCTCCCGCGAGGGAGGGACGCACTACCAGTCGTTGCGCAATCAGCCTCACGCGGAGTGGTTGAGATTCCCGTCCCTCCGCGAGGGAGGGACGCAGCAGCGTCGCCTCGCCCGTAAGGACGCGGTCCTCGCTGAGTTGAGATTCCCGTCCCTCCGCGAGGGAGGGACGCAGGACAAGCTTCTTCTTGTCCTTGCTCGGCAGGATGATGTTGAGATTCCCGTCCCTCCGCGAGGGAGGGACGCAGGCACAGTCCCGATTCAGGTTGATACGACAGCCGGGTTGAGATTCCCGTCCCTCCGCGAGGGAGGGACGCAGACCGGGGCCAGACGCTCATTCACTATCCCGAGCCGGTTGAGATTCCCGTCCCTCCGCGAGGGAGGGACGCAGCTCTCCGTTTCCCGTCGCGCCGCAGTGGATCAGGCGTTGAGATTCCCGTCCCTCCGCGAGGGAGGGACGCAGCACCGAGACTACGACCACTGTCACCGGCTGCCGGGTCGTTGAGATTCCCGTCCCTCCGCGAGGGAGGGACGCAGCCGAGGACCAGCGCCGGTGGATCCTGCGGACCTGCCAGTTGAGATTCCCGTCCCTCCGCGAGGGAGGGACGCAGTGGACGCCGGGGTGCAGTTCGCCGCGGAACGGCACGTTGAGATTCCCGTCCCTCCGCGAGGGAGGGACGCAGGGCCCAAGTAGGTGCCTGTCTGCCGGTCTAGGGCGTTGAGATTCCCGTCCCTCCGCGAGGGAGGGACGCAGGGTACATAGCCAAGAGCCAAGAGCCAAGAGCCAAGAGCCAAGAGTTGAGATTCCCGTCCCTCCGCGAGGGAGGGACGCAGTGTGGACGGCGCACCTGTTCGCGACGTCGCAGGAGTTGAGATTCCCGTCCCTCCGCGAGGGAGGGACGCAGGCACTCGGTGACGCCGAGCTTGAAGGCCTCGTGCCCAAGTTGAGATTCCCGTCCCTCCGCGAGGGAGGGACGCAGGGTGCGTGACTACGCCTCGGGGTTGAGTATGGATGTTGAGATTCCCGTCCCTCCGCGAGGGAGGGACGCAGGCGAAGAAGGCCGTCACCTTCTCGGGGACCTGGAGTTGAGATTCCCGTCCCTCCGCGAGGGAGGGACGCAGTGCCGAGCAGTGGGCGGATGATCTCCCACTCCTGGTTGAGATTCCCGTCCCTCCGCGAGGGAGGGACGCAGTTGAGGATGTTCGTCCCGAGGGTGAACACGACCTCGTTGAGATTCCCGTCCCTCCGCGAGGGAGGGACGCAGCTGCGTCGCCTTCCCGGTGACGGCCGCCAGGCCGGAGTTGAGATTCCCGTCCCTCCGCGAGGGAGGGACGCAGTCAGTACGTGTACCTGCACTCCAACCGCCCGGATGAGGGTTGAGATTCCCGTCCCTCCGCGAGGGAGGGACGCAGTAGCGGCAGTCCCACGTCGCCCCGACGACGATGCGGTTGAGATTCCCGTCCCTCCGCGAGGGAGGGACGCAGAGGCTGACCGTGTGCGGCCAGATCCCATAGCTGAGGTTGAGATTCCCGTCCCTCCGCGAGGGAGGGACGCAGCGACGCCTCCCTGTTCTTCACCGACAAGAACGGGTTGAGATTCCCGTCCCTCCGCGAGGGAGGGACGCAGGATGGATCCGGCAGCCGTCGTATTCGCGATGACGACGTTGAGATTCCCGTCCCTCCGCGAGGGAGGGACGCAGATGCTGCTGAAGTACCAGCGCAAGCTCGACAAGGAGTTGAGATTCCCGTCCCTCCGCGAGGGAGGGACGCAGCGCGCCGCACCTTAGGCCGTGCGGCGCCGAGTGGTTGAGATTCCCGTCCCTCCGCGAGGGAGGGACGCAGCCGGCAGCCAAGGGCGACACCGCCCCCGGACCCGGGTTGAGATTCCCGTCCCTCCGCGAGGGAGGGACGCAGGCGAAGAAAGCCGTCACCTTCTCGGGGACCTGGGAGTTGAGATTCCCGTCCCTCCGCGAGGGAGGGACGCAGCGGGCGGAGGTCACCGTCGACCTCTCCGATCCGCTGTTGAGATTCCCGTCCCTCCGCGAGGGAGGGACGCAGCGCAGCCCAGTGTCGACCGTACACGGCGACCTCGAGTTGAGATTCCCGTCCCTCCGCGAGGGAGGGACGCAGCCACAGGCTCCAGCGACTTCGCGTGCGCGCGGGCGGTGTTGAGATTCCCGTCCCTCCGCGAGGGAGGGACGCAGACGTCGCTGAAGTACCAGCGCACGCTCGACAAGGAGTTGAGATTCCCGTCCCTCCGCGAGGGAGGGACGCAGGACTCGGCGTGGGTAGGTGCGCCAGAACGTGGCGTTGAGATTCCCGTCCCTCCGCGAGGGAGGGACGCAGCTCTCACAACACGGTCGCCCCCGAGGTCGACGTTGCCGTTGAGATTCCCGTCCCTCCGCGAGGGAGGGACGCAGCCGGCCTGCGAGACCGTGAGCGACCCCGACGCGGTGTTGGGTATCCCCGTCCCTCCGCGAGGGAGGGACGCAGGGTGGTGCGGGCGACACGGCGTAGATGCTCCGTGCGTTAGTCGAGATTCCCGTCCCTCCGCGAGGGAGGGACGCAGCACCCATGGACGCGCTCCTCTGACCTACATTGCGATGTTGAGATTCCCGTCCCTCCGCGAGGGAGGGACGCAGGACTGGTACACGTAGCCCAGGCGCTCCAAGCCTCGACACGTTGAGATTCCCGTCCCCTCCGCGAGGGAGGGACGCAGATCGCGGCGGTCGACGGCACCGGGCTAGACCAGGTGTTGAGATTCCCGTCCCTCCGCGAGGGAGGGACGCAGCGGCGCCAGCGAGCCTCGAAGCGCCGGAACTTCGCCTTGTTGCGATCCCGTCCCTCCGCGAGGGAGGGACGCAGGCCGAGCGCCCCAGGTCACCGCCCCACATACCGACACGTCGGAGATTCCCGTCCCTCCGCGAGGGAGGGACGCAGACGCCGACCCTGACGCAGATTGCGACGCGCGACGACGTCAGATTCCCGTCCCTCCGCGAGGGAGGGACGCAGCCGAGCCGCCCCGTGGGGCTCGTGCGCCAAGCCGAGGTTGAGATTCCCGTCCCTCCGCGAGGGAGAGGGACGCAAGCTCGTGCCCGCGGCTGACACCCCGCCACAAGGCGACGTTGAGATTCCCGTCCCTCCGCGAGGGAGGGACGCAGTCGTGCCGCTGCGAGGCCGGTGGTCCCTGAGCCGCTGTTGAGATTCCCGTCCCTCCGCGAGGGAGGGACGCAGCCGTTGTAGATGACTGCCCGCATCCCGTGACGTCTGTTGAGATTCCCGTCCCTCCGCGAGGGAGGGACGCAGGTGCACGCATCGACGCCGACGTTCAGCCAGTCGGTGTTGAGATTCCCGTCCCTCCGCGAGGGAGGGACGCAGACGAGCCACGGAGCCAGGGGAGGGGCTAGCCCTTGATGTTGAGATTCCCGTCCCTCCGCGAGGGAGGGACGCAGTCCACGCACCCCGAGCGCCCGCCGCCTGGGTTTCCATGTTGAGATTCCCGTCCCTCCGCGAGAGAGGGACGCAGCCGTGTCGATCCCCGCACCGGCCACCGTCTGCCAGGGTTGAGATTCCCGTCCCTCCGCGAGGGAGGGACGCAGACGGCATCTATGTGTGGGCCAATACCGCGCAAGGGGGTTGAGATTCCCGTCCCTCCGCGAGGGAGGGACGCAGACTACGGGCAGGCTTTCCCCTCTCGCAATAACAGGAGTTGAGATTCCCGTCCCTCCGCGAGGGAGGGACGCAGCGACGGGGCATTCAACCTCCGCGAGCGCCGATCCGAGTTGAGATTCCCGTCCCTCCGCGAGGGAGGGACGCAGCACCGAGCAGGCGCAGAACCTCTACCTGCGAATGATCACGTTGAGATTCCCGTCCCTCCGCGAGGGAGGGACGCAGTTGGCACGGCGAGGTTTGATTAGCAAGGACATTCGCGTTGAGATTCCCGTCCCTCCGCGAGGGAGGGACGCAGATGCTCGCCGTTGCCAGTGCGCCCGCCATGCGACGGTTGAGATTCCCGTCCCTCCGCGAGGGAGGGACGCAGCAGCTCAAGCGCCATCAGAGACGACCCCCGCCCAGGTTGAGATTCCCGTCCCTCCGCGAGGGAGGGACGCAGGCACGGCATCACGTCGGCCGGCGTGACGGCGGAATGGTTGAGATTCCCTGTCCCTCCGCGAGGGAGGGACGCAGGCCGCACCTGCTTGACCCGCTGCGTGGAGGCGATGGCGTTGAGATTCCCGTGTCAACGCCGGTTGAAGATGGACCCCTTGGTGCCGGTTGAAAATGGACCCCCTCGGGTGGGTTAGTCGTTCTTGTTGGCGGGTGGGGTGCGGCCGAGGTCGCGGTCCTTGAGGCGGTAGCTGTCGCCCTTGATGGGGACGATGTCGGCGTGGTGGACGAGGCGGTCGATCATGGCGGCGGCGACGGTGTCGTCGCCGAAGACCTCGCCCCAGCGGCTGAACGGCTTGTTCGACGTGACGATGACGGAAGCTCTTTCGTAGCGGGCGGAGATCAGCTGGAAGAACAGGTTCGCGGCCTCGGGCTCGAAGGGCAGGTAGCCGATCTCGTCGATGACCAGCAGCGGGATCCGGCCGAGGCGTTTGAGCTCGTCGGGGAATTTCCCGGCGTGGTGGGCGTCGGCTAGGCGGGTGACCCAGTCGGCGGCGGTCGCGAACTCGACTCGATGCCCGGCATGGCAGGCCTTGATCGCCAGGCCCGTGGCCAGGTGCGTCTTCCCGGTCCCAGGAGGGCCGAGGAAGATCACGTTCTCCTTCGCGGTGATGAAGTCCAGCGTCCCCAGGTGGGCGATCTGGTCGCGCTTGATGCTGGAGGCGTGCGCATAGTCGAAGTCCTCCAGGGACTTGCGGGCGGGGAACCTCGCGGCCTTCACCCGCAGCTCCCCGCCGTGCGCGGACCGGGCGGTGACCTCCCGCTCCAGGCACGCGGCGAGGAACTGCTCATGACTCCAGCCCTCGGACCGGGCGCGATCCGCGAGCCGGTCGATCGCCTCCCTCATCGTGGGTGCCTTCAGGGCGCGGGTCAGATACGCCAGCTCCGCGGTCACGTCCGGGGCAGTGGTCCGGGTGGCCATCAGGCCACGCCCTCAACTAGGCCGAATGCCCGGTCGTAGTCGGCCAGGGATCGGACCTGCACGTCGTCGTCGGCGGGGACCGGGCCGGTGACCCGCCCGGCCCGCAGCCGCATCACGGCCGCTGCGGCAGCATGGGCGGGGTCGGTGAGAGTCTGGTGCCGGCCCCAATGCCGGTCGTGGCTGCCGACGATCCGCTCGCCCCAGCGGATCGTGACGGTGCCCAGGTCGGCGTGGACGGTGACCTTCCTGCCGATCGCGACCGGGTCGACGGAGTAGTCGTTGGAGGCGATCCGCACGTAGTGGTCCCGCGGCAGCCGGGTCATCGCGTGCCAGCCCAGCTGCGGGGTCACCGGCGGCAGGGTGAGCATCGCGGCCTTGTCCGCGTCGAACCGGTCGATCGGCCGGCATCCCAGGGTCCGGTGCTGGCGCAGGGCCGCGGTCCGGCCCAGCCAGTCGAACATCTGCGTGTTGAAGTCGTGGGCGGACAGGAACGACCGGCCCGGCAGGAAGCTCGTCTCGAAGTATCCGTTACCCCGTTCGACCATGCCCTTGGCCTCCGGGTCGCCGGGCTTGCATTGGATGACGCTGATCCCCAGCATCCCGCGGAACGCCTCGAACTCGTCCGTCAGCTTCGGCTTCCCGCCGCGCCAGGACCCGACCGCGGACTCGTTGTCCCAGACCAAGGCCTTGGGGACCCGACCCCACGCCTGCAGCAGCGCCCAGTGACCGGCAATCAGGTCCGGGGCCTTGCGCGAGGGGATCATCACCGCGGTCAGCATCCGGGAATACCCCGACGCCATCACCAGCACCGGCGGACGGTCGACCTGGCCGAACCCGACCGGGATATCGACCGGCGGGAACCACAGATCGCACTGCGCCAACTCCCCAGGCGCGTACGACGTCCGCGACGCCGGATCGACCGGGCGGAACAGCGGGCGCAGTTCCGCGACGCGCGACCGGAACACCGACGACGACCGGGTCCAGCCCACCCGCTGCGCCAGCACCGTCGCCGGCATGTCCGGGAACTCCCGCAGCAGCGCCCGGATCACCGGCTCGAACGCGTCGAACGCCGTCTCCCGCGCCGGTCGCTGATACCTCGGCGGGCCCTGCGACGCCAGCGCACGCCGGACCGCGTTCCTCGAGATCCCCAACCGCCGCGCGATCGCCTTGATCGGCACTCCCTCCGCCCGATGCAGACGACGGATCTCGGCCCAGTTCTCCACAGTGATCACTCCTCAATCGTTGAGGAGGGGGTTCACTTTCGCCCGGCGCTGCGGGGTCAGTATTCAACCGTCAGCGACAAGCCTTGGGTCGAGCGCATAGCCGTGCGGTGAACCTGGAGCACACAGGCTCCGCGAGTTGATTGAACCGGTAGAGCAGGTCCTCGCCCAGATACGCGAGCAGTTCGAGCAAGGTGACGCCTGGATCACTCGCGTTGTCGACAGTCCACTCGGGGCTGTGGACTGTCAGCGGACATGACAGTCTCTTCAAAGCAATCTCAACGACACTACGACTCAGGTGATGTTGATGACGGTCCGGAATGCACGATCTCGTCACACCACGGTCACTCAGCCTCGATGGTTGACTTGCCAGGCGCCTCACCGTCCGACGGCCGCTCGATGACAATCCGCCATCCAAGGTTGAAGGCCCCACACTGCGAGCACCGTGACCAGTCCCATGGCGGTGCCACACCCCTACTGACTCGGAGGCCGTGCCTTCGAATCGAAAAGAGACACCGAGCCGGCCGTGTCGCTGACAAGGTACGAGGACCTTTCCCAGCGCGCTCCGCTGCCGAGAACGAGGACCCCGAAACGACTCGAGGGCCCCAGCATTCGCTGAGACCCTCACGTCTACGTTCACCTTAGTTGAACATTCAAGTAGCGGGGAGAAACTGAGGATGCACGATCACTGGGCCCACGAGAAGCACCCGGCCCCGCCGCCCACGACACCGGCTTGTGGGTGCCTGCCCGCCCGGACCTAGGTCGCAAGGATGGCGGCTGCTGGTAGGGCACGGCTGTAGAGCCATCCCTGGCCGTGCGTCCATCCCTGTCCTGCGAGGACAGCGGCGACCTCGGGTGTCTCGATGCCTTCGGCGACGGTGTCGAGGTGGAGGCCGGCGGCCAGGCTGACCAGTGCCTGCGCCACGCGGTGCGCTGTCCGGTCGCCGGCGCCGATGCCGGCGGAGAAGGACAGGTCGAGTTTCAGGCCGGTAACGGGCAGGTCCCGAAGGTGGGAGATGGAGGAGTAGCCGGTGCCGAAGTCGTCGACGTACCAGCCGATCCCGATGTCGGCCAGGGTGGTCATGAGGTCGCGCACGATGCTGCCGGTGACGTCCAGCAGTGCGGTCTCGGTGAACTCCAGGTGCAACCGGGTCGGGTCGGCCCCGGTTTCCTGGAGCGCGTCGGCCACCCATTGGGCGTAGGGGCTGGTGGTCAGGGTGGCCGCGGAGACGTTCACCGCGACGGTCAGCGGGGCGGGGAGCCGGCTCAGGACGTCGATAGCCTGCCGCAGCACGGTGCGATCCAGGTCGACGATGAGGGAGGTGGCCTCCGCGATGGGCAGGAACTGGTCGGGCGGCGTGACGGTGCCGTCGGGTCGGACCCAGCGGACCAGGGCCTCGTACCCCGTCACGGCCGCGTCAGGGAGGCTGACGATGGGCTGGAACCAGGGTGCGAACTCCCCCCGGGCGAGCCCGTCGCGGATCCCGCTCGCGACAGCCACCCGCCTGCGGGCCGCCATCGCGAGCTGGGGCTGGAAGAACTCGCAGCGGTCCCGGCCCTGGCTCTTGGCCCGGCGCATCGCCAGGGCGGCGTTGCGGACCAGTTCGTCTGCGACGGTGCTCCGGTCGCCCACGGCGATGCCGACGCTGACGGTGGGCTCGAAGTACCTGCCGCCCACCGTGAACGTGCCGTGGACCACCACGCGGACCTGCTCGGCGATGCCGGCAGCGGCCGACCCGTCGGCCAGCCCAGGCACGAGCATTAGGAACTCGTCCCCCGAGCCCCGGGCGAGCAAGCCCGCGTCCGGCTGGACGCCGGCGATCCTGGTCGCGACCTCCCGGATCATCCGGTCGCCCGCGGCGTGCGTCAGCGCCTCGTTGACCGCCTGCAGGGAGTCGACCCCGATGCACAGGACCGCCAGCACCGCCGACCTGCCCGGTGCGGGCAGGTCGGCCAGCAGCCGCTCGATCCGGGCCACGGCTCCGGTCAGGTTGGGCAGCCCGGTCAGCGGGTCCGAATCCAGGGCACGCGCCAACTCCGCCCGGGAGGTCACCTCGTCGTCGATGTCCCGCAGGCCCACGATCGACCCCGCATTGGCGCCGTCGGCGCCGACGATCCGGCGCCCCTGCAGGGACATCCACCGGGTAGCTGCCATCCGCAGCCAACCGTCGCGCCTCCAAGTTCGGGACCATGTCGCCGGCGGCCAGCCGGCCCCGCCACACCTTCGTGTCCTCCAGGTCGTCGGGGTGGATCAGCTCACGAACGTTGGTGCCCAGAAGCTCCTCGGGCTCCCAGCCCAGGACCGCTGTCCCCGAGGGGGACACCCAGCAGAACCGTCCCGCCGCGTCCAAGTGCCACACCACATCCGAGCAGTTCTCCGCCAGCATCCGATACTGCGCTTCGCTCTCGGCCAGCAGCGCCACCGAGTCGAGGTGCACGACCCCGAACTCGACACTCTTGGCCAACTCGATGAGGCCATCGGTGATGATTTCGTCGAACGTCCCCTGGTGGTCGCTGTAGATGCATAGGAGTGCGAGATCATGGATCTTCATTGGGATGGCGATCGCGGAGCGGAACCCGAACCTTCGGGCCTGCTCGCGCAGCGACGTGAGCTCGATCGAAGTCTCGAACGTGTTGGCGGCCAGCGCCTGGCTTACCCGAAGCACGTCGTTGGCGGGGCTCAAGCCGAGCTGGTTGGCGACCCACTCGCTGTCGTCGCCCCAGTCGTAGTCGGTCGCGCCGGAGGCGGCCTTCGCGTTGGCCTTCGAGTCGTCGTCGGTGCCCGGCTGCCCGAACGGCGCTACCCACGCCAGCGCGTAGCCCCCGAGGTCGATGAGCACGTCGGTCAGGTGCTGAAGGAGTTCGGCCTGGCCCTCGGCGACCGCGACGAAGCGGTTCACCTCGGTCTGCAAGGCCAACATGCGCGAACGGTTCACCCGGTCGGAGATGTCGACGAACGAGGTGACTACACCGGGCCCACCATCCTCGAGCGTCACCATCACGGTGCTGATCGTCATCCAACGCCTGGCAAACCCGGGGCTGTCGACTCCCATCACGACCGCTGAGCAAGGCCGTCCGGTGCGAAGAGTCACGAACGCCGGGTGGCTCTCTCCCGGGAACGGACGCCCGTCGTCGTGGACTGCCCGCCACTCCGGGTCGACAGAGTTTCGGCCGGTTACCTGGTCGGTCGTCATTCCGAGCAGTCGCCGGGCTGTCTCGTTGGCGTCGATCACGTTGCCGGTGCCGTCCTGCAACAGCAGGCCAGAGGCCAACGAATCGAGGATTCCGCCGTCGGCCAGCAACCGCATCAGGGGTCCGCCGGTCTTGCGTCCTGGCTCGATCAAAGCGACCACGATGGCTCCCGCGCGAAAGAGTCCGTGACGAGTGCACAACGCTTACGCTCGTGAAGCGTACCTCGAATCGAACTCTCATGGGATTGCTGTCGCTCCGATTGCCACTCGTTGTGCGGCTCTGGCGGCCGAGTCCTACGAACTTGCGAGGTACCGGGACGCCTCACGCCGTTGACAAGGTATGAGAAGACGCAGAACGCCTCAAGGTCGCGAAGCCCGCGGTCCCCCGATACGACGAAGGGCCCCTGATCTCTCAGGGACCCTGGGTCGTACCGAACGTCTAGTCGAACGTTCAATTTCGTAGCGGGGAGAAACAGCAGGTGCGCGACCATCGAGTTGCGTGCACCGCGAGATCCCCTCACGAAATACCGGATCTGCACCCCCTCGTGCACCCCCCCGGGGGGGGTGCACGCCTGCACCCCCTCCGCACACTTTCCCAGTCACCGCCACGCCCGTCAGCCCGGGACGATCTCAAGCAGCTCGCCCAGATGCCGCACGTCATCGACGTTCGCCGTGACAAGTCGAGCCCCATGCGCATGGGCGGTCGCCGCGATCATCAGGTCCAGGCTCCGCGCGCTCGCCTTGCGCCCGGCCCGGTGGGTGGTTGCGGCCAGCTCTCCGTAGCTCGCCGCCACGGCACCGTCGACGGGGAGTGGCTCGAAGCTGCGCAGAATCGCACTCAGGCGGGCCAGGCGATGCGCGCGGCGGTCGTCGTCCGGTGCGACCAGGACCCCGAACTGGAGCTCCGCGATCGACACGACGCTGATGGCGATATCACCTTCGACCGCGGCGGGGTGCTCCGCGATGAGGATGCTGGTGTCGAGGACCGACAGCACTACCGCGCCCACGGATCGTCGAGTCCCGCCGCACCGAACTCGCGCCGCTCAGCATCCCAGCCCGGATCCGTAGGACTATCGAACACCTGACGGACCTGCATCCACGTGGTCCACTGCTCTGCTCGGATCGGCACGATCTGCGCCACCGGACGCCCCGCGACTGTCACGGTCGCGGGCTCCCCCGCCTCGACCCCACGCAGGATCTCACTCGCGTTCTGCCGCAACTCCCGCACACCCACCGTCGCCATGCGAGCAAGAGTAGCACAAGTGCTACTTTCGTTGACACGAGGCTGATGCGGCGGCGACCCGCGAACCGCCCTATGTCAGCCGGATCTCCAGCGGCTCACCTGCGCGAAGGGTCTTGAGCGCGTGCTCGGACCACGACAGCTCCTGCTCGACACCAGCGGCGGAAAGTCGCGCGTGGAGGGTCTCAACAGCAACCTCCAGCGGCTCCTCGGCAGTCTCGCGGGCAGTGTCGTTGACGATCTTCTGGATCTTCTCGCCAACCTGCTCGTAGATCCGGCCCAGGGCCTTCTCGTCGATCTTGACGGTCATCGCTTTCTCCACGGGTGAGTTGTGAGCGATGCCGATCATCGCCCTAAATAGACGAACACATGTTCGAGTATAGGTGTTGCGGTTCCCATGTCCGCTGACATTCCAAGTCCGGGAACCACGCCGAGGCAGTCATGCGAGCCGAAACCCAGCCCGAAGATCGCATCCCGCGATGTCAGCCGAACCGGGGGAGTCCCCTCCGCCGCCTGGCACCCGTTGGACGAGCGCAGCCAACAAGCGATACGGCGACCACGCGTTCGCCTGCTCAGTCCGCCTCAATCACCGTGCGGCTGGCGCCCGACAGCCGAAGGCCACAGCCGCGATGCTGGCCATTGATGTAGCGGTTCTCGCTGCCGACGACGATCGGATCTCCGAACAAACTATGAAGCATGGCCGTGTCGGCGGCGGACAGGCCACTCTCCATGACGGCGCAATAGAGCTGATCTCGATCCGGCTCCTCCCCCACCTCGCCTACGATCTGCACAGCCCGGTTCGCGATTGCCACCCAGTCAAGCCTCCGGTGGTAGTCGCAGAGCTGTGATCGTTCGGGGGTCATTGCGGCATAGAACGCCTGCGATCCTTGCAGGGAGTCCTCGGGATAGCGGTCCACCTCGCGGCGGAAGTCATCCGCGTACAGGCACTTGAATAAATGGTGAGGAAGAGGCAGGGTAGCGACGTCCACCACCCGATAGCGATGTACGCGTGGCTCCTCAAACTCACCGCCGGCTTCGAGAACGCGATCGCGAAGATCCTGGGGAGGATCTCCAAGCCGCCGATTCAGTATTCCGTCCTCGAAATGGCTTCGCGGCATACGGCGCCATGCGGGAGGCTGGAAGCCGGCCGAGAAGGTCGCCTCGACCACCGCCGGCGCGCTGTGCTCGGCATCTTCCCAACCGTGGCATATGAACCAGCGAATCTCGGTGCCAGCTGGCAACCAGGCTGTCATCTCCGCGGCGATCGACTCGATGGCACTCTCGGCACACGGTCCCGGATTGCCATCCACGTCCGCCACGACAACGGCCGTGACCCCGTCGGGGAGACCCGCGATCTCCAGCCAGTACAGCCCGAATCGTCCGCGTTCGAGCCCGAATCGTCCGCGTTCGAGCTCGACTCGGCGCAAGCCCCCAGCCTCATCCATCCCAAACTCCCAGCAATGCGCCGTCACAGCTTCCGGCTCAGTCTTCCGTGCGCGCCTGGCCGCCGCACCCGCTACCTCGCTCGGTGCGTGAAATCGGGCTCTCTGGACGTGACCACGCGCGCAGCTGAAGGACACGACAGCGCGCCTCCGCACGTGTCTCCTCCGGTGGGGCGTTGCCGACGGTGGTGACTAGCCTCACTTCCATGAAGCTGTGGGATCACTTGGCCGGAGAACTGGAGCTCATTCCGATTCCGGATCTCGCGTTGCTGGTCCTAGCTGACTTCAAGGCGGCCAACAGTTGGAACATGCGGAACTGGGTGCTGGAAGCCGAGCAAGGGCACGAGGCACCCATGACGTCCGGGCGGGTGAAGCACCGTCTCGCTGAGGCGTGGGCCTGGCCGGACGCGCACGGCTTCGTCGCTCGTCAGTTCGATCAGAGTTCCACGGACGCACGGTTTGTCACCGAGGAGGGAGCCCGCGCGCTCCAACTTGGTCTCGCGGCTGCACGCAGCGCAACGACTAGAGGTGGACCTGTTGCCCGAGCTGGAGAAGGCCAGACGCCAGTTCCTGGCCGGCGCCTATGAGGAGGCCGCGTTCGCATCGTTCCGGACGGTCCAGGAGGCAGCACGTCGCAAGTCGGGAGCAGGTGCCGGCGATCTCGGCGTCAAGTTGACGGTTGATGCCTTCCACGAGGAGACCGACCCCCTGACCGATCAGCAAGCCGAGGCAGGCGAACGTGATGCGATGAGCGCCCTGTTTGCGGGCGCTATCGGCGTCTTCAAGAACCCGGTGAGCCATCGGACAGTGGACTACGACGATCCAACGTTCGCAGCGGAGACGGTTCTCTTCGCCGACCTGCTGCTGAGGATCGTCAACCGACTGCCGAATTGGATGTCTCGCGCCGAGGCGCCTGATGGTTGATCGAGGGCAGCATTGCACGCCCACCGATAGTCGCAGTTTGGGTCCGGGATGCGCGTACGTGCCCCAGCCGTCACGCGGCTGCACCGACAACTCGGCTTCTGGACGCACGATGGCATTGAGTGTGGTCCTGCCGGCCACTCGACCGTGTCAGTACGGGCTCTCGACTCGCAGCAGCGTGACGTTGAGCAGGTCCTGAAGGGCATCGAAGGTGACGCCAAGGGTCTCGCGCACTGTGCGTCGGCGAAGCACGAGGCTCCGTGAGTCGCCCGGGGATGTCCGGAGACTCGATTTGGTGAGTCATCCGGCCTCGGCGAGGGCGGCGTGGTGAGCGTGGCAGAACTCTCGGCTTCGACGGGTGTCAGGTCGTCGATGGCCTCGTGGATCCGCTCGGTGTTGAACCAGTTGACCCACTCGAAGGTGCCCATCTCGACGTGGTTGACCTGGCGCCAAGTGCCGTGTGGGCGAGCAGTCGCTCGGAGTGCGGCTACGCGAGGAGCGGCGCCGCGTGGAGGCCGCCCGAGGAGCGGAGATGGAGCCCTTGAGTTCGGAGGAACGCGCCGAGCTGGCCAGGCTGCGCAAGCAGGTGGTCGACTGAAGTGGCCCCGCCCAGCAATGCCGCTGCCATGAGAGCCGGAAGCACACCCGCAATCTTCCTGGCCCGATGCTGTCATACGCGACAGTCGAAAGGACGCCCAACAACGACCGGCGAGTGTCTCGCTGGGTCTAGCGGCGGGGCTAGTGGCCGAAGTCGTCGTGGAGGCTAGTGAACGGCTCGACCGCTCATCCGCGCAATCCCGATTCCGCGTTCCCAAGAGCCGAACTAGATGCGACGCCGACGTCGTACTCTCCATTCGGCAACCCCATAGGACTCCAAGACCTCGGGTTCTGCGCGTTCCAACTCTCGCTGGACCGATCGTGCTCTCGCCTCCAACGCGCCCAGATCGCTTTCCAGTTGCCGTTCCACTTGGTCAAGTCGCTCCAGGCGATCGATCTCACGGCGCATCTTGCTGATCTCGAGTTGGCGGTCGACTTCAACGATGGACCAACTCTCCTGTTCCTCACCGGGTGCAACCACGGGTGGGCGGCCCGGATCTTCGTGAACCCAGAGCGGCTCGCCGCTCGATTCAAGTTCAAGCAGTTCCTGGCTCAGTCGTCTCCGCTCAATCTGAGACGTGGTGCGCGCTATCGCGATTCGATCAGGAATCGTCGCAATCTTCTCGACGTTCCCCACCACGTATGCGAACGCGGCGAAGGCACCCGCCACGATGGTCGGAACATCGATCGCTTGCCAGAGTTCCACGATCGTCGGCGACTCCTTGGCGATACGCAGTCCGGTCGGTCGCGGGGCATACTGGGTCTGGCTTGCCCACGTCTCTTGGTGGCCCCGCTGATAGGCCTCAACTGAGACACTGAACGCCCACGCTCGGTCCACCGCTCGCAGATGTCGAACCACGTCATGCAGGCCGAGCTCGGCGCCATTGAGCTGGATCGCTAGTCCGATCTCCGAACTCCCCTCAGAATCGCGCATCATCTCCAAATCCCTTCACCTGGCAATCGCAAGACTTCGCTTAGGGGAAAGTTCGTGTAGCCCGACGAGAAACAAGTCGGACGCTTAGGTCAGCAAATGGGCGGCTCTCTCGTCCCTTCGGGGATTCTGCTCTGGCCCGAGTACACGCGCGCATTCCGAGCCTTCACGGTATTCGTGCGTTTGTCGAGTAGCTCGCGGTAGACGCGGCAAAGTCGCGATGCGCCGTACAAGAGACCATCGCCATCGAAACGAGCCAACAAGCCCACCTCCCTAGCGCCGCTGCCTTCCAGCCCTGTTGGCACGCGGCGGTATCAACCATGCCAGCCGCCAGACGAGGCGGCTCGCAACCACGCCCCGACGCCGTATACGCGAACTTAAGGCTCGTTCACGACTGCAAATATCGAGTCGACGAGTCTCGTTGCACTTGACGTCACGCGTGCCAGCACTTTCAGTTGCTCACGGCAGGCGAGTATCTCACTGGACACTGGATAGTTCACCGCGTGGTCGACCTCACCCCACACCTCCTCCATGAGTGTTCGCACCTGAATTTCGCACGTGACTTTGGTCCGCGACGCTGATCCAACTACATAGTGAACGCTCGTGTACATATTCGGTGACGTCTGGCTGTCGATCCCGATTGTCGTGAAGAACTCGCGATACTCATCGTCCCAGGTTCTAGCAAGTGGTGGCTCAACGAGTTCGTATGATTGCTCCTCGAATATGCCGCGCAGGATTGGATCAATCTGCTCCATCTGACGCGTATATAGATGAAGAATGCGGATTCCCGCCAAGTCATTCACCCTCACCAGCAGGTTTTCAGGAGTGATATCAAACGACGTGCCCTGGCGCTGGGCAGCGGCCATCTTCCGGTCCAACTTGTCCCGCAGATGAGCCGGGTCCTTTGGCCGCGACTTAATGGAGTGTACGAACGGCTCGAGGTCGGAGGACGTACTGAACGCGTTCAGCAGGGACATGCGGAACACATCGATGACCTCGCGCCGCTCCTCATACTCCTTGAGCAGAGCATCGAGTCGCTTTGCTTTGGCCGCGTTTGTCATCGCCATGATCAGGGCTCCGAAAGTGCAGTTTCGACCGATCGAGCGAGCGCGTCAAAGGCCCTCCGCGCTTCTACGCGCTGCGTGGGCGACCCCGCATTGACAGCATCCAGCGAGAGGCCCTCTCGCTGTGAGGCTGGGGCCAATGCGCCGAAGTGCTTGATGGCACCTAGTTTATGGTTCTTGCGCTTGGTATTCACGAGAGCGGGATCGACCTCGCGAAGAAGCGCCACAACCTGGCTGTGGATGTCCTTGTCAATCTGATTCAGGAAGCGCGCTTGCTGCAGCGTGGGCGTCCCGCCGTACGTTCTGAAGCCTTCGGGAATGTAGCCAAGGAACTCTGGTCGGCCGGGTAGCAGCTGTAGGTTCTCAGGCGCCAGGTCGCTTATCGTCTCCCAATGCGTTATCCAGTCCACCAGCGTTCGCCCGAGGGTCTTCAAAGCTCGTAGCGAGAAAAGGTCGGCCGCGACGGGAACGATGAAGTGGTCGCAGTCCAACAAGATCACGCGATTGAGCGGCCCGATGTTCGGGCCAGAGTCATAGAGAACGTAGTCAGCGTCAATCGCTGTCGCAGCGCTGCTCACTGTGTCACTCAGAGCCGTCGTCCCACGGTACCCCCGGGGCTTCCTCTGAAGACACTGGTTCCAGAACTCATTGAGATCATTCTCAAACTCCGAAAGCCGAATGTCCCCTGGGAGGAGATGCAGGCCGTCGATTGGCAGTTCAATAGGGACGATGGGAGTGATATCGCCCATGGCGTCCGAAATTGGTTTGACTGCCGACCAAATGGTCCTGCCGTTGGGCTCATCTGACGAGTCCAGGAGGTCGTCAACCACATCTGCGTCCACCAAATAGGACGTCAGGTTGCACTGTGGATCGGTGTCGACTAGCAGGACTGTGCGACCCCTGCGCGCCAATGCTGCGCCCAGGTTCATGGTGATGGTGGTCTTGCCAACACCACCCTTGTGGTTGAAGACAGAGAGGCGCTTCGCCGATGGGCGAGCGAATCTCGGCATCAGTTGTCACCGGCCGGTGTCGCCGAGGTCGCCGTCAACGTGGTCTTCCGAGGCTTGCGACGCGGCTTGGCGTTAGCCATCGTGGCCCGCGCCGCGTCGCGATCCGGCAGCGCGGCTACAAACCGCTCCCCCACCGCGCTGAGTTGCCGCATGCCTTTGGTCGAGGGAACCAAATACCCCTGCTTGACCGCGTTTGATGCACTATTGGCCGTGTTCGCGAACTTCGGCTGAGCGGCCTCGGTGTTTAGCTTGCTGAGGTCCAGCGTCTTGAAGTGAGGTATGTCGCGATAGTGGGTCAAGTAGTAGGCAAGGGCAGCGATGCGCTCGACATCGGAGCGCGGCTGCTTCTGAAAGAGAAACTCCTTCGGCGACATCTCGTCACTCGCCGAAAACGCTGGATAGCTCGTCGCTCGCGGCGACGAACTATCCAGATCGCCGAGACGCGCCGCCGAGACCGACACCATCGCCTCGGGCCCTCGGATCTGCAGGAAGGTGGCAACGGCGGCAATGATGCGGGCGCGGGCGTCGGCATCCAGCGGCTGGAGAGCCTGAATCACCGCTTGAAGGGATGTGAACTCGTCGCTCTGATTCGGCATGAGCACAATGTACCCACAGTCCGGCATCCAGAGTAGCTCGGTATATCGAGGTGCGAAATGGCTACGGCCCATCGCCCATTCGGGGCTGTAGTCGGCTAGCTCGTTCATCACTGGGCAGGGCTGAAATGTGCAGTGCCTGCGATGCCGTCGTGCGTGCGGGCGGTGTTGTAGCAATCGAGCAAGAGGCTGCAGACATTCCCCACCCCACCTGGTGCATGACCCAGGTGCAGGAACTGGCAGGAACTGGCAGGAACAAGCGAATTCCGGTAGCCGCCCAGGAAACAACAGCAGAGACGACCCGCCGTAGAGGTCGAGAAGCCCAGACGTCGATTCCTTCTGCCTCAACCGACGGTTGGGGCAGAAGGCCGTTGATTTCTGGGATCTTCTGGGCCGCGGGCCGGCGCGGGCTAGTTCGAACTCTGGGGCACCCCGACGGGCTGTGAGAACGGACGGACTTCGGCGCGAAGGGGGTGCACGGTGCACCGGGTTGCGCTCCCTGGGGGTGCACGAACGCCGAAACAGCAAGAGTGGGCGGAGAACCCTTGGGAATGCGTCTCTGCCGACAAATGATTCGGGCCGGAAATCGTTGGTATTCAACGATTTCCGGCCCCGAATTCTGGTAGCGGGGACAGGATTTGAACCTGTGACCTCTGGGTTATGAGCCCAGCGAGCTACCGAGCTGCTCCACCCCGCGTCGCTTCTTGCTGTCGTAAGGATACGTGCCACGACCGGATCGACCAAATCGAGCCTCCTGCCGGCGCTCGAAATGGTCAAACCTGGGCATTCCCTCTTCCGCGACGGTGCTCCGGCTCCTATGGTCCGTCCATGTCACCCACCTCTCGGATCATTCGCACGCTCGTCGCGCTCGGGGCAGCTGGCGTCATCGCAGCCGTCACCCTGCCGGCTGCGCAGGCAGCAGCCAATCCGTCCATCAAGGGAACGATCACGTGGACGACGACGGTCACGCTCAACGACGACCGGAGCGATGCGTCCGGTGCCGGGGACCTGCGCACCGGCAAGACGACGACCACCGCGACGCTCAAGGTCAAGCTGCAACGGGACATGCGCTACGGGCGGACGTTCAACGTCCAGGACGTCGGCAGCTCGTACACCGGCACGTTCACCGACAACCACACGACGCTGGAGCGCAGCAGCAATGGGACGGTGAACTGCACGGTGGCCGTCGCCGGAACGGGCAACGGGGGCGGGGCATTCCCCAAGCGGCCGACAAGCACGAACGCACCGGCCCTGTTCGCACACGTGGTCCCCGGCACACCACCGCTCGGAGTTCGCACCAAGGCCATCGTTCTCACGCCGATCATCCGATACGCGGGCAGCGAGACCACGACCTACACCGGCTCGGGCATCAGCCCGTGCCAGTCGGGAACCGACCAGGCGAGCATCGACGGGTCGCTCTCACCCTCCGACAGCGCCGCCCGCATCTGCCTGCCCAAGGGCACCAGCCGGTCGGTCTCGTCGACCGCCAACGACGTGGTCGGCCGCTGGGTGCCTGCGAAGAAGTCGTTCGTCTTCGACTGCACTCAGACCTGGACCGAGGGGAAGTCGACCATCACGACGACCGTCAAGGGGACCCTCAAGTACGGGTGACGCGCGGGTACTGGCCCGGCGGTCTGGCCAGGCGCGGCGTCCCGCCGATCGAGGTCTCCATGCAGTGCGTGGCGACGATCGCGCCGAGCGTCGTCGCCGCCCGACGTCGTGCCGGGGCGGGATCGTCCTGGCCGACAAGTCCTCCGAGAGGTCCAGGCACACATGCCGGCCGCAATGGCGCTCGGCTCGCCAAGCAGGCCCTTGCCAGTCCCTGCCTGCTACTCCGAGTCCCTCGCGGCGCTGCGCAGGCGCTTCGTGACTCCCCGGCTCTTCTTCTCCTTGATCCTGCGGTCGACGGAGCCCTTGGTCGGCCTCGTCGGCCGGCGCTTGCGGGGTGGCGGGGCGATCGCGTCCCGCAGGACGTCGGCGAGCCTGTGCTCGGCGGCCTTGCGGTTCTGGAACTGCGAGCGCTGCTCGGCGGCGGTGATGACCAGGCACCCATCGACGAGCTTGGGACCCAGGCGCTCCAGCGCCCGACGCCGGAGCGGTTCGGGCAGGCTCGGCGAGCTCGCGACGTCGAAGACGAGCTGCACGCGCGAGTCGGTGGTGTTGACGCTCTGGCCGCCCGGGCCAGAGGAGCGGGAGAACTTCCAGGTCAGCTCCGACTGCGGGATCGCGACCGAGCCGCGGATCACCACCTCGTCGACCATCCCCCAAGCATGACCCATCGGCCGGCGAACGCGGCAGGAGGCGTGCAGCACCGGCGCGGCCGTCCGTCCTGATGAACGTCGCACCTCCCCAGACCGTCACCACCACCATGCCTCGCCACTCGTGGGTGAACTGGAAGCCTCAGAGGCACCCACGAGTGGCGAGGCATCGTGGCGGAGCCGTCACGAGTGGCGAGGCATCCGTGCGTGCCGCATCCTTGGGCGTGGCGCTGCCAGGTGGTCAGGCGCGCCCGGCGAGCAGCCAGGTGAACGGCTGCGTGCCGCCTGTCGGGGTGACGTGCTCCTCGCGGCGCGCCTCCACCACGGTGAAGCCCCGGCCCATCGCGGCAGCGAGCTCGTCGGCGCTGTACCGCGTGACCGGCAGGCCGGAGCACATCGACGGGCTGTCCTCGGCGAACGTCGCGATGACGACGTGGCCACCGGGCTCGAGGCTCTCGCGCACGAGCTGCCAGTAGCGCTGCTGGTCATCCGGGTCGGTGAGGAAGTGATACGCGGCCCGGTCGTGCCAGACGCCGAAGGTCCGCACCGGCTGCCACTGCCTGATGTCGGTGGCGATCCACGTGACGGGTGCCTCGCCGACGCGCTGCCGCGATGCGGTCAGGGCCTCCTGGCTGAGGTCGACGACGGTGACGTCGCGGCAGCCGCGCGCCAGCAGTTGGTCGACCAGCCGGCTCGCCCCGCCGCCGACGTCGACGACACTGGCGTTCGGGTCGGCCGCCCGGTCGATCAGCTCGAGGCTGATCTGCGGGCTCGCCTGGAACCAGCTCACCCCGGCCTCGCCGATGCGCGCGTATCGCTCATTCCAGTACTGCGCCGAGCCCGGCTCGACGGCGGTCCCCGCTACCGGGCCCGCACTCCCGCCGCCCCCATCCGAGCCATGGCTCATGCAGCCGCTCCCGCCGACGGTGACGCCGCCGGGGTGGGCACCAGGTTGCCGTTCATCTGGGCCTGGGCCGCGGCCGCCGCGTCGAGGGCGGTCTTCAGCCGGTCCATCGCCTCGCCGTAGGCGGCGAAGTCGCCCTTGGCCAGCGCCAGCTGGCCGTCGTCGTACGCCGACTGCGCCGCGGTGAGGGCGAGCGAGAGATCGGTCTCGGGATTGCCCGTGCCCGGCTGCGCCGGTGTCGGCGACGGCGACGGCTGGCCCTCGCCCGTGCCGCTCGGCGCGTTCGGGTCGGGCTCGGCATCGGTGGTCGAGTCGGGACTCGCGCCGAACACCTTGGCGAGCGCCACATCGAGGGTGTTCTCCATCGCCACGTTCGAGCCGTAGCCGACGAGGATCTTGCGCAGCAGCGGGTAGCCCTGCGTGTTGGCGCGGATGTAGACGGGCTCGATGTACAGCAGGCCGCCGTTGAACGGCAGGCTCAGCAGGTTGCCGAGCTCGACGTCGGACCCGCCCGCCCGCAGCAGCGACAGCTGCGAGCTGACCAGCGGATCGGACTCGAAGTTGTTCTGCACCTGCTGCGGACCGGGGATGGTCGTGTTGCTCGGCAGTTGGAGCACCCGCATCTGGCCATACCCCTCCCCCGGAGAGGAGTCGACGGCCATGAAGGCAGCGAGCGTCTGGCGGCGCTGCGGTGCGAAGGTCGTCGTCAGTGAGAACGCCGGCGCATCCTGGTCGGGCATATGCAGGGTCAGGTAGTAAGGCGGCTGGAAGACCTGCGCGGGCGACATGGTCGGGTCGTTGGGCACGATCCACACGTCGGTACCGTTGTAGAACGTGGACGCGTCGGTCACGTGGTAGCGGCTGAGGATCGCGCGCTGCACCTTGAACAGGTCCTGCGGGTAGCGCACGTGCGCCATCACGTCGGCGGACATCGCCGACACCGGCTCGACGACCCCGGGGAAGGCACCCATCCACGTCTGCAGCACCGGGTCGCTCGCGTCCCAGGCGTACAGGCTGACCGAGCCGTCGTAGGCGTCGACGACGGCCTTGACGGAGTTGCGCATGTAGTTGGCCTGGTCGCGCGGCAGGAGGCTGCTCGGCAGGGTCCGCGTGCTGACCGAGTCGCTCGTGGCATCGCTGAGCGACACCCGGCTGCTGTACGGGTACTCGTTCGACATCGTGTAGCCGTCGATGACCCACTTGATGCGCCCGTCGGCCACGATCGGGTACGGATCCTGGTCGAGGGTCAGCCACGGGGCGACCATCTCCACACGGGTCAGCGGGTCGCGGTCCCACAGGATGCGCGAGTCTGCGTTGACGAGGTCGGACAGCAGGATGTTGGCGTCCTGGAACTTCGTCGCGAAGAGCAGCCGGCCGAACAGCGAGCCCATCGGCACGCCGCCTGAGCCCTTGTACGTGTTGGTCTTCTGGCCCGTGGGGCTGGCATCGTCCGGGTAGTCGAGCTCGACCGGAGCCGCACCCGCTGGCGCGCCCACGATCGAGTACGCCGGCGACATCTCGCCGAAGTAGATGCGCGGCTCGGCGACGTCGATCCCGCCGGTCGGCGGGATGTCGCTCTCGAAGAAGTCCGGCTGGCCGTTCGACTGCGCCGTGTTGTCGTACGCCGCGACGAAACCGTAGCCGTGCGTGTAGACGAGACGGTCGTTTGTCCAGTTGCGCTGGCCGTCGGGGATGCCGCCGAGGTTGATCTCGCGAGCCGCCACCACGGCACCGCGCTTGGCGTTCTCCAGCGTGTAGCGGTCGACGTCGAGCTTGTCGTTGAACGAGTAGTAGCCGCGGATCTGCTGCAACTGGTTGTACGTCGGCGACACGACGGCCGGGTCCAGCAGCCGGATGTTGTTCAGGGTGCCGGCGCTGGCGTTGAGCACATCCGCGGACGGCGGCGAGACCGTGCCCGCGTAGTCGTCGACCTGTGACGAGGCGATGTCGTAGGCATCGCGCGTGGCGTTGATGTTGCGCTCGAGATAGGGCTGCTCGCGGACGAGCTCGCTGGGCCGCACCTGGAACTGCTGCACGAGCATGGGGTAGACCGCGCCGACGACCACGCTGGTCAGCAGAAGCAGGCCGGCGCCCATCACCGGGATGACCCAGTGCCGACGGAACACGTTGAACAGGAACAGCCCGGCGACCAGCACGGAGACGGCAGTGAGAATGTTCAGCGCCGGCAGCACCGCGTTGACGTCGGTGTACTTGAGCCCCGTGAAGCCCGCGACGAGGGTCTCGCTCTTGGTCGCAAGGCCGAAGCGGTCGTACCAGTACGAGACGGCCTTCAGCAGCAGGAAGGCGCCGATGAGCAGCGACAGCTGCGACTGGGCGGCGGCGGATGCCCGATCGCCCTTGGGCTGCAGCCGAAGACCCCCGTAGACGTACTGCACGACCAGCACCGCGATGACGCAGATCAGGACGAGGGCGAAGCCGAATCCGATCACGAACCGGATGAACGGGAGCGTGAACGTGTAGAACGACAGGTCCATCCCGAACTGCGGATCGGTGACTCCGAAGGGCACGGCATTGCGCCACAGCAGGTAGGTGCCCCACTCCGCGGAGGCCGTCAGGCCCGTCAGGAAGCCCAGCGCAGCAGCCGTGGCGATCGTCAGGAGGCGACGGTAGGGCTCGATCGTGATCCGGTACCGCTCCAGGCTGGCCTGCTCGGGGGTCAGGCCGCGGAACGTCGGCCGGCTGCGCCACGCGAGCCACATCGCGACGCCAACGGCCAGCCCCATGACGAGGCCGAAGGCCAGGAACATGACCGCCCTCGTGACCAGGGAGGTGGTGAAGACCTGCGTCTTGCCGACCGAGACGAACCACAGCCAGTCGGTGTAGAAGCCGGTGAACAGGACGAACGCGCCCACCAGAAGGGCCAGCACGATGAGGGTCGGCAGCAGCACGCCGCGACGACGCGGCCGCACGTCGCCGGAGGGACTGCTGGGGCTGCCCATGCCAGGCACGTCGAAGCTCATCTGTTGAACCTACGACACGGGCGCCGGGCAGGATGCGACGGGCTGTCCGGCGGTGAACGCCTGGATCGCCTCGATGCCCTGCGTGAGGGTCTCCACGGGCACCACGGTCAGGCCATCGGGGAAGTGCCCCTCGGCCTCGGCGCAGTGCACCTTCGGCATGATGAACAAGGTGGCCCCCGCCTCGCGGGCACCGGCGAGCTTCTGCCGGATGCCGCCGATCGCACCGACCGTGCCGTCCGGCTCGATCGTGCCGGTGCCGGCGACGTGCCCGCCCCCGGTCAGGTCACCGGGCGTGAGCAGGTCGACGATCCCGGTGGCGAACATCGTGCCGGCGCTCGGGCCGCCGACGTCCTCGAGGGTGAAGTCGATGGGGAACTCGGCGGCGTAGAAGCTGCCGACGCCTATCCCGATGTAGGGCACCGACGGGTCGTCCGGGTTCGCCGCCGACGCGACCGTGACGGTCTGGTCGACGTTGTCCTTCATGACCCCGTCGACCTCCACGCCGTCGCGCCGGATCCCGATGTCGAAGGTGGTGCCGATGGGCTGCGAGCGCACGGCCGACGCGACGCCCTGGGGCTGGGTGACCTTCTCGCCGTTGACGGACGTGATCTCGTCCTTGGGCAGCAGCACGGAGTCCGCCGGCGAGTCGGCGTAGACGGCCGTGACGACCGTCGTCGTGACGACGGGCTTGCCGAGGTAGTTCATCGCCGCCGCCACCGCGTTCGACTCGGACGTGCTGAACAGCAGCGCCTGGCGCTTCTGCACGTCCTCGCCCGACACGTCGTCGGGGAAGATCAGCTCGCGCGGCACCACGGCGTCGCTGGGGTTCATCCACGAGGCGATCGCGGTGACGAAGGTCAGCCCGCCGCGCGGCCCACCGGACTCCAGGACCGTCGTCATGTCCAGGCTGCCCGTGGCAGGGTAGGTCTGCGTGCCGGAGATCTGGATGACCGGCGAGCCGTCGACGCTGCCGATGACGTTGAATGTCGGGCCAGGGGCCAGCTTGACGAAGGGCACGGGCAGCAGGAACGCCGCCCCGAGCAGCAGGATCGTGGTCGCCGCGCACAGCAGGAAGACCCGGCCACGACGGCTCGGGTGGACGATGGCCTCCGGCCAGTCCCCCTCGGCCGGTGCCTGCTCGAGATCCTCTAGTCCTGCCTCGTCGGCCGTCGCCGACGTCGGGTCGCTCACGCCTCGGTCCCGTCGGTCCTCTTGGCGCCATCGGGCTCGGGATCACTCGGGCCGGCCTGCGGCGGCATCGGCCGCTCCATCGCCTCCTGCATGCGACGCATGCTCTCCATCGCGTCCTCCGCGGTCGTCGGCTTGTCCGGACGGCTGCGCAGGGCCAGGAAGGCCGCTGCGAGAACCGTCGCAATGAGCGGGATCAGCCACCATGCCAGCGCGGACACCTTGGACTCCCATTCGATGCGACTCTCGGACGGGGATGAACGACCCCGGGTTCCCCTAGGGTACGCGGTCGCGCGAAGGCGGCGGAAAATGACGGACCCCCAGGTCTCTGCGCTCCGTTCGCCTTCCCCAAGCGAACGGACGTGTTATCCCGGGGGCCCAACGCGAACGAACCTAGGCAGTGGCGGATTGGCGAGTCAATGGGAACGGCGTATCTCGTTCATCACTCCTGTGGACAGCCTGTGTGCACCTTGGGGACGGACCAGCGTGTCGCTGTGGACGGCAGGTGCACAGTGCTGTGGACGGCCCTGAGGACGACCCGGGAATCCCGGGCCTGACCAGCGAGAACGACGATCCCGACCTGTGGACGAAAAATAGTGAAGTCCGCTTACCTGCTGTTTACATTGCCGTTGCCAAGGCGTCCGCGATCATCGCGACGACCACGCGGTCGAGGTCGGGCGGCAGATCGTCGAGATCGAACCAGCGCAGGTCGTCGGACTCCTCGCTCATGACCGCCACGGCGTCGGCGGGCACGAGTGCGAGGAACTCCACGTCGAGGTGCTCGCTGACACCACCGGTGCACCCCACCTTATGCCGGTCGAGGCGGATCGGTGCGGCCGACAACGCCACCTCGAAGATGCCGCCCTCCTCGACCGTCTCCCGCAGGGCCGCTCCCCGCAGCGACGCGTCGGGCGCCTCGCAGTGACCGCCGAGCTGCAGCCAGCGGCCGACCTTGGGGTGCAGCGTGAGCAGCACTCGTGTGCGGTGGATGTCCATGACGAGCGCGCTGGCCGTCAGGTGGCCGATCCGGCACTCGCGCGACATCGCGTCGGGGTGCGCATCGAGGAACGCGAGGTAGGCGTCGCGCAGGCCGCGCTGGGCAGCCTCGGGATGGTCCCAGCCCGTCAGCGTGCGGCGTGCATCCTCGTGCAGGCGAGCAAAGCCCTGGCCGCTCACTCGCCGGCAGGCGAGCCGGGCTCGTCGAAGCCCTCGCCCAGGTCGAGTCCCGAGGCGCTGGACTCGATGAAGCCGAGCGGGTCGGACAGGTCGTCCGGTCCGGGAAGCAGGTCGGGGTGGGCCCACAGGGCATCGCGCTCCTGCGCCCCTCGCCCGGCACGCACGACCGCGAACAGGGTCGCCGCCTCACGGGCCAGCCTCGGCCGCAGCTCCATGCCGACGAGGGTCGCGAAGGTCTTCTCGGCCGGCCCCCCGGCGGCCCGGCGCCGGCGCATCGTCTCGCGCAGCTGCACGGCCGACGGAAGACGCTCGGCGATGGCAGAGTCGACGACGTCGTCGACCCAGCCCTCGACGAGGGCCAGCAGCGTCTCGAGGCGGGCGACGGCCGCGCGCTGCTCCTCGGTGTCCTCGGGCTGCAGGAGCCCACTGCTCATGAGCTGCTGCAGGGCCTCGGGGCTGGTCATGTCGACCTCGCCCATGGCCTCCGACAGTCGCGACTGGTCGACCCGGATGCCGCGCGCGTACTCCTCGACGGCCCCGATGACGCGCGGGCGAAGCCAGGCCACGTGGGCGAACAGGCGCTGGTGGGCCGACTCGCGCAGCGCCAGGTAGAGCCGGACGTCGTCGACCGGCAGGCCCAGACCCTCGCCGAACTCCTCCACGTTTCTCGGCAGCAGGGCGCACTGCGCCTGCGCCGTGAGCGGAATGCCGATGTCGGACGAGCTGACGACGTCGGAGGCGAGGGCGGCCAGCGCCTCGCCGAGCTGCATGCTGAACGCGACCGCGCCCAACTGCTGCACCATGCCGAGCATCGGCCCCAGCATCTGCGCCATCTCCGGCGGCACGCCACCGGGGAACATCGACCGCAGCGACTCGGGCAGGTTCTCGTTCAGGGCCGTGATGTCGAGATCGGTGCCTGCCCCGGGGATCGACTGCCCCACGACCTGCTGCATGTGCTCGGCGATCGGCCCGATGACCTGGCGCCACACCGGCAGGGTGGCCTCGAGCCACTCGGACCGGCTCCAGGCGACTGGCGCCGAGGTCGTCGCCGGGAAGGTCACCGACGGGTCGAGCCAGACGTCGGCCAGTGCGCACGGCCTCCGTGACGGCACGCAGTTGCGCGTCGTTGACCGACGGGTCGCCGACGGCCACGAGCTTCTTTCGCGCCACGTCGGTGACCATCGCCCAGTTGACCGGGCCTGCCGCCTCGCCGCCGGCCTGGCCCGACTGGAGCATGGCGCCCAACTGCTGCAGCGCTGCGCCCAGGGAGTTCATGTCGAAGCCGCCCTGGCCTGGCGCGCCGAATCCGAAGCCACCCGGCCCGCCGGGCTCGTCGGGGTCCTGACCGCTCATGCCGAAGCCGAAGGGGATGTCACCGCTCATGCGTCAACGGTATAGGCACGGGCGACCATCACCCGCACGGTCGGCGTTCGCCCTGAGCGAGCACGGCCCAGGGCACGGGTCCCGAGAAGGCGAAACGGGGCGACGACCCGAAGGTCGTCGCCCCGTTCACGTGCCTATCTGGTGAGGGCAGGCGGTTGCAGTTACGCCTTGCCCAGGATGCGGGTCACCTTGGTGCCGCACACGGGGCAGATGCCCTTGGCGAAACGGCGACCGTTGGTCTCTTCGACGTGTCCGGTGAACTCGCGCTTCTCCTTGCACTTCACGCAGTACGCCTCGCCGGTGTAGCTCTCGGCCATCGGGCCCTCCTGTTGTCTCGCTCAGTACCGCGTTGGCCGCGGTCAGCGGCTGGTGCCGCCTAGGGGTTACCCCTGCTTGGTCGCCTCCACCCTAGGGCAGCAGGAGACCGTTTCCGCGCACCGCACACCGGGATTGGGGTCGCGACGTGCTCGAACCCGTGGATAATCCGCGACATTTAGGACATTACGGGTACTTTCGGTAGCACCATGTTCGACGCGTGCCCTCGGGCCAGGCAGCCGCAGAGGGGACGGATGGCACCGCATGCGGTCCGCAGAGCTCCTTCGCCCGGGCCAGCAGCACCTGCCTGCCCGGGTAGCGGTCGTAGAACTGCGACCACAGAATCCACTTCACGACCTGCCAGCGCGGTCGCTGCGAGCACGGGACGGTGGTCGGCGGGGTGAAGGCTCCTCGGCCGTGATCGGCCGAGGAGCAGAAGCCCAGGGCCCGCCGGTCGGCCGGGCCGAGCACCGCGATCTGGCTGTCCAAGGACACCAGGGTCGGCGGATCGTCTCCGTGGAAGGCGACCGCCCCCGCACCGCAGACGTACCGCGCCGGGACCCCCGGACTGTCCACGACGAAGTAGAAGGCCTCGACCCGGATGGGCGATCGGACCTGCCCGCCCACAGGCTGGTTGATCCCCAGGCCCGCCCATACGAGGTCGTATGTCGCACTGCTGCTGGGCGAAGGCGACCGCGTTCACGCCGGTCGGCAGCAGACTCGACTTCGTCGCCTCGAAGGTGTGTGCAGACGTGCAGGATACGGCGGGCGCGCCCGGCCAGTAGTCGGCGGCCGTCTGCCCGTAGCCGAGCACGAAGCACTGGCCGACAGCCGGCACGACAGGGTCGGCGTGCGCCGCGGAAGCCGGCAGGAGGGGCGCCGCAGCGACCGTGGCCAGCGCCAGCAGGGCCGCGCGGACGTGAACCATGGCAGCGCCTCCTCGGATCGTGACCTGATCATCTCCGTGGGCTGCTGACCGCACAAGGCCATGCGGGGCAGGATGCTCCCCGTGACCCCACCAACCATCGACGAGGACGCCCTCGTCGCCGACCTCGTCGATCTCCTGCGGATCCCGTCGGTGAGCGGCACGGCCGCCGAGCTCGAGATCCAGCGGCACCTGGCGGGGCGCTGGCGCGACGAGGGGCTCGCCGTCGACGAGTGGGACATCGACGTCGAGGGGCTCCAGCGCGATCCGCAGTTCCCCGGCATGGAGGTGCCACGCTCCGCGGCCGTCGGCGTCACCGCGACGCTCTCCGGCGACGGTACCGGCCCCACCCTCCTGCTCAACGGGCACACGGACGTCGTGCCGCCCGGCGACGCGGACGCCTGGACGGGCGACCCCTTCGTGCCGAGGACGATGGCAGTGGACGGTCACGAGAGCCTCGTCGCCCGGGGTGCCTGCGACATGAAGGCCGGGGTGGCGGCCATGTGGGCCGCGGTACGCGCGGTCAGGACAGCCGGAAACCCGTTGCGCGGAAACGTGATCCTCGCTCCCGTCTCGGGCGAGGAGGACGGCGGGCTCGGCACGTTCGCACTGCTGCGTCACGGCGTGACCGCCGACATGTGCGTGGTGCCCGAGCCCACGGGCATGGACATCATGCCGGCGAACGGGGGCGCGCTGACCTTCCGCCTGACCGTGCGCGGACTGGCGACGCATGCCTCGCGGCGCACCGAGGGCGTCAGCGCGATCGAGAAGTTCCTGCCGATCATGGCGGGGCTCGCCGAGCTGGAGCGCCGCCGCAATGCCGACGTCGACCCGCTCATGGACCGCTGGGCCCTGGCCTACCCGCTTTCGATCGGGACGATGCGGGCCGGCGACTGGCCCTCCAGCGTCCCGGACCTGCTCACCGCGGAGGGGCGCCTCGGCGTCGCCCTCGGCGAGTCGGTCGAGGCCGCGCGGGCCGAGCTCGAGGCGGCCGTTGCCGCCTCCAGCGCCGCTGATCCCTGGCTCCGCGACCACCCGGTCGAGGTCACGTGGTGGGGAGGGCAGTTCGCCCCCGGCAAGACCCCGATCGACTCCCCCGTCATCGCCCACGTCGGCGCCGCGCACGCCGCGCTGCAGGGATCGCACCCCGACGTCTACGGCGGGCCCTACGGATCCGACCTGCGCCTCCTCATGGGCCTCGGCGGGATCCCGACGCTGCAGTACGGTCCGGGCGATGCGGCCGGCGCTCACGCCCCCGACGAGTCGGTGGCACTCGACCAGGTCGTCGACTGCGCCCGGGTACTGGCCCGGCTCATCGTCGACGTCTGCGGCTGAGCCTTACCAGACCTTAACCGCGACTTGACCTGATGGCGAGGACACCGAAGCGGGTGCTCGGCAGACTGCAGATGCGGATGATTGTCCTTGCCCCGCTTGAATCCAAGGGAGTGTTGACCATGACACCATCGCGCATCACCAGACGACTGCTGACCGCGGCCGCCACGCTGGCGCTCGTGTTCTCGGCTCCAGGGCTCACCGGCAGCGCCCTCGCCGACAGCCACGGTTCGTCCTCGCACGGTTCGTCCTCGCACGAGTCGTCCTCGCACGACGACATGTGCACGAACCCGCTGGTCGCACTGACCGCTGAGCAGCAGGCAGGCGTCACCGCCGCGCGGAGTGCCTACGAGTCGTCCGCGAGTGCCGCCAAGGCCACCTTCCGGACCGCCCAGCGCAGTATCCGGACCGCGATCCTCGCCGACCCGGCCGTGGCGGCGGCGTACGCCGCAGTCCGCGCCGCGCACGACGCATACGAGGCCGCCGACCATGCAGGCCTCGACACCGATGCACTCGAGGCCGCCTACGAAGGCGCTGAGGATGCCCTGCACGATGCCCTTCGGGCCGCGAAGGCCACGCACGCAACAGCGATGAGCGCGGCGATCGCAGCGTTTCGCACGTCCCTAGAGACGGCCCGAACCCTGTACGTGAGCACGCTCACGACGCTGTTCGGTTCGGCTCCGGTTCCCTCGGGGCTGCTGAACCCTGACGGCCACGGCTACGGCTTCGGGCATGACGGGGACCACCACGACGACTGTGACGACGACCACGATGACGATGACGACTGACATCGGCCAGCCTGACGTCGTGCCCCCCATCGCACGCCTGACCGGCATCGCCATCGACTGCCCCGACGCCCGCGCCCTGGCCGCCTTCTACTCGGCGATCACCGGTTGGCCGGTCGACGAGGAGGAGTCGGAGGGTCCCTGGGTCCAGCTCGCGAGTGACGTCGGTGCGACCCTGCTCTTCCAGCAGGTCGACGACTACCGTGCGCCGCAGTGGCCCGGGCAGGAGCACCCCCAGCAGGCGCACTGCGACTTCGACGTGGCCGACCTCGATGCCGGCGAGGCGCGCGTGCTCGCCCTCGGCGCCCGCAAGCACGCCGTGCAGCCGGGCACGACGTTTCGCGTCTACCTCGATCCGGCCGGGCACCCGTTCTGCCTCGTCGCGCTCTAGGCGCATCCGGCCGGGGCAGCCCCCACCCGCTCTTGTCGGGGTCAGCCCGTCGCCGCACTTGGCAAGGGCCCGGAGGTGGGCGACACTGAAGCTGGAGAAGGTGACCGCTACGAAGGGCACGCACATCATGACCATGTCCCGAACGACTCGTCGGATCCTCACGCTCGCGGCCTCGGTCGCCCTGGTCGCCTCGGTACCCGGCGTCAGCGGCGTCGCGATGGCCCATGACAACGATGGCAGCGGCCCGGGAATGTCGCACTCCTCGAGCCTTCAGGGGCTCACGGATGGCCAGGTGACCGCCGTGAAGGCCGCCCGCGACGCCTACTTCGTCTCGGCCAAGGCCGCCAAGGACGCGCTCCGCACGAAGCTCGACGCGATTCGCACGCTCGCCGAGACCAGCCTCAAGGGGCCACGCGACGCCGTCAAGGCCGCTCACGACGCGTTCGAGAACGCCGCTGACGACGCGACACGGGCCGCCGCCAAGACGCAGCTGGAGGCGGCGATCCTCGCGTACCGCACCGCCCTCCAGTCGGCCAGGGTCACGTTGCGACCGCAGGTGAGCACAGCGGTCGACGAGGCCAAGGCGGCCCTCGAGGCGGCGCGCGCGACCTACGTCGCCGCCATCACCTCGGCCTTCCCCGGCGCGACTCCACCGGCCGGCCTGCTGAACCCGCCGGGCCACGGCTTCGGCCACGGCTTCGGCCACGGCCTGCTGGGCATGGGCCTCGGCGGAGGCCTGGGCAACGGTCGCGGCCACCGGTAGCCGCTGCCGAGGCCGTTTGCGGCGGCGGGCCCCCGCGCCACCGCAGATCGACTTCGTCACACCCGTTCTCGACGTCCCTTACCTGCCCTTGGTGTCCTGTTGTCCTTTAGCGCGAGTCCGCGGGACCAGAGTCGAGGAACGAACGATGGGCACGAATGACCGAGAGGTTCGTCAATAATGACCACCAATCGCACGACACGCCGCATCCTGACGCTCACCGCGTCAGTCGCCCTGATCGCTTCCGCCCCCGGCCTCATCGGGGTCGCTTCCGCACACGATCGCGGTACCGACCCGTCGACGGCCCAGTCCCAGACCGCGCTCAGTCCCGAGCTCGCCAAGGCCGTTCAGGCGGCTCGCGACACCTTCAAGGCCACGACCCGCACCGCGAACGACGCCTTCCGGACCACGATGGCCGGGATCCAGACGGCGATCGAGGCCGCCACGGCGACCCAGCGCGACGCCGCCAGGGCCGCACATGACGCACTCGAGGCCGCCGAGAAGGCCGGCCTGGACACCACTGCGCTGAAGGCTGCATCGGCTGCCGCCGATCAGGCCTACCGCACCGCGATGGATGCGGCCCGCGTCACCAACCAGCCGCAGGCCGACCAGGCCCGCACCACGCTGGAGGCGGCGCTCGAGACGGCGCGCACTACCTACAGTGCGGCGGTCACGGCAGCCCTGGCGACCTACGCCCCGGGCACGACCCTTCCGCCCGGCCTGCTCACCGCGCCCGGCTGGGGTCATGGCTTCGGCCATGGCAACGGCCACGGGAACGGCCATGGCTACGGTCACGGCAGTGATGGCCGCACGGCGGGCGACCTGTACGCGGACGACCAGGACATGGACGACCAGGACTCGGACGACCGGGACATGGACGACCAGGACTCGGACGACCAGGACATGGACGACCAGGACTCGGACGACCAGGACTCGGACGACACGACCGGCTCCTCTGACCATGCCCGCGGTCATCATGCCGGCCACGGCACAGACCACGGCCACGGCCACGGCCAGCACGGACCGACATCCTGACCGTGACGGACAGCACGTCGCGGGAAGCCGCAGCCGAGGTGCACACGCCTCGGCTGCGGCTTCGCCGTCTGCGCCCCGAGGATCGCTCGGCGCTGCTCTCCATGTACGGGCATCCCGAGGTGTGGCAGGTGTACGGCGACGACCCGGCCGACGTGATCGAGGGGGCGATCCAGGCGCTGGACGGCTACCTCGGCCTCGACCCCGCCGTGGCCAGGGCGCCGTGGGCGCTGGAGGCAGCGGACGGCCTGCGCGACTCGGCCGGCAGCCCGGGTCAGGGGTTGATCGGCATGGTCGGCCTGCTGCCGACGAGCTTCGACCCGCCGTTCGCGCACCGGGCCGATCCCTGCGTCGAGATCGGCTGGCGACTGCACCATCGGTGGTGGGGGCAGGGCCTGGTCACGGAGGCGGCAGCCCACTGCCTGGATCACGCCCGCACAGTGCTCGGGCTGCCCGAGGTCGTGGCCTTCGCGAGCCGGGACAACGACCGTTCCCGCGCGGTGATGGTGCGGCTCGGCATGATGCCCGACCTCGACGGGGACTTCGATCATCCGAGGATGGCGGAGGGCGATCCACGCCGTCCGCACGTCCTGTTCCGCACCGCCTGGTAGCACACCGGTCGGCGCCGTCAGGCCGACCGGACGGTTCCGTCGGGGAGCACCACGGCCGACGCGCCCGACCGGCGCGCGTCGCCGACGGCCGCCACCGAACCGTCCGGCCCCAGGCGCACCGCATGCACGCCGCCGAAGAAGACATTGGCGTCGGGCCACGGCTCGAGGCCCGGCCAGTCCCTGGCGCCCGCCAGGGCGGAAAGCTCAGCGAGGTCCGCGTCCGCGAACCCGGGCTCGACATGGATCGGCCCGGTGCCGTTGGCGTGCAGGCGAGGGGCCGCGACCGCCTGGGGCAGGTCGCAGCCCTCGTCGATCAGCCGCACCAGCACGCCGAGGAGCGCCGAGCGGATCCGCTCGCTGCCGCCCGTGCCCAGGACGACGCGGGTCCCGTCCGGCCACTGCACGAGAGTGGGCGCCATCATCGATCCCATCCGGGAGCCCGGCGTGAGCTGCGCCGGGTCGCCCGGGTGCAGATCCTCCTCCCCGAGCATGTTGTTCAGCGTCACCCCCCACCCCGGTACGAGAGTCCCCGAGCCGGAGCCGTTCGACGTGGTCAGCGCGGCTACCCCGCCGTGCGCGTCGATGACGGACACGTGCGTGGTCCCGGTCGACACCTGACCCGGGCCGCGGCGGCGGCGCAGCGTCGCGTCGGCGAGCGCCTCGGCGACGATCGACCACCTCGCCCGTCCGGGCTCGGCAGCCACCGGCAGGCGGGCCAGCGCGTCGAGCACGATCGATCCGCCCACCGAGGGGGCAGGGTTGGTCCACACCTGCGCCTGCCGGTGCGTCACGCCGAGCGGGGTGCGCAGGCGCGCGCGATACGTGGTGACATCAGCCTCCGTCAGCAGGCCGCCACCGGCTCGCGAGGCCGCCAGCAGCGGACCGGTGAAGGCGGGATCCCACGCGCCGACCACGTCGCCGCAACCTAGGGCGAGCAGCAGGTCGGCGTAGCCGGGGTTGGCGAAGTTGCCCGTGCGTCCGACCTCCGCGAACAGTTCTCGGCTCTCGGGAGTGATCGCGAGCAGGTCGCCCACCAGCCTGACGAGCCCCACCTGAGGGGTCGACAGCGTGGCACCCGCACGCGCGAGCTCGGCGGCGGGCCGCACCACCTCGGCCAGGGGCAGTCGGCCCCAGCGCCGGTGCGCGTCCAGGTAGCCGGCGAAGCACCCGGGGACCGCCACCGTGCCCCAGCCGCCGTGGAACACCTGCTCGCTGGCCGCCGCCGCCGGACCGGCCCTCGCGAAGTCGACGACCACCGTCTGCACGTGCACCCTCCCGGGCGCCCCACCGATCCCCGGCACGTCGACGAAAAAGTCGAGGACCTCCGGCTCGTCGCGCGGTGCGGCGTAGAGCAGGAAGCCGCCGCCGCCCAGGCTCGTCAGGGCAGGCTCCGACACCGCCGCCGCGAAGGCGGCCGCGAGCGCGGCGTCGACGGCCGACCCACCGCCACGCAGCAGCCGGGCTGCCGCCGCCACGGCATCGGCCGACCCGCCGGCCACGGCTGCGGACCCCCGGGGACCGGCCACGACGACAGGCACGAACTGCTGGCACCTCACGCCGCGCACGCTACCGCTGCCCCGATACCGCATCCGGGCTGTGGAGCGTCAGCCCCGTCCACAGGCGGACTGCGCGACCGTCCGACCCATGAGCACTGCGCCGCTGCCCGATCCCGTCCTCGGCAGCCCGGTGGCCGAGGTGCTGGCCGGCTGGCGCCGACCCCGCCTTCGCGACGACGTGCCGATCCTGTGGCGGGACAGGTTGACCGTCCAGATCGGCGACGACGTGGTCGTCGATCGGATCACCCCCGCGCACGTGACATGGCTGGTCTCCCTCGACGGCCTGCGATCGCCCACCGAGATCGAGCGGGACCTGCCGATGCCGGTTGCCGAGGCCGCCCGGCTGCTGCGCGCGATCATCGCCGCGGGCGCCCTGGACGACGCCTCCCGCATCCCCGACGGCGTGCGGTGGGCCACGCCCTCGACGCGAGACGTCGAGACGCGGCGGTTCGGCGCCACGCTGCGGACCTATCGCGACCTCGACGCCGCGTACGCTGCCACGGCCCGCCGCGAGGTCGCCGTCCTGGCGATCCTGGGCGGCGACCCGCTTCGTGAGCAACTGGTCTCGGCGATCGCGGCGGCCGGACTGCGCACGGACGGTGCAGCCCGAGCTGCGCTCGTCGTACTGGCCGATGGCCACCATCCCGACGTCCCGGCGCACTTCGACCACGACCTGCAGGACCTGCCCCACCTGCACGTCGGGATGCACGGCGAGCGCGCCACCGTCGGCCCGCTCGTGGTCCCCGGTCGCACGAGCTGCCTGCGCTGCGCCCATCTGCACCGCCGCGATGCCGATGCTGCCTGGCCGTTGCTGGCCGTGCAGTGGGCCCAGGCCGTGCCCACGATGGCCCATCCGCCCATCGACCCGCTGCTGTGCCGGCTCGCGGCCGACCACGCGGCGCTCCTGGCCCGCTGGTGGACGGACGCGCCCGACCGGCCCGATCTGTGGGCCGATGTCGCCCTCGAGCTGCGCCTGCCCGAGGGGATGCCGCGCCGGGTGCCGCGCCCGCCGCACCCGCTGTGCGGCTGCCGATGGCCCGAGCAATGACGGCACGACGTGGCCGCCTGCAGCCGGACGAGCGCCCCCATTGACATCGCGACACAATGGGACGGTGGCCGACATCCCGAGGTTCGCGCTGACCCGCGGCGTCAAGATGGCGGCGCTGCCGGCGTCGTACGCCGGACGCACCGCCTGGGGATTCGGCAAGCGCATGGGCGGCAAGCCGGCCGAGATGGTGACCGCCGAGCTGCAGGCACGCACGGCCGAGCAGATGTTCAAGGTGCTCGGCGAGCTCAAGGGCGGCGCCATGAAGATGGGCCAGGCCATGAGCATCTTCGAGGCGGCCATGTCCGAGGAGGTCGCCGGTCCCTACCGCGCAGCGCTGACGAGGCTGCAGGAGGCCGCTCCCCCGCTGCCCGCCGAGTCCATCCGCACGATCCTGGCCGAGGAGCTCGGCGAGGACTGGCGGTCGCGGTTCGCCGAGTTCGACGACACCCCGGCCGCAGCCGCGTCGATCGGCCAGGTGCACAAGGCCGTCTGGCACGACGGACGCGTGGTCGCCGTGAAGGTGCAGTACCCGGGCGCGGACAAGGCATTCATCTCCGACCTCAACCAGATGTCCCGGATGGGCAAGATGTTCTCGTCGATGGTGCCGGGCCTGGACATCAAGGATCTCCTGGACGAGTTGAGGGCCCGAGCCATCGAGGAACTCGACTACCTGCGCGAGTCGCGCAGCCAGCGGGCCTTCGCCGCCGCCTTCGAGGGCGATCCTGAGTACGTCGTGCCGCACGTGCTCGCCGCGTCGCCGCACGTGCTCGTCTCGGAGTGGGTCGACGGCACGCCGTTGTCGACCATCATCGCGGACGGCACGCCCGGGGAGCGCGACCGCGCCGGCGAGCTCTACGAGCGGTTCCTGCTCGCGGGTCCCGCACGCGCCGGCCTGCTGCACTCCGACCCGCATCCGGGCAACTTCCGCATGACCCCGGAGGGCAAGTTCTGCGTGCTCGACTTCGGCGCCGTCGCAGAACTGCCCGACGGCCTGCCGGCAGCGATGGGCAGTCTCATCCGGATCGCCATGTCGGGTGACGCGCAGACGGTGGCGGACGGCCTGCGGGACGAGGGCTTCATCCGCGCGAATGCCGAGGTCGATCCCGAGCAGGTCCTGAACTACCTGATGCCCTTCGTCGACCCGGCCCGGCACGAGACGTTCCATTTCAGCCGCGACTGGATGCGCGGGGAGTTCGCGCGCATGAACGACCTGCGAAACCCCGACTTCGCGATCGCCCTCAAGCTCAACCTGCCGCCCTCGTACGCCCTCATCCACCGCGTGTGGCTCGGGTGCATCGCGGTGTTGTGCCAGCTCGACGCCACGGTGCCGATGCGCGGCGAGCTCGAGCGCTGGGTCCCGTCCTTCGCCGCTCCCCAGACCTGACCGAACCCCCGTCGACCTTGAGGTTGGCGGGGGTTTTCCCGGCGAAAAGGCGCGCGAACCTCAAGGTCGACGGGGGTCGTCGCGGGTCGCGGGTCGGGTAACGGGTGCCCTATGTCGTTCGTCAAGCGGCAGCGGGGACTGAGGGGGTGTAGGGCTTGTGGTCTCTGATCATGGCGAACAGGACGTCGGTCTTGCGCCTGGCGAGGCAGATGAGGGCGGCGTTGTGCTTCTTGCCCTCGGCTCGCTTGCGGTCGTAGTACGCCCTCGAGGCGGGGTCGGCGCGCAGCGAGGTGAACGCTGCCATGAACAGGGCGTTCTTGAGTCGCTTGTTGCCGCCGCGGTTGACGTGCTCCCCGCGGATCGCAGGTCCCGGAGCGCTTGGTGACGGGGGCCAGGCCCGCGTAGGCCGCGAGGTGCGCGGCGGTGGGGAACGAGGAGACGTCGCCGCCGATCTCTGCCAGGAGTCGTGCTGCGATCTTGACGCCGACTCCTGGCATGGACGTCAAGACCCGGGCAAGAGGGTGGGCATCGAGGACCTTCTCCACGTCCTTGGCGATCTGTTTGCGCTGGTCCCGCAGCTGCAGGATCTGGGCCGCGAGTCCGGGCAGCACCTTCGCCGCGGCGGTGGTGCCCGGGACGACGACGGTCTGCGCGGCGAGGCCGCCGGTGATCTCGTCGGCGAGGCGGGCGTGGATGCGGGGGGCGTGCTTGGCCAGTTCCTTGTCGATCCGTGTCCTGCCCATCTTCCGCAGCCCCTCGGGCCCGCCGGCCTTGATCAGCAGATGCAGGACCGCGTCGTGGGAGACGTTGTCGCCCAGCGCCTTCTCCAGGCTCGGGTGGATCTGGACCAGCAGCCCGCGCAGCCGGTTCACCGCGGAGGTGACCTGCGCAGCGAGGTCGTCGTCGTAGCCCAGCAGCATCGCCAGGTCCGCCTGCGCCTCGCTCGGGATGTCGAGCTTCCGCAGCGTGTGAGGGACGGTCAGGGCAGCGTTCGCGATGATGAACGCATCCCGTGCGTCGGTCTTCGCGTTCCCCGGGTGCAGGTCCGCCAGCCGGCGCATCGACAACCCGGGCAGGTACGCGACATCGATGCCCATCGCCTGCGCCACGGTCACCGGAAGCGCCCCGATCGAGTGGAGCTGGTCCACCACGACCAGCACCCGGCCCCGCGCAGTCATCTCCGCGAAGACGCCACGCAGGGCCGTCTCGGTGTTCGCGACCTCACGATCGACGAGCCTCGTGCCGTCCGGGTCCAGGGCGCAGGCGTGATGAGCTGCCTTGCCGACATCGAGGCCGATGACGACGTAGTAGTCCACGGTGACCTCCTCGGTCAGATCACCTGGCCAGCATGGCATCAGCACTCGGCAGCCACGTTACGAAGAGACCAACAGGTACGTCGGCCATGTCCCTATCAGCGATCCACCGACACCACCAGGACCGGTGACAACACCCCCCGGATCATCAATGACAGGGGCAGTAAGTCATGCCGGTCCCAGCAGCCAGGAGCCGCCACCCGGCGGCCGCGAACAAGGTAACGGGTGCGCGGGGCGGGGTCAGGCGGTGGTCGGCGAGGGTGAGGACGGCCTCGCCGTATGCGTGCAGCTTCATCGGCCCGAGGCCGGGGATCTGCGCCAGGGTGTCCTCGTCGGCCGGCTTCTGCTCCGCGATCGCGATCAGCGTCGTATCCGTGAATACCGTGAAGGCCGGCACCCTGCCCTCCTTGGCGACCCGCAGGCGCCAGGCCCGCAGGGCCGCAAGCAGGTCCTCGTCCAAGGTTGCCGGGCAGCCGCCGCAGCGGCCCAGCGTGCGCTCCTTGGCGGTTACCAATCCCTTTCGACAGACCCGGCACTGCGCCGGTCCCTTGCGGGCTCGCTCGGTGCGGACCCTCCCGGTGCCGCGACGGACGACGCCGGCGGCCAGCGCGTCCCCCGCCTCGCGGGAGCCGGCCAGCGCCTCCGCCAGGAACCGGCTCGGCGATCGGCCGGCCCGCCCACCGGGCTGCCGGGACCGCGCCCAGGACAGGTGCAGGTGATCGGCCGCCCGGGTGATCGCCACGTACGTGAGCCGGCGCTCCTCCTCCACCTCACGAGGAGTGTCGGCGTACTGGAGGGGCAGCAGGCCATCGCTGGCCCCGACGACGAACACCACCCGCCACTCCAGGCCCTTGGCCGAGTGGATGGAGGCCAGCGTCACTCCGTCGGCGACGGGCGCGTGCTGCAGCTCGGCACGAGCGTCCAGCTCGGCGATGAAGGCCGGCAGCGAGTCGGCCAGGTGACCGGCCAGCTCGTCGGCCAGCGTCACGAGCGCTGCAAGGGACTCCCACCGCTCCCGGACGGCGCCCGCCGTTCGCGGGGCCGCCTCGGCCCAGCCTGCGGAGCCGAGCACGGCTCGCACCGTCTCGCCCAGCGGGCCAACCGTCGATCCGCCGCGGGCCGCACCACGCAGCCGCGTCACCGCCTCGCGCACCTCCGGCCGATCGAAGAACCGCTCGGTCCCGCGCAGCACGACCGGCACCCCCGCCTCCGCGAAGGCCTCCTCAAGGGCGGCGGACTGGGCGTTCACGCGAAAGAGCACCGCGATGTCGCGCGCCGGGGTGCCGGTGGCCAGGTAGCCCCGCACCCGCCGGGCGACCTGGTCGGCCTCCTCGACATCGTCGCTCCAGGCCTCCACCGTCGGGTCGGACCCAGCGGGACGCTGCGAGAGCAGTACCAGCGGGCTCGGGTTCGAGCCGACCGCCCGAATCCGCCCGCCGCCCGTGATGACGTTGTTCGCCAGCGCCACGATCTGCGGCGTGCAGCGGTAGCAGCGGACCAGCCGCACCTCGGTCGCATCCGGGTAGCTCGCCCGGAAGCCGGTGAGGTACTGCGGCGAGGCGCCGGTGAACGTGTAGATGGTCTGGTTCGCATCGCCCACGACGCAGACGTCGTCTCGCTCACCCAGCCACAGGCGCAGCAGGCGGTTCTGGAGCGGATTGACGTCCTGGAACTCGTCGACCGTGAACCAGCGGTACGCCTTGCGCACCTCGTCGGCGATGTCGGGACGGTCGGCGATCGCCCCCGACGTGACCAGCAGGATGTCCTCGAAGTCCAGTAGTCCGCGCGTCGTCTTCACGTCCTCGTAGGCCGACTGCAGCCGGGCCAGCTGGACGGCGTCGATCGCGAGATCGCGGCCGACCCTGGCGGCCAGTTCCCCGATAGCCTGGCCGGCCACGAAATTGACCTTGGCCCACTCGAGGTCGGAGGCCAGGTCACGCACGGTCGCGGCGTCGTTGGGCAGGCGGGCGCGACCCGCCGCCTCGGCCACCAGCCGCGCCTTGCTCGGCAGCAGTTCAGGGAACGTGCCGTTGCTGATGCGCGGCCAGAAGTAGCGCAGCTGACGCAGCGCCGCCGAGTGGAAGGTCCGCACCTGGACGCCGTCGACGCCCAACTCGCGCAGTCTCGAGCGCATCTCGCCGGCGGCCCTCGTGGTGAAGGTGACGGCCAGGGTCCGACGCGGGTCGTGCGCGCCGGTGGCGGTGCCGTGCGCGATGCGATGGGTGATGGCCCGGGTCTTGCCGGTGCCCGCGCCCGCCAGGACGACGACCGGTCCGTGCAGGGCCTGCGCCACCGCACGCTGCTCGTCGTCGAGCCCGGCGAGGGGCCCGAGGAGGGAATCGGCCATGGCAGGCACGGTAGCCTCTGGTGCCATGCGGATGTACACGACGGTGTGGTGCGGCTACTGCTCGCGACTCAAGGCCCAGCTCGGCCGGGCCGGCATCGCCTTCGAGGAGATCGACATCGAAGTCGATCCCGAGGCCGCTGCCCTCGTCGAGTCCGTCAACGGCGGCAACCAGACCGTGCCCACCCTGATCTTCGATGACGGATCCGCCCTCACGAACCCCTCCATCGGGCAGGTCATGGACAGGCTCGGGGTCTCCTGACCGCACGGCCCATCGACCTCGTCGGCACCCCGCACTATCCTGCTGCACGCGAGTGCCGTCCCACCCGGGACCGGCGTCCACGCACTTCGAAAGGGACATCCGTGAGAATCCGGCCCGCCATCGTTCTCGGCACCGTCTGCCTGTCCGCCGCGCTGCTCGGCGGCTGCTCGACCACGACCACCCTGGACTACACCAAGCTGCAGGATGGCATCGCGACCGGACTGGCCGAGCAGGTCGGCGGCGAGTGGACCGTGAAGTGCCCGGAGGGCCAGCCCGTCGCGAAGGGCACCACGTTCGTGTGCGACGTCACGAACACGGATGGCACGACGGCCACGGTCAAGGTCACCGAGGACGACGAGGAGGGCAACGTCAGCTGGGAGACGGTCGACACCGCCGCCTCGCCCTCGCCCGAAGCGAGCTGATCAGCGCGCCAGCTCGCGCGACCAGTTGCCCGGCAGCTCGGAGCCGTACCAGCGCTCCACGAGCCGACGGGCGATCGAGACCGACGGCGGCAGCCGGACGTCGCCCGTCGAGCAGGCGGCCGCGAGCTCTGCTCGCGTGAACCAACGCGCCTCGGCGATCTCCACCCCGTCGACCTCGATCCTCGGGTCGTCCGTCCACGCGTGGTAGCCGAGCATCAGCGAGCAGGGGAACGGCCAAGGCTGACTGCCCAGGTAGCGGATGTCGTCCGGCCCGTCAGCGATGACGACCCCGGACTCCTCGCGCACCTCGCGTCGCAACGCCGCCTCGGCCGACTCCCCCGACTCCACGAACCCGGCGAGGGTCGAGAACCAGCCGGGCGCCCAACGCTCCTGGCGGCCGAGCAGGGCGCGGTCGTCACGGTCGAGGACAAGGGCGATCACGGCCGGGTCGGTGCGCGGGAAGTGCTCGGTCCCGTCGGCCGGGCAGCGGCGCGACCAGCCGCCCGAGCTGAACTCGGTCACCGCCCCGCATCGCGGGCAGCGGGCATGCGCACGCAGCCAGTTGTCCAGGGCCACGGCCGTGACCATGAGGCCGGCGTCGCGGGCCGACAGCGCCGCGCCCACCTGCCGCAGGTCGGCCCAGCGATCGTCCTGCTCGTCACGGACAGGCACGTGCTCGGCGAAGTAGGCCACGTCGTCGTCGTCGATGCCCAGGAACGTCAGGTCGACGTCCGCCGCCAGCGATACCGAGGGCGCGAGCTCGAGCTCGGCATCCGCCGACCGTCGCACGAGGGCGGCTCCCTCGCACACGCGCAGGACGCGCGAGCGCGGATCCGCGCGCCGCTGCCGCTGCCACTGCGCATCCGCTCTGTGCTCGGCGGCCCTCCCGACCTCGCCTCGGGACAGGATCAGGTTGCCCAGCAGGTAGCGGTCGGAGTCCATGCGCGCGAGCCTAGCCAGCCGCGGGTGGGCCAATCCGGCCCGCGGTCGGGGCCTCGTGACACGATGACCGGAATCAACCTTGGGGATCCCTCGTGAACGTGTTCATCCGCCAGCTCACCGGCATTCGGTTCGTCGCCGCGGCCTGGGTGCTGCTGTACCACCTCCAGGGACCCCTGAGCACGCTCGGACTGCTGGGCTTCGCGCCCGTCACCGACGTGCTGCGCGTCGGCCGCCTCGGCGTCGACCTGTTCTTCGCGCTCTCCGGCTTCATCCTCACGCACACCTACCTGCGCCGCCTCGGCCCGGCACTGCGCACGCGAGGCGCGTTGGACTTCTGGTGGCTGCGGCTGGCCCGCATCTACCCCGTGCACATCGTCATGCTCGTCATCGCCGGCGGCGCCGTGGTCGCCCAGGCCAAGGTCACCGGCGACGCCCTCGACCGCGACTGGCTGAACCCGGCCGACTTCGCCAGGAACCTGCTGCTCGTGCAGGAGTGGGGTCCCGAGCCGCAGCGTGGCTGGAACTTCGTGGCATGGTCCCTGTCGATGGAGTGGCTGGCCTACCTGCTGTTCCCGCTGCTCGTGCTCCTGCTGTGGGCACTGCACCGCAAGGTCGCCACGCCGCTGCTCGTCGTGGCGTGGCTCGTCGCGATGGCGCCGCTTGTCGTCTACGGGCTGTCGACCACGGACCCCTACTACACCGACCACTGGGGCTCGACCTACCGGATCCTGACCGAGTTCACGGCCGGTGCGATCACGTACCTGATCGTCGTGCCGATTCCTGCCCGGCGAGGGCCTGTCCGAGCCGGCCCCGCCGCGCATCGAGCGGATGGCGACCATCTGGTCGGTGCTCCTGCCCGTGCTGGTGATCGCCGGAGCGGTGTTCCTCGGCCAGTGGCCGGCCGCCCAGCCGCCGCAGATCGACATCGGCGGCGACGCGGAGCCGATCCCGCCCTACTACCACCTGCTGCTCGTGCCGCTCCTGATCGCCTGGATCGGATCCCTGGCCCTGTCCCGCCGCGGCCTGGCGCGGTTCCTGTCGACGCGCGCCCTGGTGCTCGGCGGCTTCATCTCGTACTCGCTGTACATGACGCACCTGGTGTGGTTCGGGCTGTGGCGGGCCGCCATGCGGGCCGTCGGGGTCGACGGCGGCGGCCTGTACGCGGTCGCCGTGGCGGGCCTCGTCATCGGCGCCCTCGTGATCGCCTGGCTCATGTGGCACTTCGTGGAGGAGCCGGCGCGCGAGTGGATGCGCGGGCTGGTCGGAGTCCGGCGCACGCCGACGGAGGAGGCCGGCGAGGCCCTGGCGCAGACGTCCGCCGATCTCGACAGTGCCGAGCCGATCGACGTGGCGACGGCGTCGACCGACCCCTTCGTCGCCCAGGAGCGCGAGCCCGACGCGCCGTCCTGAGGAAGCCCAGCACCCCGATCGAGTGGCGAGCGCGTGGCCACCGCGAGCGGCCGACCCCGTTGGGTCGCCGGCTGCTCACCGCTCGTCGAGGAGGTCGGCGAGCTCGGCGGTCGTGTCCGGACGCAGCACCTGGCCGGTAGCCACGATCACGAAGGCCGCATCGACCTGCGCGACCGGGAGGCCGCGCAGTCGGGCCCACGCGAGGCGGTAGAGCGCCAGCTGCATCGGGTCGACGTGCCGGTCCGATCCGGTCTTCCAGTCGATGACGTCGAATCCGCTCTCGGTCTCGAACACCGCGTCGATCCTGCCGTTGACCACCCGGCCGCGCACGAGGATCGAGAACGGCTCCTCGACGGCGACCGGAGTGCGAGCCGCGAATGGCATGCCCTCGAAGGCCGCCTTGAGCCGGGACAGGGCCTCGTCGGAGCCGATGTCCGCGTCGGCCGCTCCGGGCAGGTCGTCGGGGTCCAGCAGGGACTGCTGACCGAACCGGGCCTGGACCCAGGCGTGGAAGTCGGTGCCCCGGCGCGCGGCAGGAGCGGGCGGCCGCGGCATCGGGCGCACGAGGTCAATCGCCACGGCGGACGGGTCAGTGAAGGCCCGCATGAGCAGGCTCGCCGACACCGAGTCGGGCAGCCTGACAACGTGGTCGACCGACTGGCGCGCGCGAGCCTCCTCGACGAGGGCCGCGGCCAGCAGGTCCCACTCCTGGATGCGGGCCGCTGCGGTGCCCGCGGCCCGGACCGGCGGCGTCGGCAGGACCAGGCCGGGCAGGAACGGCTGGACGGACGCCACCGCCGACACCTCGTCGGCCAGCTGCAGCAGCCGGGCGTACCGGTCCTGGGACAGCGGAACCGGCCACCCGAGTGGCTCGGCCGACCGCGCCGCCTCCGGGTTCGTCGCGTCGTCGTCGGGCGGCTCGGCCCAGTGCGCGACCACGCCGCCGAAGTCGATGCAGGCCTCGTGCACGGCGGCGAGGAAGCCGTCCGGTCCGCGGGGCTTCGTCTGCCGCGGACCCCACCAGTGCCCGGACACGGTCAGGGCGCGCTCGGCCCGGGTGAAGGCCACGTATGCCAGTCGCTCGTTGTCGCGCTCGCCGATCTCCCGCAGGATCTGCCTGTACTCGTCATGGTGCTTGGCCCTGGGCCCCTCCTCGCGGGAGGGGAAGGAGTCGAGCTCGTCTGTGGTGTCGCTGCGCAGCGGCCACGGCACCGTACGGGCACTGGTCGGCCACTGCGCGCGGCCCCGGCCCCCGGGGAAGGCGCCCTTGGAGACGAACGGCACGAAGACGTGCTCGAACTCCAGGCCCTTGGCCTTGTGGACGGTCAGCAACTGGACGGCGTCGGCAGGACCGGCGATGTCGAGCGCGAGATCCACGTCGAACCGCTCGGCATCGCGCAGCCTGGACAGGAAGGCGCCGAGCGTGAAGCGTCCGTCGAGCTCGTTCCCGTCAGCCGCGAGGTCGATGAAGGCTGCCAGCGCGTGCTGCTGCTGAGCGGCGATCTCCGGCGGGCCCAGCGCGGCCTCGACCTCGAGGCCCGTGACACGCAGCACGCGGAGGAGAAACTCCGGCAGCGGCTGTCCACCATGACCGCGCAGCAGCGTCAGCTCGTCGGCCATCTCGCCGAAGCGCTCGTAGGCCGCCGCCGAGTAGCACTCCGGGTCGCCGAGATCGTGCAGGGCCTCGGTCAGCGAGATCGAGTCGACGATGTCGCTCCCGGATACCGCCTCGTCGAGGGCCGCGGCAATACCCGCCTCGTCGGTCCGATGACGGCCGCCGGCCAGCCCTGCGGCCCGATCGCCCAGGGCGGCGAGGTCACGGGCCCCGATCCGCCATCGGGGACCGGCGGCGAGCCGGACGAACGCGGGATTCGCCGTCGGGTCGTGCAGCACCTCGAGCAGGCAGCGCAGGTCGATGACGGCGGGCTGGGCCAGCAGTGCGGCGGCCCCCACCAGCTGAGTCGGGATGCCTGCCTGCCGCAGCGCGGTGTCGACCGCCACGAGGTCGCGTCCGGTCGCCGCGAGCACTGCGATCTGCCGCCACGCCACCGACTCGCCGGACCTCGCCGCATGCGTGGCCTCGATCTGCTGCACCAGCCAGGCGATCTCCTGCGAGTACGTGTCGAACAGCGCGCACGCCACGTGGCCGGGACCCTTGCCGTTGTCCCCGGCCTGCAGGGGCTCCACGCCGGAGTGCACGGCGCGCAGCGCGGCCGAGGTGCGGTTCGCTACCTCGAGGATGCGGGGTCCGGACCGCCTGTTCTGCGACAGCACGAAGCGTGCGGCCGGGCGCACGACGGCGCCACCGCGACCCAGCACGGGGAAATGCGCAGGGAAGCTCTCGATGTTGTCGACACTGGCCCCCCGCCAGCCGTAGATCGCCTGGCACGGGTCGCCCACCGCCATGACCGGATGACCGGCGCCGAACACCCGCTGGAGCAGTTCGCGCTGCGCGATGGAGGTGTCCTGGTACTCGTCGAGCAGCACGACGCCGAATCGGGCGCGCAGCTCTGCGACGACCTCGGGGAAGAGCTGCACGATCTCTCCGGCGAGTCGGATCTGGTCGGCGAAGTCGAGCCGGTCGCGGACCGCCTTCTCTGCCCGCCACTCCTCCACGAGGTCGGCCAGCACCGCCCGCTGCGCCGACGCGGCCCGCATCCCCTGACCGATGAGCTGCAGCGGCTCGAAGGACCTCAGCGTGGCCAGCATGTCGAGGTCGAACTCGCGCAGCCGCGCGGGCGTGATGCCGAGTTCGGTCAACTCGTCGTCGAGACTGAGGACGTCACTGGTGATGTCGACGGGCGACCGGCCGAAATCGGACAGCGGCAGGGCCGAGCGGCACACGACCCGGTAGGCCAGCTGCTGGCGCGCCCCGTCGGTCAGCATGCCGGCGCCCGGCTCGCGGCCGAGCCGGATGCCGTGCTCGGCCACGATGCGCGCGGAGAAGGCGTGATAGGTCAGCACCTGCGGCTCGCCGACCGGGTCGCCCTCCTCGCCGGGCTCGTCGACGAGGCCGCGGCCGCCAGCGCGGCCAGCGATCGGCGCATCGAGGCGAGCAGCTGGGCGGTCGCCTTCGTCGTGAAGGTGAGCCCGAGCACCTCGTCGGGCCGGACGTAGCCGCTGCCGACGAGCCACGCCACCCGGGCGGACATCGACGTGGTCTTGCCCGACCCCGCCCCGGCCACGATGACCGCCGGGGCGAAGGACGCGGACACCGCCGCCCACTGCTCGTCGGTGAGCGAGAAGCCGAGGGCGTCGTCGAGGACGGCCTTGGTGAGGGGGACGGGCGAGGTCGCGGTCATGACAGCACCTGCTCGCCCTCGGCCTGCGCCGGGCAGGTCGTGCGGTAGGCGCAGTACCGGCAGGCGGGACCGACCGTGGCCACGAAGCCCTCCTGGTCGCAGCAGCTGCGCGGCCTCGCCCAGCCGGGTCTCGACCCACGTGGGCCGCTCGGCGCCGAGTGCCTCCTGGAACTGCACCTTGGGGCCGTCGTCGGCCTTGCCCGCGGGGATCCGCAGCTGCACGAGGGCAGCCCCGCCCACCTCGGGTGCCGGCTCCGACTCGGCGCCACTGCCCTCGGTGGGCAGCCCGCCCTCCCGGATGATCAGTTGGTAGACCCCGAGCTGACCGTGCTCGGGGATGTCCTTCTCGCGCACGCCGCCGCGCATGTTCTTCAGGTCGATGGCGACCATCCGGCCCAGGCTGTCGCGCTCGACCCGATCGACGAATCCACGCAGGTGAACGGTGTCGGTGCCCCCGCCGGGAGTCGGCACGTCGACCATCGTGCCGACGTGCGCCTCGGTGTCGACCAGCTCGCGATCGCGCCGTACGTGGTATGCGAGGAATCGTGCCAGGGCCGCGCGAGCCTCGCGCCGCTCGGCCTGCGACTGCCAGCGGGCCTCGAACCGGATCTCCGACCAGATGCGATCGACCTCGGCATCCATGTCGTCGAGGTTCTCGGGGATGTCGCCCTTGGCGACGAAGTCCGCGATCGCGTGCACCACGCTGCCGAAGGCGGTGGCCGAATGCCTCGGCGTCTCCGCGTGCACCTCGCGCTCCAGGAACCACTTGAGCGGGCAGGCAAGCATCGCGTCCAGGCCACTGCCGGACAGTGCGACGGGCTGCTCAGGGTCGCGGACCGGACGGTCGAGCTCGGTCATCGGGCGCAGCCCCCACCACGTACGCGGATCGGCGAGCGGTGCGATCGGGTGTCCGTCGCCGCCGACCTGCGCCGCGAGCAGGGCCAGCCGCTCGACGGCGGCCGCGCGGATCGTGGCCGGCGCCGCCGGATCCTGGGCGGCGGATCGCAGGTCCGCCACGAGTCCGTCGAGGGACACCGGATGCGGTGGTCGACCCGGAACGTGGGCGACGTCGACGCCGGCGACGCCGTCCCTGAGGTCGTCGACGAAGCGGCTGGGCCGCTCCCCGCCCTGGTCGCGCTCGTCGATCGCCGTCACGTGCAGTCTGGACCTCGCTCGGGTGCACGCCACGTAGAACAGGCGTCGCTCCTCCTGGAGCAGGTCGGCCGGCCGAGGCCCGGCGCCGATCCCGGTGGCGGTGAGCTCCTCGGCGCGCAGGGTGGAGCCACGGGACCGCAGATCCGGCCAGACACCCTCCTCGGCGCCGAGCACCCAGACCTCGTCCCACTCCAGGCCCTTGGCCCGGTGCGCGGTCAGCACCCGCACGGCCTCCGAGCGCGTACCCCGGTCAGCGACGGGTTCGGCGGGTATCTGCTGGTCTGCGAGCGAGTCGAGGAACCGGCGCACGCCCAGGAATCCGGGGTAGCGACCGGTGAGCCGCTCCGCATTGTCGAACAGGGCGATGACCGCGTCGAGGTCGTGGTGGGCCGACCGCGAGCCACCCAGGGCGGCCGAGCGCAGCCGGCCCGACCAGCCGTGCGGCACCGTGCCGCCCGTCCACAGCGTCCAGAGCGCATCCTGCGGGGAGGCGCCGCCCGCGATCTCGGCGTGCGCCTGCGACATCAGCGCGCGGAATCGCGCCACGCAGACCAGTGCGGGGTCGTCGGGTCGCCAGCCGGACGGCTCCGCGGGTGCCGCGACAGGTCCGTCCGCCGACGCCCCGACGCCCGCCAGCGCCAGGTCGCGGATGAGCAGGTCGGAGGGCGGCGAGGCGAACCCCGCCTCGTGCTGCTCCGCCCGCAGGGCCCTGCCCAACCGGCGCAGGTCGCTCGCGCCGAGGCCGACCAGGGGGCCTGCGAGCACGTCGAGCACCTGGGTCGGCGTGGCCGCGGCGGGATCGGATGCCAGGGCCAGCGCGCCCAGCAGGATCGCGACCGCCGGCTCCGATCGCAGCGGGATCTCGTCGGCCGCCACCACGATGGGCACGCCCGCCGCCTGGAGAGCCCGCTGGACGGTGGCGATCTGCGGGCCGGACCGCACCAGCACGGCCAGCTGCGCCCACGGGACCCCGCGTCGCACATGCGCGAGGCGGATCTCACGGGCCACGTGCGCGGCCAACGCGCCACGGCTGTCATACGTGCGGATCGTGACGGCGTCGCTGCCCGGCATCGGGCTCACGTCGCAGACGGGGTGCCGATGCGCCCGCTGCGACTGCGACGGCAGTCCCGCGGCCAGCCGACTGCCGAGCACCGCCGTGGCCGCGGCCCGGATCCGCGGGCCGAACCGACGGGTGCGCCCGAGGACCACGATGGGCGCGGGCTCACCGGACGGGCCGGGGAACTCGTGCGGGAAGCGCAGGAGTCCGCCCACGTCGGCGCCGCGGAAGCCATAGATGGCCTGATCGGGATCGCCCACCGCCACCAGGGTGGCCTGGGGGCCGGCGAGCCTGGCCAGCAGGGCGATCTGCAGAGGGTCGGTGTCCTGGTACTCGTCCACGTAGATCGCCCGGTACTGCCGGTGCAGCAGGGCCGTCACCGCCGGCTCGCTGGCACGCAGCACTGCCCGGAACAGCAGCTCGGCGTAGTCGATGACGTTCTCGAGCAGCATGACGTCCTGCTCCTGCCGGGCCAGCTGGCCCACCGCCATCCAGGCCGGTCGCCCGGACGCCCGGCCGATGCGGCGCAGGTCGTCGCCCTCCAGGCCCAGCTCGCGGGCGCGGGCCAGCACCGCCCGCACCTGGTTCGCCAGTCCCAGCGTCGGCAGCGCACCCGCCAGGTCTTCCGGCCAGTCGATCGATCCGTCGGCGACGGCACCACGCAGCAGCTCGCGGATGCGGACGTCCTCCTCGGCCCCGGACATCAGTCGCGGCGGATTCAGGTACTCCTCGGCGCTGTCGGTGCGCCGCAGCAGGGCGTAGGCGAACGAATGGAAGGTCGCCACCACCGGCACCACACCCCCGCCGAGCCGGCTGGTGACGCGGTCGCGCAGCTCTGTCGCCGCCCGTCGGCCGAAGGTGAGTGCCAGGACGGCGTCCGGGGCGAGCGGGTCGACCGGATCGAGCAGCCGCGCGCAGATGGCCTCGACGATGGTGGTGGTCTTGCCGGTGCCCGGGCCCGCGAGGACGAGGAGCGGTCCGTGACGGTGCGCGACCACCCGGGCCTGCTGCTCGTCAAGGGCGGGCGGCGGCGCGGGCGGCGGCGGTCGCACGTCAAGATGCCAGGCCATGGGGCATGCTTACCACCCACGTCCGACCATCCCGCCGAGCCGTCTGACACGATCACCCCGTGAGCGACGTCGTCCCTGCCGATCCGGGCACCGACGCATCGCGGCCCCCGGCCACCCCGGCCGACCTGGGTCACGTACTCGACCACACCCTCGTCATCGAGGAGGGCGCGATCCCGCGACGCCTTCGGCGGCCCCTCGACCTGGCCCGGTTCGTCCTGAGCATCGCCATCGCGGCAGTGACGGTGCTCGTCGCCTGGTTCGCCACGAGCACCGCGGCCGGCATCGACTCGGACATCACGTCCGGTGCCTCGCTCCTGCCCGGACTCGTCGTGCTCGCCCTCAACGTCATTGGCGGCATCGGCACGCTGGGCCTGCCGATCGCTGCGGCCATCATGCTCATCCTCCGGCAGCGAGTGCGGCAGCTGTTCGATGCGCTCGTGGCCCTGCTCATCGCGATCGTCGTGCTGACGCTGGCGTCCATCGCGCTCTCCGCCGCCGACATCCCCAGGCTGCTGGCCGCCCTCGCCGGCTCCACGAATCCCGACAGCGTCGCCACCGCGCCGATCCTCGGCGGGCTCATCGCCTTCATCGCCGTCGCGCGGCTCATGGGTCGACGGCCCTGGAACGTGCTGTCCGTCGTCGTCATCGGGTCACTCATCGTCGTGACGATCCTCAGCGCGGGAATCGCCCTGGCCGGCGTCGCGATCTCGCTGGCGCTCGGCTGGTCGGTCGGCCTGATGACCAGGTACGTCGCCGGCACGCCCACCACCCGCCCGAGCGGCCTGGAGGTCGCGGAGGCCCTGACGCGCGGCGGCTACCCCATCACGCAGCTGCAAGCCCGCGAGTCCACCGACCGCGGCCGCCGCTACCTGGCCACGACCCGGACCGGCGACCAGCTGCTCGTCACGGTGCTCGACCGCGACCTCGAGGGAGCCGGCCTGGCCAACGCGATCTGGACGAGCATGCGACTGCGCGACGACACCGGAGCCGGCGCGTTCAACATGCGCCGCGCCCTTGATCATGCCGCGCTCATGTCCTTCTCGGCGCAGGCTGCAGGCGCCCCCGTGCCGCGCCTTCTGCTGGCCAGCGAGATCGGCCCGGACTCGGTGCTCATGGCGCACGAGCTCATCCACGGGACCCGGTTCAGCAACCTGCCCGAGGTGACCGACGACGACCTCGTGCAGGCCTGGCGGGCGATCCGCACCCTGCACGAGAACCAGATCAGCCACCGCTCGCTGACCGCCCCGCACCTGCTCAGGGACGGCGACGGCGCCGTCTGGCTCCTCGGCGGTGACTCCGGTGCCATCGCGGCGGGCGATGTCTCGCAGCGGATCGACATCGCCGAGCTGCTGACGACGCTCGCGATGCTCACCGACGTCGAACGCGCGGTGAGCTCGGGGCGCACGGTCCTGGGCGTGACCGGCCTGGCCAGGGCCCTGCCGGCCCTGCAGCGGGTGGCGCTGTCCGGGGTCAGCAGGCGGGCCGTCCGCAGGAACAAGGGCCTGCTCGTCAGGCTGCGCGATGCACTGGCCGAGATCCGTCCGGGCGCCGACACCGAGCAGATCCAGTTCGAGCGCATCCGTCCTCGCACCCTCGTCATGATCGTCGTCGGCAGCATCGCCGGCTACGTCCTGCTGTCCCAGCTCGCCCAGGTCGATCTCGTCGGCCTGATGCGCACGGCCAACTGGGCCTGGATGGGCGCCGCGCTCGCCTTCAGCCTCATCACCTACGTGGGCGCCGCGTGGTCGCTCTCCGGCTTCGTGCCCGAGCGACTCCCGCTGCATCGCGTCCTGCTCGCCCAGCTCGCCGGTGACTTCGCCACCCTCGTCTCGCCGCCCACCCTTGGCGCCATCGCCATCAACGTGCGGTTCCTGCAGAAGGCCGGGCTCAACCCGGCCCTCGCCGGGGCCAGCGTCGGTGTCTCGCAGGTCATGGCCTTCGTCTTCCACATCCTGCTGCTCTTCGGCTTCGGCATTGCCGCCGGCACCCAGGCCGACCATACGTTCGACCCGCCGCGCATCGTGGTGATCGGGGTCGTCGCCCTGGCCGTGATCGCCCTGGGGCTGATCGCCGTGCCGGCCATCCGACGACTGATCGCCCAGCGCGTGGGCCCCCTGCTCAAGGAGGTCGTGCCGCGGCTCGTGACGGTCGTCCAGCGGCCGGCGAAGCTGCTCGAGGGCATCGGCGGCATCCTCGTGCTCAATGGCGCCTACATCGCCGTCCTGTTCTCCTGCGTCGAGGCGTTCGGCGGCCACATGAGCGTCGCCGTGGTCGCCGTCGTGTACCTGGCGGGGGCAACCATCGGGCAGGCCGCGCCCACGCCCGGCGGCCTCGGCGCCGTCGAGGCCGCGCTCGCCGCCGGCCTGACCGCCGGCGGCCTGGACGCCGGGCTCGCGGTCTCCGCCGTCCTGCTCTACCGCCTCGTCACGTTCTGGCTCCCGACCATCCCGGGGTACTGGGCCTTCAACTGGCTGACCAAGAGGGGTGCACTATGACCGAGAGCACGAGCACGACCCACCTGCGGGTCCGGCTGACGTTCCCGCCCGGCCCGGCGACGGACCCGGTGATCTACGAGATCGTCACGAGGTTCGCCGTCGTGCCGAACATCCGTCGGGCGAAGATCGAGGACCACGTCGGCTGGATGGTGCTCGACATCGCCGGCAGCCCGACCGCCCTCGACGAGGCGGTCGCCTACCTCGAGGCCCGCGGAGTCGACGTGTCTAGCGCCGAGGGCGACGTCGTCGAGGGCTGAGCCGGCAGGCGCCCGGCCAGGGGGTGCGGCAGACTGCCGTCATGAGCGAAGACACGGTCACGATCAAGCCCACCCTGAACGGGCCCTACGAGGTGACCGGGACGGTCGGCATCCTCGACTCCGACGGAAACCCGCTGCGCGAGACCACCAAGGCCTTCCTCTGCCGCTGTGGCCAGTCCGCGTCCAAGCCCTTCTGCGACAACAGCCACAAGCGCAACGGCTGGACCAGCGGCTGACTCCCGCTCCATGTGCAGGGGCGCACGAGGGGCCCCGCCCATCGGGCGGGGCCCCTCGTCCTTCAGCGAGCGCACCCGGCTAGCGGGAACGCGCCATGGCCAGGCGCAGGCCTGCGCCGGCCGCGCCGAGGGCACCCAGGGTGACCAGCAGCAGCGCCCAGGACGGGAACCCCTGCTCCGGTGCCGAGGACCCACCACCGGCCGGCACCGCCGCGGGAACGGTCGCTGCCTCCGCGGGAACGGTCGCCGCCTCCGGCGGGATGGTCACGGACTCAGGTGCCGTGACCGGCTCCACGGGAACCGTGCCCGGCTCCGGGACGATCACCTCGGTGGGCGTCGTCGGCACGCAGACGCCTGCCGAGTAGCCCGGGTACCTGGCCAGCTCGGCTGCCATCTTGGCGTCGGCGTCGGAACTGGCCGCGTTCGTCGCCTTCGTGGTGGCATCGAGCTGCGAGACCGTGCTCGTGGCCGAGCCCGTCCCGACGACGCTGATCGTGAGGTCGGCGTCGGTGTCGGCGAGGCAGATCTCCATCACGAGCCCCTTGGACGCGGAGTCCGTCCAGTAGCCCGGGCCGCCGCACTCACCCGGCGTGTATCCCGGGTAGTCGGCGAGCTGGGCCGCGAGATCGGCCGCCGCCAGGGCCTCGGCAGCAGCCTGGGCCCTCGCATCGGCGTCCGCCTGCGACACCGTGCTCGTCTCGGTGGCGCTGCCATCACCGGTCAGCGTGAACGTCTGATCGTCGAGGTAGCAGATCGTCTGCGTCAGCGCTGCGGTCCTCGTGGCCGTGTACTCCGGCACGCCGCACGCCCCGGCGGTGAAGCCGGGGTACTGCGCGAGCTGGGTGGCCATATCGGCATCGGCGTTCGCCTGCGCCTGGGCCTGGGCGGCCCGGTCGGCATCACGCTGCGATGTCGTGCTCGTCGCAGTCGCCGTCCCAGTGGCGTTGAGGGTGATCGTCTGATCGTCGAGGTAGCAGATCGTCCGCGTCAGGCTGACGGTCCTCGTCGCCGTGTAGACCAGGGCGGACGTGCATCCGGCGTTCCAGATGGCCTGCCCTTCAGCGTTCCAGTTGTAGCCCGGGAAGACAGAGCCGTTGGGCACTGTCGTGTTGGTGAACGGCGGGATGATGTCGCCCCACGCGGGCTGGTCCTTGCCCCCGTTGGGGTTGAACACCGGACCCAGGTGGGTGCCGTGCCCGTCCAGGTACTTGGTGCCCTCCTCGTCCACGCTCGACTCGTCCACGGAGTTGGTCGTGTACGGGTTCGAGGTGGAGGCCGACGCGTGGCAGATCGTCACCTTGGGGCTCGGTGTGGCCACGGCCGTCGCGGCGGTGAAGGCGAGCGAGGCTGCCAGGACCGCCAGCGTGGACGCTACTGCGCCCGCAGCCTTGGCGGCCGACAGCCACCTCGTCGATCTCTTCGTCCTGCGTGGCGTCTCCACGCTGCCTTGCCTCGTCATGATGCTCCCCCTTCTCGAGAGGTAGGGGCCTTGCACTCCCAGCGTGCTCCCGCATGTGCGTCCGGAACGGACAATCGACGGGCACTGTCCGGGCTTCGCCGACACTGTCCGAGCATTGCCCGGCTGGAACCGCCGCCAGGCCCGTCACGACCCTTCCCGGAGCGTACAATCCGCCTATCGGCGCGGGCCGGGGCGCGACGCAGGCGTCAGTAGGAGGGCTTGTCGGGCTCTATCTGGCGGACCCAGGCGAGGATGCCGCCGCCCACGTGCACCGCGTCGGAGAATCCGGCCCCCTTGACGACCGCCAGGGCCTCCGCCGATCGGCCGCCCACCTTGCAGTGCAGCACGATCCGTCGATCGCTGGGCAGGGCCTCAATCGCCGATCCGTCGAGGAACCTCCCCTTCGGGATGAGGATGGCGCCTTCGATGCTCACGATCTCGAACTCGCCGGGCTCGCGGACGTCGATGAGGATGAAGTCCTCCCCTCCGGCGGCGCGGGCGTCGAGCATGCCCTTGAGCTCGACGACCGAGATGGTCGAGTCGCGGGCCGCCTCGGCGGCCTCGCCCGAGATCGTGCCGCAGAACGCGTCGTAGTCGATCAGTCCCGTCACGGTCGGGTTCTCGCCGCAGACGGCGCAGTTCGGATCCTTGCGGATCCGCACCTGCCGGTACGTCATCTCCAGGGCGTCGTAGACCATGAGTCGGCCGAGCAGCGAGTCACCGATGCCGGTCAGGAGCTTGATCGCCTCGGTGACCTGGATGGAGCCGATGGACGCGCACAGCACGCCGAGCACACCCCCCTCCGCGCACGAGGGCACCATGCCCGGCGGCGGCGGCTCGGGGTACAGGCAGCGGTAGCAGGGGCCGTGCTCGGCCCAGAACACGCTGGCCTGTCCGTCGAATCGGTAGATCGAGCCCCAGACGTACGGCTTGCCGAGCAGCACGCAGGCGTCGTTGACCAGGTACCGCGTGGCGAAGTTGTCGGTGCCGTCGACGATGAGGTCGTACTGGGCGAACAGCGCCATGACGTTCTCGGAGTCGACGCGCTGCTCGTGCAGGTTCACCGTCACGTAGGGGTTGATCTCCAGGACGCTGGCCCGCGCGCTCTCGGCCTTCGACCGGCCGATGTCGCTCTGGCCGTGGATGATCTGGCGCTGCAGGTTGCTCTCGTCGACGATGTCGAACTCGACGATGCCGAGGGTGCCGACACCGGCCGCGGCGAGGTACATCAGGGCCGGGCTGCCCAGGCCCCCCGCGCCCACGCAGAGCACCCTCGCGTTCTTCAGGCGCTTCTGCCCGGTCATGCCGACGTCAGGGATGATCAGATGTCGGCTGTACCGGCGGACTTCGTCCACGGTCAGGCTCTCCGCCGGTTCGACGAGGGCAGGCAGCTTCACGGGGTGCTCCAGGGGTGCTCGGGCTCCATCGGCCGCACCGGCGACCGACGCACACCCTAACCCTGCACGCAGGCGCCCATGACGTTCCTGGCAGTCCCTGCAACTGCGAGGACTCCGCAGGAGTCCTCCTCGGGCGGCCTAGTGATCGGCCCCCGACGAGGTCGTGCCCTGTGCGACCAGGTTGCGCATCGCCCGCAGGGCCACCGAGAGGGATGCCAGGTCCGGCTCCTCGACGGCGGCGATGTCGTCGAGAGTGGTCCTGGCCCGGGCCACGCCCTCCAGATGCACCGTCTCCCAGGCACCCAGTCGCGCCAGCGGGGGATCGCCGGGATCGGTCGAGCGCAGCACGCGCGAGGTGAGCCCCGCAACGACCGCGTAGAGGTCGCTGCGCAGCGCCTGGCGGGCCAGGGAGCTCCACCGATCGTTGCGCGGCAGCTGCGTGATCCGCACCAGGGTGCGATCGATGTCGTACCTCTCCGAGACGGTGAAGTACAGCGGGATCACCGTGTCGACCGACTCCCCTGTCCGTACGCAGACGTCGGTGATGTCGAGAAGCGCGAAGGCATCGAGTCCCGACGCCGCTGTCCCGGCGAGATCGGCGGGGGCTCCCGCCGCGACGAACATCTGCGACAGCCTCTCGTACCGATCCGCCTCCTTGCCCCGAAGCGCGGCCGGGACCCGGTTGGCGTGGGTCGAGACGACACCGGCGAAGCGGTCGATCTCCCCCTGCACGTCGAGCGCACCGCCGCGTGTCTGGAGGAACCACCGGGTCGCGCGGTCGAGCAGGCGCCGCGTCTCCAGGTGCAGCACGACCTGCGCCGACGTCGGGATGACGTTGTCCTCGTCGTTGATCCGCGTCCACATGCCCCGGATGTCGAAGATCTCCGCGGCGGCCATCGCGGCCCTGACCACCTCGCCTGCGCTCGCGCCCGTCTCCTCCATCGCCCGGAACACGAAGGTGATTCCGGCGAGGTTGATGAGGCTGTTGCAGGTGACCGTGCTGATGATCTGCGCCCGGAGGGGATGGCCCTGCAGGGCCTCCCCGAAGCGCTCGTCAAGCGCGGGCGGGAAGTAGCCCGTCAGCGTCTTCGCGAAGTACGGTTCGTCGGCGATGCCCGAGTCGTTCAGCGCCCCGGTCAGCCAGATCTTGGAGTACGCAAGGAGCACCGCGAGCTCGGGGGAGGTGAGTCCTTCGCCGGCGTTCCGCCGGGTGCGGAACTCCTCGTCATCGGGCAGGAACTCCAGCGCCCGATCCAGCAGGCCGAGCCGCTCGAGCTCCCGGATCATCCGCTGGTGAACGGTGATCAGGCCGTTCGCGCCCGCTCGGGCGTTGCCCAGCACGACGTTCTGCCCGTAGTTGTCCTCGAGCACCTGGACGGCGACGACGTCGGTCATCTCGGCCAGGAGCGTGTTGCGGTCATCCTGCGGGAGCACCCCGCTGCGGACGAGCCCGTCCAGCAGGATCTTGATGTTGACCTCGTGGTCGGACGTGTCGACGCCCGCCGAGTTGTCGATCGCGTCGGTGTTCAGCCGGACTCCGTGCCGATTGGCCTCGACGCGGCCCAGCTGGGTCATGCCGAGGTTGCCGCCCTCGCCGACGACGCGGCACGACAGGTCGGACCCGTTGATGCGGATGCGGTCGTTGGCCTTGTCCCCCACGTCGGCGTGGGTCTCGGTCTGCGACTTGACGTAGGTGCCGATGCCGCCGTTCCAGAGCAGGTCGACAGGTGCCTTCAGCGCCGCCTTGATCAGCTCGTCAGGGGTGAGCGTCATGACGTCCGGGCCGATGCCCAGCGCCTCGGCCATCTGCGGAGTGACGTCGATCGACTTCAGCGACCTGGGGAAGACGCCTCCCCCGGGTGAGATCAGGCTGGCGTCGTAGTCCGCCCACGACGACCGGGGCAGGTCGAAGAGCCGCCGACGCTCTGCGAATGACACCGGCGCCTCGGGGTTCGGGTCGATGAACACGTGCCGGTGGTCGAAGGCCACCACGAGCCGGATGTGGTCGCTGAGCAGCATGCCGTTGCCGAACACGTCGCCGCTCATGTCGCCGATGCCCGCAACGGAGAAATCCTGCCGCTGCGTGTCGACGCCCAGCTCGCGGAAGTGCCGCTTGACGGACTCCCAGGCGCCACGGGCCGTGATGCCCATGACCTTGTGGTCGTAGCCGACCGACCCGCCGGACGCGAACGCGTCGCCGAGCCAGAAGTCGTACTCCGCGGCGATCGAGTTGGCGAGGTCGGAGAACGTCGCCGTGCCCTTGTCGGCCGCGACGACCAGGTAGGTGTCATCGCCGTCGTGCCGGAACACGTCGATCGGCGGGACGACCACGCCGTCGACGAGGTTGTCGGTCACGTCGAGCATCGACATGATGAACTCGCGGTACGCCGCCTTGCCCTCGGTCAGCCACGCATCCCGGTCGAGCGACGGATCGGGAAGCTGCTTCGCGTAGAAGCCGCCCTTGGCCCCCACCGGGACGATCACGGCGTTCTTGACCTCCTGGGCCTTGACCAGTCCCAGGACCTCGGTGCGGAAGTCCTCCTGTCGGTCGCTCCACCGCAGTCCTCCGCGGGCCACCGAGCCGAACCGCAGGTGGACACCCTCGACCCGCGGCGCGTAGACCCAGATCTCGTACTTCGGCCGGGGCAGCGGCAGGTCGGGGATGGCGTGCGAGTCCAGCTTGATGGCCATGGACGACCGGTCGACACCGTCGTCGTCGACCTGGAAGTAGTTGGTGCGCAGGGTGGCGTTGATCATGGCCAGGAATGTCCGCAGGATGCGGTCCTGATCAAGGCTGGCCACGTGGTTCAGCGCCTCCTCGATCCGGGCCACGACGGCTGCCGACCGGGCCTGTCGATCACCTGAGTCGGCCGGCGACAGCCTGGCCTCGAAGAGCTGGACGAGCAGGCGGGTGATCCCGGCGTTCCCGAGGACGACATCCTCGAGGTAGCGCTGGCTGAAGGCCGAGCCGACCTGGCGCATGTAGCGGGCGTAGGCACGAAGTATCAGCGCCTGTCGCCACCGCAGACCCGCCGCGGCGATCAGGGCGTTGAAGCCGTCGACGCCGCACCGATCGTGCCAGGCGGCCGCGAAGGCCTCCTCGAAGCGCTCCGCGAGCGTCGATCGATCCGGGATGTCGCCCTCGGGCAGGAGCATCCCGAAGTCCAGGATCCAGGCCGGCTCGCGCAGGGCGCGGGTGATCTCGTACGGGTACTCGTCGACCACGTCGACGCCCATCGACTGGAGAATCGGCAGGACACGCGACAGCGACATCGCCGGGCCGACCCGGGTGACCCGCAGGCGCAGGTCGCGCCGCGTGCCGTTCGACGGCTCGTAGCTCTCCAGGGACAGCTCCCCGGTCCTGAGGCCGTCGAGGACGAGCGCGTCGTTGACGGCGCGGCCCGGGCCGAAGTCCTCCTTGTACGCCTCGGGGAAGGCCGTCGCGAATTGGCGAAGCAGCGGCGCCGCCTTTGCCTCGCCGACCCGGCCGACGAATGCCGACTGGAACTCGTCCTGCCAGCTGCGCGTTGCCGTGGTGATCCGCGCCTCGAGCTCGGCCACGTCGACGTGCGGCAGACCCTGGCCGGCGGGCACCCGGACGACGTAGTGCAGGCGGGCGAGCATCGACTCGGAGACGCGAGCGGTGTAGTCGACCGCCGTGCCGCCGAATGCCTCCATCAGGAGCGCCTCGATTCGCAGGCGGACGGGGGTCGTGTACCGGTCGCGCGGCAGGTAGACCAGGCAGGACATGAAGCGGCCGTAGTCGTCCGGCCTCAGGTACAGCTTGGTGTGGCGACGCTCCTGCAGGTGGAGCACCGACGAGGCGATGCCTGCCAGCATCTCGTCATGCGTCTGGAAGAGCTCGTCGCGGGGGTAGGTCTCGAGGAACTGCAGCAGGTCCTTGGCATTGTGGGAGCCGGCCACGTAGTCGAGCTGCTCGATCAGGTGCTCGTACTTGTTCCGCAGGATCGGAATGTCGAGGATGCTCTGGGTATAGGCGCTCGACGAGTACAGGCCGAGGAAGCGTCGCTCCCCGACCACCGTGCCGTCGGGGCCGAACCTCTTGACCCCGACGTAGTCGAGGTACACCGGACGGTGAACCGTCGAGCGCGAGTTGGCCTTGCTGAGGACGAGGAGCTTCTGCTCGCGGGCCAGCGAGCGCACGGCCGCCGGCAGGGCGGCGAAGCTGCGCGAGGCCGCATCGGTCGCCTCCGGGTGGACCTCGGCGCTCAGGATCCCGAGCCCGCTGCCCGGCACCGGCGCGAGCCTGTCCTCGCCGTCGCGGGTCACCAGGTCGTACTCGCGATAGCCCAGGAAGGTCAGGTTGTCGGCGGCCAGCCAGCGCAGCAGGTCGACGCCCTCTCGCACCATGTCGCGGGGCAGGCCGACCGGCGGGGACGCCACGATCTCCTCGGCCAGGATGAGGGCACGCGAGCGCATGGCCCGCCAGTCGCGGACGGCGACGCGCACGTCGCGAAGCACGCTCTCGAGGCGGTCGATGACGTCGGCGGCGCCCTCTTCGGCGAAGTCGCGCTCGATCTCGATCCACATCCACGACTCGGCCATGGTGCCGCTCGGGCGCGGATCGTCGACGTCGATATCGAGGATCTCCACCAGCATCCCGTCTTCGGTGCGGCGGACCACCAGCTGCGGGTGCACGAACAGGTGCACGCCGCGGCGTGCCTCGGCCAGGGCGTTCGTCACCGAGTCGATGAGGAAGGGCATGTCGTCGGTGGCGATCTGCAGGACCGCGGGCAGGGCCGCCTCGCCGACTGAGTTCGCCGCCTGCAGGAGCGCCTCGCCCGGCGCGCGTCGCCGTGCGAGTTCGATCATCGCGGACGCCTCGTCGACGACCACCTCGAGCGGATGGCTGCCGAGATCCTCGTCCGCCAGGTATCGATAGAACCGCGAGCAGAGCACCCGAAGTGACGGGTCCGCGATCTCGGCCATGGCCCGCTCGCGCTGCTGGTGGGGGGTGTCAGTCACGTGATCGCCTCTTCACACGACACATCGACCGCGCGCAGGCGCGATCTACGCAGAAGGATCGCACGCCGTTGTGCGACCCGGTCACTACGCTATCCCGACCGACGCCACCGCGTGCCATGATGAGGGCTCCACAGCGGCGGCGACCAGGGGTGCAGGTGATCCCCCTTGGACGATCCGCTGGCGACGGAAGCGGGCAGGCAGCACTCACCTCGACTGACGCGGGCAGGCCCGCGGGAACGGAATGAACGTGGCAACGAAGCTGGACTACGAGCAGAACTACACCGGCGACCCGGCGGCAGTGATGGCGATGCTGAAGGACCCGGAGTTCGTCCGGCTGAAGTGCGACAAGACCGGCTCGCGTGAGACCACGGCCGAGGTGTCGGAGTCGGCCGATGGCGGGTGCGTCATCACGAGCACCCGCGTCCTGCCCTCGAAGGTGCCCGCTGCGGCCGCCGCCTTCGTCGGGGAGACCCTGAACGTCAAGGAGGTCCAGACCTGGACGGCCCCCGCGGCCGACGGCTCGGCCGCCGCCGACGTCTGCGTCGACTTCGGCGCGCCCATCACGTTCACTTCGCACATGACCCTCGCCGCCTCGCCGACCGGCACCGTCATCGTGATCAAGGGCGAGTTCAAGGCCGGCGTTCCGTTCATCGGCGGCATGATCGAGAACGGCGCCCTCGAGCAGACGTCGAGGTACCTCGCGGTCGAGGAGACACTCGGCAACGAGTGGCTCGCGAAGCGGCAGGCCTGACGACGCTGGGCCGACGCGCCTAGCCCGCGGCGAAGACGTCGTCGGCCGCGCGCCAGGCCGCCCGGCTGGTGCGCAGTGACGTCTCCAGCACATGGACGCGCCTGGTCGCGTCCATGAGGTTGGCGCCGATGGCCGCGAGATCCTCCGGTCCGGGGCCGATGACCCGCACCTGGACCCCGGCGGCCCGCACGGTTGCGGCCTCGTGGCGGGCGGCCTTCGTCACCTCCGCCCGCCACCGACGCTCGAGGCGCGCGGTCACGCCACCCGGCCGATCCGTCGAGAACGAGGCCATCGGCGCGATGACGTAGACCTCGTCGAGGCCGGCGTAGGCGACGACGTCGATCGACGTGGCCGAGAGCGCCCCGCCGTCGACGTAGGTGCGCCCGTTGATCATCACGGGAGCGAACCAGGCCGGGATGGCGCACGAGGCCATCACCGCCCTGGACAGTGGCGCGACCGGTGCACCCGGCCGTCCGAACACCACGCGCCGCCCGTCCTCGTAGTCCATCGCCACGATCCACACGCCCCGGTGCGTCGACCACTCGCCCATCGGCGTGACCGCGTCGATGAGGTGGCCGATGCGCTCGAGGGAGCGGCTGCCCTCGGGCAGCCATGCCGACAGGACGGCCGTGACGGGCAGGTGACCGAGATTGCGAAGGCTCGAGCCGATCAGGCGAGGGGACCCCGGGCCGAGGGACCTGGGCATGCCGGGGCGACGGCCGCCAGTGGCCCTGTCCGGATCGAAGTCGTACCCGGCGAGAGGGCCGTCGGTCACCTCCTGATTGCCGTAGTGCTGGCGCAGCTGTCCCACCGTGATGCCGGAGCCGATGAGCGCGGCCAGTACCGAGCCCGCAGACGTGCCCACGATGACGTCGGCATCGGCCACGGCGAAGCCGTACTCCTGCTCCAGGGCGGCGAGTGCTCCGACGGCCCACGTCCCTCCGAGCACTCCCCCGCCGCCGAGCACGAGCCCGCGTCGCGGCCCGCGCGCGCCGTGCGTCATGACGTGCCTGGAGCGGCGCTCACGACTGCCCCTCCGCACGCTTGGCACGGGTCGGGCCGGCGGCCTTCGCGGTGGTCGTGCTGCGCACCGCGCGCAGGGTCCGGCGCGAGACGTCGGTGCGGGCGAGCAGCTCGGCCATCGACTCGTGCAGGCAGTCGACGAGAACGTCGAGGTCGGGCAGGGCATCGCGGTCCGCGTAGAGGCCGAAGTAGACGCCGCCGTCATACGAGATCAGGCCGACGCTCAGCGCCTGACCCTTCGTGAGCGGCACCACGGGATAGGCAGCCAGCATGCGCGAGCCGGCCGCGTACAGGGGCCGCTGCGGTCCGGGCACGTTGGTGATCACGAGGTTGTAGACCCTGCTGGACAGCGAGGAGCCCAGCCGGGCAGCCATCGCGTTCAGGGTGGAGGGCCCGAACCCGGCGATGTTGACGATCGCGTCGGCACCGACGAAGTGCCCGCCCGCCTCGAGCTGCGCCAGCTGGTAGCTGATCTGCTGCAGCCGGATGGCGGGATCGGACTCGCCGACGGGCAGCTCGACCAGCGCCGCCGTCACCCGGTTGCCGCCGGCATCGCCCGATGCCGCCGTCGGCACCGCGATGCTGACCGGCAGCAGCGCCTTGAGCAGGTCGCCCTGCGCCACCGGCTCGCCTCGGGCCAAGAGCCACGCGCGCAGCGCGCCCGCCACCACCGCGAGGACGGTGTCGTTGACGGTGCCGCCGAGCGAGGTGCGAACGCGCTTGAGATCAGCCAGCGAGAGATCCATGGTCGCGAATCGCCGCTGCCCCCCGATGGGCACGTTCAGCGGGCTCGGTGAGGGCGGACGAGCCATCGCCAGGGCGGCCGACACCATCGCCGCGGCGCGGGCTCCCACCCGGGTGGCCGCGTGGGAGACATCGCTGACGGTGTCCCGCACGGCCTCGACGGCGGCGGCGGGCCGGGTGGCCAACTCCGTGAACGCCTGCGACAGCAGCTCCACCTCGGTCGGCTCGCGGCGCGGTCGCCAGCTGTCGCCCGCCACCGGGGCCGTCTCCTCGGTCGGGTCGAGCATCACCTGCGCGATGTCGACGGCGGAGAGACCGTCGACGAGCGCCTGATGGCTCTTGCTCACGATCGCGAAGCTGCCGTCGGCGAGTCCCTCGACCAGGTACATCTCCCACAGCGGACGATTGCGGTCCAGTGGCCGGCTCATCAGCCGCGCGACCAGTTCGTTGAGCTGCTCCCGGGAGCCCGGCTTGGGCAGCGCGGAGCGGCGTACGTGGTAGGTGACGTCGAAGCCCTCGTCGTCGACCCAGACCGGGCGGGCGACCCCGAACGGGACGCTGCGGACACGCTGCCGGTACCTGGGCACGAAGGGGATCCGCTGCCTGATCAGCCGCACGAGTCGCTCGTGGTCGAAGCCGCCCTCCGGCGGCATGAAGATCGCCACCCCCCCGGTGTGCATCGGCGTGCTCGCGTCCTCCATGAACAGGAAGGAGGCGTCCAAGGCGGTCAGACGGCTCGGCACCAGAACTCCCCTCGTGCGTCGGGCGCTTCCAGCAGGGGTCGAGGTGCCGCCCCCTGCTTCTATCCTGACACGACTGCGGTGGCCAAGGTCGCGAATGCCCGGCGGATCGGCGAACGCCGAGCGCATTCTGCCAGTGTCCGGCCCGTGGCCCAGCACGACTCGAGGGAGCGGGTATCGGTCGCCACCGGGACGATCGGCACGGCGATCCCGGCGTCACGAACGCCATCGGCCCACGACTGGCGACGCTCGCGCCCCCTGCCCCGCGTGCGGTTCTGCACCACCGTGCGACCGGCCCCGGGCGCGAGGGCGTCGACGGCGGGCCACGCACTGGCGAGTCGGGCGGCCCCCAGCGACGAGGAGTCCGCGACCACGATCACGTGATCGGCCACTCCCAGGGCGCTCACCGCGGCGGCATTGCGCCGGCGGCTCCATGGGGATCCGGACGGCCCGGCCGCGTCATCCTCCTCGACGCAGAATCCGACGTCGACCACCGTCACGTCGAAGGCGGAGCGGCAGGCCTGCCACACCCGGTCGAGTGCGCCGTGCCGAAGCTCGGGCCATCGGTCGGGCCGGCTGAGGCCGCCGAGGACGTGCAGCTGCCCGCGTACGCGACGACTGGCCGCCAGCAGGGCCTCCGCCGTCAGGAGCCCGCTGTCGGCATGGCGGCAGGCGACGACCAGGCCACTGGCGTCCTCGATGACTCCCAGCGCCATCGCGACCGAGGGCGCGTAGGTGTCCGCGTCGACGACGCACGACCGGCTGCCCGCCTCGGCCAGCGCCTCGGAGACGCCGATGGCGACGGTCGTGCGTCCGGGCGCGCCCATCGGACCCCAGACAGCGACGATACGACCGAGCGGCTCGCCCGGGGGCTCGGCCGCCGCCCCGTTGGTCTCGTCCCAGCAGCCGGTGGCCCACACTCCTGTCGCTTCGTCGACGCTCGACGCGGGCACCGACCCCGCCGACCCGGCCAGCAGCGTGGCCACCGCGTGCCACGTGGCCGCCGCCATCGGCGCGGCACGCGCCACGGCCGCCACTCCCAGACCGTGCAGTCGGGTGACGTCGTCGTCGCTCGCCGCAATCCCCAGCACAGCGCGCTTCGGGCCTGCGGACAGCCGTTCGATCACATCCGCCCCCAGCCTGGGCAGCCCCGCGGAGACGACGATGACCATCTCGGGGTCTGCCGCGGCCGCCGCGAAGAGATCGACCCCGTCGACGCACCTGCGCACGACGCGGAAGCCCGCGGCAGGCGCCGAGACCACGAGATCGGCCTCCTGGCGGATACCGGGAACCGCGAGCAGGATGCCGATCACGACCATGCCTGCTGGCTGCCGACCGGCACCGCGACCAGGTCGAGCACGCCGGACCTGGCGGCGGCGACGAGCGCTCCGACGTCGGACTCCGGCACCTCGATCACGATGCCGATCTCTCCGCCCACTCCGATGCCGTCGGCCAGCCTGCCCCCGACGGACACAGCGCTGAGCACCCGCTCGGGGCGGGCCGGCCCGGCGTCGGCCGCCTCCCGCTTGGTTGCCCAGACGTCGACGAGATCGCCGGCCTGCAGGTCCCCTGGGGCGTGCAGGGGATCGACGGCCACCGTGACCTGCCGCAGGGCTCCCGAGCCGACAGGCACGAGCGCCGACCGCGGCAGCATCTCCCCCGCCGGGACGGGACGGCTGAGCACGAGCCCAGCCGTCGCGGAGTTCTCGTCCGCCGAGAGGTACTGGTCCGTGACGGCCGACCGGGCCACGACGACGGGCTCCAGCCCACCCGGGACCGACCCCACCGACAGGTCGCGGCCGGCCCTCCAGACGGTCACGGTGTCGTCGCCAGCCGTGACGACCTTCGCGCCGACCACCATCGAGATGACCACCAGGCCGATCCCGAGCCACAGGCGGGCATCGACCACGCGCGCAGTCACCTGGCGGCGCGCGACGGCCGCCGACGAGGGCTCCCTCCGGGCGGAGCGCCGACGCCCGCCACGAGCCCCATCCGCCACCGCTGCTGCCATCGGCCCGCCCCCGTCCTCGCGTTGCTGCGCCCGTCCATCACGGCCACGGACAGGATCGCCCCGACGCCGCGAAAACGCGAACGACTATCCACAGGCGGCGCGCTGCCGCCCCGATCAGCCCGGAGTTTGGGACGATCAGCCCGTGACGCCCCGCTTCCTCACCCTCGCCGACGTCGCCGAGACGCTGAACATCTCGGCCGCGCAGACATATGCGCTCGTGCGCAGCGGCGACCTGCCGGCCATCAAGATCGGCGGCCGAGGCCAGTGGCGGGTCGAGGCGAGCGCCCTGGAGGACTTCATCGCGCGCCTGTACGACCAGACCCGGCAGTTCGTCCGGGCCCATCCCTTCGGCCCCGACGACGAGTCCTAGGGCAGCGACCAGGCCTCGACCGCACCGAACGGGATCACCACGGACTCGCCGCCCTCGGCCAGTTCGACGTGGTCGGCGCCCACCTGCACGATGTCCCCCGCGACCCAGCGCCCGTCGGCCAGCAGGACCCGCACCAGGCCACCGAGCTGCCATGTCTCGCGGAGCCGGGCCGAGAGGGTGGGCCGTAACCTGCGCACCGCCTCGTCGTGCAGCACCGCGGCGGTGCCCGTCAGCGTCATGATCGCCGCCTCACCCACGAGCAGCCGTCGCCCGCTCGCCTCGCGCATCTCGATCATCCCGGCGATCGAGCCCGGGCCATCGCCCGCAAGATCGCCAATCAGGACGGCCCCGCATCTCAGGGTCAGCCGGGCCGGCCCACGACGATCATGGATCCGCATTCGCGCGGCCTCGGCCATGTAGACCTCGAAGGCCTCGGCCCGGACGTCCGCGTCGACGTCCGCCTGCACGCCCGCCGCCGCCTCGGCCCAGATGGCATCACTGTCCTGCATGTGGAGGGTGTGCCCAGTGTCGGGCGGATCGAAACACCGAATGCGCATCCCGACGGCCCGCGGCCTTTGCCGGAGCCGCAGGTTTGACATCGAATCGTCCGGGGAACACTCCTTGTGCAGGACCTCACCCACCGGTACGGATGGGGTCTTGACAGGGCAGTAAACGGTGCCCTACAAATGCAAACACACACAAACGCACGCATTCAGCCGGTCTCCTAGGCGGCCGGCCCCGCGGATCCCCCGACGCGGCTTCCATTGCGAATGCCCGATTCGAAGGACCGCGCCATGAGTACCTCCCGCCTCTCCCCTTCGTCCCGCCGGCTCGAGGAGGCGGCTTCGGCCGCACCGCCCGAGTTGCGCCTCGTCGCCGGCCAGCGCTCACCCGGGCCGGAGCAACTCTCGCTCGCGTTCGAGTGGGAGGTCGCCCCCGGCGTGCCCGCGGTGCCACCCGTACCGCGCACCCTGCACCTGGTGGCCGACGCCGAGCACTCCACCGTCGACACGAGCGGCCTGCCCGACCCGCGGGCCTGGGTCGCCCAGCTCGCCTGCGCCGTCGCGGAGGTCAGCATCGGTGCCCGACCGCCCGGCCAGTTGACCCGCTGGGTCGCCCGCGACGAACTGGCCCGGCTGGCCCGGCGCGGGACCTTCGCGGCCCGGCATCCCTCGATGGCCAGCACGCGCGGGAAGCCGAGCACCCGGGTCGTAAGGGCCGTGCGGATCTGCCCCGTCGCGCCCGGTGTCATCGAGGCGTCGGCCGTCCTCGTCGGGTCCGAGCGAGCCCAGGCCATCGCACTGCGGATCGAGGCAGTGCGTGGCCGTTGGCTGGCCACGGTGGTGGAGATGCGCTGACCCGCGGGTCGGCGCGGCGAGCCTGATGCGGCTGTGGCCTGCGGGACAGTTGTGACATGGCTTCCCCGCCCTTCCTCGCTCGTGTGCGCCTGGCCGTCCTCGCTCGACGAGTCGTCTTCGGCGCGGCGGCAGGCCTCGTCGGGATCGCCATGCTGACGGCCTGGGTGCTGCCGGCAACGGCCTCGCAGGTCGCTGCGCCCTCGAACCCCCTGGCCCTGGCCGTCGCGGCCGCCGATAGCACGGCCGTCCATCCGACCACGCCCAGACCCGCCACGATGACCCGCAAGGCGCGCCACATCCCCGACTACCCGCGAGACCACGGGCACCACGGCAAGCGGATCGTCTACGACAAGGCGCTGATGACCGTCTGGCTGATCAGCGCCACGGACGAGGTCGTGGCCAGGTTCCCGGTCGTCGGCCGTTGGGACCGACCGGTCAAGGGCACCTACCGCATCTACTCGAAGTCACCGCACAGTTCGAACCCGTTCTCCAAGGTGACGTTCGACCACATGGTGCGCTTCGCCTGGGGCCCGGACACCAAGTCCTCGATCGGCTTCCACAGCATCCCGCGGTACTACGACGGCACGCGCATGCACTCGCCGAGCCAGCTCGGGCTGCCGATCGCCCGGGGCGGCTGCGTGCGGCTCTCCGACCGGGCCGCGGCCCAGGTGTACCGATTCCTGGACGTGGGTGACCTCGTGGTCGTCCTGCCCTCCCCCTGACACCCCGCGCGGCGCACCCGATCAGCGATGCCGCTTGCGGTTCTCCCGTTCCGCCCGACGGCGCTCGGCCCGCGAAGCATTCGGATCGACATCCGCCACGTCGCCGCCCTCGCCCGTTATCTCGCCGTGCGTCACGCCACCGTCCTCGGCCGGGGCCGAGTACTCCAGGTGCTGCGGGCGGGACGGGCCCAGGCCCTTGGCCAGGATCGCCGGCGCGGCCTTGGGCCCGGCCTGAACAGCGACCCTCTCCGCCTTCTTGGCGGCGGCCGATCCGGCGGCCACGGCAGCGGCCAGCGCGGACGTCGCCTCCATGTGCGTGGCGTCGGTGAGCTCCTCCACGGCCGCGCCGGCCTCCTCGGAGATGGGCGCCGCCACCTGCACCTCGAGGTTGAACAGGTAGCCGACGGTCTCCTCCTTGATGGCCTCCATCATCGCCGTGAACAGGTCGAAGCCCTCGCGCTGGTACTCGATCAGCGGGTCGCGCTGGGCCATCGCGCGCAGTCCGATGCCATCGCGCAGGTAGTCCATCTCGTACAGGTGCTCGCGCCACTTGCGGTCGAGCACCGACAGGATGACCCGGCGCTCGAGTTCTCGGGTGACCTCCTCGCCCAGGGACGCCTCGCGCGCCTCGTACGCGGCCAGCGCATCGTCGACAAGCTCCGACACCAGGAAGTCCGAGCTCAGGCCGGAACGGCCGCCACCGGACTCGTCCTCGGCCTGCTCGATCGTGACGCCCACCGGGTAGAGCTGCTTGAGCGCGGTCCAGAGCCGCTCGAGGTCCCACGACTCGGGGTACCCCTCGGACGTCGCCGCCGCGACGTACTCGGTGACCGTGTCGGTGATGAAGGTGCGCACCTGCTCCTGGATGTCCGCGCCCTGAAGGACCCGCCGCCGCTCGTCGTAGATCACGAGGCGCTGGCGGTTCAGGACATCGTCGTACTTCAGGACGTCCTTGCGGATCTCGAAGTTCTGCGCCTCCACCTGCGACTGCGCCGACCTGATGGCGTTGGTCACCATCTTGGCCTCGATCGGCACGTCGTCGGGCACGTTGAACCGCCGCAGGAACGCATCGACCATGTCGGACTTGAACAGCCGCATGAGGTCGTCCTCGAGCGACAGGTAGAACTGCGACTCGCCCGGGTCCCCCTGACGGCCCGACCGGCCGCGCAGCTGGTTGTCGATGCGACGCGACTCGTGGCGCTCGGTGGCCAGCACGTACAGGCCGCCCAGTCCGGTGACCTCCTCGTGCTCGGCGCGCACGGCGCCCTTCTGACGCTCGATCTCCTCGTGCCAGGCCACCTCGTAGGCCTCGGGATCGTCGACGGGTGACATCCCGCGCTGCTCGAGCGCCGCGGCGGCCATGAACTCCGGGTTGCCGCCGAGGATGATGTCGGTGCCTCGGCCGGCCATGTTGGTCGCCACCACCACGGCACCGCGGCGGCCCGCCTGGGCCACGATCGCCGCCTCGCGCTCGTGGTGCTTGGCGTTGAGGACCTCGTGCGGGACGCCGTTCTGCTTGAGCAGCTTGGACAGGTGCTCGGACTTCTCGACGCTCGTGGTGCCGACGAGGATGGGCTGGCCGTTGGCGTGCCGCTCGACGATGTCCTCGATGACGGCGTTGTACTTCGCGTTCTCGGTCCGGTACACGAGGTCGGCGTTGTCGAGGCGCACCATGTCGCGATTCGTCGGGATGGGGACGACGCCGAGGTTGTAGATCTGGTTGAACTCCGCCGCCTCGGTCATCGCCGTGCCGGTCATGCCCGAGAGCTTCGTGTAGAGGCGGAAGAAGTTCTGCAGCGTGATCGTGGCCAGGGTCTGGTTCTCGGCCTTGACCTCGACACCCTCCTTCGCCTCGATGGACTGGTGCAGGCCCTCGTTGTAGCGACGGCCGGCCAGGATGCGGCCGGTGTGCTCGTCGACGATGAGCACCTCGCCGTCCATGACCACGTAGTCGCGGTCCTTCTTGAACAGCTCCTTGGCCCGGATCGCATTGTTGAGGAAGCCCACCAGCGGGGTGTTGACCGTGTCGTAGAGGTTGTCGATGCCGAGCTGGTCCTCGACCTTGTCGATGGCCTCCTCGAGGACGCCGACCGTCCGCTTCTTCTCGTCGACCTCGTAGTCGGTGTCGAGCCGAAGGATGTTGACGATGCGGGCGAACTCCGCGTACCAGCTGGTCGCCTGGTCGGCCGGGCCGCTGATGATCAGCGGGGTGCGCGCCTCGTCGATGAGGATGGAGTCGACCTCGTCGACGACCGCGAAGTTGTGGCCCCGCTGGACCATCTCGTCCTTCGACCACGCCATGTTGTCGCGCAGGTAGTCGAAACCGAACTCGTTGTTCGTGCCATAGGTGATGTCGGCGGCGTACTGCACCCGACGCTCTGCCGGGGTCATGCTCTGCAGGATCACCCCGACATCAAGGCCCAGGAAGCGGTGGATGCGACCCATCCACTCCGAGTCGCGCTCCGCGAGGTAGTCGTTGACGGTCACGACGTGGACGCCGTTGCCGGACAGCGCATTGAGGTACGCCGGCAGGGTGGCGACCAGGGTCTTGCCCTCACCGGTGCGCATCTCGGCGATGTTGCCCAGGTGCAGCGCGGCACCGCCCATGATCTGCACGTCGTAGTGCCGCTGGCCGAGCGTGCGCTTGGCCGCCTCGCGAACGGTTGCGAAGGCCTCCGGCATAAGGTCCTCAAGGCTCTCGCCGTTGGCGAATCGCTCCTTGTACTCCGCCGTCAATGCCTTCAGCTCCGCATCGGTGAGGGAGACGAAGTCCCCTTCGATCGCATTGACCGCCTTGGCGATGCCGTCGAGCTTGCGCAGGATCTTGCCCTCGCCGGCGCGAAGAATCTTGTCGAGCACTCCCACAGCGGTGCGACCTTTCCCTCATTGCGGCCTCATGCCGGCCCCGATGGGGCGCGCGAAGACCACCGGCCGGTGTGGCCGACCCCCACATCGTACGGGTGCGCCTCAATGTTCCGCCTGCTCCGGGGCTCGCTGCGCTCGCTCCTCGCGACCGACCTGCCCCGTGGGCCGCCTGCTCCGGGGCTCGCTGCGCTCACTCCTCGCGACCGACCTGCCACAATCACGCCCATGACGTCGTCCTCACGGACCACACCGCCCGTCCTCAGCGATGGGGTCGTCACGCTGCGGCCCCCGCGAGCCGCCGACACCGACGACATCGCGCTGGCCTGCCAGGACCCGCAGATCGCCCTGTGGACCACGGTCCCGGCGCCCTACAGTCGGGCCGACGCCGAGGAGTGGCTGGCCCGACACCCGACTCCGGACGCCTGGTGGGACAACCCGACGTGGGCGATCACCGTGGTCCCGACGGATCGCTGGTGCGGAACCGTCGACCTGCGACCGGACGGCCAGGGCGGGGCCGAGGTCGGCTACCTGCTCGCACCCTGGGCCCGCGGGCACGGCCACGCCGCCCGGGCCCTTCGGCTGGCTTGCGCCTGGGCCTTCTCCTCCCTGGGCATGCGGGCCATCACGTGGTACGCCTTCGTGGGCAACGAGGCGTCACGACAGACGGCCCGGGCGGTCGGCTTCCAGGTTCCCGAGCACGTCTTCCGGGGGTACGGAGCCCAGCGCGGCGGGCGCCGCGACTCGTGGATAGGGACCCTGCTGCCGGACGACCTGGTCGCGGCGGCCAGGGCCGGAGACGGGCGCGGACGCTACCTCGGCCCGGCCCTGACCCGGCGGGAGCTCGACGTGCTGGGCCACCTGACCCGAGGCGAGTCCAACCGGGTCATCGCCGCTGACCTCGGCATCAGCGAGAACACCGTCAAGAACCACGTCCGCAGCATCCTGGAGAAGCTGCAGGCGACATCGCGTTCCCAGGCCGTCGTCATCGGACTGAGCCAGGGGCTCACGTCGCTGCCCCGCTGATCACGGCCGTCCCCAGGACCACGTCGACCCGGTCGTCCGTCCACAGCCCGTCGCGGACCCGGGCACCGCATCCGGCCGGCGCGGCATCGTGACGCCATGTCCCCGTCATCGATGCACGGCCTCCCCCTCCTGGCCGACGTGGCCGACCTCATCCTCGGCCGATCCTGCCTGGGCTGCGATACCCCCGGGCCGTCACTGTGCCCCGACTGCCTGCGGACCCTTCGCCGCTGCCTCGTCGTGCAACCGGGGAGCGGCCGGATGCCCACGGTCGTGTCCTGCGCGCGCTACGACGGGCTCGCCCAGAGGTCGGTCATCGCCTACAAGGAGCACGCCAACCGCAGCCTTGCCCGGCCGCTGGGGCTGATGCTCGCCGACTCCGTCCGCGAGATCGCCCGGCAGCGCGACCTCGGGGCCGTCACCCTCGTGCCCGTCCCCGGCCATCGACGCGGCGATCGCGGCTTCGACGCGCTCGGCGGCATCGCTCGGCAGGCAGGCGGCGCACTCGAGGCCGCCGGGATCCGGGCGCCCATCGGCCGCCTGCTGCGACCTGTGGCCGACTACTCGCCGCTCAAGGGCCTAGGCCGAGACGCGCGCTTCGACCGCGTCGCCGGGGCCTTCCGGGCGGCGCCGACCGCCAGGACCCGCGGCCGACGCCACGCCGGACCGGTCGTGGTCGTCGACGACGTGATCACCACAGGGGCCACCGTGACCGAGGCCGTCCGGGTGCTGCTCGGAGCCGGCCTGCCGGTGGTGGGCGTTGCCACGGTGGCGGCGACCCCGGCCGGACGGCGCCGCGCGCCATGAGACGTCAGCCCGGATAGCTCGGCGACGATCCCCGCAGGCGTTCCTGCGCCCCATCCCCGACTCACACGTCAGCCCGGATAGCTCGGCGACGATCCCCGCAGGCGTTCCTGCCAGGTCCCCGTCGCGAACTCGTACACCAGGCCGTCCGCCGCACCTACCAGCGTCGGCAGGCCGGGCGCCGCGGCCACCGACACCGGGGCCTCCGGCGTGCCTCTCGGCGTCGACGAGCCCCGGGCGATGTCGATGTCGAACACCTGCAGCGAGCCGGCACTCTCGCTCCCCAGGACTGACAGCGTGTCGGCGCCCGACCAGGCCGCGTCGACGACCTCGACGAGCCGCGACTCGATGCGGACGGGCTCGTTGATGAGGACGTTCGTGGCGCTGCCGGACGTGCGAATGATGCGGGCCAGGAGCACGCCCGTGCGCGGCCCGCGCCTGATGATGAGGGCAGCACGGGTCCCGTCGCGTGACGGGACGGCGGCGATCAGCGTCGTCCGCCTCGTCAGCCCGCTCACCGTGATCGCCTCGTAACTGCCGTCGCTGGAGACGGAGATCAGGCCGAGCTCGGGGTCGACCATCCACACGGTGGCCGACCGGTCGAAGGCCAGGCCCGTGGGTGCGCCGCCCTCCCGGATGCGGATGAGCGGCGCCCCCTCGACCAGACGGCCCTCCCAGACCGCCCCCTGCGGATCGATGCCCGCGATCGACTGCGAGTCGTTCGACATCGCGATATCGACGAGCGTGGTCTCGCCGGTGCCAGCGCTCCCGGGCACCGGACGCACGCCGCTGGGAATCAGTCGCACCACTCCGTCGGGTCGCGCGGCATAGCCGGACGACCCGGTGGGCAGACCGTTGGGGTCGACCGCGGGCCACGCATCACGAGGCTGCGGCGACGAGGCGCCCGGGACGAGGAGGGGCTGGCCGCCCGCGGTGATCTCGACCGCCTTGACGTCGGGCAGCTGGCGAAGGGTCCAGACGATCTGCTGCGAGAGCGCCTGCCTGGTGCGGTCGTCCGCCTGGCGGGCGTTGGCGGTGAGGTCCACCCGCGCCACGCCGGACTCGATCGGCACCGCGTCGATGTTCAGCCCCACCTTGTCCGGGAATCCGGTGCGCACCGCCGGCAGCAACCACTCGCTCGGCCCCGCGACCAGGCGCCGGACCAGTGTCGTGGCCAGGCCCGAGCCGACCACGGGGATCATGCGCGGATCCGGGACCAGGGTGTCGAAGGCGGGATTGAAGAAGTAGACGGCGAAGCTGCGGAACGCACGGTCGACGTCCGACTGCGAGAGCAGCAGCCCCTCCGGCAGGTTCGCGATCCGCCATTCGCCGCTGACCTGCTCCAGCGAGAACGTCTCGCGGAGCTCCTTGCCGGGCCCGTTCACCGTGTAGCGGCCGTTCGTCGAGATGTGCCCCGCCTCGGCGCCGAGCAGCTGGACCGAACGGCCCAGCTCGTTGAGCGTCGCGGCGCCCTCGTACACGGTGACGCCGGCGTTGGTATCCCAGGTGGCGCTCGCGGCCGGCGTCAGGAACTGGCGAGCCACCGCGTGGTCGCCGTCGAAGGACGCCGATGCAGCGAGGAATCCCTGGACGACCTGCGTCGTGGACATGCCCTCGCGCGGACCGCGCGCGATCACGCGGATGAACTGGTCCTCCGGGTCGACGCCAACCTGCTCGCCCTGCTCGATGGGCCCTGCGGTCGGAACCTGCGCGGTGAAGGACGATGGGCACGCCAGCGCATCCCGTCAGCGCACCCACGACGACCAGGGCGAGGGCGATCCGGAGCGCGGTGCGTTCGGTCGACCTCATGGTGTGCGCTCCCCGCCGTTGATGACGAACGTGGCCGCCGGTGACGAGGCGCCGCGCTTCTCGAGCTCCGGCACGGCGGTCCGCTCCGCCGGCTCCGGCTCGCCGGCCTCGTCGACGGGCTCGAGCGGCAGCGGCGAGTCGTCGAACCCGACCCGGCGGTCCCGAGGGAGGGTCGAGCCGGAAGCAGGCGCCCAGGCCGGGCTCGCCCCAGGCCTCCAGCCAGCCGCCGTGCAGCCGCGCGTCCTCCAGGGAGATGGCAAGGCCCAGTCCGGTGCCGCCCGTGGTCCTCGCCCTGGCCGGGTCCGCGCGCCAGAAGCGGTTGAACACCAGTGCCGACTCCCCCGGACGCAGTCCGACGCCATAGTCCCGGACCACCACCGCGATCGAGTCGTCGCTCTGCCCCGACGATCACGTCCACGCCGCGGGCGTCCCCATGCTCGATGGCGTTCTCGATGAGGTTGCGCACGATCCGGTGCACCCGTCGCGGGTCGCACTCCACCTGGCACATGTCCGTCTGGCCAGCCCAGAGTCGAACCTGCATGCCGCCGCGCTCGGCCAGCGGCGTCGCGGCGTCGATTGCGCGCTGGACGAGCGTCGTGAGGTCGTCGCGCTCAACGTCGAGGACGGCGGCTCCGGCATCGAAACGGGATATCTCGAGCAGGTCGACCAGCAACGCCTCGAACCGGTCAAGCTGGTTCTGGAGCAACTCGACCGCCCGGGCGACGGGGGCGTCGAGCTGGTCGCGGTCGTCGTAGACGACATCAGCGGCCATGCGGATCGTGGTCAAGGGCGTGCGCAGCTCGTGGGAGACGTCGGAGACGAACCGCTGCTGCACGCGCGGACAGTTCCTCCAACTGGCGGATCTGACGGGCCAGGCTGACCGCCATCGCGTTGAACGACGTTGCCCAGCCGGGCGAGGTCGTCGGTGCCCTTCACCTTCATTCGCTCGGACAGGTTGCCCTCCGAGCCAGCCGGACGGCGGTCTGCGACGCAGCGCGCACCGGCACGACGACCTGCCGGGTGACCAGCCACGCGACCCCGGCCGAGAAGGAGGACCAGCAGGATCCCGGTGTAGACGACGGAGCTGCGCACCAGGTCGAGCGTGGACTGCTCCTGCGTTCAGCGGGAACAGGTAGTACAACTCGTAGGGGCCGACCGTGGGCACGAGCAATGGGGCGCCGACGATCAGGCCAGGAGTCGAGCGGCCGTCGAGGAACTCGATCTCGGTATACGTCCACGACTGGCGCTGGGAGTCGACGACGGCGGCGCGAAGCGGCCTCCGGAACGCTCGGCTCGGCCACGAGGTTGGTGCCTCGCTCGGGAGCGTCCCCGCTGCGCTGGGACGACAGCAGCAGCACGTCGAAGGTCGAGGGGGACCCGGCCCGGGCAGCGAGGGCACTGACCACGCTGTCCACCAACCGTGACGGTGACGGCGTGGAGGGTCCCGTATCGGCAGCGTCAAGGATGCGCTGTGCCTCTCCCAGTCCCGCAGACGCCTCCCCCACCGAGATCCGCTCCTTGGAGTTGAGCAGCCCGGACGTGACGCGAGACAGCAGGGAGAAGCCCAGCACGCCCACAACGACGAGGGACAGGACCAGAGTTGTGGCCGTGACCCTCAGCCACAGGGAACGCCGCCAGATCCGGCCGACAGCGCGGGGGAACGCGAGGAAGAACCGGGAGAGCGCGGCCAGGAATCGACTCATTGCACGCCAGCGTTACGCCGGGCCCGCCTTGTAGCCGACGCCCCGCACCGTCAGGACGATGTCGGGACGCTCCGGGTCGCGTTCGACCTTGGCGCGCAGGCGCTGCACGTGGACGTTGACCAGCCGGGTGTCCGCCGCGTGCCGGTAGCCCCAGACCTCCTGCAGGAGGATCTCCCGGGTGAAGACCTGTCCCGGCTTCCGGGCCAGGCACACCAGGAGATCGAACTCGAGTGGAGTGAGCGAGAGGATCTCGTCCCCGCGCTTGACGGTGTGCCCGGTGACGTCGATCTCGAGATCGCCGACGACGAGCACCGGCGTGGAGGCCTCGTCGGTGCGACGGATGCGCGCCCGGATGCGCGCGATCAGTTCCTTCGGCTTGAACGGCTTGACGACGTAGTCGTCGGCGCCCGACTCCAGCCCCACCACGACGTCGATCGTGTCGCTCTTGGCCGTGAGCATGACAATCGGCGTGCCCGGACTCGGCGCGGATCGCCCGGCAGACGTCGATGCCGTCTCGACCAGGCAGCATGAGATCGAGGAGTACGAGGTCGGGCTTGGAGTCACGGAAGGCCGCAGCGCCTCGCTCCCGTCGGCGCAGAAGACGGGCTCGAAGCCCTCGCCCCGCAGCACGATCCCGAGCATTTCGGCCAGAGCGCTGCATCGTCGTCCACGACGAGAACGCGACCGCGGTGCGGCGCCGGGCCCGGACGCCACCGTCATGTGCCTATGGTGACATCCCGGGAAGGCCGACGAGGAGCAATATCGCCCCGGGGGCGTTGACGAGCCCGTGCGCGACCATCGAGGCGCCCGTCGATCCGGTCTTCGCACGCACCAGCCGAGCAGCAGGCCGGTCGGTAGCAGCACGAGCAAGCGCGTCGGCTCGAAGTGGAATCCGGCGAAGACGCACGCCGTGACGATGATCGTCATGACCGTGCCGACGCCCGCCTTGCGCAGTGCTGCGAAGAACAGCCCGCGGAAGAACAACTCCTCCACGATCGGCGCGCCCACCATGACGATCAGCGCGAACACCGTCAGCGAGAACCTGCTCTGCGACGCCGTGATCTCGTCGGCGGCCTCGGCCGCGCTCGACGTCAGCCCATCCACGAAGAGCTGCGTGATCAGGGCGGCGATGCCGGCCAGCACCAGGCCGGCCGCCCCGGTGACGGCGCCCCACCCCGTGTCGGACCAGGTCAGGCTCAGTCCCAGGTCGATGCTCGGGCCATTGCCGCGCCAGGCGGTCACGACCATCGGCCATCCACCGAGCGCGAGCCAGGGCACCGACACGCCCACGAGCACCTGCACGCCGACCGGCGCATCCAGGGCAAACAGGGCGCCGCCCACCGACACGCCGATGACGACGGCCGCGATCAAGCCGATGGCGACGTCCCACAGTCCCCAGCGGGGCACCTTCAACCGCCGGCCCGACCGGACCGCCTCGGTGACGCTGACCGGGCAGCCCGGATAGTCGGCCGGCGGGCGGGGGGGCGTCACCCCGTCACGCTACCCCGAGCCTGCACACCCTCGTTGACGTGACGTCAGACGTCGAGCACTGTCAGGCGCTCGACCCTGGTGGACGTCAGCAACGCCTCGCGCTCGCGCAGGAAGAGCCGGGTGTGCGGCTGCTCCTCGTGCAGGGCGAAGGCCGACTCGTCGTCATAGACCTCGATGAAGACCCGGGCGTTCTCGTCGTCGTCGACCTCGGCGGCCAGATAGGAAAGCGTGCCGGGCTCCTGCGCGTCGATGCGCGGGATGAGTTCCGCGACGAGCCGGTCGAACGCGGCCAGGCACTCCGGCCGCACCTGGAACCGAACGACCAGCGCGAGCATGGCTCCTCCTGTGTCGGGATCGTTCCTGCCAGCCTATTCAGCGCCGGGGAGGTTCGCCTGGGCCCACACCGCGATCGCGTCGCGCATGAAGACGGCCAGCCCTGGCGCGACGCCCTCGTAGTTCGCGGCGAAGCGCGGATCATCGACGTACATCCGTCCCAGGCCGATGTAGGCCGCACGGCTCGGCGTCCAGAAGGCAGCGACCCAGGCGTGGTGCGCAGCGATCAGCCCCTGCACCTGCGGGCTGTCGGCCGCAGCGCCGTCGGTGAACTGCGCACCGATGGCCGCGGTGATCGCGCCGCCGCGGTCGAACAGCTCGCGCTGCTCCTGCTTCGACAGGCGCTTGAGCCTGCGCTGGCTCTCTTCGTACTGGTCGGGCCAGCGCTGCTGCGCCTCCTCGGCGTACGGGTCGTCCGCGAACCCCTCGAACATCTCGGCCTCGTCCATCGTCATCCCCATCTCCAGTCTCGTGATCGTGTCCTCCACCGTGCGGATCATCCGCTCGGCGCGGGCCTGCTGGGCGCGCAACTGCTCGACGTGACGCGCCAGCGCCGCGGCGTCGTCCGTCTGGCCATCGAGCACCCGGGCGATCTCGTCGAGCGGCAGGCCGAGCCCGCGCAGCACCAGGATGCGCTGGAGCCGGAGCAGCTCGTCCGGTCCGTACCAGCGCTGGCCGCCGGGCTCGGCCGCTGCGGGACGCAGCAGCCCGATCTGGTCGTAGTGCCGCAGGGTCCGCGACGTGACACCACTGCAACGCGACAACTCCTGGGTCCTGATCACGTAGCCACGGTAGACGTTGACGTAACGTCAATGTCAAGGGCGTCCGGACACTCGACCACCGGGGAGAAATGACGAAATCCCCGACCAACGGCCGAGGATTTCGTCATCAGTCCCGGATTCCGGGACAAACGGTCAGTAGCGGTAGTGGTCGGCCTTGTACGGGCCGGCCTGGTCGACGCCGAGGTACTCGGCCTGCTTCTTGGTCAGCTCGGTGAGCCGCACGCCGAGCGCGTCGAGGTGCAGGCGGGCCACCTTCTCGTCGAGGTGCTTGGGCAGCACGTAGACCCCCAGCGGGTACTGGTCGAGCTTGGTGAACAGCTCGATCTGCGCGAGCACCTGGTTGGTGAAGGAGTTCGACATCACGAACGAGGGGTGGCCGGTGGCGTTGCCCAGGTTCAGCAGACGGCCCTCGGACAGCATGATGATCGAGTGGCCGTCGGGGAACGTCCACTCGTCGACCTGCGGCTTGATCGTCTTGCGGACGATGCCGGGGAACGCCGCGAGTCCGGCGATGTCGATCTCGTTGTCGAAGTGGCCGATGTTGCCCACGATCGCCTGGTGCTTCATCCTCGACATCTGCTCGGCGGTGATGACGTCGTAGCAGCCGGTCGCGGTGATGAAGATGTCGGCGACGCCGATCACGTCGTCGAGCTGCGCGACCTGGTAGCCGTCCATGGCGGCCTGCAGCGCGCAGATCGGATCGATCTCGGTGACGATGACGCGTGCGCCCTGGCCCCGCAGGGAGTCGGCCGAGCCCTTGCCCACGTCGCCGAAGCCGCAGACCACGGCGACCTTGCCGCCGATCATGACGTCGGTCGCGCGGTTGATGCCGTCGATGAGCGAGTGACGGCAGCCGTACTTGTTGTCGAACTTGCTCTTGGTGACGGAGTCGTTGACGTTGATCGCCGGGAAGAGCAGCGCGCCATCGCGCATCATCTCGTAGAGACGATGAACACCGGTGGTGGTCTCCTCGGTGACGCCCTTGATGCCCGGCCGCGACGTTGGTCCAGCGCTGCGGGTCCTCGGCGAGCGAGCGGCGCAGCGTCTCGAGGACCACCGCGTACTCCTCGGACGTGGACTCGTCGGGCGTCGGCACGATGCCGGTCGCCTCGAACTGCGCGCCCTTGTGGACGAGGAGGGTGGCGTCGCCACCGTCGTCGAGGATCATGTTCGGGACCCTTGCCGTCCGGCCACATCAGGATCTGCTCGGTGCACCACCAGTACTCAGGAAGGCTCTCGCCCTTCCAGGCGTACACCGGCACGCCCTGCGGATCGGCGACGGTGCCGGCCGGCCCCACGACGATGGCCGCGGCTGCGTGGTCCTGCGTGGAGAAGATGTTGCACGACGCCCAGCGGACGTCGGCACCGAGTGCCACGAGGGTCTCGATGAGGACGGCCGTCTGGATCGTCATGTGCAGCGAGCCGGTGATGCGGGCACCGGCGAGGGGCTTGGTCGTCGCCGTACTCGGCGCGCATGGACATCAGGCCGGGCATCTCGTGCTCGGCGAGGCGGATCTCGTCGCGGCCGAACTCGGCGAGCGAAAGGTCGGCGACCTTGAAGTCCGGACTGCCGTCAGGCTTCGAAACGGACATGCATAACTCCTTGGAGGCGAAGGTGGTGCGAACGGCACGAGGCTTCGATGGTTCGCCAGGAACTAGGTATGGCCGCGACGGGAACCAGGGCTCCGGACCATCGACGACAGCCGCATTCTGCCAGATGACGCATGATCCACAAACCGGGCAGCACCGGCCATCTCGAGGCGACGTCAGGCGAAGTCGAAGCCGCGCTGCAGGTCGTCGAGCAGGTCGGCAGGTCCCTCGAGCCCGATCGACAGCCGCAGGACGCCCTCGTGGGGCCGGGCCTCCTCGCTCACGGGACGATGGGTGAGCGCGGCCGGGTGCTGGATCAAGGTGTCGGTGCCGCCCAGGGAGACGGCGTGGGTGATCAGCCGCAGTCCCGAGCAGAACCGCTCGGCCGCAGGGAATCCACCGGAGAGCTCGAAGGCCACCATCGCGCCGGGGCCGGCCATCTGGCTGCCGACCAGCCCTCTGGGGTCAGCTCCCGGCAGCCCCGGGTAGAACACCCGTGCGACCTTCGGCTGCTCCAGCAGCCAGGCGGCCACGGCGCCGGCCGTCTCCTGCTGGGCGTGCATCCGGATCGGGAGCGTGGGCAGGCCACGATGCAGCAGGTACGCCGACCAGGGGTCGAGCACTCCCCCGGTGATCGTCCGGATCGGGCGCAGGGCCTGTGAGAGCTCGCTCGAGGTCACGACGACGCCGCCCATTGCGTCTCCATGGCCGCCGATGTACTTGGTGGCACTGTGCATCGAGTAGGCCGCCCCCAGGGCCAACGGCTGCTGCAGCACCGGAGTGGCGAAGGTGCTGTCCACGAGCACCGGCACTCCCCCGGCCTGCGCGACGATCGCCCTGATGTCGCGCAGCTCCAGCGTGGGATTGCCCGGCGACTCGAGCACGATCAGCCCCGTGTCCGGTCGCAGGGCGGCCGCCACGCCGTCCTCAAGGGCGAAGGTCACCGACGTGCCGAGCAGCCCGGTCGCAAGCAGGTGGTCGGTGCCGCCGTACAGCGGGCGGACCGCGACGACGTGGGGCAGTCCGGCGGCCACGCGGGAGAGCAGCACGGCGGTCGTCGCCGCCATCCCGCTGGCGAAGGCGACTGCCTCGACGTCCTCGCCGACAGGCAGGCCCGAGGGGCGTTCCATGGCAGCCACGGCGATCTCGAAGCGGGCCACCGTGCTGTTCCAGGCCCGCCGGTACAAGGTGGTCATGCCCGGCGGCAGGTGCGCCCCGGAGGCCAGCAGGTCGTAGGCCTCGCCGCCCTCCTGGATGCTGCCCAGCGGGGCCGTCGTCGACAGGTCGATCGGCGGGGCGTGCACGCCGAGGGCCGTGAGGTCGTCGCGGCCGGCGTGGACGGCGATGGACGCCGCGGTCAGCGAGCTGATGTCGAGGGGAGAGGCCATGCCCCATACTCGCCCCGCCACCGCCCTGATGACGTCCGAAACCGTCAACGACCCCGTCGACCTTGAGCTTGGCGCGCCAATTTTCGTCCGGAAGGCGCGCCAACCTCAAGGTCGACGGTCGGTCAGGGAACGGATCGGGCGTGGCCGCGGGACCGGAGGACGCCGATCGCCGGACGCCGATCGCCGGACTACGTCGGCGTGCCGCGGTCGAGGTCCGGCTCGAGGAACACGTACCTCGCCGTCGGCACCGCCGCGCGCAGCGCGCTTCTCGGCCTTGTCGATATCGCGCGCGATCTGGGCACCCGTGTCGTTGTGCCGGATGGCGATCTTCGCGGCGACCAGCAGCTCGTCGGGCCCGACGTGCAGGGTGCGCAGGTGGATCACCCGCACCACTCCCGCCGAGCCTTCGAGCGCCGCTCGGATGGCGAGTCACCTCCTCGGGCAGTGCGCACTCGCCGACCAGCATCGCCGTCATCTCCATCGCCAGGAAGACCGCAATGACGACGAGCAGCGTGCCGACGGCCATGGCGCCGACGGCGTCCCATCGGCCGTCGCCAGTGACGACGGCCATGCCCGACGCCGACGAGCGCGAACACCAGTCCGACGAGTGCGCCTGCATCCTCGAGCAGGATGACCGGCAGCTCGGGCTGGCGAGCGGCCCTGACGAAGCTGGGAAGTCGATCGGGCGCCGCGGGCGTGATTGGCCTCCCTGATCGCGGTGCGGAAAGAGAAGCGACTCCAGCCCGATCGCGACGACCAGCACGAGCGACGGCGATCCACCAGTCGTTCAGCGGCTCGGGATGCTGCCACTTGTGGAGGCCCTCGTACAGCGAGAACAGGCCGCCGACGAGGAACAGCACGATAGCGACGATGAAGCCGTAGACGTACCGCCTCCGGCCGTAGCCGAAGTTGTGATGAGCGTCCGCGACCCTTCGCGACCGCTTGTTGCCGACCAGCAGCAGCACCTGGTTGCCCGAGTCGGCGACCGAGTGGATCGCCTCGGACAGCATCGACGACGAGCCGGTGAAGCAAGAACGCGACGAACTTGCTGACGGCGATGCCGACATTGGCCAGCAGTGCGGCGATGACCGCCTGCATTCCTCCTTCTGTGCTCATCGTGACGTCCTATCGCTCGGTGGACTGGACGACGGCGACGAGCCCGTCGGCCTCGACGGAAGACGTCGACGATCGTCGGACGCCAGCACGGCGGCCGTACCGGGTCGCAGGGTCATCTCCGCCAATGCGGACTCCACGAGGGCGGTTCCCTTGATGACCAGCACGATGCGGTAGGCGCCCGCCGGGATCCGCTCGCGTCCCGACTCGATCATCCGGACCACGAAGGGCGAGTTCACCGGCCAGATCAGGTCGCCGTGCTGCGCTGTCCATGACCTGCGGGGCGAGGTCCAGGCGACCAGCGCCGCGATCGCGTGCTCGACGAACACCGGTTTGCTGGTCAGCCCGAGCCGGATGACGTTGTCCGACGAGGTCATCACCTCCAGGCCTGTGCCCCGGATGTAGCTGTGCGGCACGCCGGCCGGCAGGTAGACCGCCTGGCCTTCGACCAGGGTCAGGTAGGCGAGCAGCGGAGTGAGCATCGCTCCCGCGTCGCCTGGGTACCACTGCGCGACAGTGGCGTAGGCGGCCACCTGAGCGTCGTCGAGTCCGGCCGCCGATGCCGCGACCGGCAGGGCCTCCACCGCGGCGGGCGTCGCCAGCGGCGAGCAGCAGGCGGATCGCCCCGCCGATGTCGTTGGTCTCTAGCGCCTCCACCGCGGCCGTGGTGCCCGGCAGCCGCGTCAGCATCGCGACGGCCTCAGGCGGCCGACGCCATCCCGCGAACGCCTCGAAGGGCCCCAGGGCCACGAGCATCTCGGTCTTCTCGAACGGATCGCTGTAGACGGGGGTCGAGGAGCCGGTGTCCTGCGCTGCCCAGCCGGCGACGGCGACGTGCTTGGAAGGATGGACCTGCACAGACAGCGGGCGATCGGCTGCAAGCAGTTTCACGAGCAGGGGGATCGCCGCGATGTCGAAGTGGTCGGCCAGATGCCCGCCGATGGGTCGGCCCGCGTCGTCGACGAGCGGCGACGGACCGCCCGGGTGGGCGCCGAACCACAGTTCCGCCTGTGGCTGGCCCGTGGCCTCACCACTCCACTCGACCAGGCCGTCGGCGATACCCCAGTCGTAGTCCTTGACGCCCCCCGCGCACGACGAGCATGCAGATCAGCCCTCGGCGCCGACCTCGGCTCCCACGCCCTGACGGTCCGGGTGGCCTCGTCCAGCAGCATGCACGGGCACGCCGTCGAGCACGTCGAACGCCGTCCGGCACGCGTAGCACGCGATGGCCGCGTTCGTCCACATCGGCCGACAGCGGCGTGCTGCCGGGCACGGGCACGCAAGCACGTCCCAGAGTCGGCCGTGATGCCGAGGGTGCCGGACGGCCATCGTGCTCGGCCATGATCAGCGCACCCGCTCGCATCATGGCGAGCACGTCGTCGCGAAGACCGCGTCATGCTCTCCTCGTCGTCCGCCTCCACGTTCAGGCGCAGCAGCGGTTCGGTGTTGCTCGGCCGCACGTTGAACCACCAGTTGTCGCCGGTGACCGTCAGGCCGTCGAGCTCGTCGACGTCCGTGAATCCGCGCGCCGCGAACTCGGTCTTGATCGCCCGCGGTCGACCGCTGCCTGGTCGACCACCTCGGTGTTGATCTCGCCGCTGCTCGACGTAGCGGTCGTACGGCGCGAGCAGGCTGGAGCAGTGATCGTGCCCTCAGCGCGTCTCGCCCAGCGCAGCGAACGTGTGCAGCGCGGCGAGCATCCCGGAGTCGGCGCGCCAGAAGTCCCGGAAGTAGAAGTGCCCCGAGTGCTCGCCGCCGAAGACCGCGTCGGTCTCCGCCATGGTCGCCTTGATGAACGAGTGGCCGACGCGGGTGCGCACGGGCACGCCGCCGTTCTCGAGCGACGACCTCCGGCACGGCCTTGAGGTGATGAGGTTGTGGATGATCGGCCGAACCCGGGCGCTTCGCCAGCTCACGCGCGGCGATGAGCCCGGTCAGGGTGGACGGGTTGACGAGCTCGCCGCGCTCGTCGACGACGAAGCAGCGATCGGCGTCGCCGTCGAAGGCCAAGCCCGAGGTCCGCGCCGAGGTCTCGCGCACCCGCGCCTGCAGGTCGCGCAGGTTCGCCGGATCGATCGGGTTCGCCTCGTGGTTCGGGAAGGTGCCGTCGAGCTCGAAGTACATCGGGTCGATGTCGAGCGGGAGGGCAGGCAGCCCTGCCCCCGTGCCGAGCACCGCGGGCACGGTGAAGCCGCCCATGCCGTTGCCGGCGTCGACGACGACCCTCAGCGGGCGCGATCGACGACACGTCGACCAGTGCCCGAAGGTACTGCGGCGTACTCGGCCAGCACGTCCTGCTCGCTGACGCTGCCGAGCGGGCCGTCGAAGGCGGGGATGCCCGTCGTCGATCATCCGGCGGATGGTCGCGCAGGCCGGTGTCCTGGCCCACCGGGGCCGCGCCGGACGGCACAGCTTGATCCCGTTGTAGCGGGCGGGATTGTGACTGGCCGTGAACATGGCGCCCGGGCAGGCTCAGACGGCCGGAGGCGAAGTAGAGGCCGTCGGTGCTCGCCAGGCCGATGAGGATGACGTCGCAGCCCTGCTCGCGCACGCCGTCGGCGAACGAGGCGACGAGGGACGGGACCCGACGGACGCATGTCGTGCGCCACCACGACGGCACCCGGTCCGCCATCGCGGGCAGCGGTCCCCAGCACTCGCACGAAGGCGGCCCCCACCTCGTGGGCAAGGTCCTCGTCGAGCTGGTCGGGATACGTGCCGCGGACGTCGTAGGCCTTGATGATCGCGTCGAGGTTGCGCACCCGCAAACGTTATCGCTCTTCCGCGTCCGCGATTTCGCCCCCTGCGGCCGCACCGGCAGCAGGTGAGCAGTGCGTGGGCGCGACTCGGCTAGTCGTCGAAGCCGGTGAACAGGTCGGGGTCAGTTCGCTCCGGGGTGTCCTCGACCGCCGCGAACACGCGAAGATGCCCCTTGCGGAGCCATCTCGACCGATCCGCCGGCACCTCGACTGGACAGTGCACGCCGGGCTCGTAGCGCGGCCTGGCCGCCTCGCGAACGGCGTTGGCAAGGGCCTCGAGGTCGTCGCTGGTGGGCTTGAGCGCATCGGGGTCGGGCGTGATGCGGACGATCTCCCAGCCGCGTGGCGCCGTCAGCCGCTCGCTGTGCATCGGCACAGGTCGTAGCAGTGCGGCTCGGCGTAGGTCGCCAGCGGACCCAGCACCGCGGTCGAGTCGGCGTAGACGTACGTCAGCGTCGACACGGCAAGTCCGTTGCAGGACGGCTTGGAACAACGGCGACGACTCACGATGGCACGTTAGTGCGACCCGCCGTCGCGACGAGTGACGCGCCGGCATCACGGCGCGCCGCTCAGTCGATTGGCAACGGCGAGGTCCTGTTGCGCGGTCGGCACCACGACCTGCGATCCGCAGCGGACTCCAGGGGTACCCGGTGACGAGATCGCCGTAGCCCGACTGCTCGCGCACCCGATGGGCCACGAGGATCGGGCCCGATCCCTCGACGGGAGTCACGACGGCGGTGTACCAGTCGATCGCCGACCGGCGCATCGAGCTTGATGTAGCGGACCTTGCCGGCGCTGATCTTGACGCGCCGCGGCCACCGTCGGCGTGGCCGCCTCCTTGCCCCCGCGGTACGGCAGCAGCACCACGTCGACCTCGGCGTCGGTCTCCGGGGCCGTGATGGAGACACGGACATCGGTGGCCGCCCGCACCGGCAGGCCACTGACCGCGGCGGGACCCTCGAAGGGCTGGGCCCCCGCGGTGAACGCCGTCTCGTCCTGCACGTTCCTGCCGCCGAAGAACTGCCGCATGCCCGCAACGATGGGGACGTCGGACGTGAGCTCGAGCGTCGCCGGCTGCTTGTCGAGGACCGGGGACATGTCCAACGTCACGACCGAGTCGGCGCTGACCTCGATCTGGGACCGCTCGGCCGGCGCGAAGGTGCCGTCGGGCGTGATCACGCGGATGCGCACGATGGCGTCGTCGGCTCCGGGGGCGGTGACGGAGAGCACGCGGGCGCCGTCGCCGCTGACGATGCCCGGGACGTAGACCCTCGTGGCCGGGGCGGCTGCCGGCGGGATCCAGTCCGTGCCCACCGTCGCGAGACCGGACTGCTGCTCGTCGTCGACCGAGGCCCCGACCCGGCCGGTGCGCACCAGCACCTGCACCGCGGTCGCGGTGACACCGGGCGCGAGCACGTCCAACCGGACCACCAGTCGGTCCTGGCCCTTGATGACCAGGCCCATGCCCGCGGGCGCCTCGATGAGGCCCTGCGGACCGCGGATGAGGACGTCCGCCACGGCGGCGGTCTCGTCGGGGTTGACCAGCACGATGCGGGTCTGGCGCCCCGCGATGGCCCCACCGCCGACGAACCAGAACTCCGACGCCGCGGGGGCGCACGCGGTACTCGCCAGCCCTCTGCCCTGCCCGCCGGGATCGCGACCCCACTGATCGGCCACCAGCCCGGGGGCCAGGTTGCCGTCGCCGAATGCCCTGATCGGCGGCAGCGCTGGTGCCGAAGGCCTCGATCTGCGCCTGCCCGCCGGGGACGCCGATCCTGGCGGAGGCCGACTGCTTGCCGGGCAGCGTCTCCATGCCCGCCGAGCCGGCCGGCACCGAGGTATCCGCAGCGGTGTCCTGGCCCGCCTGCCCGGGCACGACCGCCGCCGTCACCCGCACGCCGAGGTCGGAGCCGGCGCCGGGCTCGGGACAGAGCAGGACCGACGAGCCGATGGGCTGGACCGACGTGGCTCCGGCGGTGGCCTCGGGCATGGGCTGCTGGAGCACGGTGGCGGCCAGGGTGCTGCCGAAGACCGCAAGCACGACGATCGCGAAGGGGCGGGCACTGCCGAACGCCGGTCGGCCGTCCCCACGCATCCGGTTTGCACGCCGGCGGTCGCCACCTGCCCCCACCGCGTCGTCCGGCGGCCTCTCGTCGACCGACCCCAGCCCCACGGGGTCGGCGAAGTCCTCGCCTGCGTCGTCGGCCAGCGCCGCCGCGGCGGGCTCATCGGGCAGCTCGGCTCGCTTCTCCAGGCGCACGCGTCGTCGGAAGGCCATCACGCCTCCTCCTCTGCCGGCCGGGAATCGTCGTCCGCGTCCGTGCCCTCGAGCAGGCCGGCCTGGCCCTGCGCGGTCATCGTCATGCCGGCAGGTGGCGCGGCGTCGGCCACGGGGCCATCGACGGCGGCCTCGAGACGGTGCGAGGCGGGCTCGTCGGTATCGGTGACGTCGTCGTCGAGATCGGGGTCCGGGTCCTCGCGGCGACGCTCGGGCAGGGCCATCACCACGAGGGCCAGGAGGGCGATGCCCTGCAGCCACAGCCACCGGTCGCGGGTCGTCGAGTCGAAGCGCACGCTCACGTTGGGCGTGCCGGCCGGGACCGGGAAGGACTGTGACCAGCTGAGCAGGCCCGGCCCGGCGGCGGGCGCGAGGTCGGTCTGCGTGCCCGCGGCGTCGGTGGCGACCGCGCGCCAGCCGGCGGCGGTGGTGGCCCCGATGGCCAGCGTGCGCTCGTCCGTGCCCTCCGGCATCGCCTGGGCGATGTACGGATCGGCCGTGGTCGTGCCCGACTCGGCGATTCCCACCGGGGTCTGCTTGTCGGCGACCACCAGCCGCGCCCGCGAGGTGGTGCCCGCGACCCGCCACAGGACCTCGCCGCCCGAGCTCGACAGGCGGCGCAGCCCAGGCTCACCGTCGAGCGTGGGGATGAGCTCCTTCGAGGTGCCCTTGGCGAGCACGACGTACCGGATCCCGTAGCCGGCCAGGGCCTCGATCTCGTCGCCGCCGCGCCCCGACGCCATGGCTGCGACGTAGGGGTCGAGCAGCGCCCAGTCGGAGGCGGGCGGTCCGGTCTCGGCATCGCCGAGCTGCGGTCCGGGACCGTTCAGCAGGGTGTAGCGCACGCGGCCGGCTGCATCGTCGTCGACCACGAGTGTGCGCGGCGCCTGGGCGCTCTCGGAATCGGCCGCCACGAAGGCGGGCACGCTCGACTCGGGAGCCTTGATCACCGCCAGGTCGAGGCCGTCGGCGAACCAGACGGCGGAGAGCACGGGCGCCGCCAGCGCCAGCACGGCCACGAGCGCGGCGACGGGCTGGAAGAGGTTGAAGCTCGAGCCCGCGAGCCGCGCCCGCAGCCCGTCGACGGCAACGGCCGCTGCGCCGATCATCGCCAGGCCGAGGAGCAGCGTCGCCTGCCCCGGCCACGGCCGGATCGGCGAGCTGGCACCCGGCGGCGTGACCAGGAGGATCGACTGGGCCAGTCCCATCGCGAGGGCGAGGCCGCCGAGGGCGGCGAAGCCGCCGATGATGCGGAGCCGGTCTGTTCGCAGCAGCGCGAGGATCCCCGCCAGGACGATGCCCAGCGTCAGCCATCGCGGGGTCATCCCCGGGCCGCCCGGGTGGAGCAGGAGGACATCCCACGGCCGCAGGTTCGGATCGGTGATCGAGGCGGAGTTCAGCCCCGGCTCCAGGAGCCACATCACCGGGTCGGTGATCACGGCGAGCGACCACGGCAGCAGCAGGACGAGCGGCCCGAGCAGGCCGAGCGCCAGCCGGCCCAGAACCGGGCGCGCCGCCGGGCCACCCGTCGCCTGCAGGTAGACCCCGCCGGCGATCCCGGCCACCAGGAGCACGAGCCACAGCGCCGGCGCCACCGACAGGACGATCGCGACCAGCATCGCCGTGCCGGCCGAGCGCCGCAGCGTGCCGCTGGGTCGCGCGATGCGCATCAGCGAGCGGATCGCGAACGGCAGGACGATGGCGGCGATAGTCGTGCCGATGCGCCCGGCCGCCACCGCCCCGGTCATCGCCGGCAGCAGCGCGTAGGCCGCGCCGGCCCATGCGCGGATCGGCTTGCTCGGCACGAAGCCGCGCAGCGCGATGTAGGCGCTCCAGCCGGCGATCGGGATGCCGAGCAGGAGCAGGACGGTGACGGCCAGCGGCGCCTTGCCCAGGAGGACGAGGGCCACCGCTGCGATCACCGTGAGGTAGGGGGCCGCCGGCGTGGTGGAGCCCGGACCCACGTCGTGCCACGCCTGCCGATAGCTCTCCCACACGTCGCTGGCACCGGCGGGGGCGGGCAGCAGCGCCCCGCCCTGCAGCACGCCGTCGCCGAGCCACAGCCCGCGGGTGCCGATGACGGCAATGACGATGAGGACGAAGGACAGCAGGACGCTGGGCCGCAGCAGGAAGCGACGGACGATTCCGGCGGACCCGTCGTCCAGGAAGTCGGCGTCGTCGCCGGTCGGGCCGCTGTCCAGGGCACTGACGGACGCGCTCGACGGGACCGCGCCGCTGGTCGTGAGCACTCCGGCCACGGTCTCGAGGACGTTGCGGGCCTGCTGGACGGCGCTCTCGCGCAGCGGCTTGACGACGCTGGCCGGCTCGGTCGACGTGCGCCCCACCAGGGCGTGCGATGCGCGGATCCGCGAGGGGTGCAGGACCAGCGACAGCACGGCGCCGACCTCGTCCCTGGCCGCGGCGACGTCCTTGCCGAGCAGGTACAGGCCGGCCCGGACGAGGCTGCCCAGCAGGAGCCGCAGCGCCACGAAGGGGGCTGCAAGGGCCGTCGCGTGCGCGAGCAGGACATGGACGGCCGCCTCGCGGTCGGCCCGATGGGGGCGAGGCGCGAGGTCGTCGGCCCTGCGCCCGTGCGCCGAGGCCTCGCGGTGGTGGACCACCGCGTCGGTCGCGATGATGACCCGCTGGCCCATGCGGTGGGCACGCCAGCAGAAGTCGAGGTCGTCCCGGAAGAGCGGCAGGGACGGGTCGAAGCCGTCGAGGGCGTCCCATACGTCACGCCGGACGAGCATGCCCGCCGAGCTGACGGCGAGAACGTCGCGCACGCCGTCGCGCTGGCCCTGGTCGTGCTCGCGGCGCTCGATGTTGGTGATGCGTCGCCCGGAGCCGCTCACGGTCACGCCGGCCTCGAGCAGCAGCCGGCGGTCGTGCCAGCCGAGGATCTTCGGCCCGAGCACGGCGGCGCTCGGGTTGTCGTCTGCGGTGTCGAGGAGCGCCCCCAGGCAGCGCGGATCAGGCGCGCTGTCGTCGTGGAGCAGCCACACCCACTCGATGGCGGGGGGCGTGAACGGCTGGTGCTGCGGCGCACCGAGTCGCGCCAGTCCGGCATGCACAGCCTCCCCGAAGCCGACCGTGTGGTCCAGGGCCACCGTGCGCTCGGGGCCGAACGAGCCGGCGAGCTGGCTGGCGCTGTCATCGGTGGACCCGGTGTCCGTGCCGACCGCGGCGTCCGGTGGGCGGGTCTGGTGGGCGAGCATCGTCAGCACGGCGGGCAGCCAGACCGATCCGTCATGGCTGACGACGACAGCGGTGACGTGATGGACCCGACGGGGCAGTGCCTCGGGCTGGTCCTCCATCGCGAGGAAATCCTCGACGCTGAACCATTCGGTGGTCTGCGAGTCGCCGGGCGGGCCCTGAACGGGCAGCGGCTGGTCCACCTGGTCGAACAGGCCCGCCACGTCCGCGAACGACTCGTCGTGGGCGCTGTCCTCGCGCCGCCCCTCTTCGCCGTCCATCACTGGCTCACTGTACGTGCTCGCGTGCCCGGACCCGGCGACGCTCGCCGAGCGGATGCTGGTCTGCATCCGCCCCGACGGCTCGACTCAGCCGGCCCGCTTCTTCAGACGTCGGCGCTCCCGCTCGGACAGCCCACCCCAGATGCCGAACCGCTCGTCCTGCCCGAGCGCGTACTCCAGGCACTCGACGCGCACGTCGCAGGACAGGCAGACCTTCTTGGCCTCGCGGGTGCTGCCGCCCTTCTCCGGGAAGAATGCCTCCGGATCGGTCTGAGCGCACAGAGCACGCTCCTGCCAACCCAACTCCTCGACGTCGGACAGGGGCACCAGCACCATGTCAGCCACGCGAAGAACCTCCTCGACCCAGGATGACGAAAACTTTCGTCGGTCCGCATTACAGCGGTGTGATTTGGCTAAGTCAAGCGGTATTCGGGCAAAAGGGACAGAAAGGCGACAATTCCCGTAAGAAAAGTCCCGACCCGCGGCGTGGCGGCTGGAAATGTCCCCCGAGGAGGCTTTCGCGTGTCCCCCGATTCACCGGCCTCGCTCAGGACGCGACCTTCGCCAGGAAGTCCGTCAGCAACTGCTCGTATCGCGGGCCGGTCCACGTTCCACGACTGGACGTGACCTGCTCCCTCGAAGAGCTCCAGGGAGACCACGCCCGGGTTCGCCGCGGCAGCGAAATCCTCGTTGACGATCGGCGGCACGGTCGTATCGGCCGTGCCCTGGATGATGAGCATCGGCGTGGTGAACGATGCCGCGTCGGCCGTGTAGTCCGTCGCCGCCCAGTCGAAGCCGTAGCGCACTGCCGCGGCCCGCATGCCCAGCGCGGTGACGAAGCCGGGCAGCCCCTTGTCCCGGCCGCCGATCTCGACCACCTGAGAGAAGTCGCTGATCGGGGAGTCCAGGAAGGCGCCGGTGACCGTATCTGCGAGCGGGGAGTCCTGCAGGAAGGCGAGGCCGATGGCACCGCCCATGCTCGCGCCGGCGAGCACGACGTGCTTCGCGCCGCTGTCGAGGGCGTACTGGACGGCCGCCTCCAGATCCGGCCACTCGGTGGCGCCGAAGTTGCCCAGGCCATCCTCCGTCGGCGCCTTGGCGTCGTCTCGATACTTGATGAGCAGCATCGGGAAGCCGAGCTTCGTCACCGTGCTCGCGATGCGCAGCCCCTCGAGCGGGGTCGCGCCCCGACCGTGCGTGAAGATCACCCATGTGCTCGACGTGCCGGGGATGTACCAGGCCGGCGTGCGGCCGAGGGGGCTGTCGTAGACGACATCCTGGTAGTCGACCCCCAGGCCGACCTTGGGATTGCGCGGGAAGTAGCCGCTGTCCAGCGCCGCGGCCTGCCCGGCAGCGGGCACGGGCGGGAGGATCTCGGCGAGCACCGTCCTCGACGCGGCACCCGAGGCGGCCGCGACCGGATCCTGCGTCTGCACGTATCCGCCCTCGACTGTGGTGACGCCCACGAGTCCGACATCGTGCCACGGGTTGTCGCCGGAGTAGGCCACGCTCGGGCCGTCGACCGCGGCGATGGTCAGGGGGTACCCCTCGTCGGGCTGGGGTACGCGCGCACCGTCGCCGATGAGGCCGCTGACGTACCACAGGCCGGCGCCCACGACGACGGACAGCACGAGTGCCGTCGCACCGAGCGTGACCCACGGCCAGCGCCGACGACGTCGCGGTGCGGCGTGCGAGGCGACCTCGGGTGCGACGGGTGCCGCGGGCGCGACGGGTGCCGCGGGCGCGACCGGCGTCGCCACGATGGCGGTCGGGTCGGACAGCGGCAGCAGGACAGCCGGCACCGCCTCGTCGATCGCGTCGACCGGCACCGCCTCGGGGATCGCGTCGACCGGCACCACCTCGGGGATCGCGTCGACCGGCAGCTCCGCCGTGGCATCGTCCCCCAGGGCATCGCTCATGCCCACCATTCTGCGACACCGGAGAGGCAATTGCCGGCTGGCCGACATCACGGCGTGGGCCGCGCACGCCCTCCGGGCCCGTCCTGCCGTCTGACAGGATGGCCGGATGCGGATCACGGTCCTCGCGGGCGGCATCGGTGGAGCGCGCTTCCTGCGCGGCCTGCGGCACCACCTGGCGGGCGCCGACCCCGGCGCCGAGATCACCGTCATCGGCAACACCGGTGACGACATCTGGGTCCACGGCCTGCGCGTGTGCCCGGACCTCGACACCGTCATGTACACCCTGGGCGACGGGATCAGCGCGGAGCGGGGATGGGGCCGCGAGGACGAGACCTTCACCGTCAAGGACGAGCTCGCGGCCTATGGCGTCGAGCCCTCGTGGTTCGGCCTCGGCGACAAGGACATCGCGACGCACCTCATCCGCACGCAGTCCCTGGCGGCGGGCTTCACGCTCTCCGAGGTCACCTCGGCGCTGTGCGACCACTGGCGACCGGGCGTGCGCCTGCTGCCGATGTCGGACGAGAGGGCCGAGACGCACGTCGTCGTCGACGATCCCGACGGCGGCACGGCCCCCGACGGCACACCACTGCGCACGGCCATCCACTTCCAGGAGTGGTGGATCCGGTACCGCGCGGCCGTGCCGGCGCACGGTTTCGTCGTGGTCGGAATCGACAGCGCGCGACCGGGTCCCGGGGTGATCGAGGCCATCGCGACCGCCGACGTGCTGCTGTTCCCGCCCAGCAATCCGATCGTGTCGATCGGCACCATCCTCCAGGTGCCGGGCATCGCCGATGCCGTGCGCGGCACGCGAGCCCCCGTCGTCGCCGTGTCGCCAATCGTCGGCGGCGCACCAGTGCGCGGGATGGCCGATGCGTGCCTGCAGGCGGTGGGGGTCGAGACAACCGCCGCCGCGGTCGCCGCCCACTACGGCGCGCGCAGCGATGGCGGCCTCATCGATGCCTGGCTGGTCGACGAGTCCGACGCCGACTGCGTCGCCGAGGTCGCCGCCCTTGGCATCGCCTGCGAGGCGATCCCGGCCATGATGACCGACGACGAGACCACTGCACGCATCGCCGCCCGGTGCCTGGCCGCGGCGCGGGCCGTCCGGTCGGTGCAGTGACGGCGGCCTCGCTGCACGTCACCGCCGTCGAGGGGATCGGCCGCATCCACGCCGGCGACGACCTGCCGACGATCATCGTGGATGCCCTGCTGGCGACCTCCTGGCCCGACGGCGCCGCGGGGCCGCTCGACGGCGACATCGTCGTCGTCACCAGCAAGATCGTGGCCAAGGCCGAGGGGCGGCTCGTCGCCGCCGACTCGCGCGAGGACGCGATCGAGGCCGAGACGGTCCGCGTGGTCGCCACCCGGCAGACACCGCAAGGGACGACCCGCATCGTCCAGACGCGGCAGGGCCTGGTCATGGCGGCCGCGGGCGTCGATGCAAGCAACGTCGAGCCCGGACACGTCGTCCTGCTGCCCGTCGACCCGGACGAGTCGGCCAGGCGGATCCGTGCTGCGATCCGGGCCGTGGCCGACGTCGACGTCGGCGTCGTCGTCACCGACACGATGGGTCGACCCTGGCGCCTCGGGGTGACCGACGTGGCGATCGGGGCGGCGGGCGTCGTCCCCCTCGATGACCACACGGGCCGCGTCGACGGGTTCGGGCGCACCCTCGAGATGACCATCGTCGCGATCGCCGACGAGATCGCCGCGGCCACCGACCTGGTCAAGGGCAAGATCGACGGCAGCCCCGTCGCGGTCGTGCGCGGCCTGGCCCGCTACGTGGCGGCCGGCGACGGGCCGGGCGCGGCCGCCATCGTCAGACCGCTCGACGAGGACCTCTTCACCCTCGGCACTGCGGAGGCGATGGTGGCCGGCCGCCGCTCCGCAGTGCAGCAGCGACGCACCGTCCGGTCCTTCACCGACGAGCAGGTTCCGGACGAGGCCATCCAGACCGCGGTCGCTGCGGCCGTCACCGCGCCCGCACCGCACCACGGCGAACCGTGGCGCTTCGTCGTCCTGCGCGACCTCGGGCGGCGGGCGGCCGTGCTCGACGCGATGCGCGACAGGTGGGCGGGCGACCTCGCGGGCATCGACGGATACGACGAGGCGGCGGTGGACCGCCGGGTGCGACGTGGCGAACTGCTGCGCACGGCACCCGCGATCGTGCTGCCGTTCGTCGACCTCGACGCGGGCGCGCACGCCTACCCGGACGAGGCGCGTCGCGGCCACGAGCGAGACCTGTTCATGGTGGCGGGCGGCGCAGCGGTGCAGAACCTCATGGTGGCGCTGGCCGCCGACGGCTGGGGCTCGGCGTGGATCTCGTCGACCATGTTCTGCGCCGCCACCGTGCGCACCGCGCTCGGACTGCCCGAGGGGTGGCAGCCGCTCGGGGCCGTGGCCATCGGCCGCCCCGCGGTCGCGCCGACCGGGCGGGCAGCGCGCGATCCTCGGCAATTCATCACCTGGCGCTGACCTCACCCCCAACTCGAAACGAGACCGCCCCCGATGCCTCGTCACGCGTGGGGGTCTCGCCGCCCCGCTGGACCCCCACGCGTGACGAGGCAGCGGGGGTCCGTCGGCAACAGCTAGCGGCGGCGGTGGTCGGCGATCGTCATGCGCGGGCCGCGGGCCGGCTTGGTGATGCCCGCGAGCTCGACGAGCCGCTGCACCCGGTACCGATGCCCCGCGAACGGCTCGAGCAGCTCTGCCATCCGCTCGTCCGTCCCGTCGGTCCGGCCGGTGAAGGCGAACACCACGGCACCCGAGAAGGTGGTAGTCGCCGAATGACACGGCGTCGGGGTCGCCGAGGGAACGCTGCGAGGCCTCCGCCACCGTCCAGGGGCCGACACCATCGAGCGAGCCCATGCGCCTGCGTGCCTGCGCGAGAGGCAGCCCTGCGCACTCCTCGAGGCGGGCAGCAGCCATCGCGACCCGCAGGACGGTCGCCGACTGTGACGGGGCCACCCCCCAGCGGTGCCACTGCCACGACGGTACGCGGCGCAGGCGGTCGGTCTCGGGGAAGACCCGCATGGGCCGCGGGGTCGGTCCGGGTGCGACGTCGCCGACCGTCTCGAGCAGCGCCGCCCACGCCCGCCTGGACTGCACGCCCGTCACCTTCTGCTCCAGCACGGCGATCACCATCGCCTCGGCCACGCGCAGGCTGCGAGGCACCCGCCACCGATCCGCGTAGCGACGCCAGCTGTCCACCAGCGACGCGGGCAGCTCGGCCGACGGAAAATCCGCGGGGTCGTCCTGGAAGCCCAGCAGCGACGGCACGGAGTCGAGCAGCCATGCCGCACCGGGACCCCACGTCGCGCACTCGACACAGGACGCGTCCGCCCGCAGGCGGACGGTGGCGATGCCCTCGGGCGTGCGGGCGGTGCGCCACGCCGAGCCGTCGGCCTCGAGGAGCGCGGCCGGATCGCGGCTGCCACGCAGGAAGGGCTCGAGCACCGCGTTCAGGTCAACCCGGTAGGGCGCCGCCAGCTCGCGGTACCCGTCAGGGCTCGGCGGAGAACCGGATGGAGCCATCGGCGACCACGGCATCCGGCCAGATCCGGACCCCCTGCAGGAGCTCGTTGCCACGACCGATGGCCGCACCGTCGCCGATGACCGCGCCGTTCAGGACGGTGTCGGCGCCGATCACGGCCCGCACGCCCACGATGCTGTTCACCAGGTGGGCACCCTCGCCAATCGACGCACCGTCGAAGACCACCACGCCGTTGACGATGGCACCGGCGCCGACGACCGCGCCCCGGCCGATGACCGTGCCGCCGTGCACCTGGGCATCGGGGTGGATGCGTGCGCCCGGCAGGGCCAGGAAGTCACCGCACTCGGGCACGGCCGGCGATGGCGCGGCGCCCAGGACGAGGTCGCACGAGCCCTGCACGAACGACAGTGGCGTGCCGAGATCGAGCCAGTACCCGACATCGACGACGCCCGTGACGAGCGCGCCGTCCGCAAGCAGCCCGGGAAAGGTCTCCCGCTCCACGGACACCGGCCGGCCGGCCGGGATCGCGTCGATGAGGGAGCGCTTGAAGACATAGCAGCCGGCGTTGATGTTCTTGGTGACGATCTCCGCCTCGGACTTCGGCTTCTCGAGGAAGGCGGTCACGCGCCCGTGCTGGTCGGTCGGCACCAGCCCATAGGCACGGGGATCCTCGACCGGCGTGAGGTACAAGGTGACGTCGCTCGACGTGGCGCGGTGGTGGCCGACGAGCCCGGCGATGTCGAGCCCGGTGAGCACGTCGCCGTTGAAGACCAGTACCGGATCGTCCGGTCCGCTCTCCAGGAACGGCAGTGCGTGCCTGATTGCACCGCCGGTGCCCAGCGGCACGTCCTCAGTCGCGACGACGATCTCGATGCCGAGATCGTTGTCGTCAAGGAACGCCTTGAACACGTCGGCCCGGTAGGACGTCGCCAGGACGATGCGTGTCACGCCCGCGTCGCGCGCCCGGGTGATCTGGTGCACCGTGAAGGGCACGCCCGCCACGGGCAGCATCGGCTTGGGGGTGTTGATGGTCAGGGGACGCAGGCGGGTTCCCTGACCTCCGACGAGGAGCACGGCTTCAGTCACCGGTCAAGCGTCCCACACGCGTCGTCGGGCTAGGGTTCGCGCGTGGACGACGTGTGGACGCTGCTGACGCGCCGGCGCCGCGATGCGCCCGGGCTGCCCCTGGTCACCTACCTCGATCCCGCCAGGCACGAGCGAACCGAGCTCTCCGCGTCATCCGTCGAGAATGCCGCTGCCAAGATCGCGAACGCCCTGCGCGATGAGTTCGACCTGGGAGTCGGCTCGACCGTGGGTCTCGCACTGCCCCTGCACTGGCAGCGGGCGACCTGGTGCGCAGGCGTGTGGACCGCGGGCGCCGTGGTGGTCCTCGGGGCCGACGCCGCCGACGCCGACCTCGTCGTCGCAGGACCGGCCGAGGCGTCCGCACTGGCCGGGCGCACCGCGGGCGACGTCATGGTCGTCTCCCTGCACCCCTTCGGCCTGCCGCACACCGACCCCCTGCCCTCGGGCACCAGCGACGTGACACTGGCCGTGCGAGCACAGCCGGACGCGTACCTCCACGACCCGCCCGGTGGCGGACTCCACGCCCTCGACGGCGCCGGGTCGGCCCAGTACACCCAGCACGAGGTGCTGGAGCTGGCCCGGGAGCGCGCCGAGCGCTGGGGACTGCGCCGCAGCGGGCGCCTGCTCGTGGACGAGCGGGCCGACCTGCTCGACTCGTGGCTGGCAGCCCTGGCCGTGCCGCTCGTGACCGACGCCTCGGCGCTGCTCGTCAGGGGCGACTACGACGCGTCCGTCGTCTCGGCCCAGGAGCGGACGACCGCGATCATCGAACGGTGACCGTGTACTGCGAGCTGACTCCCACCACGACGCCCTTGCGGACGACGAGGATCCGGTAGGTCGTGGACCCGGCCGGCCCAGCCTTGCGCACGACGAAGCGATACCGGCCCTTCGCAGTGGTCCTCGTGGCCTGCCTGGTCTTCCACGTGCCGTTGACCAGCGCCTGGCGCCAGGCCTTGAGGCCGGCCTTGGCCGGTCGCACCACGCCGACGACCTTGTACCGGCCGCCCGCCTTCGCCCTGACGATGACCGGCGTGAGCAGCGACACCGTCCGCTGCTTGACGTTGCTGGTCGGTTCCGGCGCCGGGGCTGGCGCCGGAGCCGGGCCGGGCACCGGAGCCGGCACCACCACGCCGCCGTTGCCGCCGATCGCCGTGACGAACGTCGACTTCAGGCCGAGTGCGCCCTGCAACTGGCCGCCGGTACGGGTGACGACGCTGCCGTCGGCCGTCGTGGCCGCGATGGTCTTGACGGCTCCGGACACGAACCGCTCGGTGATCTCGACCTTGTTCACGATCCCGACGCCGAATGCCTTCGCCATCTGAGCCTGCGTGACGTCGACGGTCCAGGACCTGTTCGGGTTGTCCTCCGTCATCATCCAGGGGTCGGGCACGCTCACGGCGTACGGGAGGCTGCCGCCCCAGACGTCCTGCACCGACTGCGTGGCGCCACCGCTCGAGGCGCTGTAGAAGGCGCTGATCGGCTTGCCCTCGGACAGGATCGCCAGGCCGCTGGTGTCGGACGCGAGCGTGGCATTGACCGCCGCGACCCAGTTCTCGCCCTTCGCCGAGCTGGCCTTGATCCAGCCGGTGAACGTCTGGTCGAAGTAGGGCCCGCCCCCGTCGTCCATGTGGCAGTTGCACGCCGAGCGGACGTCGCGGGCCACCTTGCTGAGTGCGTACGTGCGAGCTGCCAGCACCTGCGCCTGCAGGGCCGCCGTCGGCCATGAGCTGGACACCTCGGAGATGCCGTACAGGTACTCGTCGTGGATGCGGACCGAGTTGACGACGTTGAGTCGCAGCCCCTTCGAGGTCGAGACGGGGGCGATGTCGACGCTGCCGAAGCGGTAGCGGTGCCCCGACGAGTCCAGCGAGGAGCCCGCGCCGACCACGTCGAGCAGGGTGGCTGCCCCGGCCGCGCTGCCCGGATTGCGGGTGCCGGCCCAGCGGACCGACACCGAGGGGGCCGCACCCAGGTCGGTGACCTGGCCTCCGGTGACCCGTTGGACGCCGACCGATCCCCCGCTGACGGCGAAGCGGAACTCGTCCGCCGGACCGCCGACCGTCACCGTCGGGCCGACCGTGACCTCGATGGCACCGCCCCCCGTGTCGAGCGCCTCGGTGCGGACCCTTGCCGATGCCACCTGGTACAGCAGGTTGACGCGGGCCTCCATGTCGTCCTGGACCGGCGTGACCGTGGTCCCCGTGTAGTAGTGGGTGACGATGCCAGCGGCGTCGTAGCCGGCCTTCGCCATGCCATAGGCCCCCCACTGCGACATCCCCACGCCGTGGCCGAAGCCCGCGCCCGCAAGGGTGAACTGCTCGGGCGGACCGCAGGGGTCGGCAGGCGACGTGTCGGTCGACAGCACCCGGGCGGTACCGGTCCAGGGGTAGGCGGCGTCGGCGCCGCCCGCCCCGTTCAGCGTCAGGGTGTAGGTGCCGGGCGGCACGGGCTGGCCCGAATCGTCGAGCTTGTCCCAGGCGACCGCCAGCTGCCCGCCGGCGTCCTGCTGGCCGCTGAGGGTCCGCACCCTGGTGCCGCATCGCGACGTGACCGTCATGTTCCATGCCAGCGGAGCCGTCGTCGTCGCGTTGACGACCAGCGGCTCGGCAGCGCCGTAGGGAACGGCCGACGCGACGGCCGGGTTGAACATCGTCACGCCCATCTTGGATGCCGCCATGGCCCGGATCGTCGGGATCTGCGCCGACAGCACCGCCCCCGGACAGCTCGTGTCGCCGATATCGCCATGGCCCTCGATGACCTGCGCGATGGCCTGCTGGCCCGGCGCGTACCGCGACGTGCCAGCCCCCGAGTCGGACGTGAGGACCGTCGTGCCGTTCGGGTCGCGGTTGAACAGCGACAGCTTCCACGCGAGCAGCGAGGCCAGCGACTCGTTGATGGCGGCCTGATCCGTGGGGCCGGGCGCGAAGGACCGGAAGTCGCCGATGGCCGAGACGGCGAACGTGTCGACGTTGAACCCCGCGGTGTGTCCGCCGATCACCGGCGCGGCCATGCCGCCGCCACGGCCCTCGTAGAGGCGGCCGAAGCGGTCGATGAGGAAGTTGTACGCCATGTCGGAGTACCGCAGGCCCTTGGTGAACCAGTGGTAGAGATTGCGGACCTGCTTGGCCGCCTGCTCAGGGGTGTAGTCGTTGGTCGAGGCGGTGTGATGGATGAAGGCCGCCTTGACGGTCCCCGAGTACTCCGCTCCCCGGCTGCGCAGCGACTCGTCGGCTCCCCACATGGCTCGCGAGACGATCGCCGGCATGGGCGCCCCGAGCGTCGCCGCCGCCACGGTGGACACGGGTCCGTCGCCGGCGACCGACGGGAGCGGCAGATCGCCGTCCTCCGGGGTGACCGGGCTGTCGAGGAGCACCACAGTGGCGTTGTCGAGCGGCTCGCCGCCCGGGGTGTCGATGCGGACCTGCACGCCGTCGGCGTCGCCCGTGAGCAGCGGATCGGTGCCGAAGCGGATCCCGTCGGCCTCGACCGAGCCCGCATCGGGACCGTGATCGGCACTCACGGTCAGCGCCGTCCAGTCACTCCAGTCGCCGCCCTCGCGGACGCGGACCAGGACGCGGCTCGCGGGGTCGAGCGGTGCGTCGGCGGCCACGCCGACGAGTCCGAACGGCTTGGTGTCCACGGCGCGGGTGGCGATCGCCGGCTCGAGCGGCTCCGCCTGCTCGGAGGTGCTCGTGGACGCCGCGGCCCCGACAGGCGTCGGGCCGGTGGCGAGGACGAAGAAGGGGGCCTGGGTCGTGGAGAGCGCCGCCCACGCCGCGTCCGATGAGCGGACGACATCGGCGTCGACCCCAACCAGCGCGAGCTCCTGCTCCGAGCCCTGCACCGGCGCACGGCCACTGACGTCAGCAGGACCGGACAGCCCCGGCAGCGACAGGCTCGCTACCGGCAGGGCGAGGCCCGCGACGACGACCGTGGGCACGAGCAGCGCCACCATGCTGCGACGTACGGTCACGACGGAACTCCTCAGGCCGGATCACGGGGGGTCGGGTCCCACGGTGCCACACCGGGGCCGCCATCTCCACTTCCCATGCCTCACGACTGTCACTTTCGTCACAGGAAGTTCGTCCGCGAGCGCATCGCGGAACCCTGAATCGTGCGGGTGCGTCAGTACGGAGCATGCCCGGCCAGCGCTTACCATGGCTGCAAGGACTTCTCCGGCCGTTCACCCGCTCGACACGATTGGACCGCTCGCTGCCCATGAGCTCCCCCCGAACGAGTACCCGTCGCCGCGTCTCCCGCGTCTCCCGCGTCGTGCTCTCCGTGCTCGCCGCACTCGTGCTCGTCACGACCGTGGTCGGCGCCGGGGTCAGCGTCGTCATGGGGCAGTTGCAGGGCAATATCACCGCCGTCGACATCAGCGACCAGATCGGGCCGGTCGCGAGCCGGCCGATCACCGCGGTCAACGAGGAGACGGGCACCTACGAGCCGCTGAACATCGTGCTCATGGGCAGCGACACCCGGGTCGGCAAGGGCAACGGCGGCTTCGGCAGCGTCGCGGAGTTCGGCGACGCCCAGCGGTCCGACACCGTGATCGTGCTGCACATCGCCGCCGACCGGAAGTCGGCCATCGGCGTGAGCATCCCCCGCGACACGATCATCGACCTGCCCACCTGCAAGAAGGACGGCAAGAAGGTCCGGCGGCTACTCCGGGCGCTTCAACCAGGCGATCGAGATAGGCGGCCCGGGCTGCACGCTGAAGGCGGTCAAGGAGATGTCCGGCCTGGACATCCAGCAACTTCATGCTCGTCGACTTCGGTGGCTTCAAGCGCATCGTCGATGCCGTCGGCGGTGTCGAGATCTGCCTCGCCGCCCCGGTCGACGACCCGCTCAGCGGGCTGAAGCTCGAGCAAGGGCATGCACCTCGTCCAGGGCGAGGAGGCGCTCGCCTTCGTCCGGGTCCGCCATGGCATCGGCGACGGCTCCGACACCTCTCGCATCCGCCGCCAGCAGGCCTTCATCTCCTCGCTCATCCGCAAGGTGCTCTCGAGCGGCACGCTGCTGAACCCGGCCGCGCTGCTCGGAGTGCTCGACGCAGCCACCAGTCCGCTGACGGCCGACCCGCAGCTCGCCGACATCAACAACCTCAAGGACCTGGCCCTGAGCATGAAGGACCTCAAGCCGTCCAACGTCACGTTCACGACACTGCCGTGGACCCCCAACGGCGACAACGCCACCGTCAGCGTGAACACCGAGAAGGCCAAGCCCATCTGGGCGGCCATGGCGAACGACACATCCTGGCCGCCGAAGGGCGCTGCCGGCGACGGAGCAGCCGCTGCTCAAGACGCCCCCGAGACGATCCACGTGAACGTGCTCAACGGCACCGGCGTCAAGGGCAAGGCCAAGGAGGTGGCCAAGGCGCTGCGCAAGCAGGGCTACCTCGTGGAGGAGGTCGGCAACGCGGAGACGTCCGACTACGCCACCACGACCGTCCAGTACGACCCGGGCTGGGACACGTCCGCCAAGACCCTCATCTACGCCTCGGGCGCCCAGGCCAGCGAGCAGGTCAAGAAGCAGGGCCAGACGATGAACCTCATCGTCGGCACCGACTGGACCGGCGTCAGGAGGTCCAGATCAACGACATCACCCAGGACTACACGGCCAACGTCAACACCGGCGACGAGGCCTACTGCGCCTCCTGACCGTCGAGTGGCCAGTCGTGGGGGTCGAAACACCGTTCGGAACCCCCACGACTGGCCACTCAACGGACTTGTCCCCAGGCCCCGTTCGCTTGGGTCGCTGTCCACCGATCGACTTCGCCCCCCTTCCGTTGGTGGCTGGGCTGGCTCACTCGTCGCATGGACGACATGGACGCGCCGAGACCCCTGCGCGAGCGAGCGGTCACGGCGCCACGCACCCTCAACGGCGCCTTCCTTGTCGGCGCCGGCGGCTCGACCGGTCTCAGCCGGGAGGCCGCTAGAGCCAGCCGCTACGTCGCCCCGTCCCGGGGCGTCCGCTGGCCGGCCGACAGCGACGATCCGCCCTTGGATCGCCGCAGCGCCGCGGTCCTCGGCAGCGGCGATGATGCGGTGCTCGCCGACGTCTCGGCTGCCGCCGCCTGGGGGCTCCCGCTGCCGCCGTGGATCGGCGTGCACGAGCCCGACAGGCCCGTCACGGTTGCGGCCCCCACCGGGCAGCGCACCAACCGGCCTCGTCGGGGGGATGTGCGTGGGCGGCGACTCCGCATCCCAGCGGAGCACGTCACGCACCTATCCGACCTGCTGGTCACGACGCCGGCCCGGACGTGGCTGGACTGCGCCGAGCTGATCCCGCGGGAGCATCTCGTCGCCATGGGGGATGCGGCCGTGCGGCGTGGGCTGACCTCCGCCGAGGAGCTGTCGCGGATGGTCGCCTGGGCTCGCCGCCGACGCGGCGTTGTCAGCGCCCGGGCCTGCCTGCCGCTGCTCGACCCGGCCTCGGAGTCGGCCGGTGAGTCGATCACCCGCGCTCACCTGCTCTTCGGCGACCTCCCTCGACCGGTGTCCAATCTGAATGTGCACTTCCAGGGACGCTGGATCGCACGCGTCGACCTTGCCTGGCCCGAGCAGCGAGTCATCGTCGAGTACGACGGCGTCGTGCACCTGCATGAGTCCCAGCGCCGACGTGACGCCGTGCGACGCAATCTGCTCCAGGAAGCCGGCTGGCTGGTCATCACCTTCACGGCCGATGACCTCTCCCGCCCCTGGCTGATGGTCTCGCAGGTACGCCGGGCCCTACAGCACCGAACCCCCCGTTGAGTGGCCAGTCGTGGGGGTCAAGATGGGCTTCGGGACCCCCACGACTGGCCACTCAACGGGGGGGGTTCGGGACTGCCTAGATGATCGGGGGGCGGCCGGCCCTCGTCATCGCCCAGACCGTCGCCCACTTCATCCTGCGCCTGCCCTGCGGTCGCTGTCGCATCCCCTCGCGCAGGCCGCCGAACCAGGCGCCGAGTGCGTCGCGGTCGTGCACGCGCAGCAGCGTCATGCCGATCCACGTGCCCACGTACACCGGCTCGAGCACCACGGGCAGGTTGCGTCGCGCGAGCCAGACCCGGTTGCGGGCGTTGAGGCGGTAGTAGACGTCATGCCGGGCCGGGTCGATAACTGGGTGGTTCGCGACGAGGTCGGCGGCGTACCAGGGGACGAAGCCCTCGTCCCACACCCGCCAGACCAGGTCGATGCCCTCGTGGGCGTAGAAGAACTCGTCCGGCCAGCCGCCGATGGCTTCGAACAGCGCGCGACGCATCACGACCGCGCCCTCCCACAGCGCGGTCGCAGGGCTCGACGCGAGCGGATCGCCGACGCGCAGCCGCGGGACCCAGCGCCTCGGGCTCGGCAGCCCGGTCGGATCGACGACGCGCGGCTGGACCAGGCCGAGGCCAGGGTCGGCGGCGAACCGCTCGGCCACGGTGCGCAGGAAGTGCGGATCGGGCAGCGAGGCGTCGTCGTCGAGGAAGAGCAGCAGCTCGCCGGCGACGAGCGGGACGCCGGCATTGCGGCCGGCCGGGATGCCGAGGTTCTCGGGCAGGAAGTGCCCTCGCACGCCGTCCGGGAGCCCGGTCGGCTCCCACGAGTTGCCCACGACCACGATGTCGGTGGTGACGCCCTCCTGGGCGAGGATCGATCGCAGTCCGCGGTCGAGGTCGTCCGGGCGCGTGCCCATGGTGAGGACGACGACCGCGTAGCGAGGCAGTGCCGGAGCCAGGCCGTCCATCGCTAGCGCAGCCGGCTTGAGGACAGGATCGAGGCCAGATGGCCCACGATCGTGACGATCCCGAACACCGCCAGGAAGGCCACCAGGAATCGCGTTGCGGACAGGTCACCGAGCGCGACATCGACGACGGCCGCCACGACGGCGAGCAGCGTCAGCTCGACCGAGTGGTAGGCGCGATGGAAGGGGACGAACCGGGCGACGGAACGCAGCCTTCGCAGGCCCGTGGACCGCGGAGCGGCGACCTCGGCCTTCTCCTCCAGCCGCGGCATGTTGTTGTAGGCGCGCGACACGTGGACCATGTCGTTCAGGGCCTTGTTGTAGAGCACGAGGACGGAGACGAGCGCGCCCACGAGCGGCCAGGGCGTGTCCAGCCAGCCCTCGCCCGGGAAGCCGGCCGCGCGCAGCCCCAGTGCGATGGGGATGAGCCCCTCGGTCGTGTAGTGGCCGACGCGATCGATGAAGACGCCCTTGGGCGACGTGGTCCGGCGCCAGCGCGCCACCTCGCCGTCGCTGCAGTCCCACAGCATCTGCAGCTGCCCGAGCAGCGCGGCGAGCACGGCGCCGTACAGGCCGGGGATGAGCAGGGCCAGGGCCGCGGACACGCCGGTCGCCACCATCAGCCAGGTCACCCCGTTGGCGGTGATCGACGTGCGCAGGAGCACGCGGGTCAGGTACGGCGAGATCCGTCGCAGGTACACGTCGGCGACCCAGTGCTCGGAGTTGCGGCGGCCCCGGACGGCGGGCGGCTGCCCCACCTCCCGGATCTGCGCGACGGTCGGGCGGGACGGACGCGCTACGGCGCCCCCGGTATCGGTCATGGCCGCGACCTCCCCTGCACGAAGAGCCACTGTACGGAGGCCACGACCACGAACAGTGCCGCAAGCAGGCAGGCACCCACTGCCAGGCCGTTCGCCAGGGTCGTGGCCCCGAGGCCGGCCAGAACGGCGACGAGCAGCGTGCGACCCTCCCAGCCCAGCCCGGTCCAGGCCAGCCAGCGCGGCATGGCGGCGTCCTGCATCGCCCGGTACAGGGTGTCGTAGTGGTGGAACGCGACGACCGCCATCCACCAGAACGCGACCACCTCGACCGACGGGAACCAGACGAGGGCCACGAGGGCCACCACGCCCAGCTCGAGGAACCGGATCGCGGAGGGCACCGCCCACGCCGCCCGGTGCTGCCACCAGCGACGCCGCGGGCCCTCCGGGACGGCCAGTCCGACCAGGCCCAGGATCGGACCCGAGTCACCCTGCCGCCGCAGGAGCAGGACACCAGCCTCGGGCGTCGGACCGTGCCAGGTGAACGTGCGCAGCGTGCGTCCGGCGGTCACGTAGGCGAGGGCGAGCAGGCCCGCGACGAACAGCACCCCAAGCGCCCACCCGGCGCCCAGCAGCGCGGCCATGACGCTGAGGATCAGCCATCGCTCGCCGATGGGCAGGTGGATGGCGCGCTTGGCCCACCGGACCGCGTCGCGCCGGTTCATCCGCGTCGAGATCTCCATGGCACCGCTGACCGACCAGCCACCCGCCGCACCCTCGGCGCCGTCGTCGGCGATCCGGACGTCGCGCACGGACACGGACGCCTCGCGCAGCCGCTGCACCCGCGAGAAGTCGTAGTCGGCCATGTGCCGGGTCGTCTGGAGGACGATCAGCACGACGGCCAGCCACCAGATCTCGACACCGCCCCGGTGGGCCCCGAAGGCCAGGCCCGCGTAGGCAAGGAACTCCTTGACACGGTCGGTAGAGGCGTCGAGCCAGGCGCCGAGCGCGGAGAACCGCCGCGTGGCCCTGGCCACCTCCCCGTCCACGCAGTCGACGATGAGGCTCAGCTGCAGCAGGAGGGCCCCGAGCACGAGTGCCCATCGGTCCCCCACCGCGAACGAGGCGGCGGCGGCGATGCCGATCGCGAAGGACAGCAGGGTGATCGCGTTCGGGCTCCAGCCCAGGCGCAGCGCCACGCGGGTCAGCGGCTTGGATGCCTTGCGGACGACGAAGGTGGAGTAGAAGCCGTCGTCCACGCGATTGGCCTGCAGCTGCGCGATGCGCGCGTCCGGGATCGCCGTGGCCCGCGCCCGCGCCGCGGACTCGTCCTCGGGCGAGCGGAACCACGGCACGTCGACCATGTCGATGGCACGCAGCGGGACGCCGCCCCGGGTGACCGCGACCGCCACGAGCTCGACGAGGTCGACTGCCGTCCGTGCCGACGGCGCCTGTCTCGACGGCGTCGGCCAGGTCGGCGACCAGCAGTGCCACCACGGGCGCGTCCGCCGCGGCCACGACGAGTGCGCCCACCGACCGACGGTCCGGGGCGGCCACGTTGTGGAAGCCGGCTTGCGACGCTGACGACCAGGTGGTGCCGCACTCGTACGTCGGCATCCTGCCTGCGCCGGCCGCACGAGCAGCGCGGTGGCGACGAACGGGTCCTGCGTGAGCGGGGCCAGCGCGGCCGCGTGCGACCACGAGGTCGGAGGCGACGACGACGGTCGCGCCCGGCTCCCGCGGCGAGCCGTGCACCGACAGGTCCCGGAGGGCGTCGGCCGGGGGCTGCGCCCGCACCGGGCAGGCGCACGGCTGGGATCGTCACGGGCGCAGGGAACGCATGCGCCAGGCGCAAGCGCAAGTCCTCCTTGGTGCGGCTCCAGCCAGCTCGTCGCGCAGCTGCCTGGCCGTGAGCTCCGGGATTCTCCCTGGTCGCCTCGATCACCGTCATGACGGCCTGGACCGCGGCGTCGGCCGGGAGCGCGTCGATGGTGCTCCGCGGGAACGGCGGCGGCGAGCCGACCCGGCGCGCGAGGGCGTCGAGGTCGCCGAGCACGCGGACGCCCGAAGCCCGGATGACGTCGACGGCCTTCGCCCCCTGCTCCGCGGCAGCGTCCAGGGCCCAGTCGGGGGTGTGCAGCCGCGGCTCGTCGGGGGACGGCTCGCGTCCCTCGACCATGCCCAGGGCGACCCCGCGCCGGACGTACTTGACGTACTCGTCCCACGCTGAGGTCCTTCTTCACCCGCTCGTTCAGCCGCCGGAGGAACTCGGCCTCGGCGGCCGTCATCGAGCGGTTCGAGTGAGGTTCATGCGGGAGACGAGCAGGTCCGGCGGCACGTCGAGCAACTGCGCGAAGGTGCGGAAGATGGCGCTGCGATCGACATCCTCGAGCACCAGCACGGTGACGTTCTCGGAGCCGACCGCATCGCACCAGCGGGTGATGACGGCGCCGTGGTCATTCCGCCGCCAGAAGGTCGGCGTCATCGGTCGATCCGCCGGGGTTCGCGAAGACGTTGCGCAGCCACTTCTCGTAGCCGGTCGATCAGGCCGTACTTCAGGTACTGCTGCCACGAGGAGGGAAGCAGCAGCGCCGAGGTTGCGCAGCGTCACGACGACGTGGACGCGGTCGCCGCCGAGGTCCTGCGACCACCTGCGTCCGAGGCCTCCGCATCCGCCTCGCAGAAGAACTCGCTGCTGATCACCACCCGGCCCTGCGTGGCCGCGCACCTTGCCCGACGAGCCAGTCGAAGACCGATCGGTCGTAGACGCCGCCGCCCTTGTCCTTCCAGCCCCACTGGCGCTGCGTGACGGCCATCGCCGAGCGGTGCTGGGCCGGTCGCTTGCCCGGGTAGAGGATGTCGCGCTTCGCCAGGTCGGGCCGGGCGTCGGCGAGTGCCGCCTGGATGGCCGTGGTGCCGGTCTTGTGCACGCCCACGTGCAGCAGCACGCCGATGGCCGGGATGGGGGGCACGTCGGGCAGCAGGCTGAGGCTTCGGCCGTCGCCCTCGGCGGGTCCGGCGGTCGACGTCGACATGGGCACAGCCTAACGGGGTGCCGCAGTCCGGCCGATTGCCAGACTAGACCGGGTAGACGCCGCTGCCGCCGTCGTCATCCTCGTCGTCCTCGACCACGGGCTCCGGCTCGTTCGAGCGCTGCCGCGACTGCCGAAGGAGCGCGATCGCCTCCGCGACAGGTGCCTGGGCGACGACGGCGCCGTCCTCCAGCAGGATCGCGCGGTCGCAGAAGCGCCGGTACTGCTTGAGGCTGTCCGACGACACCAGGAAGGTGGTGCCGTCGGCCCGCATGGCATCGACCCGCGTCCAGCACTGCTGCCTGAAGTCCCGGTCGCCCACCACCAGCGTCTGCTCGATCGCGAAGGCCCGGGCCTCGGTGTGCATGGCGATCGACCACGCGAGCTTCTGTCGGACCAGCGGCGTCGCAGCGCCGAGGTACCTGTCGAGAACAGACTCGACCCCGGCGAACTCGACGATGTCGGCCATCCGGCGGCCCGACTGCTCGGGAGTCATGCCGAGCAGTCCGCCCAGGACGAAGATGTTCTGCCGGTAGGTGAGCGTGCGCTGGAGCCCCTTGGCCAGGTCGATCATGGGGATGATCGGCACCCGCCGTCGGACCGTTCCCTCGTCGGGGATGAGCGTGCCCGCCGCGAGCCGGAGCAGCACCTCGCGACCGGAGCCCCGACCGCCCATGATCGCGACGGACTCGCCCTCCCCGATCGTGAACGTGGCATGGCGAAGGCGCCACTCCTCGGCGCGCCGGGTCTCCCCCGCCATCCGGCGCAGTCGCTGCCGTCGGCCTCCGCCGCCCCGGCGGATCATGCGCGGCATGCGGATGCCGACGTCGTCGAAGCCGACGATGTCGCCGAGATCCGCAGTGAGGGCCAGTCGCGCCATCTCAGGCGTCCTTCAGGATGCGCGGTTCGAGCCGCCGGAAGGTGACGAACCCGATCACGATCAGGATGACACTGACGATCAGCGAGAGGCCGTAGTGCGGGGCCGACTCGATCTCCTCCGTCCAGAATCCGACCCGGTAGAGCCCGAGGATGCCGACCATCGGGTTCAGGGCGGCTATCGGCTGCACGCTGGCGGGAATGTTCGAGATCGAGTAGAGCACGGGCGTCAGGTAGAACATCGCCCGCATGACGATGCGCACGAATCGCTCGAGATCGGGAACGACGACGGACCATGACGAGATCAGCAGCGACAGTCCGTACATGAGGACGAACTGCAGCGCCATCGCCACGGGGAAGAGCACGATCATGGGTCCCGGCATGGTCTTCGTCACGACGACGGCCAGGATCAGCACCGGCAGCGACACCAGGAACTCCGCCAGCTGACGAGTTGGACCCGCAGGACCCAGAGCTCGGTCGGCAGGAGGCTGACCATGCAGTTGCCCGGTGTCGCGACGGAAGACCCGCGTCGAGGCGGCGATACCCTTCGTGAACCACCACCAGGGCAGGATCGCGATCGTCAGGAAGAGCATGTACGGCTGGAGGCCCAGTTTCCGGGCGCCGAGCAGCACCGAGAACACGAACCACAGGACCAGCGACATTCCCAAGGGTTCGAGGAGGCTCCATAGGTACCCAAGGCGGTACTTGCGATACTGCTTCTGCAGGTCACGGATGACCAGCATGCGCAGCACCTGACGGTGCTGCCAGAGGGATCGCACGCTGGTTACGATAGGTCACACCCGGGTACGGACGATCAGGTACCACGCGGTTGACCCACCACAGCAGGCGGAGACAGTGACGACACCAGGCAGCAACGGACGGCGCGAGCACGCGATTCGCCAAGAAGGTGGCTCGAGCGATCTCGCGCCGCATGCGCGACTTCGGCGCCGTCGAGCCCGAGGGCTTCGACCTCGGCGACGTGCCGAGCGCCGACGTCGCCCTCTACTTCGCCGACGGCCGCTCAAGCTCTACCAGATCACGCAGTGGCTGCCCGTCTTCGAGTCCAGCCAGGACATGACCACGATCGTCGTCGTCCGACACATCGAGACCTACCGTGCGCTGCTCGGCATGACGTCGCTGCGCGTCCTCCTGGTCCCCCGCTACGAGATCCTCATGGCCCTGTACGACCGGGCCGACTTCCACGCGGTCGTCTACGTCAACAACGGCTGGACCAACTTCCAGTCGCTGTCGTTCCAGCAGGCCGTCCACATCCACGTGAACCACGGGGAGAGCGACAAGATCTGCATGGTCAGCAACCAGGCCAAGGCGTACGACATGGTCTTCGTGGCGGGCGAGGCAGCGGTGCGACGACATGCGGCCGCGCTGGCCTGGTTCGACCCCCACCATCTCGTCAGGGTCGGACGCCCGCAGCTCGACCTGCCCGTCCCCCACGCCGTGCCGGCCCACGACGGTCCGACGATCACCTACGCCCCGACGTGGGAGGGCGAGGACGACGCGAACAACTACACGTCAGTAGACCGGTACGGGCCGCGGATCATCACCGCCGCGCTGGCACAGCCACGCGCCCGCGTCCTGTACAAGCCGCACCCGCGCGTGGTCACGTCCGAGGATCCCGGCGTCGTCCGGGGCCACTCCCAGATCGTGCGGCTCGTCGAGCAGGCGGCCAGCGCGAACCCCGCGGCCGGTCACGCCGTGCATGCGTGGAGGGCGACATCCTGGGCGTCATCCGCAGCACCGACCTGATGATCGCCGACGTCTCCAGCGTGAGCCTGGACCACCTCTACCTGCGCCCGGAGGCGCCGCTCGTGCTCAGCGACCGCCGCTCGAATCGCGAGCGGCTGCTCGACGACGCACCCGTGGCCGCCGCCTCGCACGTCGTCGACGAGACGAGCATCGGCACGCTCGAGGCCGATATCGCCGCCATCCTCGACGAGGATCCGATGCGGGAGAAGCGCCTGGAGATGCGCGACTTCTACTTCGACTCGCTGGCACCCGGCCAGAGCACCACGAGGTTCTGGGATGAGATCCAGAACGCCATCCATCACCACGACGCTGCGCTGCAGGAGCTCAGCCGCGTGCGCGTCGTCGAGGAGAACGCATGACCGTGCAAGCAGTGATTCTCGCGGCCGGGATGGGCACGCGACTCGGTCGGCCCTGGCCCAAGCCGCTCACGCCGCTGTCCGACGGACGCACGATCATGCAGCAGCAGATGGACAACCTGCTTGCCGCCTTCGACGACCTGCGCATCACCACGGTCATCGGCTTCAAGCTCGAGCTCATCATCGAGGCCTTCCCCGACGTGAACTACGTCTACAACGAGAACTACGACCGCACCAACACCAACCGCAGCCTGCTCAAGGCGCTGCGCCAGTCCGCCGACGGCGGCGTCGTGTGGATGAACGGCGACGTCGTCTTCGACCCCCAGGTGCTGGAGCGGGTCAAGGACCTCATCGCCGCGGAGCAGTCGTTCATCTGCGTCAACACCGCGGTGGTGGGCGACGAGGAGGTCAAGTACACCGTCGATGCCGACGGGTTCGTCGACAGGCTGTCGAAGACGGTCGCCGATGCCCTCGGCGAGTCGGTGGGCATCAACTACGTCAGCGCCACGGACAAGGCCGATCTCATCGTGCGACTGGCCGAGTGCGACGACTCCGACTACTTCGAGCGCGGGCTCGAGCTCATGATCGAGAAGGACGGCGCCCGCGTGGTGCCGTTCGACATCCGTGACCTGTTCGCGGTCGAGGTCGACTTCGAGGAGGACCTGAGCCGGGCCAACCAGCACCTCTGACCCGCCGACCTCAGCGGAGGACCTGCCGGATCAGCTCCTCCCAGCGGTCCGTGACGTGCTCGACCCGGTAGCACTCGACCGAGGTGCGGGCCCGGATCCCGAGCGCTGCGCGCTCGCTCGGGTCCGCCATCAGGGCCGACAGCGCAGCCGCTAGGGCCGGTGGATCCGCCCTCGGCACGACGATCCCGGTCCGTCCGTCCTCGGCGAGCAGGCGCACGCCGGCCGAGCAGTCGGTCGCCACGCAGGGCAGGCCGACCGCCATCGCCTCGGCGAGCACCAGGGGCAGCCCCTCCGTCAGGGACGGCAGCGCCAGCAGCGCGGCCTCGCGCAGCTCGGCCTCCGAGTCGGTCACCGGCGGCCGGAACTCGACCCGATCCGCACCCGTCCCCAGGCCCGCCGCCTGCCTGCGCAGTGACGCCTCCTCCGGGCCGGAGCCGACCAGCCGCAGGGTCCAATCCGGGTGGGCGCCGGCGATCAGGCCCCATGCCTCGACGAGGAACCGCACGCCCTTCTCGGTGGACAGTCGGCCAAGGTAGGTGAGCACTGCGCCGTCGCGCACGTCCGCGTCAACCGGCTCCGCCGGCCAGAAGGCGAGCGGGTTGGGCAGCCAGGCGGTGCCGTTCAGCCCTGCCCGACGGAAGGACTCGACATCCTCGGGCGTGAGCAGGGTCACCGTGTCGACGTCCGCGTACAGCGACACCGCCCGCGCCAGGTCGCGGCCGCCCGCCGCCGCCTCGAACGAGGAGTGGTACTGGCCGACGACGGCCCAGTCCGCGTGCGGGACCTCGGCGAGGTGCTCCATCGCCCAGAGCTGCGACGTCACGACGATGCCCGGCGGCCCGTCGGCGAGCAGGCGGCCCAGCGCCGCCCGGGCCTGGGACCTCAGGCTCGATCGCCGGGCGATCAGGCGGCGGACGGACGGGCGCAGGCGAGTCGTCAGCCCGGAGTCCTGCGGCGGTGCCGGCCACGGCTCGGGCATGAGGGTGAAGCGCCGGAAGGCCGGATCGGCGATGTACTCATGTCGGGGCGCGAAGGGTGCCACGCCCACCAGGTCGACGGGGTAGCCGCGCTCGGCGAGCGCCTGCGCCACCACGTGGACGACGCGCTGCGCCCCACCCACCTCGTCGATGTTGTTGGCCATCAGGACGATCCGGGGAGTCGTCATGACGGCCTCCCCTCGCCCGCCGCGATCAGGCCGCGACGGCGCGTTCCGCCGCCCTGCCGTCGGCCGGACCGCAGCGCTCGGCGGCGAACACGCGGCGAGGCCCGGCGTAGCGCCCATCCCAGGCCATCGGATCCGCCAGCCACGATCCGACCATGGCGATCAGCGCGTCCGTGTCGTGCGCGCACGGCCCTACCGAGTCGAGGCCGGGGTAGACGCCCCGCGTCCTGTTGACGTATGCCTCGCGGTCGGGCTGGAAGAGCAGGACCGGCAGGTCGGCCAGCGCCGCGTCCCCGATGATCGAGGAGTAGTCCGACACGAGCAGGTCGCTGGCCGCGAGGTGCCCACCGAGGTCATCCATCTCGCCGATGTCCCGTACGGCATGGCGCAGTCGTGTCGGCACGGTGAAGCGCTCGGAGGGATGCGGGCGCACGAGCAGGTAGACCACGTGGCCGAGCGACTGCGCCCACCTGTCGAGGTCGACACGCGGCGCGCGCGGCTGCCTATCGCCCTCCCGGGGCGCAGGGGCGTACATGATCACCGGCCGGTCGGCGGGCAGATCGAGCGCCTTGCGCTGCGCAGCGATGACGTCGGCACCCCCGGCTCGCACCGCCACCGCCACGTCCATCCTCGGCAGTCCGGCCTCGACGACCTGACCGGCGTAGCCCAGCGCGCGCGAGGTCACGTCGGCATCGAAGCGCGAGGCCGCGACCACCAGGTCCCAGCGCCTCGAGCGGCGACGGACCTCGCGCGGGCCTCCCCTGCTGACCAGCACGCTCGGGTCGTCCAGGCCGAGACGATGGACCGGCACGCCGCTGCCCGAGAGGGTCCAGACCGCACCCCGTGGCTTGCGCCCCGCCATCGACGACGCCCCGTCGTCGACGCGGTAGCGGGCGCGCGCCAGCAGCCAGGCGTGCCGGATGCCGAGGCGCTCGACCGGCTCGGCGAAGTCGGGAATCCGCTCGGGCTGGGTCCGATAGGCCCAGGCCTGTGCCACGCCCGGGTGGCTGCGGTGCAACTGATCGCTGATGGCGCGCGCATTGCCGCTGCAGGTCCGGCCGGCATCGGACTCGAACACGGCAAGGGACCGCCGGGGCAATGCCGACCCGATCCGCTGTACCGCAGGCGGAAGCCAGTCGCGCGCCACGAGGTCGAGACGATCCTGGCCAGTCGCACGGTGCCGGGGATCCGGAACCAGGACGACCGTGCGCCGTCGAGCCGCGACCGCCAGGTCGCGACACGGACGGTCCGCCAGCCGATCGCACCGTTCTCGTGGGACGAGAGCTCGACGGAATCCGGCCCGGTGCAAGCGGCAGCCGCTGCCAACCAGGCCGGATTCCGTCGAGCTCTCGTCCCACGAGAACGGTGCGATCGGCTGGCGGACCGTCCATGTCAGCGACCTGGCGGTCGCGCTCGACGGCGCACGGTCGTCCTGGTTCCGGATCCCCGGCGCGTTGCGACTGGCCAGGATCGTCGACCTGCGTGGCGCTGAGTTCCGCCTGCGGTACAGCGGTCGGTCGGCATTGCCCCGGCGGATGCCCTTGCCGTGTTCGAGTCCGATGCCGGCCGGACCTGCAGCGGCAATGCGCGCGCCATCAGCGATCAGTTGCACCGCGGCCACCCGGGCGTGGCACAGGCCCTATCGGACCCAGCCCAAGCGGATTCCCGACTTCGCCGAGCCGGTCGAGCGCCTCGGCTGCTGGCGCGCGCCCGGCTTACCGCGTCGACGACGGGGCGTCGTCGATGGCGGTCAAGCCACGGGGTGCGGTCTGGACCCTCTCGGGCAGCGGCGTGCCGGTCCATCGTCTCGGCCTGGACGACCCCGAGCGTGCTGGTCGCAGGGGAGGCCCGCGCGAGGTCCGTCGCCGCTCGAGGCGCTGGCGCCTGGTGGTCGCGGCCTCGCGCTTCGATGCCGACGTGACCTCGCGCGCGCTGGGCTACGCCGGTCAGGTCGTCGAGGCCGGACTGCCGAGGATGGACGTGGCGGTGGCGGTGCGGGCCGGGGGGTGCCGACGTCATCGCTGCGCAGCGCAAGGCGCTCGATCTGCCCGCCCAACCGGCCCCTGGTGGTGCACGCCCCTGCGCCGGGAGGGCGATAGGCAGCCGCGCGCACCGCGTCCCTGCCGACCTCGACAGGTGGGCGTCGCTTCGGCCACGTGGTCTCCCCTGCTCGTGCGCCCGCATCCCTACGCTTCACCGTGCCGACACGACTGCGCCATGCCGTACGGTTCGGCGAGATGGATGACCTCGGTGCGCACTCGCGGCCAGCGACCTGCTCGTGTCGGACTACTCCTCGATCATCGGGGACGCGGCGCGCCGACCTGCCGGTCCTGCTCTTCCAGCCCGACCGCGAGGCATACGTCAACAGGACGCGGGGCGTCTACCCCGCCCTCGAGCTGGTAGGGCCGTGCGCGCGACACGGACGCCATGGTCGGATCGTGGCTGCGGCGGTCCCGATGGCCTGGGATGGGCGGCTGCGCCGGGCCTCGCCGCCGTGTTCGCCGCCGACGCTGCGGTCCGCCGGCAGGGCGGCGGAACGCGCCGTCGCGGCCATGATCGCGGCGGGCGAGGGGAGGCCGTCATGACGACTCCCCGGATGGTCCTGATGGCCAACATCGACAAGGTGGGTGGGGCGCAGCGTGTCGTCCACGTGGTGGCGCAGGCGCTCGCCGAGCGCGGCTACCCCGTCGACCTGGTGGGCGTGGCGCCCTTCGCGCCCCGACATGGATTCGCCGATCCGGCCTTCCGCGCTCACCCTCATGCCCGAGCCGTGCGCGCCACCGGTTTCGGGGCTGACGACTCGCCTGCGCCCGTCCGTCCGCCGCCTGATCGCCCGGCGATCAGACCTGGTCCCAGGCCCGGGCGGCGCTGGGCCACCTGCTCGCCGACGGGCCGCCGGGCATCGTCGGTGACGTCGCAGGTCTGGGCGATGAAGAGCACCTCGCCCAGGTCCCGCACGTGGGCGGTCATTGCGCAGTACCACTCCTCGTTCGAGGCGGCGGCCTGGCGCGGGCGGTGTCGCTGTACGCGGACGTCGACGACGCGGGTGACCCTGCTCACGCCCGAGGATGTCGAGTCCTTCCGTCGGGCAGGGCTGAACGGAACCGCCTGGCTGCCCAACCCACTGTCGCCTTCGGCCGGCGGAGCCGGTTGACGCCGGAGCGCGGCGCGCAGTGCTGGCCTACTTCGGCCGACTGTCCACCGAGAAGGGCGTGCGGTTCCTGGTCGGCATGGGGCCTGATCGCCGGCGCCCGCCCGGATTGGACCTGGCGTCAGCTCCGCCCCAGGAGGAGGCGTCACTGCGCAGGCAGGCGGCGGGCCGGGTGCGGATCGGGTCGAGTTCCAGCAGCCGGTGACCGATTCGGAGGCCGACTGCGCGAGGCCGCCGCTCCCCAAACCCCAAACCCCAAACCCCTGTTGAGTCAGAGCATGAAAGTAATTTCTCTCTCAAGTTAGTTCGGATATTTTTGTCAGGTCAGCTGGTGATTGGCGTTTATGCCGTAACCCTTCGACTAATTACCCAATGCCACGGAGATTGTAATATTGCCATAACTATTCGGTAGGATTAACAATGGCCGCAACCCAGACTGACCAGAAAAAGCTCTTGGAGCCGAAGGAACCCCTGGTGACCGTGTCCAGGAACAAACCGGCCAACTTCTTCGTGTACATCGCCAAGATCCATCTTGAAGAAGTTCGAGACAATCGAGCTACGCGCGTTGGGCAATGCGGCTGAAGTCTCGGTGCAAGTAGCCGAGAACCTTAGTCGCTACAAATTCGCAGAAATCACCAAGATCAACAGCGAGACCATCGAAATGAAGAACAGAGATGACAAGCTGGTCAAGGCTATCAGGTTCTCCGTGACCCTGAAGAGAAGCAAGGATTTTGATGCTCTGGTCGGAACTTCCCTTAAGTAAAAGGTTGGCTCGTCCAACACGGCCTGAACCTCAGCCCTTTTGCTTGTTGCCTTCTCCGAGGATCAACTTCACCGTATTTCACGACTTTCCGATAAAAAGTGTAAGCGATCGTC
>CAVZPI010000007.1:0-7986 GCA_963777085.1 uncultured Actinomycetes bacterium | reverse complement strand
CGCCACAGCTGGCAGACGGCGATGGCGACGGCGTCTGCCGCGTCCGCCGGCTTGGGCGGACCGTCGAGCCGCAGGATGCGCGTGACCATCGACGTCACCTGCGCCTTGTCCGCGCGGCCGTTGCCCGTGACCGCCGCCTTCACCTCGGTGGGCGTGTGCAGGGCAACGGGGATGCCGAGCTGACCGGCCAGCAGGAGGCCCATCGCCGCTGCCTGTGCCGTGCCCATGGCCGTGCGCACGTTCTGCTGGCTGAAGACCCGCTCGATGGCGATCGCATCCGGCGAGTGCTCGGCGATGAGCGCGGCGAGGCCGGCCTCGATAGCCGCGAGCCGTTGCTCCAAAGGCGCCTGCGGGTCCGTGCGCAGCACTCCGATGTGGACCGCATGCACAGTCGAGCCGGGCGACCCGTCGACCACCGCCACCCCGCACCGGGTCAGTCCCGGGTCGATTCCCAGCACGCGCACCGGCCACCTCCCGTTCGCTGGTGGGTGTCCGTCCGAACACCTGTTCGGATAGCAGGCTAGTGGCTAGGTGGGTCAGTCCTCGGGAGCCTGGGTCGGCTCGGCCGGCGTGTCGCCTGTCGCGTAGCGGTCGGCCGGACCGGTCCGCTGGCCGGTCACCTTCTCGAATCCGCCGCGCAGGTCCTGGACCAGGTCGGCCAGGTCGCACACGGCGCGATCGTCCGAGGACACCCCCACGAAGGCTTGGCCGTCGTAGGTGACCATCGTGATGTTCACCGCCGCCCCGATCGTGGCGACCAGCGGATAGGCGGCCAGCATGCGGGCCCCTGCGAGGTACATCGGCATCGGCGGGCCCGGCACGTTGCTCGTGGTCACGTCGGAGGTCTGGGCCGCCTGCGCGAGCATGGGCACGGGTACCAGCCAGCTCACCTCTGCCAGCGGATCGGCGAGGTGCATGGCCGGCTCGGCCTTCCACCGCGCCACCAGCTCGTGCGCTGCCTCCATGTGCTCGAGCGGCGTGAGCCCGGCGATCGGCATCGGGAACCGGGCGATGCTCACGGAGTTCGACGCCGTGGCCGTACGGTCACCCGCGTCGCCCCGCAGGCTGATCGGCACGTTGACCCGGAGCTCCTCCACGATCAACCCGTGCCGCCGGTGGTAGTCGTCCATGCCGGCCGCCACCGCGGCGAGGAACGCGTCGTTGACGCTGAAGCCGTGGCCCTTCGCCGCCTCGCGCAACCCGGAGAATGGCAGGTCGAAGGCCGCGAATCGGTAGGTGCTCCCCCGTCCGGACATGACCGGAGACATCGGGCCGTCAGCCACCGCGGTCATCCGGCCGATCGAGGTGACGGTGTCCCAGGCCCGTCCCCACGTCGAGGTGGTCTCGGTGACGGTGCCCCTGGCGAAGTCGATCGCCCCGCGCACCGTCGAGAAGGCAAGATCGGTGGTGCGCCGCACCGTGTCGGCGAGATTTGCGAAGGTGACATCACGGATTCCGACGTCTTCGCCGTCCGGGGCCGGCGGGGGGCCGGGCTCGGACGGATTCGAGTCCGGGCCGAACTCGAAGAGGGTCAGCCCCATCATGACGGTCGCCTGACCGTCCGCGATCGAGTGGTGCAGCTTGAGGAGGAACGCCGCCTGCCCCTCCGGAAGGCCCTCGATGAGCGCGGCCTCCCACAGCGGGCGGTTGTGGTCGAAGTCGGTCAGGCTCATGCGCCTGGCGTCGTCGAGGACGGCCTGCCAGCCGGCGCCCTCCGGCAGCCGGTAGCGGCGCACGTGCACGTCGAGGTCGAAATCGGGGTCCACGGCCAGCCGTGGCGCGGACAGGCCGAGCGCCCCGTAGAGGGGACGCAGGCGCAGGGATGGCACGAACAGCGTCAACCGATCGATCCGACTGCGCAGGCGCTGCCACTCCGGAGCGCGCTCGAGCACCGTCAGCGCCACGACCGTGGACCGCATCGTCGGATCTCCGCTGGCGGTGCGGAAGGTGGCGGCGTCCCAGCCGCGCATCTGCGTTCCGACGAAGTCGTTCACGCCCTAGTCCACCAACTCCATGATCTCGTCGCTCACATCGAAGTTCGCGAACACGTTCTGCACGTCGTCGCTGTCCTCCAGCGCCTCGATCAGCCGGAAGACCTTGCGCGCGCCCTCCTCGTCGAGGTCGACGCTCACGCTGGGCAGGAAGCTGGCCTCCGCCGACTCGTAGTCCATCCCGGCGTCCTGGACGGCCTTGCGGACCGCGACCATGTCGGTCGGCTCGCAGATGACCTCGAAGGACTCGCCGAGGTCGTTGACCTCCTCGGCACCGGCGTCGAGGACAACCATGAGGACATCGTCCTCGCCCAGGCCCCCGGACTTGGGCACGATCACCACGCCCTTTCGGCTGAACAGGTACGAGACCGAGCCAGGATCCGCCATCGATCCGCCATTGCGGGACATCGCGACCCGGACCTCCGAGGCCGCGCGATTGCGGTTGTCCGTCAGGCACTCCACGAGCACCGCGACACCGCTGGGCCCGTAGCCCTCGTACATGATGGTCTGCCAGTCGCTGCCGCCCGCCTCGGCGCCCGAGCCCCGCTTGACTGCACGCTCGATGTTCTCCAGCGGCAGCGAGCTCTTGCGGGCGCGCTGGATCGCGTCGTACAGCGTGGGGTTCCCGTCGACGTCGCCGCCGCCCATGCGGGCGGCGACCTCGATGTTCTTGATCAGGCGGGCGAACAGCTTGCTCCGCCGGGCGTCCACGACCGCCTTCTTGTGCTTGGTCGTCGCCCACTTGGAGTGACCGCTCATGCCATCTTCCTTCTCATCGGGAGTGCCTCACGGACTCGACGAACAGCTCATGGATGCGATGGTCGCCGGTCAGCTCTGGGTGGAACGCCGTGGCCATCAACGGGCCCTGACGGACCGCCACGATCGTACCCTCGTCGGAGCCCCGGCGGACCGTCGCGAGGACCTCGACGTCCGGCCCCACCCGATCGACCCAGGGTGCCCTGATGAAGACCGCTCGGAACGGCGCCTCCCCGACCGCCGGGATCTCGACGTCGACTTCGAACGAGTCGACCTGCCGGCCGAACGCGTTGCGGCGCACGGTCACGTCGATCCCCCCGATCGTCTCCTGGTCGGGCCGGGCATCGGCGACCTCGTCGGCCAGCATGATCATCCCGGCGCAGGAGCCGTACATCGGCATCCCGTCCCGCCGGGCGTCACGCAGCGGCTCGAGGAAGCCGTCCATCACGGCCAGCTTCGACATGGTCGTGGACTCGCCGCCGGGGATCACGAGCGCGTCGACCGAGGCGAGGGTGGCGAGCGACCGCACGGCCACCGCCCGGGCACCGGCAGCCTCCAGTGAACGGGCGTGCTCACGGACATCGCCCTGCAGTGCGAGCACCCCGATGAGCGGGGACGCGCTCACCAGCCCCTGTCCTCCAGGCGATGGTGCACCGGGATGTCGGCGACGTTGATGCCGACCATCGCCGGGCCCAGACCGCGTGACGCGTTGGCGACCGCCTCCGGATCGTCGAAGTGCCGCGTGGCCAGGACGATGGCCTCGGCCCGCCTGAAGGCCGCCTTGGCCTGCTCCTGCGGCGAGGCGGTGAGGTCACCGGCCTTGAAGATGCCCGATCCCACGAAGACGCCGTCGGCGCCCAACTGCATCATCAGCGAGGCATCCGCTGGCGTGGCGATTCCGCCCGCCACGAACAGGACGACCGGGAGGGAGCCCCGCTGCGCGACCTCCTTCACGAGGGCGTAGGGGGCCTGCAACTCCTTGGCCGCCACGTACAGTTCGTCCTCGGGCAGCGCAGCGATCGTGGCGATCTCACGCCGGATGGTGCGCATGTGCGTGACCGCGTTCGACACGTCGCCCGTGCCGGCCTCGCCCTTGCTGCGGATCATTGCCGCACCTTCGGTGATGCGACGCAGCGCCTCGCCCAGGTTCGTGGCCCCGCAGACGAAGGGGACAGTGAACTTCCACTTGTCGATGTGGTTCGCGTAGTCGGCCGGGGTCAGCACCTCCGATTCGTCGATGTAGTCGACGCCGAGCGACTGGACGACCTGCGCCTCGGCGAAGTGCCCGATGCGCGCCTTGGCCATGACGGGGATCGAAACCGCCGCGATGATGCTGTCGATCATGTCCGGGTCGGACATGCGGGCGACGCCGCCCTGCGCCCGGATGTCGGCCGGCACGCGCTCGAGGGCCATGACCGCCACCGCACCGGCGTCCTCCGCGATCTTGGCCTGCTCCGCGGTGACGACGTCCATGATGACGCCGCCCTTGAGCATCTCGGCCATGCCGCGCTTGACCAGATCGGTTCCGACGACTGCGGACGAATCCGTCACTTCAACCTCGCATGTTTACTGGGGCACCGGGACCGGCACCGTGGCAAGACCACCAATCCTACGGCGTTCGCGAGGCGAGACCATCCGGTAGGGCGTCGTCCATCTCCCAGGTGTCCGGCCAAGGGGTATGGCCGGCCAGCCGGAAGAGCCTGACCATGCGCTGGCGACGCAGCTGGCGGCACGCGCGGACGGCGTCATTGTGGAAGCGCCTTGTCAGTTCCACGCGCTGGCAGGCAGCGTCCAGCTCGTCGAGCATCTGGCGGCCGGTCGACGAGGCGTCCACCTCGGCGGAGTCGTCCGGATCGAGCGCGGCGCCCAGTGCGGCGGTGAGGTCGGACTCGGCCAGCGCCCGGTCGGCGTCCTCCTGGTCGGACGATGTGCGTGCCACGTGCGCGGCCTCCGCGAGAAGCAGGCTGGCCGCCGGGTCGAGCAGGCCCGACGAGGCCAGTTCGAGGGCCACCGACGACCGGCGCAGGAGCTGGGAGTCCAGTGCCAGTACCGACATGTCGATCCGGCGGTGCAGGTGGTCCAGACGACCCGCCGTCATGCTCAGGTAGAAGCCGCCGAGGAGAACGACGAGAAGCAGGAGGAACCCCAGCACCAACCAGCCGCTCATGCGAGATCTCCCCTCGTGCTCAGGCGGCCGACGAGCTGACCGCGAAGGTCCTCGGTCACCTTCTCCCCCGGCATGCGCACGCTGTCGTAGACGGCGATCACGGCGTCGACGACCTTGTCCCAGTCGAACTCCCGGACGCGACGATCGGCCTCGTGCACGTAACGGGCGCGCAGGGCCGGATCCCGGAGCAGCTCGATGAGTGCGGCGGCGAGGCCCTCGGCGCTCTGGTTGGCGAACAGCCGGCCGCTCCTGCCATCCTCCAGCACCCTGCGGAAGGCCGGCAGGTCGGAGGCGAGTACCGCCGCCTGGGCCGCCATCGCCTCGACGAGCACGATGCCGAAGGACTCCCCGCCCGTGTGCGGCGCCACGTAGACGTCGACCGACCGCAGGGCCCGGGCCTTGTCCTCGTCGCTGATCCTGCCCAGGAATCGCACGCAGGCGTCGACTCCCTGAGGCATCTCGCTGCGGGCCTCCTCGATGTCACCCGGACCGGCGACGAGAACCTCGATGTCGGGAACCGCCTCGAGAACGGCGGGAAGCGCCTTCCACAGCACCTGCAGCCCCTTGCGCGGCTCGTCCATCCGCCCGAGGAACAGCGCCCGAGGCCGCCGGGGCTGCATGCCGGGAAGCCGCTCGGTCGACGCGAATGCCGAGACCCGCACGCCGTTGGGGATGAGCACCGCGTCGCCGCCCAGATGGGCCACCATCGTGCGACGCGCGTCCTCGCTGACCGCGATCCGCCCCCGGACCTTCTCCATCGCCGTCTGTCCGACGTAGTAGCCGGCCGACATGATGCGTGATCGGTCGTGCGAGGAGTGCCAGGTCGCCACCAGGGGCCCACGCGCGACCCACAGGGCGAGGATGGACAGGCTCGGGGCGACCGGCTCGTGCACATGGACGACGTCGAATTCGCTGTCGCGGATCCAGCCCCGCACGCGACGCGTGGCCTTGACGCCGAAGCTCAGCCGGGCGACCGAGCCGTTGTAGCGGACGGCGATCGGCCGGCCGCCGTCCGCCACCCACGAGGGCAGCGAGTCGGGGTCGTCGACGGGGGCGAGCACGCTGACGTCGTGCCCGTGGTCGCCCAGGGTCATGGCCAGGTCGGCGACATGCGATCGCACCCCACCCGGGACGTCCCAGGCGTACGGGCACACCAGGCCGATCCTCATCCCTTCCCCCTGGCGGCCAGCCTGGTGGGATCCAGGTCCGCGAGCCAGACCGGCTGCATCATGTGCCAGTCGACGCTGTGCTCGCCGATACTGATCTCGAACGCGGCAGCCACCTGCTGGAGCGTGCTCTGCACCCTCTCCGCCCGGGTGCCCTCGGTCGGCACGTGGATGGCCGGGTGGACACGGCCGGCCGCACCCCACGGTTCGTACCACAAGGTGACAGGGAAGATCGGGGCACCGGTCAGCATCGCCAGCACTGCCGGGCCCGCGGGGAACGAGGCAGGCTCGCCGAAGAGGTCGACGATCACCCCGTTGCGGGTGATGTCCCTGTCGCCGAGGAGCGGGACGATGCGGCCGTTCTCCAGGGCGCGCACGAGCTTCCGGATGATGTCCGGATCGCCGGTCGGGATGACCTCCATGCCCAGGGATCGCCGGTACGCCGCGAACTGCTCGAACAGGCCCTCCGGCTTGAGCCGTTCGACGACCGTCGTGAGGCCGCCGTACCGCAGGCATCCCCATGCGCCGACATGGTCCCAGTTGCCCGAATGGTTGACGACCATGATCGCGCCCGCGCCCGCGAGCACGGCCGCGTCCATGAGCTCCTTGCCCTGGAGGTCGCATGTGCTGCGGATCTCCTCGGGAGTCAGGTTGGGCAGCCGGAAGGCGTCGCACCAGTAGCGGAAGTAGCTGCGCGAGCCGAGCCGGCTCAGTTCGCGAAGGGCCGCCGGCGACGCCTCGGGATGGACACGGGCCAGGTTGCGCTCCAGCTGGAGGATGCCCTCGCCGCGACGCCGCCACAACCCGTCGGCAGCAGCCTCGAAGGCGCGGTAGGCCACCCGCGCCGGCAGCCGCTTGACGATGCGCCAGCCGGTCGCGAACGCCCACTCGGTCGCCGCGTCGGTCATCGCGGAGCGGCGAGCGGACCTGCTGGTGACCGCCTCAGCCATTCGGCGTCGCCCCGGTGGTGCCGGCCGCCGGTCGCAGCTGGCGCCGGACCGTGAGCATCCGCTGGAGGATCGTGACCAGTCCGAGGGCGCCCAGCAGCCACAGGGCGGCAGGCAGCACGTACGGCACCCCGAATCCGGTCAGCAGCACGGCGATCGCGGCGATGATGAGGCGCTCGGCGCGCTCGGCGATGCCCACGTTCGCCGTGGCGCCGACGGCCTCGGCCCGGGCCTTCGAGTACGAGGTCACCTGGCCGGTGACCAGCGCAAGGGTGGCCGCGGCGGTGATCCAGGGCTGGTCGTTGAAGGCGCCGAAGAGGGCGAGTGCGCCGAAGATCGCACCGTCGGTGATGCGGTCCAGCGTCGCGTCGAGGAAGTTGCCCCACGGGCCCGAGCTGCCGGCCATCCGGGCCATGGTCCCGTCGAGCAGGTCGCTGAGAGTCAGCACGAACAGCAGGAGCACTCCGGCGATGAACCAGCCCTGCGGGAGGCAGACCAGCGCAACGGCCACCGCGCCTGCCGTGCCCGTGACCGTGACGGCGTCGGGACTCACGTGCAGGCGCAGGAGCAGCCTCGCCGGCGGCTCGACCATTCCGGCAAGGGCACGTCGGGCACCCGGGTTGTTCAGCACGAGGCTGATGCTATCGGCCGGGTTGCTTCGTACCGCGCCCAAGCGGCAGGCTTACGGCAACCCGGGGCACGGCCGGCAGCACGCCGTACGAACTCACGGCAACCGAGAGAAGGAGCCGCACCCATGGTCGAGAAGCGATCGGACCGGAAGCCCGGAGCCGCCCCCACCGCAGCCACGCCGGACCGTATCCGCAATGTCGTTCTCGTGGGTCCGGCCGGCTCGGGCAAGTCATCGCTGATGGAGTCCCTGCTGCACGCCTCCGGCGCCCTCGCCCGGCGCGGGTCCATCGTCGACGGGACCACGGTGGCCGACTACGACCCCGTCGTGT
>CAVZPI010000006.1:0-42281 GCA_963777085.1 uncultured Actinomycetes bacterium | reverse complement strand
ATGATTCGCCCGCGCAGGTGAGTCCGACCGCGCGTCGCCCACGCCATGCTGACACGCCAGAACCCACCAACCGGCAACGCAAGGGGCGGCGTTCCGAAAGCAACAGGGAAGCCGCCTCGCCGTGCCCCTCTGACTGCCTGTCAGTTCGGACTCGAGGGCGTCTGACTGCCTGTCAGTTCGACTCGAGGGCGTCTGACTGCCTGTCAGTTCGACTCGAGGGCGTCGACTGCCTGTCAGTTCGACTCGAGGGCGTCGCGGATCGGCACCAGCTTGGCCACCGACTCGGCGAGCTCGTCCGCGGGATCGGAACCGGCGACGATCCCGCAGCCCGCGTACGAACGCAGGTGCCCCGCCTCCGCGTCGACGCTGGCGCAGCGCAGGGCGATGCCGAACTCGCCGTCGCCGTGCCGGTCGAACCAGCCCACCGGCCCGGCGTAGCGACCGCGGTCCATGCCCTCGATCTCCCGGATCACCGAGAAGGCGCGCTCCGTCGGGGTGCCGCAGACGGCGGCCGTCGGGTGCAGGGACGCGGCCAGGGCGAGGACAGGGGCGGCGTCGGCGAGCCGGCCGGTCACATCGGTGGCCAGGTGCTGGACGTTGGCGAGCTCGAGCACGTGCGGCCTTGGCGGCACGTCGAGGTCGGTGCAGTGCGCGGCGAGCGCCCGAGCCACCGAGTGGACCGCGTACTCGTGCTCCTCGGTGTCCTTGCCGCTGGCCATGAGCGCTCGCGCCAGGCCGGCGTCAGTGCGCTCGTCCCCGCGCCGCCGGACGGTGCCCGCCAGCACGCGACTGGTGACGAGGTCGCCCGTGCGGCGCACCAGCAGCTCGGGCGTCGCGCCGATCATGTCGCCGACGCTGAATGTCCAGCACGACGGGTACGAGTCGGCCAGCCTGAGCAGCAGGTGTCGCACGTCGAGCGGCCCCTCCACGTGCGCGATGACGTCGCGGGCCAGGACGACCTTGTCGAGCTCACCGGCCTTGATGCGGGCCACCGCCTCGGCCACGGCGGCCTGCCACTCGATCGCGCTCGTGCTGCCCTCGGCCCAGGTCACCGAGTGCGGCTCGTCGGGCACGGACACCGGCGGCAGCGACGGCCGGGCGTTCGGCTCGGTGCCGATGACGGTCATCCAGGCCTGTCCGGACCGGCGCCCGACGATGACCTTCGGCACGACGACGATCGACGAGCCCGCCTCCGGATCGAAGGAGAAGGAGCCGAAGGCGACCGGCCCGGTCCCCGGCATGCTGACCGTGTCATCGACCTCGAGCGACGCGCACAGCGTCGACCACCAGCGCTGCGTGCGGCTGAACCGCTCGTTCCCACGCACCTCGAGGCGGGCCGCGACGCCCCAGCCGATGAGGCCCTCGCCCTCGCGCACCCAGGCGACCGGATCGGTGACCGGAAGCCGGGCCAGCAGCTCCACCGGGTCGGCGATCGGACGCGTCGTGACGTGCATGCGCTCCTGACCGACGGCGCTCTCCGCGCTGGCCGAGGTGCGGGACGAGGAGGGCAGGGGCGAGCTCGCCGAGGAAAGGTAGGCCGAGGTGGGCGAGCGGGCAGGCCGGGTGAAAGGATCACGCCGTGGCACGCGCTGACCTGGACAAGGCACCCGCCGAGGTGGCCGCGATGTTCGACGATGTCGCGGAGCGCTACGACATCACCAACGACGTGCTGGCCCTCGGCCAGACGAGGCGATGGCGCAAGGCCGTCGTCGACGCCGTCGACCCGAAGCCGGGGGAGCGGATCCTCGATCTGGCGGCGGGGACGGGTACCTCGAGTGTTCCCTTCGACCGCGCCGGGGCGCTGGTGGTGCCCACGGACTTCTCGCTGGGCATGCTGCGGGTGGGCAAGAGAGCGCCTGCCGTTCCTGCCCTTCGTCGCCGGCGACGGGATGCACCTGCCGTTCCGGGACGAGGCCTTCGACGCCGCCACGATCTCCTTCGGCCTCCGCAACATCAACGACCGCCTCGAGGGCCTTCGTGAGCTGCACCGCGTCGTCCGGCCGGGCGGGCGACTCGTGGTCTGCGAGTTCTCGCACCCGACGTGGGCGCCCTTCCGCACCGTCTACACGGAGTACCTCATGAGGGCTCTCCCGTCGGTTGCCCGACGCATGTCCTCGAACCCCGATGCCTACGTCTATCTCGCCGAGTCGATCCGCTCCTGGCCCGACCAGCGCGCCCTTGCCGGTGACATCCGGCAGTGCGGATGGGGCCGGGTCCAGTGGCGCGACCTGTCCGGGGGAATCGTCGCGCTGCACCGCGCCGTCCGCGAGGAGCGAACGGCGTGAGCCCCGCAGCAGCGGCGCCATCGGCCCGCGCCGTCCGCGAGGAGCGAACGCCGTGAGCCCCGCAGCAGCGGCGCCATCGGCCCGCGCCGTCCGCGAGGAGCGAACGCCGTGAGCCCCGCAGCAGCGGCGCCATCGGCCCGCGTCGTCCGGCTGCCGGGGGTGTCATGACGATCCCCGACGCCCACTATGCTTTCGTCGGTCGTGAAGTGATTCACACATGGCGCAACCGTGAGGAGATACGCGCTTGAACGTCTACACCCCGATCCTGGTCCTTGGCCTCCTCGCCTTCGGCTTCGCGGTCTTCTCCGTGACGATCGCGCCCTTCACCGGGCCGAAGCGCTACAACCGGGCCAAGTACGACGCCTATGAGTGCGGCATCGAGCCGACGCCCCAGCCGATCGGCGGCGGTCGGTTCCCGGTCAAGTACTACCTGACGGCGATGCTGTTCATCGTCTTCGACATCGAAATCGTGTTCCTGTACCCGTGGGCGGTCGCATTCGACTCGCTCGGCGATGTTCGGGCTCGTCGAGATGTTCCTGTTCATCGTCACCGTCCTCGTCGTGTACGCCTACGTCTGGCGGCGGCGCGGACTCGAGTGGGACTGACCGGAGACGCCCATGGGAACTCGAAGAACTGCCGTCGGGAGTCCTGCTGACCACCGTCGAGAAGATGGTCGGCTAGGCGCGCAAGAGCTCGCTGTGGCCGGCGACCTTCGGCCTGGCCTGCTGCGCCATCGAGATGATGGCCGATCGGCGCGGCCGCGCTACGACATCGCCCGCTTCGGCATGGAGGTCTTCCGCGCCTCGCCGCGCCAGGCCGACCTGATGATCGTCGCCGGCCGCGTGAGCCAGAAGATGGCGCCGGTCCTGCGCCAGATCTACGACCAGATGCCCGAGCCCGAAGTGGGTCATCGCCATGGGCGTCTGCGCGTCCAGCGGCGGCATGTTCAACAACTACGCGATCGTGCAGGGCGTCGACCACATCGTGCCGGTCGACGTCTACGTGCCCGGCTGCCCGCCGCGCCCGGAGATGCTCATCGACGCGATCCTCAAGCTGCACCAGAAGATCCAGGACACCAAGCTCGGCGCCAACCGTCGCGCGGAGATCGCCGAGCTCGAGGCCGTCGCCCTGACTGCGCCGAGCACGCTCGAGATGCAAGGGCCTGCATGCGATGAGCGAGGACCATCCGTGCCCGCGGTCCCGGAGGGGGTCCGCGAGCTCGACATCATCGGCGTCCGCCAGGGGGCCTTCGGTACGTCGGGATCCGGCGACACCAGCGGCTTCGGCGGCCTCGTCGAGCCGATCGTCCTGCCGGCCGCCGGCGGTGCGGCCGTTCGGCGGCTGGTTCGACGAGGTGTCCGACGAGGTGGAACTGTCCCTGGCCGACCCGTGGGCTGCCCGCCGAGGAGGTCATCGAGAAGGTCGTCATCCACCGCGACGAGATCACCTACCACGTCCGGCGCGAGCACCTGCTCGCCTTCGCCACGATGCTGCGCGACGAGCCCGGGCTGCGCTACGAGATCTGCCTCGGGGTCGATGGCGTGCACTACCCGCACGAGACCGGCCGTGAGCTGCACGCGGTCTACCCGTTCCTGTCCATCACGCACAACACCCGAGTTCGAGTGGAGGTGTCGGTTCCCGATGGCGACGCGCACATCCCCTCCATCGTCGCGGTGTACCCGGCCAACGACTGGCACGAGCGCGAGACGTGGGACTTCTTCGGGATCGTCTTCGACGGCCACCCGGCCCTCACGCGCATCATGATGCCCGACGACTGGCCCGGCCACCCGCAGCGCAAGGACTATCCACTCGGTGGAATCCCGGTGGAGTACAAGGGCGCCACCATCCCCCCACCGGATCAGCGGAGGTCGTACAACTGATGTCGACCGAGAATGCCACCCACGCGTCAGAGGACGTCGGTGCGGACGACGAGTCCTCGACCGGCGGCTACGCCGGGTCATACGACACCACCGAGGGCCGCGTCTTCACTGTCACCGGCGGTGACTGGGACACGATCTCCGGCGCACCCGAGGGCGAGAAGGACCGCATCGTCGTCAACATGGGCCCGCAGCATCCATCGACGCACGGAGTGCTCCGCCTGATCCTCGAGATCGACGGCGAGACCGTGACCGAGGCTCGGTGCGGCATCGGCTACCTGCACACCGGCATCGAGAAGAACCTGGAGTTCCGGTCCTGGGTGCAGGGCGTCACCTACGTCACGCGCATGGACTACCTGACGTCGATGTTCAACGAGACCGCCTACTGCCTGGCGGTCGAGAAGGCCCTCGGACGTCACCGAGCAGATCCCCGAGCGGGCGAGCATCATCCGGGTGATGATGATGGAGCTCAACCGGGTCTCGTCGCACCTGGTCGCGCTGGCGACCGGCGGCCTTGAGCTCGGGGCCCTCACGGCGATGGAGTTCGGCTTCCGCGAGCGCGAGCTCGTCATGGACATCTTCGAGATGGTCTCCGGCCTGCGCATGAACACGCGTACGTCCGTCCGGGCGGCGTCGCCCAGGATCTGCCCGAGGACGGCGCCCAGAAGATCCGCGAGACGCTCCCGCTGCTGCGCAAGCGCCTGAAGGACACGGTCGACCTGCTCGTCGACAACACCATCTGGATGGGTCGCACGGTCGGGGTCGGCTACCTCGACCTCACCGGCTGCATGGCCCTGGGCATCACGGGGCCGATCCTGCGCGCAACGGGACTGCCGCACGACCTGCGCAAGAGCCAGCCGTACTGCGGCTACGAGAACTACGAGTTCAACGTCGCGACGGCGGCGACGTCCGACGTCTACGGCCGCTTCCTCGATCAGGATCCAGGAGATGACCGAGTCGCTGAACATCGTCGACCAGTGCCTTGATCGGCTCCAGCCCGGCCCGGTCATGATCCAGGACAAGAAGATCGCCTGGCCCGCCGCAGCTGTCGATCGGCAGCGACGGGCAGGGCAACTCTCCTGAGCACATCAAGGAGATCATGTCCGAGTCCATGGAAGCGCTGATCCATCACTTCAAGCTGGTCACCGAGGGCTTCCGGGTGCCGGCCGGCCAGGTGTACGCCGCGGTGGAGTCGCCCAAGGGGGAGCTCGGCTGCCACCTCGTCAGCTCGGGGGGCACCCGCCCGTACCGGATCCACTTCCGCGACCCGTCGTTCAACAACCTGCAGGCGCTTGCGGCGATGTCCGAGGGCAGCATGATCTCCGACGTCGTGGCGGCGGTCGCCAGTATCGATCCCGTCATGGGCGGCGTGGACCGCTAGGCAATCAGAGAGAGAAGACATGGCAATCAGCGAGAGCACCCGGGAGCAGATGCAGCAATTGGCTGCGAGGTATCCCCAGTCGCGGTCTGCGCTCCTGCCGATGCTGCACCTGGTGCAGAGCGTCGAGGGCGAGGTCTCCGCCGATGGCATCAACGCGTGCGCCGAGGTCCTGGGCATCACCGCAGCCGAGGCGACCGGCGTGGCGACCTTCTACACGATGTACAAGCGCAGTCCGGTCGGCGGGCATCACATCGGCGTCTGCACGAACACGCTGTGCGGGCTGCTCGGTGGCGATGCCGTCTACGAGGCCGTGAACGAGCGGCTCGGCGGCGTCGGTCACAACGCGGCCACGGACGACGGGAAGTTCTTCCTGGAGCGCATCGAGTGCCAGGCAGCCTGTACGCACGCCCCCGTCATGACCGTCGACTGGGAGTACATCGACGACGTCACCCCGGCACAGGCGGTCGACATCGTCGACCGGCTGAGCTCGGGCCAGGAGGTCCGCTCGACCCGCGGACCGGCGATCCGGGACTTCCGGGCCAGCGAGCGCACGCTGGTCTTCCCCGAGGACGGGCTGGCTGGCGAGGGCACCCCCGTCGACGCCAAGATGCTGGCCGGACTGACCATCGCGAAGGAGCGCGGGATGACCGCGCCCGCAGTGCCCGCCCCGACTTCCGCACAGGAGGGCTGACCGATGGCACTCACCCCCGTCATCACCGAGCACTGGGACGACCCCGACCTGTACACCCTGGAGGGATACCGCCGCTACGGCGGCTACCGCGCCCTGGAGTCGGCCCTGCGTCAGGAGCCGGATGCGATCATCGGGCAGGTCAAGGACTCAGGCCTGCGCGGCCGCGGCGGCGCCGGGTTCCCGACCGGCCTGAAGTGGAGCTTCGTCCCGCAGAACGACGGCAAGCCGCACTACCTCGTCGTCAACGGCGACGAGTCCGAGCCGGGGGCCTGCAAGGACATCCCGATCATGCTGGCGAATCCGCATGCGCTGGTCGAGGGCATCCTCATCGCGTCGTACGCCATCCGCTGCGAAGCATGCCTTCATCTACATCCGCGGCGAGGTGCCCGAGCGCACTGCGCCGCGTCGCCAACGCGATGCGCGAGGCTCGCGAGGCCGGCCTCATCGGCGAGAACGTCCTGGGCAGCGGATTCGACGTCGACGTCGTCGTGCACGCCGGCGCCGGTGCCTACATCTGCGGCGAGGAGACGGCGCTGCTCGACTCGCTCGAGGGCTACCGGGGCCAGCCGCGGCTCAAGCCGCCGTTCCCGCGGTCGCGGGCCTCTACGCCTCGCCCACGGTCATCAACAACGTCGAGACGATCTGCAACATCCCCTACATCATCGATCGCGGCGTGGCCTGGTTCCGCCAGTTCGGCACGGAGAAGTCGCCGGGCTTCAAGGTGTTCGCGGTGTCCGGGCACGTGAACCGGCCGGGCGATCTACGAGGCCCCGCTCGGCATCACGATGCGCGAGCTGCTCGAGTACGCCGGCGGCGTGCGCGATGGCGGCGAGGTCAAGTTCTGGCTGCCCGGCGGATCGTCGGTCCCGATGCTGACGGCCGAGCACCTCGACGTGCCGATGACCTACGAGGACATGGCGGCAGCCGGCACGATGATGGGAACCGGCACGCCGATGGTCTTCGACCAGACCGTGAGCGTGGTGAAGGCCGTCACCCGCTGGCTGGAGTTCTACAAGCACGAGTCGTGCGGCAAGTGCACGCCGTGCCGCGAGGGCACCTACTGGATCACCGGCGTGCTGGAGAAGTTCGAGCACGGCCACGGCACTTCGGCCGAGGTCGACATGCTCGTCGAGCTGTGCGGCCAGATCTCCGGCCGATCCTTCTGCGCGCTCGGCGATGCGGCCTCGACGCCGTATCCGGCGGCGCTCAAGTACTTCCGCGACGAGTTCCTCGCGGCAACCACGACCCCGGCCGACGAGCAGTTCGACCCGGTGGCGTCCTACGTGTACGCGGGAGCGGTCGCTCGATGACCATCACGAACAGCAGCGGCATCCGAGGTCGACGTCCCCGTCGACCAGATCAGCGTCGTCATCGACGGCGTCGAGATGCAGGTGCCCAAGGGCACGCTGGTCATCCGGGCCGCCGAGACTGCTGGGCATCGAGATCCCGCAGGTTCTGCGATCACCCGCTGCTCGACCCCGTGGCCGCCTGCCGCGCCTGCCTCATCGAGGTCGAGGGCATGCCCAAGCCGCAGCCGGCGTGCGCCCAGGTGCTCTCCGACGGCATGACCGTGCGCACGCAGCAGTCCTCCGACGTGGCGCGGATCGCGCAGGAGGGGGTGATGGAGTTCCTGCTCCTGAACCACCCGCTCGACTGTCCCGTGTGCGACAAGGGCGGCGAGTGCCCCCTGCAGAACCAGGCGATGTCCGTGGGCCGGCCGGACAGCCGGTTCGACGAGACGAAGCGGCATTTCGACAAGCCCGTCAACGTGAGCGCGCAGATCCTGCTCGACCGCGAGCGCTGCGTCTCGTGCGCCCGCTGCACCCGATTCGCCGACCAGATCGCGGGCGACCCCTTCATCGACCTGCTCGAGCGTGGAGCCAAGCAGCAGGTGGGCACGGCGGCCGACGAGCCGTTCGACTCCTACTTCTCGGGGAACACGGTGCAGATCTGCCCGGTCGGCGCCCTGACGAGTGCGGCCTACCGGTTCCGCTCACGCCCGTTCGACCTCGTGTCGGTGCCCACGACCTGTGAGCACTGCGCCGCCGGCTGCTCGCTGCGCACCGACTACCGCCGCGGCGTGGTCACCCGCCGCCTGGCCTGGGACGACCCCTCGGTGAACGAGGAGTGGAACTGCGACAAGGGCCGGTTCGCCTTCCCGTACCTGTCGCAGGGCCGGATCGCAGGCCCGATGGTCCGCGAGGACGGCGAGCTTCGCGCCGCTTCGTGGCCCGAGGCGATCGCCGCCGCGGCCCGCGGCCTGGCGGCGGCCGCGGGGAGCGTCGGCGTGCTCGTCGGCGGGCGCGGCACCATCGAGGACGCCTACGCCTACGCGCGCTTCGCCCGCACCGGCCTGGCCACGGACAGCATCGACTTCCGGGCGCGCGCATCCTCGGCGGAGGAGGCCCGGTTCCTCGCCGCCGCGGTCGCGGGCACTCCGGTGCACGTGTCCTATGACCGCCTGGAGAACGCCCCGATCGTCCTCCTGGTGGGCCTCGAGCCCGAGGACGAGGCGCCGATCGTCTTCCTGCGACTGCGCAAGGCCGCACGCCGGGGCACCAAGGTCCTCAGCGTTGGCGCTGTGTCGACTCGTGGCCTCGGCAAGGTCGGCGGCACCCTGATCGAGGCCAAGCCGGGACACGAGGGCCTGGCCCTGCGTTCGCTCGGCGAAGACGTGCGGACGCTGCTCGGCCAGCCCGGCGCCCTCATCCTGGTGGGCGAGCGCATCGAGGGCTCCGTGGGCGCGGCGTCCGCAGCCCTGGCACTCTCGCGCGAGACCGGTGCCGCCCTGGCCTGGGTGCCGCGGCGCGCAGGCGAACGCGGCGCGCTCGACGCCGGTGCGCTTGCGGGCCTGCTGCCCGGTGGCCGGCCGCTGACCGACGAGACCGCGCGCGCCCAGGTGGCCGCCGTGTGGGGCGTCGAGGTGTCGGCGCTGCCCGCATCCGCCGGGCTGTCGGGCTGCGACCTCATGGACGCTGCCGCCCGCGGCGACCTGCAGGCGCTGCTCGTCGGCGGGGTGGAGCTCGGGGACTTCCCCGACCCGGCGCTGGCACTGGCTGCCATCGAGGGGACCGGCTTCGTGGTCTCCCTCGAGAACCACCACTCCGCCGTGACCGAGCTGGCCGACGTCGTCCTGCCGGTCGCCGTCGTCACGGAGAAGGCGGGCACCTTCCTGGACTGGGAGGGCCGTCCGCGGCCGTTCGCCCAGGTGTTCCGCGACGCGCTCACGATGTCCGATGCCCGCGTGCTGGCGATGGTGGCCGAGGCGATGGGAGTCGAGCTGCCCGGCGACGTCAACGCGATCCGCAGGGAGCTCGGTTCGCTGGGCCCATGGCACGGGTCGCGTGTCGTGGCACCGTCCATCGAGCCCGCTGGCGACGGCGATGGCCTCCTGCTCTCGAGCTGGCGGCAGCTCCTCGACTCGGGACTGATGCAGGAGGGTGAGCCGTACCTGGCCGCCACCGCGCGTCCGACCGTCGCGCGACTGTCGGCGGCAACGGCAGCGGGGGCCGGCGTCACGGACACGGTGACGATCGCCGGGCCGGCGGGCGCGGTGACCCTGCCCGTCGCGATCGACGAGGTCATCGACGGCGTCGTGTGGGTGCCGGCGAACTCACCGGGCTGCCACATCCACTCCGACCTCGGCCTCGTGGCCGGGCAACAGGTGACCATCACCGCTGGAGGTGCCGCATGACCGGCTCGCAGTTCGGCCTCTTCGGCACCGATCCCTGGTGGCTGGTCATCCTCAAGGTGATCATGATCTTCGCCCTGCTCGTCGTCCTCACGCTGTTCACCATCTGGTGGGAGCGCCGCGTGGTGGGCCGCATGCAGCACCGCATCGGCCCGAACCGCACCGGCCCGCTCGGCCTGCTCCAGTCGCTCATGGATGGGATGAAGCTCGCCCTCAAGGAGGAGATCGTCCCGAAGGCCGTCCATCTGGCGGTGTACTGGATCGCGCCGATCGTCTCGGCGACCACGGCGTTCATGGCCTTCGCGGTGATCCCGTTCGGCCCGACCGTGTCGATCTTCGGCGTCGAGACGCCGCTGCAGCTGACGGACTTCCCGGTATCGGTGCTCTACGTGCTCGCGATCGCCTCGATCGGCATCTACGGCATCGTGCTGGCAGGCTGGTCGTCCGGATCCACCTACCCGCTGCTGGGCGGCCTGCGCTCGAGCGCGCAGATGATCTCGTACGAGATCGCGATGGGCCTGTCCTTCGTGGCCGTGTTCCTCTACGCCAGTTCCATGTCGACGTCGCAGATCATCACGGCGCAGCAGCCGGTCTGGTTCGCGGTGATCCTGCTTCCGTCGTTCCTGATCTACGTGACCTCGATGGTCGGCGAGACCAACCGCGCCCCCTTCGACCTCCCGGAGGCCGAAGGCGAGCTGGTCGGCGGCTTCCACACCGAGTACTCGTCCTTCAAGTTCGCGATGTTCTTCCTGGCCGAGTACATCAACATGGTCACCGTGTCCGCCCTTGCGACCACGCTGTTCCTCGGCGGCTGGCTGGCACCGTGGCCGCTCTCGCTGTGGGAGGGGGCGAACACCGGCTGGTGGCCGTTCCTGTGGTGGCTCATCAAGGTGCAGCTGTTCATCTTCGGCTTCATCTGGCTGCGAGGCACCCTGCCCCGACTGCGCTACGACCAGTTCATGCAGTTCGGCTGGAAGATCCTCATCCCCGTCTCGATCGCCTGGATCCTGATCGTCGCCACGGCGCGCGCCGTGCGCAACGACGTCTCCTTCTCGACCACGCAGATCCTGGTGGCCGGGGCGATCCTCATAGTCGTGCTCCTGCTGGTCTCCTGGGCCTTCCAGGCCCGGCAGGACCGCAAGGCCGACGCCGAGGCCGCCGCCCAGGAGGCGTTGCTGAACGCGGAGTTCGACCCGATGGCCGGGGGATTCCCCGTGCCGCCGATGCCCGGGCAGCAGTTCGCGTTCACGTCGCGCCGGGAGCTCGCCCGCGGGACGACCATCGTCCAGGAGCGGGTCGAGCAGGTGGACGAGGCCGACGCGGCCCCGACCGAGCCCACGTCACCGTCCGAGGAGGACACCCATGGCTGAGCTGCCGCAGGCCGTACGCGGCTTCGGGGTCACTTTCCTGACGATGTTCAAGAAGGTGGTCACGGAGCAGTACCCCGACGTGAAGGTTCCGACCCAGCCGCGATTCCACGGCCGCCACCAGCTCAACCGCTGGGCCGACGGGCTCGAGAAGTGCGTCGGCTGCGAACTGTGCGCCTGGGCGTGCCCGGCCGACGCGATCCTCGTGGAAGGCGCCGAGCAACAGCGAGCAGGAACGCTTCTCGCCCGGTGAGCGGTACGGACGCGTCTACCAGATCAACTACCTGCGCTGCATCCTGTGCGGCCTGTGCATCGAGGCGTGCCCCACGCGCGCACTCACGATGACGAACGAGTACGAGCTGGCCGACAGCAGCAGGGCGGCGCTGATCTACGAGAAGCAGGACCTGCTCGTCCCGCTGCAGCCGGGCATGGTCGCACCACCGCACGCAATGGTGCCCGGCACGACGGAGCGCGACTACTACGCAAACAAGGTCAAGGGCGCGAGCCCCGAGCAGGCCACCAGGCCTGCACCGGCAGAAGAGGTTGCCTCATGACTGACGTCGCCACCGACGTGAACGTCGGCGAGACCGTCGTCTTCTGGATCTGCTCGGTCCTGGCGGTTGCCGGGGCGCTGGGCATGGTCCTGTCGCGAAAGGCCGTGCACAGCGCGCTGTGGATCGCACTGACGATGATCAACCTCGCCGTCCTCTACGTCGCGAACTCGGCCCCCTTCCTCGGCATGGTGCAGGTCATCGTCTACACCGGCGCGGTGATGATGCTGTTCCTGTTCGTCCTCATGGTGGTCGGCGTCGACTCGTCCGACTCGCTCGTCGAGACCATCAAGGGCCAGCGACTCGCGGCCCTGCTGTTCGGCCTGGCCATGGGCGTCCTCCTCGTCTGGGGCATCGGCACCGGGCTGTCCGGCGTGACCAGCGTGGGACTCGATGCCGCCAACGCCGCCGACGGCGGGAACGTCCAGGGGATCGCGCACCTGATCTTCACCAAGTACCTCATCGCGTTCGAGGTCACCTCGGGCCTGCTGATCGTGGCAGCCATGGGTGCCATGGTGCTGGCCCACCGCGATCGCTGGAACGCCGTCCCCACGCAGCGCGACCGCTCGATCGCCCGCTTCCGGTCGGGCGGCCACCCTGGAAACCTGCCGAACCCGGGCGTCTACGCACGGCACAACGCGGTCGACACCCCGGCCCTGCTGCCCGATGGCGGCACGCCGCGAGATCAGCGTGCCGGAGCCCGTCAGGGAGCGCGCCGATGCGCGTCCGATCGACCACGTCGACGGCTCGACGAGGTCCAGCAGATCATGAAGGGCAAGAGCGAATGAACCCGTCCAACTACGTGATCCTGTCGGCGATGCTCTTCAGCATCGGCGCGGTCGGCGTCCTCGTGCGTCGCAACGCGATCATCGTGTTCATGTCCGTCGAGCTCATGCTCAACGCGTCGAACCTGGCGTTCGTTGCCTTCGCCCGCATGAACGGCAACCTCGACGGGCAGGTCGTGGCCTTCTTCGTCATGGTCGTCGCCGCGTCCGAGGTGGTGGTGGGACTGGCGATCATCCTCACCATCTTCCGCACGCGAAGGTCCGCCTCGATCGACGAACCGAACCTGCTCAAGTACTGACCCCGCCAAGACCAGCCAGAAGCCCGCGAACCGACGAGGGATAGGACCGCAAAGTGACAGAGCTCATGCCCGCCGAGGGGGTGTTCTCGCTCATCTGGGTGCTCATCGCCCTGCCCCTGGCAGGTGCCGCCGTCCTGCTGTTCGGTGGCCGACGCACCAACTCGTGGGGTCCCTACCTGGGCATTCTCACCGTGGGCACGTCGGCCGTGATCGGCGTGCTGATGCTGCTCGGCATGATGCAGAACTCCGCCGAGCAGCGGACGTTCGACCAGTCGCTGTTCTCCTGGGTGTTCGCCGGCTCCTTCCAGGCCGACGTGGCCTTCCAGCTGGACCAGCTGTCGATCGTCTTCGTGCTCCTCATCACGATCGTCGGCGCGCTCATCCACGTCTACTCGCTGGGCTACATGGCCCACGACGAGAACAAGCGGAAGTTCTTCGGGTACCTGAACCTGTTCGTGGCGGCGATGCTCACGCTCGTCCTGGCCAACAACTACCTGCTGCTGTACGTGGGCTGGGAGGGCGTCGGCCTGGCCAGCTACCTGCTCATCAGCTTCTGGCAGCACAAGCCCAGCGCGGCGGCGGCCGGCAAGAAGGCGTTCGTCATCAACCGCGTCGGCGACGTGGGGCTCAGCCTGGCGATCATGCTGATGTTCGTCACCTTCGGATCGGTCGGCTTCCAGGACGTCTTCGGGGTGGCCACGCAGGCCAGCGAGGGAACGCTGACGGCCATCGGCCTGCTACTGCTGCTGGCGGCCTGCGGCAAGTCCGCGCAGTTCCCGCTGCAGGCCTGGCTGCTCGATGCCATGGAGGGTCCCGACCCCGTGTCCGCCCTCATCCACGCAGCGACCATGGTCACCGCCGGCGTCTACCTCATCGTTCGAAGCAACGTCATCTTCAACAACGCCGAGTGGGCCGCCATCGCCGTCATCGTCGTCGGCATGATCACCATCTGGATGGGTGCCGCCATCGGTTCGGCCAAGGACGACATCAAGAAGTCGCTCGCCGGCTCGACGATGAGCCAGATCGGCTACATGATCATGGCCGCCGGACTCGGACCCCATTGGCTACGTCTTCGCCATCTTCCACCTGCTCATGCACGGCGTGTTCAAGGCCGGCCTGTTCCTCGGCGCCGGATCCGTCATGCACGGCATGAACGACAACGTCAACATGCGCCGCTACGGCGCTCTTCGCCCCTCATGGTGCTCACCGCCACCACCTTCATCATCGCTACCTGGCGATCATCGGCATTCCGCCATTCGCGGCTTCTGGTCGAAGGACGACATCATCCACGCCTCGTTCGAGCGCGGCTGGTGATCGGAGTGCTGGCGATCCTGGCCGCCGGTCTGACCGGCTTCTACATGACGCGCATGGTGGCCATGACGTTCTTCGGCAAGGCCCGCTGGGAGGACGACGCACACCCGCACGAGTCGCCCAAGGTCATGACGATCCCGCTGATCATCCTGGCCATCGGCGCCACCTTCCTCGGTCTCGCGCTCGTCTACTGGGGCAACATCGAGACGCTGGCTGGAGCCCGTCGTGGGCTATGAGACGAAGGAGATCGCGCATCCCGCCGAGGCGACGCACTCATCGCCCTCACGCTCGCGTGGTCGTCATCGGCGCAGTCATCGGCTGGCTGTCTTACGCCCGTCGCGAGGTACCCGTCGAAGCGCCGGCCGGCTCCGGTCCTCACCAGGGCTGCGCGCGAGGAGCTGTACGGCAACCAGGTCAACGATGCCCTCGTCGTTCAACCCTCCTTCTACGCCTCCACGCTTCCTCGTCTGGTTCGACAACAAGGCCGTCGACGGCTTCGTCAACGGCAGTGCGGCCTTCGTGGGCGGGCTGTCCGGTCGAATGCGCAGATACCAGACCGGTTATGCTCGCTCGTATGCGTTGTCAATGGTGGGTGGCGCCGTCCTGGTCCTCCTCGCCCTGGTGTCTGGTGAGGGTCTCGTGACGTCCTTTCCGTGGCTGACCGCTCTCGGGGTCGTGCCGCTGGTCGGCAGCATCGTCGTCGCACTGCTTCCCAAGGGTCGAACCCTGCTTGCGAAGCAGGTCGCGCTGGTCTTCGCCCTCGCGACCCTGGTGCTGACCGTCGCTCATGGCACTGCAGTTCCAGGGCGACAGCGCACAGCCCTTCCAGTTCGTCGAGTCCTACCCATGGATCCCGGCGTTCGGCATCTCCTACTCGGTCGGAGTCGACGGGATCGGCCTCGTGCTGGTGGCGCTGGCCGCCACGCTCGTGCCGATCGTCGTGCTGGCGGGCTGGAACGACGTCGACGACAACCGCGGCTCGGTCAAGGGCTACTTCTCGCTGATCCTGGTCCTCGAGACCCTCATGATCGGCGTGTTCTCGGCCACCGACGTCTTCCTGTTCTACGTGTTCTTCGAGGTCGATGCTCATCCCGGTGTACTTCATGATCGGACGGTACGGCGGTGTGCAGCGCTCGTACGCCGCGGTGAAGTTCCTGCTGTACAGCCTCCTCGGCGGCCTGTTCATGCTGGCCGTCGCTCATCGGCCTGTACGTGGTGTCGGCGCAGATCACCGGTGACGGGCATCGTTCGACTTCATCGACGCTCATCGGACTGGACATCGACCCCGGTACCCAGAAGATGCTCTTCCTCGGCTTCTTCTTCGCCTTCGCCGTCAAGGCCCCCCTGTGGCCCTTCCACACCTGGCTGCCCGACGCGGCGGCGGAGTCGCAAGCCCGGCACCGCGGTCCTGCTGATCGGCGTCCTGGACAAGGTCGGCACGTTCGGCATGATCCGTTACTGCCTCCCGATCTTCCCGGCGGCGTCGTCGTTCTACGCTCCGGTCGTCATCGGCATGGCCCTCATCGGCATCTTCTACGGCGCATTCGTGGCCCTGAGCCAGAACGACATGAAGCGACTCTTCGCCTACTCGTCCATGTCGCACTTCGGGTTCATCGCGCTGGGCATCTTCGTGTTCACCAGCATCGGGCCAGAGCGGTTCCGTCGTCTACATGGTGGCGCACGGCCTCTCGACGGCCGCGCTGTTCCTGACGGCTGGCTTCCTGATGTCAGCGCAACCGCGGATCGAGCGCCATCTCGGACTACGAGGGAGTCAACAAGACCGCTCCCGTTCTGGCCGGCTTCTTCATGATCGCTGCGCTCTCCTCGCTGGCACTGCCGGGTCTGGTCTCGTTCGTCGGCGAGTTCCTGGTCCTGTTGGGCGCGTTCGAGCGCTACATGTGGGTGGGTGCACTTGCCACACGTCGGCATCGTGATCACGGCCGCCTACGTACTGCGCCTGTACCAGCGTTCGATGACCGGACCGCTGAAGCCCGGGCTCGAGGGGATGCCGGACCTGCGTGGTCGTGAGATCACGGCGCTCGTCCCGATCGCCGCTCCTGACGATCCTGCTCGGCCTCTTCCCGGCTCCGCTGCTCGAATGTGATCAACCCGGCGGTCGATCGCGTGATGACGACCATCGGGGCCAGACCGACCCGGCCCCACGTCGCCATACGCAGCGCCGTTGAAGGGAGCGACAAGTGAGCGCCCTGGTAAGCGCCACGACGGTCATGACCGACGCAGCCACTCCCTTCGATCTGCCCAGCATCAACTACTACGCGATCGCGCCGATCCTCATCATCTTCGGTGCCGCCATCGTGTCGGTCCTGGTCGAGGCGTTCGTCCCTCGTCGTGGGCGTCGGGCAACCTGCAACTGGTGATCGTGATCCGTCCTTGCTCGCGGCTCTCGTGGTCGTCGTCGACCTGCGTGGCACCCGACTCGTGACCGCCGACGGCGCCATCGCTATCGACGGCCCCGCACTGGTCATCCAGGGGACGTTGCTGATCATCTCGCTGCTGGCGCGCCCTGCTCATGGCCGAACGCATCATCGATCCGCTTGGTGACGCCTTCGCGCCGCGCGCCTCCGCCCTGCCCGGATCGGTGGACGAGCGACAGTTCACCCAGGCGCGGCTATCCTGCAGACCGAGATCTGGCCCTTCTTCCTGTTCGCCCTCACCGGCATGCTGATCTTCCCGGCTGCCAACGACCTGCTGCTCATGTTCGTCGCGCTCGAGGTCATGTCGCTGCCCCTGTACCTGCTGGCCGGCATGGCCCGTCGCCGTCGCCTGCTGTCGCAGGAGGCCGCGCTCAAGTACTTCCTGCTCGGCGCCTTCTCGTCGGCCTTCTTCCTCTACGGCGCTGCGATGCTGTACGGATACAGCGGCATCCGTCTCGCTGGTCGGACATCGCCGACACCCTCTCGGCCAAGCCCAGCCAGGGCTCCCTGGTCGCCATCGGGATGGGCCTGCTGCTGGTCGGCCTGCTGTTCAAGGTCGCCGCCGTGCCGTTCCACCAGTGGACTCCCGACGTGTACCAGGGCGCACCGACGCCGGTCACGGGACTCATGGCGGCCACCGTCAAGATTGCGGCGTTCGGCGCCCTGCTCCGCGTGCTCTACGTGGGCCTGGGCGGCATGCGCTGGGACTGGGAGCCAATGCTGTGGATCATCGCGATCCTGACGATGATGGTCGGCTCGGTCATCGCGATCACGCAGACCGACATCAAGCGGATGCTGGCGTACTCGTCGATCGCGCAGGCCGGCTTCATCCTCGTCGGGCGTCGTCGCGGTCAGCCGCGAGGGCCTGTCGAGTGCGCTGTTCTACCTCATCGCCTACGCATTCACGACGATCGGCGCCTTCGCCGATCATCGCCATGGTGCGTGACTCGCTCGGGTGAGGCCACGCACCTGTCCAAGTGGGCGGGCCTCGGCAAGAAGTCACCGCTCGTCGCGTCCGTCTTCGCGATCTTCATGCTCGCGCTGGCGGGCATCCCGCTCACCAGCGGGTTCATCGGCAAGTTCGGCGTGTTCACGGCGGCCATCGCCAGTCCGGGGCCGTCGTGGCTGGTCATCATCGCCGTCTTCGCCAGCCTGATCGCGGCCTTCTTCTACGTGCGCGTGATCGTCCTGATGTTCTTCTCCGACCCTAGCCGGACACGGCCTCCGTCGTCGTGCCGTCCGCCTTCACCACGATCGCGCTTGCGGCTGGTGCCACAGTCACGATCGTGCTCGGCATCGTGCCGCAGCCCGTGCTCGACCTGGTGAACCAGGCCGATGTCTTCATCCGCTAGCGCGCCAGCACCGTCCGCAGGGATACTGCCGTGATGACCGGGACCCTGCTGGGCCTTCCGCTGCCCCGGTGCCTTCTCGGACCGGCTGGCGGCGGACCTGGCCGCGCGTCGAGGTGGGCCTGCGTGCTGCCGTGGCCAGCGACGATCCGTTCGTCGCGATGCGTCGAGGTACCTCGTAGAGGCCGGGGGCAAGCGATTCCGGCCCGCTGCTCGTGCTCCTGGCCGCGCAGTTCGGCGATCCGGACGCGTGGGGGGTCGTGCCGTCGGCGTGTCGTCGTCGAGCTGACGCACCTGGCGACGCTCTACCACGACGACGTCATGGACGAGGCCGCCGTTGCGCCGCGGTGCCCAGTCGGCCAATGCTCGCTGGGACAACACCATCGCCATCCTCACGGGCGACTTCCTGTTCGCCCGGTCGTCGGAGATCCTGGCCGACCTCGGTCCCGAGGCGGTCCGGATCCAGGCGCAGCACCTTCGAGCGGCTCTGCACGGGGCAGATCCGCGAAACGGTCGGACCCCGCGAGGGCCAGGACCCAGTCGCGCACCACCTGGAGGTGATCGCCGACAAGACCGGCGTCGCTCATCGCCGCCTCGTTGCTGGTACGGCGCCCTGATGGCCGGCGCCTGGCCGAGTCGTCGAGACGCTGACCCTTCGGCGAGCGAATCGGCGTCGCCTTCCAGCTGGCGGACGACTCGTTGACATCGCCTCGGAGTCGATGCAGTCCGGCAAGACGCCGGGCACCGACCTGCGCGAGGGCATACCGACCCTCGCCGGTCTGCTCGCGCTGACGGGCGACGAACCTCGGGATGCGCGGCTGCGCGAACTGCTCGCGCGGCCGCTTCCGGACGACGCAGAGCACGCCGAGGCGCTAGCGCTGCTTCGCACGCACCCGGCCCTCGACGAGGCGCGAGCGCAGGCGCGTGACTGGTCGCCGTCCGGCACGGGAGGCGCTGCTCGCACTGCCGGACGTACCGGCCCGGGACGTGCTCGAGATGCTCTGCGACTACGTCGTGTCGCGCACGGGCTGAGCGACCGTGCGCCGCCCTGGCCGCAGGGTGGCGTGCCTCCGCGAGGAGAAGTGCCGGCAACTGGTCGGGTGGCAGGGCCGGCCCAATGACGAAGCCCTGTCCCTCATCGCAGCCGTGAAGTCGCGAGGTACTCGCACTGGCTCCGTCGGTCTCGACACCCTCGGCGATCGTCGTGCAGTGCACCGCCTTGGCCACCTCGATGATGGCCTGCACGATCGCCTCGTCCTCGGGATCGTGACCGAGGTCCCGCACGAACGACTGGTCGATCTTCAGGTGGTTGATGCGGAACCGCTTCAGGTACGCCATCGACGAGTATCCGGTCCCGAAGTCGTCGATGGAGAGCGTGACTCCGAGACCGTGCAGCCGCCCGACGGTCGCCACAGCGGCCTCCGGACTGCGCATGGCGACGGTCTCGGTGAGTTCGAGCTCGACGTCGCTCCGCGGGGAAGCCGGTCTCCGCGAGGGCGGCGCGCGACCTTGCCGGTGAAGTCGAGCTGGCGGAACTGCACGGCCGAGATGTTGACCGCCAAGGTGATCGGAGGGGCTCCGTGGGCCTCCCACGACATCGCATCCTGCAGTGCCGTGCGCAGGACCCAGTCGCCGATGGAAAGGATCAGGCCGCTGTCCTCGGCGAGGTCGATGAAGTCGGCCGGAGGCAGCAGGCCGAGGTCGGGATGCTGCCATCGCACGAGCGCCTCCACTCCCACGATCCGCCCATCCGAGAAGGACACCTGTGGCTGGTAGTGCAGGCGCAGCTGATCGCCCTCGACCGCTCGCCGGAGGGCGGACAGCAGTTGCAGGCGCTGGGCGGTCTGCTCGTGGATGTCGCTGGTGTAGAAGCAGATAGTCGTTGCGTCCTTCCTGCTTCGCCCGGTACATGGCCGCATCGGCGCAGCGTGACAGGGACTCGAAGTCGGCCCCGTCGACGGGGAACATCGAGATGCCGATGGACGGGGTGATCGTGAGCTCGTACTGCTCGAGGCGGAATGGCTCGTCGATCCTGGAGATGAGGCGCTGCGCGACGCGCGCCGCCTCGTTGAGGTCGGCACCCGGCAGCAGGAGCGCGAACTCGTCGCCGCCCAGGCGCGACACCGTCTGGCCGGGAGCGGCGATCGAGGCGATCCGACGGCCGGCCTCCTGGATGAGGAGATCCCCCACGCGGTGCCCGAGGGTGTCGTTGACCGTCTTGAAGTCGTCCAGGTCGAGGAAGAGGATGGCGTGCGGAGTTCCTTCCCCGCATGCGAGGCGCAGTGCCTCGTCGACGTCGTCCCGGAAGAGGAACCGATTGGGGAGGCCGGTGAGCTGGTCGTAGAGGGCCAACTGGTGGATGCGCTGCTCGGCCTGCTTCTGGGCCGTCACGTCGCGACTGACCTCGATCACGCCGAGCGGCACTCCAGTGCTCTCGAAGTAGGGCGTCCGGACCGTGTCGAAGAGTCCGCCATGGCCCTGGCGGTCGGGGATCGACTCCTCGAAGCGTCTCGTCGCCCGCATCTCCGGCTGCCGCGTCGATTCCTGCCCGTCGCCTTCGACAGTGATCGGCCTGCCCAGCTCCTCCTCGGTCCGGCCGATGAGGTCGGCCTCGCTGAGTCCGGTGCGATCGCTGAAGGCCCTGTTCGCGCCCACGTAGCGTCCCTCGCGGTCCGTGTACGAGATCAGGTCGGGGATCGAGTCGATCAGCGAGCGCAGCAGCGACGTCTCCCTGGCCAGCAGGCGGTAGGGCTCCTGGACGCCGGCGACGAAGATCGCCCGGTAGACCATCACGTAGGCCACGACCAAGAACAGGTGCCCGAGGAGGTTGAACAGGTCGGTGACGTTGGCGTACAGCGTGAAGTACATCTCGGTCAGCCCGAGCGTCCACGCCGACGCTGCGAGCCATGCCGCCTCGGTGCCATGCTCGCGGCGGGCCCGGCGCAGGAGGATCACGGCGGCGAGCGCGAATACGGCGGCGATGGCGTACTCGGTCAGGACCTTGAATCGTGTGAGGCCCTCGCCGGCCACGAACGTCCGGGGGAGCCATTGCGCGTGGTAGAGGCCGACCCACCACACGAAGACCACGGCGAGGACTGTCAGGAGCACCGCGGGCACCCAGATCCGTTCCGACCAGTGCCGCATCGGGAGCACCGCGATCACCAGGAAGCCGATCGCGGCCACGATGCGCCCTGCGAGCCAGAAGTTGATGGCCTTCTCCGGACCGCTGGGCGTCACGAGATCGGGCATCCCCGCGTAGGAGACGGTGTGTGCGAGGCCGATGAGCAGGATGGCCAGGGAGAACAGGCCCAGCACCATGATCTGGCTGTTGTGCTCCAGCCTGCGCAGGTTCCAGGCCAGTGCGAAGACCATGAGGGAGACCGCCATGGCGGCCATCTCCAGGGCAGTGTGGAGGTCGGCGTACGTGTCGGCGCTGGCGAAGAACACGACCGGGGGCAGGACGAGGCTGACCACGAACAGGACGGTGAGGGCGACAGCCCACCCAAGGGGTGTCCGCAGGTAGGCATGCGGTGGTGTGGCGGGCGTGCTCGTCCGCGTCCGGCTGTCGGTCGTTCGACTCACCCCCTCGCGGCATCGGCCCATGCCTCACGCGAAACGGCCTGCGAAGCATGTCCGTTGCCAGCCATTATGCGCGAGGGCGGCCACCGACGCCCAGCGGATGATCAGTCGGGCTCGATGACCTCGAGGTCATCCGCGGCGTTGCGTCCACTGCGCGCATGGCGCAGGCCATCGATCGACATGATCACCAGGGATGCCCAGACGAGCAGGAACCCGATCCAGCGCATCGTCGACATCGCCTCGTCGAAGACGAGGACGCCGAGCAGGAATTGGAGGACCGGCGTCAAGTACTGCATGAGCCCCAGCGTGGACAGCGGGATGCGGGTCGCGGCACCGCCGAAGGCCAGCAGCGGCACGGCGGTCACCGGGCCGAGGAGGACGAGGAGGACGGCCGTGTCGCCGCCGCCCTGGGACAGTGCCGACGAGCCCTGCGCCGTCAGGACGATCATGAGGGCCAGCGCAAGCGGCGTCAGGGCCGCAGTCTCGATCGTCAGGCTCGGGACGGAGCCGACCCCGACCTGCTTCTTCAGCAGCCCGTAGGTGCCGAACGTGAAGGCCAGGACCAGGCTGATCCAGGGCAGCCGCCCGTAGCTGACGCTGAGCACGACGACCGCGACGACGGCGACCGCGACGGCGACCCACTGGCCGGTGCGCAGTCGCTCGCGAAGGAAGACGATGCCCAGGCCCACCGACACGAGCGGGTTGATGAAGTAGCCGAGGGAGGCCTCCACGACCTGATCGGACGCGACGGCGTAGACGTAGACGCCCCAGTTGACGGCCAGGAAGGCCGCGGCGATCGAGAGCAGGACGACGTTCCGGCGCGAGCGGGCGGCCGCGATCGTGGCCGCCCACGTGCGCGTCGTCGTCGTGAGGATGACCAGGAAGACGAGGGACCACAGGACGCGGTTGGCGACGACCTGGACGGGGGAGACGTCATCGAGCAGGGCGAAGTACAGCGGGAACAGTCCCCAGATGCCGTAGGCCGCGAATCCCAGCAGGGCGCCGATCCCGGCCTGGGACTGCGGCAGGCGTTGCCTGATGCTCAGGAGACGGTCCAGGTGTCGCCACCATTGAGCAGCGTCTGGAGGTCTCCGCTGCCCTGGGCCTGGATCTCCGCGGCGACCTGATCTCGGACGAGTCGGTCGTAGGACGGCCGCTCGATGTCGCGGAAGATGCCGATGGGGGTGTTCGTCAGCGTGCGCGGATTGGCCAGGCGGGACAGGGCGAACGCCAGGCCGGGATCCTTGGCGTGGGAGTCGTGGCGGATGATCGAGTCCTCGCCGACGGCGTCGACGGGCACGACCCTGATGTGGCCGTTGGAGGTGCGGAACACGCCCATCTCGCTGTTCTTGCCGAACCGGATCGGCTCCCCGTCGACGAGCCGGATGAGGTTGTCGTCGCGGTGGTCGCTGTCCTTCAACGGCTCCCAGGCGCCGTCGTTGAAGATGTTGCAGTTCTGGTAGATCTCGACGAGGGCGGTGCCCTCGTGTGCGGCGGCGGCGCGCAGCACGTCGGTGAGGTGCTTGCGGTCGGAGTCGATGGTGCGGGCGACGAACGTGGCCTCCGCCCCGAGCGCGAGGGAGACGGGGTTGAAGGCGTAGTCCAGGGAGCCCTGGGGGGTCGACTTGGTGACCTTGCCCTGCTCGGAGGTGGGGGAGTACTGGCCCTTCGTCAGGCCGTAGATGCGGTTGTTGAACAGCAGGATCTTGAGGTTGACGTTGCGGCGCAGCGCGTGGATCAGGTGGTTGCCGCCGATGCTCAGGGAGTCGCCGTCGCCGGTGACGACCCAGACCGACAGGTCAGGGCGGGAGACGGCGAGCCCGGTCGCGATGGCCGGGGCGCGGCCGTGGATCGAGTGCATGCCGTAGGTGTTCATGTAGTACGGGAACCGCGACGAGCAGCCGATGCCGGAGACGAAGATGATGTTCTCCTTGCGCAGCCCGAGCTCGGGCAGGAAGCCCTGGACGGCGGCGAGGATCGCGTAGTCGCCGCAGCCGGGGCACCAGCGCACCTCCTGGTCGGACTTGAAGTCCTTCGCCGCCTGGGGGCGGTCGGTCCTGGGTACCAGGCGCAGGGCGGGGATCGTGTCAGTCATCTGGGACCTCACAGGCTCTCGATGGCGGCGGTGATGGCTGCCACCAGCTCGGTGGACTTGAAGGGCATGCCGCGCACCTGGTTGATGCCCACGACGTCGACCAGGTACTTCGCGCGCAGCAGCATGCTCAGCTGCCCGAGGTTCATCTCCGGGACGAGGACCTTGTCGTACGAGCGCAGGACCTCCCCGAGGTTCGACGGGAAGGGGTTGACGTGCCGCAGGTGGGCCTGGGCGACCTTGACCCCGGTGCGGCGGGTGATCTCGCAGGCCGCGCCGATGGGGCCGTACGTCGATCCCCAGCCGAGAACCAGGACCCGCGCCTCGCCCGACGGGTCGTCGACCTCCAGCGGGGGGATGGTCTTGGCGATCGCGTCGACCTTCGCCTGGCGCAGGTGCACCATGCGGTCGTGGTTGTCCGCGTCGTACGCGATCGCGCCGGATCCGTCCTTCTTCTCCAGCCCGCCGATGCGATGCTCGAGCCCCGGCGTGCCCGGCACGGCCCAGGGCCGGGCGAGGGTCTCCTCATCGCGCAGGTAGGGCCAGAACTCCGCGGTGCCGTCGGCCGCCACGTGGTTCGTCGCGGTCGCGAAGTCCGGGTCGATCGACGGGAGCGCCGAGGCATCCGGCACCAGCCAGGGCTCGGACCCGTTGGCCAGGTAGCCGTCGGACAGGAGGAACACCGGCGTGCGGTACTCGATCGCGATGCGCGCCGCCTCGATCGCGGCGAAGAAGCAGTCGGACGGCGACTGGGGCGCGATGATCGGCACCGGCGACTCGCCGTTGCGGCCGAACATGGCCTGCAGCAGGTCGGACTGCTCGGTCTTGGTCGGCATCCCGGTCGAGGGGCCGCCGCGCTGGACGTCGACGATGACAAGCGGGCAGCTCGAGGGACACGGCCAGGCCGATGGTCTCGGACTTCAGCGCCACGCCCGGACCGGAGGTGGTCGTCACGCCGAGCGCACCGCCGTAGGCGGCGCCGAGCGCCGCGCCGATCCCGGCGATCTCGTCCTCCGCCTGGAAGGTGACCACGCCGAACTCCTTGTGCTTGGCGAGCTCGTGCAGGATGTCGGACGCCGGCGTGATCGGGTAGGAGCCGAGGAACAGCGGCAGGCCGGACAGCTCGGCTCGCCGCGATCAGCCCGAAGGCCAGCGCGGGGTTGCCCATGATGTTGCGGTACGTGCCCGCCGGCAGATGCGCGGTCGCGATCTCGTACTGCACCGAGAATCCCTCGGTGGTCTCCCCGAAGGACCAGCCGGCCTCGAAGGCGGCGAGGTTGGCCGCGAGGATCTCCGGCTTGGCGGCGAACTTCTTCTGCAGGAAGCGCCGGGTGCCGTCCGCTCCGCGGGAGTACAGCCAGGACAGCAGGCCGAGCGCGTACATGTTCTTCGCGCGCTCGGCGTCCTTCTTGCTGATGTCGAAGGACTTCAGGGCCTCGACCGTCTGCGAGGTCAGCGCGATCGCGTGGACGACGTACGGGTCGAGCGAGCCGTCCTCGAGCGGGTTGGCCTCGTAGCCGACCTTCTCCAGGGCCCTCTTGGTGAACTCGTCGGTGTTGACGATGATGTCCGCGCCGCGCGGCAGGTCCCTGACGTTCGCCTTCAGGGCCGCTGGATTCATGGCCACCAGCACGTTGGGTGCGTCGCCGGGCGTCGTGATGTCGTGGTCGGCGAAGTGCGAGCTGGAAGGCCGAGACCCCGCCGATGGTTCCTGCTGGCGCCCGGATCTCGGCCGGGAAGTCGGGCAGCGTCGACAGGTCGTTCCCGCAGCCCGCCCGTCTGCGACGTGAACCGGTCGCCCGTCATCTGCATGCCATCGCCGGAGTCTCCGGCGAAACGGATGACAACCCTGTTGACCTGCACGACCTGCTTGGCCACGATCTCCCCTAACCCGGGATGGCTTCTCGACATCGACAGCGCTGCCGACGAGTGGATGCAACGGATTCTGCAGACGACTTCAGTATCGCATTGTGCTCCTGAGGCCCGGCTTGGCGAGCAGCGGGGCAGCGTGTCCCAGCGCGGTTCGAACGGACGTGTCGTGGGGCTGGGACCGTCGCCCCATTTGCCGGATTAGGGTGGAGGACGTGACGACGGGAGCGATGACCGCGGGAGCCGCGTACCGGCTGGCCGACCGTCCGGACGTCCGGGTCGTCCTGTCCAACCTCGGCCTGGCCTGCTGCTCTCTGGAGGTCGACGCGGCGATGCAGCGAGGGCTCCTCGTGGCCGACGACGTCGAGTCGCCGCAGGCGTCGGAGCACACCGTCCTGATCCTGGCCGGGACGGTCACGCAGGCCCTTGCCCCTGCCGTGCGGAGGTCATTGGAGGACGTGCCCGGACCGGTGTCGGTGCTGGCCCTGGGTGCCTGCGCGTGCACGGGCGGTCCCTACTGGGACGCCCCGACCGTCGTGACGGGGGCGGATCGGCTGATCCCGGTGGACCGATACGTGCCCGGCTGCCCGCCTCGGCCTGAGGCGCTGGTCGCGGCCGTGCTGTCGCTGGCCGACGAGTCGCGATCATGATGCACGTCGACGTGGCGCGATCATGATGCGCGTCGACATGGACGCCTGGTCGGCCACGCTCGCCGGCCTGCGGGACGAGGGCTACCGATTCCTGGACTACCTGACAGCCATCGACCGGCTCGAGCGCCTCGAGCTGGTCGTGCACCTCCTCGACCCGGATACCCGCGCCCACGTGCTCGTGACCACCAGCGTCGTCTCGCCCCACGGCGCGATCGACAGCGTGACGCCGTTGTTCCCCGGGGCCGACTGGCACGAGCGCGAGGTGGCTGAGATGTTCGGCGTGACGTTCATCGGCCACCCCGACCCTCGCCCGCTGCTCCTGCGCGAGCCGACCGCCGAGCCACCCCTGCTCAAGTCCTCGGTGCTGGCCGCCCGGGTCGAGACGCCGTTCCCCGGAGCCGGTTGATGACCGACCACGTGCCGGCGCGAGGCGTGATCGCGCTGATCCCGGCCGCCTGCACGTCCTGCATGCTGTGCGTACGCCAGTGCCCGACGTGGTGCATCAGGCTCTCGAGCCATGCCGAGCAGGTCGGCGAGCCGGGTGCGCGGCGGCCGAGGACCGTCAACGTCCTCGACGAGTTCGAGATCGACTACGGGCTGTGCATGTTCTGCGGCATCTGCGTCGACGTCTGCCCCTTCGACGCGCTCGAGTGGCGTCCCGACTTCGACTACAGCGCCGCCGATCGGCGCGGCCTGGTGCACGATGCCGACCGACTGGCAGGGTGGCTCCCGCCGGATCGACCCGAGGCACGAGGAGTGGATGAGACATGACGGACGGCGACACACCTGACCTCGCAGCAGCCGAGCCGCGCGTGCGGCGTCCGGACCCACTGGACCCGCTGGCCGAGCGCGCCCTCGCCACCGACCTGTTCAACCACGTCTGGAGCATGCTCGACCTGGCCGACCGCACGGCCGCCCAGGACGACGCGATGATGCATGCCGCCCACGCGAGTCGGTGGCACTGGAGCAGCGTCGGCGGGCCCGAGCAGTGGGCCGTGGGGGAGTGGCAGTGCAGCCGGGTCTACGCGGTCCTCGGGCGTGGCGACCAGTCCCTATACCACGCCCAGCGTTGCCTCGACCTGTGCGAGGAGAACGGGATCGACGCCTTCGTCGCCGCGTCCGCCCACGAGGCCCTGGCCCGCGCGCACGCGGTTCGCGGCGACATGGCGGCGGCCCGCGTCGAGCGGAATCTGTCCTACGGCGTGGCCGTCGATCTCGACGACGACGACCGCGGCGTGATCGAGGGCGACCTGGCCACCCTGCCGATCGCCGACTGAAGCCAGATCAGCGGTAGTTGTCGAACTGCACCGCGAAGTCGAGGTCCGCGGCCTTCACCAGGGCCTGCACGGCCTGCAGGTCGTCGCGGCTCTTGCTTGTCACGCGCAGCTCGTCGCCCATGACCTGCGCCTTGACGCTCTTGGGCCCCTCGTCGCGGATCAGCTTGCCGAGCTTCTTCGCCTGCTCCTGCGAGATGCCGGCCTTGAAGGTCCCCGCGATCTTGTACTCCTTGCCGGACGAGCGGGGCTCGTCCGCCTCGAAGGACTTCAGGCTCAGCCCGCGCTTGATGATCTTGTCACGGAACACGTCGAGTGCGGCGACCGCGCGCTCCTCGGTGCCGGACGTGATCTCGACGGCGAGCTCGCCCTTCCACTCGATCGACGTGCCCGTGTTCTTGAAGTCGAAGCGCTGGGCAAGCTCCTTGGCGGCCTGGTTGAGGGCGTTGTCCGCCTCCTGCCGATCGACCTTGGAGACGATGTCGAAGCTGCTGTCAGCCATGAGTCCTCCTCGCGTGTGCCGCCATTGTGTCAGGTGCGGCTGCCGTGCTCGGCGGGGTCACGCCGGCCCGTCACGCAGGAGCGGCAGGGGGAACGCCGGATCCGGGCCGTCGATCTCGCGCGCGAGTCGGTGCCCGTCGAAGACGCACTCCGAGATCCAGCGTGGTGCCATGGCGTCGCCGATCGAGGTGGACGGCGTCGATGCCGGCGGCGACCAGCCCCGCGGGGTCCGCCGTGAGCTGGCGGTAGAGGCCGTCCCTGGGCACCTGGTGGGTGACCAGCACGAGGTCGTCGACGTCGAGGTCGAAGGCGTCTGCGAACTGCGTCCGGCCGGCGAGTCGACCGGGGTGCCGCTCGGTCACCGTGACGCCCGCGTGCATGGTGACGCCGATGTCGTGCAGGTGCTGCCGGAGCATCGATCCCTCGAGGGTTCCGTCGGACAGCGGCGAGACCACGGGGTGGGTCGTGACGAGGTGGACCTCGTATCCCTGCGTCGCGAGCAGCTCCGCGATGCCGGCCGCGACGTAGTAGCCCTCGCAGTCGTAGACGGCGACGCGGGGCCCGGCGGGTCGGTGACCGGCCATGATGCAGCTCGGGGGTCAGCGCCCGTTCGATCCCGGCGATCGGCTCGACGTGGCCGGGCTGCGCACCGTCGTCGGACCAGGAGCTGCCGGTCGCCACGACCACGATGCTCGCCCCGTAGTCGAGGACGTCCGCGCTGGTCAGCATGCGCCCGGTGATGACCTCGACGTTCGCCAGCTGCTCCAGCTGGGTCGCCCGCCAGTCGGCGATGCGGCCCCAGTCGCCGAGCGTCGGCAGGCGCCTGGTCCACCGCATCCGGCCGCCGATGGCATCGGTCGGCCTCCACGAGGTGGACCGCCTCGAAGCCGCGCCGCCCCAGGACGATGAGCGCACTCCATGCCGGCAGGCCCTGCTCCGACCACGAGGACTGCCCTGTGGGGGTCCGTGGCGGGCGGCACGGACTCGGGGTGCCAGCCGCGCCGGAACTCCTCGCCTGCGGTGGCGTTCTGGATGCAGCCGATGTGCCCGAACCCCTCCTCGCGCAGGATGCAGACGTTCGAGCCGGTGCACTCGCGGATGTCGCCGAGGCGGCCCTCGGCGATCTTGCGGGGCAGGAAGGGGTCCGCGATCGCCGGCCGGGCGGCGCCGATCAGGTCGAACGCCCCGGACCTGATCACAGCCGCCATCTGGTCGGGGTTGGTGTACCTGCCAACGCCGACGATCGGCTTGGCAGTGGCCTCGCGCACGCGGCTGGTCCACGGGAGTTCGTGCCCTTCGGGGTAGTAGCGGGAGGTGCCGGAGTCCTCCGGCCACGAGCCCACGGTGACGTCGAAGAGGTCGACCACTGGGTCGATCAGCTCCACGAACGAGAGCATGTCGTCGACGTGGATCCCGGGGATCCGGTCGCGACCGTCGATGCAGATCCGCACGGCCACCGCGCAGTCGGAGCCGATGGCGGCTCGGACGCTCTCGAGGGTCTCGAGCTGGAATCGTGCCCTGCCCTTCAGCCCGCCGCCGTAGCCATCACGGCGACGGTTGCTGAACGTGGACAGGAACTGGGTCATCAGGTAGCCGTGCGCCCCGTACACGTAGACGATGTCGGCACCGATGTCGCGCGCCCGACGGGCCGCCTCGACGAAGTCCCGCTGCACCCTGGCGATGTCGTCGAGGGTCATCTCGCGGGCCATCGAGCCGAGCGAGATCCCCGCCGCGAACTGGCTCGGCGCGATGCGCGTGTGACGGCTGTCGATGTTCTTGCTGGAGTTCCCGCCGTGGTAGAGCTCGATCCCCACGAGCGAGCCGTACGCGTGCACCGCGTCGACGGTCATCCGCAGCGCCTCCGCATCGCGCTCGTCGCGCAGGTAGGCGGCGATGTACGGCGCCTCCTCGGCATCGGCCGACACCGGCGAGTACTCGATGCACACCCCGCCCCAGCCGCCCTCGGCCTTCACCGCACGGAAGGCCGCCTGGCTGCGCGGCTTGGCGGATCCGAAGCCCGAGGCGTGCGGAACCTGGTAGAACCGATTGGGCAGGACCTTGGGTCCGACGGGGACCTGCTCGAACAGGATCGCGTGTCGCGGATCGAGCATCTGGAGGCCTCTCTTCGTCCACGGAGACGGCCACCTCACCACGTGGCGGCGGCCTGTGTATTGTTTTCCGAGCAACATGGCAGGTTGCCCGAGTGGCCAATGGGAGCGGACTGTAAATCCGTCGGCTTAGCCTTCGAAGGTTCGAATCCTTCACCTGCCACGCGCACCGGAAGGGCCACCCCGAGGGGGTGGCCCTTCCGGCCTTCGGGGCCACGTCAGGCCGGTGGCGATAGCGTTCGACGATGACATCCCGACTGGTCGAGGTGTGCCCGGGAGCGTGGGTGGCCACCTCGCGCAGGTATGCCACGACGTCGACGGCACTGCTCGACGGCCAGGGCGGCGCGGTTGTCGTCGACCCGGCCTGGGACCCCGACGAGCTGGCGGCCATCCCGTCGGACCTTGCCGCTCTCGGCGTCCGCTGCGTCGCCGGGCTGGCCACGCACGAGCACTACGACCATGTCATGTGGCATCCGGGGCTCGGCGACGTGCCCAGGTTCGCCACGCGGGGCACGTCGACCCGGCTCGCGGGCCACCGCGACGAGCTGATCGCCCCGCTCGCCGAATACCTCACCCCCGACCTCATCGACGTGGCGGGTCGGCTGGTTCCGCTGCCGGGCGGCGAGCTGCCCTGGGCCGGCCCACGGGCCGAGTGCGTCGTCCACCATGCGCACGCCCCCGACCACCTCGCGCTGCTCGTCGAGCAGCACGGCCTGCTGCTGTGCGGCGACATGCTCAGCGACGTCGAGCTGCCGATGCCCGCGCGCCAGGATGCCACCCTCGACGGCTACCTTGCCGGGCTGGACCGGCTTCGCGACGTGGTCGGTCGAGCCCGGCTGCTGGTCCCCGGGCACGGATCCGTGACGGATGCGCCGCTGGCCCGCTTCGACGCGGACATGCGCTACCTCGACGACCTGCTCGCCGACCGGCCCAGCGACGACCCCAGGGTCCTGGATCCGGAGAACGCCTCGCTGCATGCGGACAACCTCCGGCGGGCCCGCACTACGCGCTGACGGGCTGCTGCTGCGTGATGCAGTGGATGCCACCCCCGCGGGCGAAGATCGGGCGGGCATCGACGAGGACGATCTCGCGACCGGGGTAGGCATCGCGGAGGATGGCTGCCGCGCGCTCGTCCCCGGGGTCGTCGAAGGCGCACAGGATCACGCCGCCATTGACGAGGTAGTGGTTGATGTAGCTGTAGTCCACCCAGCCCTCGTCGTCGCGGAGCACGTCGGGGGCGGGCACGGCGATCACGCGCAGGTCACCCTGCGACTCCAGCAGGGCGCGCACCTCGGCGCTCACGGCGAAGTCGGGATGCGCGGGGTCGCGTTGGTCGTGCACGAGCACGGTGCCGGCGTCGGCGAAGCAGGCCACGATGTCGACGTGGCCGCGCGTGCCGAATTTCTCGTAGTCGCGGGCCAGGCCGCGCTCGAGCCAGATGAACCGGTCGACGCCCAGCGTGCGGCGCAGCTCGTCCTCGACCCGGTCCTCGGTCCAGTCGGCGTTGCGGCCATCGCCGAGCTGCACGGTCCGCGTCAGGAGGATCGCTCCCGCGCCGTTGACGTGGAACCCGCCGCCCTCGTTGACCATGGGCGAGGGCACGATCGGGGTCCGCGCCTCCCGGCAGACGAGGGCGGCGACCGCCGAGTCGCTGGCCCACGTCGCCCACTCCTGGGCGCCCCAGCCGTTGAAGACCCAGTCGATACCGGTGACCTCACCGGCGGGGCCGAGCACGAAGGTGGGCCCGATGTCGCGCATCCAGGCGTCGTCGAGCGGCGCCGTCACGATCTGGATCCCTGCCGCGAGCCAGGCGCGGGCGGTCTCGACGTCGGACGGGTCGACGACCACCGTCACCGGCTCGAACCGGGCGACCGCGTGCGCCACGGCCGCCCAGGCCGCCCTCGCCTCGTCGGGCGCCTCCCCGAGGGCGTAGCCGGACGACGGCCAGGCCATCCACGTGCGCTCGTGCGGCTCCCACTCGGCCGGCATCCGCCAGGCCGGCCGGGCCGCGCGGGCGTCAGTGGGCGTGAGACTGGTCACAGGGCCTCCAAGGGGTAGGTCACGCCGGTCAGTCGCTCGCTGACGTCCCAGAGCCGGTGGGCGTCCGAGGTGCTCTTGGCGGCCTTGCTCCGATCGACGAGGCGAGGGTGGCCCTGCCGCTCCATGAAACCATCGGGCCCCGCGTACGAGTTGCCGGGAAGGCCGGCCGCGGTGGCCGCGAAGAGCGTGGGCAGGGCGCCCATCTCCGCGCTCTGCGCGAGAAGGCGGGCCGCGAGGTCCGCCGGCCGCCGGAGCCACGACCGGCCGCTCGTCGCGGGGCCCACCGACTGCAGGTTGGTCGCCGCGTAGCCGGGGTGGGCCGCCATGGACAGGGTCGCGATGCCGCCCGCGTCGAGGCGTCGTTGCAGCTCGGCCGTGAAGAGCAGATTGGCGAGCTTGCTCTGTCCGTAGGCGCCCCATGACCGGTAGGACCTCTCGCCCATGAGGTCGTCGAAGTGCATCGAGCCCATCCGGTGGGCCTGCGACGACACCGTGACCACACGGGAGCGGGGCCGGGCGACGAGGGCGGGCAGCAGCAGGCCCGTAAGGGCGAAGTGCCCGAGATGGTTGGTGCCGAGCTGCATCTCGAATCCGTCGGCCGTGGTGCGGCGTGGGATGGCCATGATCCCCGCGTTGTTGACCAGCAGGTCCAGTCCACCGTCGAACTCCTCGGACCAGGACTGCGCGAAGTCGTGCACGGAGGCCAGGTCGGCGAGGTCCAGCCGCCGGACGCGTACCTGCGCCCCGGGCGTCCGGCCGCGGATCTGCTCGACGGCGGCCGCCCCGCGTTCGAGGCTGCGCACGGCGAGGGTCACGTCCGCCCCGTGCGCCGCCAGCGCGCCGGTCGTGCGCAGCCCGAGGCCCGAGTTGGCCCCCGTCACGATGGCGGTGCGTCCGGTCATGTCGGGCATGTCGGCGGCGCTCCACCGCGGGGCATCGGGCATGCGGCTAGTCAATCGCCTTTCGTCCCTCCCCGCCCGACCGGCCTCGATTTCACACCCGCACCGGCGCTTGTGTACGCTTGCGGGGCTTTGCGCCCCTTTAGCTCATTGGTAGAGCGCTCCCTTGGTAAGGGCGAGGTACCGGGTCCGATTCCCGGAAGGGGCTCGGTGGGGTGAAGGCTGTCCCACTGCACGGCGGGGTAGCTCAGTTGGTAGAGCAAGCGGCTCATAATCGCTGTGTCGCCGGTTCAAGTCCGGCCTCCGCTACTGGCTCGAATGCACGACACATCGCACGACCGAAGTGCTTGGCAAGTCACTCTTGCCGAGACCACACGAAAGAGGAAGACCAGTGGCCAAGGCTACCGACATTCGACCGAAGATCACGATGGCGTGCGAGGAGTGCAAGCACCGTAACTACATCACCAAGAAGAACCGCCGCAACGACCCAGACCGGCTCGAGCGGAAGAAGTTCTGCCCGAACTGCGGCATGCACACCAACCACAAGGAAACCCGCTAGTCCGGGTCCGCGGGACCCTCGTCGGCATCGCTGCATGGCCCTGAATCCTGAGTTCGTCGGGCGGGCGTATGCGTCCGGCGCGGCCTACCTGGTCGGTCGAGAGAAGATCCGTGAGTTCGCGGTGGCCGTCGGCGACCGCAACCCGGCGTACCTCGACGTCGGCGCGGCCCGGGCGCTGGGCTACCCCGACCTCGTGGCGCCGCCCGACCTTCGCCGATCGTGCTGTCCATGCGGGCCAGCGAGTCGGTCATCTTCGACCCCGAGCTCGGCCTCGACTACACCCGGGTCGTGCACGGCGAGCAGCGCTTCTCCTACGACCGGCCGATCGTCGCCGGCGACGAGCTGATCGTCGCCACCACCATCGAGAGCATCCGGACGATGGCCGGCAACGACATGATCACGACCCGCGGCGACGTCTCGCCACCGTCGAGGCGAGCACGTCGCCACCGCGCACGTCCCTGCTCGTCTCGCGCGCGGCGCAGGAGGCGTAGCATGGTCGCGCGCGTGCGCGGGACGACGTCGAGGTCGGCACCGAGCTGCCGCCGCAGTCCTTCGCCTGATCAGCGAGCCGACCTGGTGCGCTACGCCGGCGCCTCCGGCGACTTCAACGTCATCCACTGGAACGAGCGGGTCGCCGCGTCGGTCGGGCTGCCGAACGTCATCGCACACGGCATGCTCACGATGGCCGCTGGCGGTACGGGTGGTCACCGACTGGGTCGGGGATCCCGGCGCCGTCGTCGAGTACGGCGTGCGCTTCACCCGTCCGGTCGTCGTGCCCTGACGACGACCCGGGGCGCCACGATCGACGTGACCGCCGAGGTGACCGCCAAGACCGAGGACCGAACCGTCCTGGTGTCGCATAACGGCGGCCAGCGGTGGCGCCACCGTCCTGGGCAAGGCGCAGGCCCGCGTCCGCCTCGCCTGATCCCCTCCCGGCCCTGCGGCACCGACGCCTAGGGTTGGCGCGTGCCCCGGCCCGCCTGCTCTCGCCGAGCGGACGACGCTGCGTGTCGGCGGGCCCGCCGGTACGGCTGGATCGTGGCCGAACCGAGCGACAGGCCGTCGAGGCCGTGCGATCGCTGCGATGCCGTCGGCGAGCCGCTCCTGATCCTCGGCGGCGGCAGCAACATCCTCGTGGCGGACTACGGCTTCCCGGGACGGTGCTCCAGATGGCCGTGCGGGGCAGTGGCCGAGCTGCCGGACCGATGCCCGTCCGTGGGGCTCACGGTCATCGGCGGGGGAGCCCTGGGACCGACGTGGTCGCACACGCGGTCGAGCGGGGGCTGGTCGGGGATCGAGGCGCTGTCCGGCATTCCCGGGCTCGTCGGGGCCACTCCGGTCGCAGAACGTCGGGGCCTACGGCCAGGAGGTCTCCCAGGTCATCACAGGGGTGCGCGCCTGGGACCGGCTCACCGGGCGCACCCAGGAGATGGGCCATGAGGCCTGCCGGTTCGAGTACCGCACGAGCGCGTTCAAGCAGGAGCCGGACCGGTGGCTCGTGCTCTCGGTGACGATGCGCCTCATGGCCCGCCGCACGGGAGTCGTCCGGTACGCCGAGCTGGCCCGGTCGCTGGGGGTTGCGATCGGCGACGAGGCCGACGTGCAGGACGTGCGGGCCGCGGTGCTCCGGCTCAGACGGCGAAAGGGCATGGTCCTCGACGACGCCGATCACGACACCTGGAGCGCTGGGTCCTTCTTCACGAACCCCGTGGTCGACCAGACGGTCGCCGAGACGGTCCCGCCCGACTGCCCGAGGTACCCGTCGTCGCTCGGCGTGAAGCTGAGCGCCGCCTGGCTGATCGAGCAGTCCGGGGTGATGCCGGGCCATCGGGCCAGGCCCGGCTCGGGCGCCCGCGTGTCCTCGAAGCACACGCTGGCGCTCACGAACGCCGGCGGCGCGTCGGCCGCCGACGTCCTGGAGCTCGCCCGTGACATCCGCGCCCGGGTTCTCGAGCGGTTCCGCATCGAGCTCCGGCCGGAGGTCGGCCTCGTAGGGTGCGCGTTGTAGGGCGTTGGTCCCGAGTTCCCGTGACGTTTTCGGGTCCCGGGCGCACCCCGCGTCGCCTAGCGTGTCGATCCGGAGTGTGCTCCATGCACAAGGCCGTCCCCATGGCCGTCGCCGTCATCCTGCTCAGTGGCTGCTCGTCGGGCGCCGCGAGCGATGAGGCCCAGCCTTCCGCGGCGCCGACCGCCCTGCCGTCCTTCGCAGCCTCCACGGGTACGGTCTCGCCGTCTGCTCCACCGAGCACGGGGCCCAGCGCGGCGGCGTCCGCCACCGCCGCCGGCCCGCCCGCGACGAGCCTGCCCACCGGCTCGGACTGGTCGCTCGTCACTGCCGGCCTCGAGCGGCCCGGCGCGCAGACCGCCTTCGACTCGGCGGCCGACGGCTCCACGGTCGTGGCCAGCGTGCTGACCGAGGACACCGTGGGCAACTTCGACGCGGGCCTGGTGTTCTCCACCGACTCGGGCACGACCTGGCAGTGGGGCGGCGTCGTCGCGGACCCCGGCAGCACGTTCCCCGAGGGCATCCTCCTGGACCCCGAGACGGCCGTCATCGTCGGCTCCAACCAGGTAGAGGGCCCCAACGGCACCGCAAGCCATGCCTTCATGGCCATCGCACCCGCTCCCGGCTTCGTGCCCGGCGCCCGTCGACCTGCCGAGGCAGTTCCGCGGTCGCGGCGTGCAGCTGCAGGACATCGTGAGCGTGGGCGGGACATGGGTCATTGCCGGCTACGTCGCCGGCAAGCCGGACGACATGGGAAAGCAGCACCCGGTCGGGGTCCTGTGGCGGTCCTCCGACAGGGGCCGGTCCTGGACCAGGCAGGTCATCGCCGTGGCGGGCGTCGTGGACATGGTCGTCAAGGAATTGGTCATCGCGCCCGACGGATCCTGGAACGTGATCGGGCAGGTGTCCGAGGGCGACCTCATCACGCAGTACGACGCGATGTGGCTGCGGTCCACCGACGAGGGCCGCTCGTTCACCCGGATGGGTGTCAAGGGCCTGACCACCGACTACGACCAGGGCGCCACCCGGATCGTCTTCTCGGCCGACGGTTCGGCCGGCATGCTCGGCTGGACCGAGCTCTCCGAGGACCACGGCAGGGTGTCGGCGCTCTGGCTCAAGGTCCCCGGCCACGACATGAGCCCGGTCAGCGCGGAGGCCCTCGAGATCGACGGTGCCGGCACGACCGGCGAGTTCGTCGACGGGATCCTGTGGAACCAGGACCAGCTCGTCGCCTGGGGCAGCGCCGACGGCAGCTACCCGATGCCCGATGCGCAGTTCTGGAACCTCGACGGCGGGCAGCTCATGCCCACGGCGACGCTGCCCGGCAACGGCACGGCGCTGGACGTGAGCAGGATCCTCGCCGTGGGCGACTCGCTGCTGGGCTTCGGGTTCTCCGGGCAGGACATCGACCAGGCGGACGTCGGCATCTGGCGGGCGGCCTTCGGCGCCAAGTGACGGAGGCTACTGGGCCTCGGCGAGCAGTGCCGCGATCCGGTGGACTCCCTCGGTGATGTCCGCGTCGGACGTGGCGTATGACAGCCGCAGGTAGCCGGGGGTGCCGAATGCCTCGCCGGGAACCACCGCGACCTCGGCCTCGTCGAGGATCAGCCCCGCGAGCTGCGCCGATGAGGAGATCTCGGCGCCGCGCAGCGTGCGACCCATGAGGCCCCTGACCGACGGGTACACGTAGAAGGCGCCCTCGGGGAGCGGGCAGGCCACGCCGGGGATGGCGTCGAGCATGCCGGCCATGAGGGTGCGGCGCCGATCGAACGCCACCCGCATCTCGTCGACCGCCGACAGATCGCCGGTCACGGCGGCCAGTGCGGCCATCTGCGACACGTTGGCCACATTCGACGTGGCATGCGACTGCAGGTTGGTGGCCGCCTGGACGATGTCGTCCGGCCCGATCATCCAGCCCACGCGCCAGCCCGTCATGGCGTACGTCTTCGCGACGCCGTTGACGACTACGCACCGGTCGATCAGTTCCGGGACCAGCACCGGCATGGAGGAGAACTCGGCATCGCCATAGACCAGGTGCTCGTAGATCTCGTCGGTGACGACCCACAGTCCGCTCGCCAGCGCCCATTCGCCGATGGCCTTGACCTCCGACGGCGGGTACACCGCTCCGGTGGGGTTGGACGGGGAGACGAAGACGAGGACCTTGGTGCGCTCGGTGCGCGCGGCCTCGAGCTGCTCGACGGTGGCGCGGTAGCCGGAGGTCTCGTCGGTGGGGACCTCGACCGGGACTCCACCGGCGAGTCGGATCGACTCGGGGTAGGTGGTCCAGTAGGGCGCGGGCAGCAGCACCTCGTCGCCCGGATCGAGCAGTGCGGCGAAGGCGTTGTACAGGGCCTGCTTGCCGCCGTTGGTGACGAGGACACGGCTGGCCGGCGACGGCGAGCCCGGAGTCGCGGAGCGTCTTTGCGGCGATGGCCTCCTTCAGCGTCGGGAGGCCGCCCGCGGGGGTGTAGCGGTGCCAGCGCGGATCCGGCACAGGCGGCGATCGCGGCCTGCCACGATGTAGTCCGGGGTCGGGAAGTCCGGCTCGCCCGCTCCGAACCCGATGACGGGCGACCGGCGGCCTTCAGGGCCTTGGCCTTGGCATCGACGGCGAGGGTGGCCGACTCGGCGATGGCGGCGATCCGGCGTGAGACGCGTGAAGTCATGGGGGCATCCTTTCAGCCCGTCGGGAGCGCCGGGACCGTGCGCGGCAGGGGCCGGATTGGACCCCGCGCAAGGGCGGACCGTAGACTCCTCGGCGAACTAGGTCGGCGTCAGCCTGCCCTCGGGCGGACGGCCGGACCTTCGAAGGGTCGTAGCTCAATTGGTAGAGCACCAGGAGCAAAGCGCGGACGACGGCCCGGCCGCGCGCGCGCAGGCGACCGCCCTTGCGCTGACCCCGGCGGACGTGGTGGTCGGCGTCGCGGCGAGTGGGCGCACGCCCTATACGATCGCCGCGGTCGAGACGGCGCGCGCGGCGGGCGCGCTGACCATCGGCATCGCCAACAACCCCGACACCCCCCTGCCCGCCGCCGCGCACCACGGCATCGTCATCGCGACCGGCACCGAGGTGATCGCCGGATCGACGCGGATGAAGGCGGGCACCGCGCAGAAGATCGTGCTGAACCTGCTGACCACCGCGATCATGCTGCGGCTGGGACGGGTGCACGACGGGCTGATGGTCGACATGGTCGTGTCGAACGACAAGCTGCACGCGCGCGCAGTGCGGATGGTGGCGCGACTGGCCGGGGTGGAGGAGGCGCAGGCCCGGACGGCACTGGCGGCGGCGGGGGACCGCGACATCAAGGCGGCGGTGTTGATCGCGGGCGGATTGTCCGCCGACGAAGCGACGGCGCGGCTGACGGCGAACGGAGGCATCTTGCGCGACGCGCTGGAGCGTGGGGGATGAGCGAGCCGCCCGCCGCTCGTCATGCCGGACGTGATCCGGCATCCAGAGCCACAGGCGATATGGCTTGCAACCCTGGACCCCGGATCAAGTCCGGTGACGGTAGGGCGGGACTCGTCACTGGATGCGTTTCGCGGGCTGACCGTCGTCGCGATGATCCTGGTCAACGTGCAGGGCGCGCCGCCCGCCGCCTATGCGTGGCTGACCCATGCCGAATGGCACGGGATGACGCCGGCCGACCTGGTGTTCCCGTGGTTCCTGCTGATCGTCGGGCTGTCGATCCCGCTGGCGATCGACGGGCGGGCGGTGCCTGCGCTGCGGATCGTGCGGCGCGCGGCGTTGCTGTTCGCGATCGGCGTGGTGCTGGCGCTGCTGATCCGTCCGCGGTTCGAGCCGGAACAGATCCGCTGGATGGGCGTGCTGCAACGGATCGGCATCGTCTATCTGGCGGCGGCGCTGTTCGCGCGGACGTTCGGGGGATGGCGCGCCCCTGCCCTTGCCGCCGCCGTGCTGATGACGGCGCATCTGGTGCTGCTGACCTTGCCTGCGCCGGGCGCGGTACAGGCGAGCCTTGCGCCCGGCGAAGGGATGGCCGGCTGGCTGGACCGCGCGCTGCTGCCCGGTCGCATCTATCGCACGACCTGGGACCCGGAGGGCGTGCTCTCCACCCTGTCGGCGACCGCCAGCGTGCTGATCGGGGTGGCGACGATGCGGTGGCTGCGAACATCGACGCGCGACCCGCTGGGCATCGCGATCGCGCTGGGTGTCGCCGGGGGCATCGGCGCGCTGATCGTCCCGCTGAACAAGGCGCTGTGGACGCCGGGGTTCGCGCTGTTGACCGCCGGGCTGGGCCTTGCCCTGTGGCACGGGATGCGCCGGATGCCGATTTCCATGCCGCGCGTGCTGGTTGCGGCGGGACAGGCGGCGCTGACGCTGTATATCGTCCATATGCTGGTGCTGGCGATTCTGGTCCGCAAGCTGCCCGATGGCGGGCGGGTGTGGGACGCGACATTCGCGCCGTTCGCCGCGATCGGGCCGAGCCAGGCATTCGCCTCTCTGGCCTATGCCGCCGTCGTCACCGCGGCGTGCCTGTGGACGACGCATCATCTGGCGAAACGGGGATGGGTGGTGAAGCTGTGAGGGCCGAGGATACGCGGATGTTCGCCGAGGCGGCGGAGGCGGCGGCGGTGGTCGCGCGCCAGCGGGCGGCCAACGCCACGCTGGTCGCGACGCTGGCAAGGCGGTTGCGCGCGCTGTCGCCGACCGTTGCCTTTACCTGCGCGCGCGGCAGTTCGGACCATGCCGCAACCTATGCCAAGGCGCTGTTCGAGACGCGGCTGGGCCTGCCCACCGTCTCGCAATCGCCGTCGGTCGCGTCGATCTATGGCGACCGCCTGACCCACACGCGCGGCGCGCCGTTCCTGGTCCTGTCGCAATCGGGCCGCAGCCCCGACCTGCTGGCGTCGGCCCAGGCCGCGCGGGCGGCGGGGGCGCTGGTCATCGCGCTGGTCAACGACATGACGTCGCCGCTGGCCGAGATCGCCGAGGTCGCCGTGCCGCTGCACGCCGGGCCGGAGACGAGCGTGGCCGCGACCAAGAGCTGTATCGCCACCCTGTCGGCCATCGCCGCGCTGGTGGCGGCGTGGCGCGACGACCCGGTGCTGGACACCGCCCTTGCCACCCTGCCCGATGCGCTGTCGCAAAGCTGGGGCGCGCCGTGGAGCGCCGCCGCGGCCATGCTGGCGCGGGTCGAGAACCTGTATGTCCTGGGGCGCGGGCCGACGCTGGGCATCGCGCAGGAAACCGCGCTGAAGTTCAAGGAGACGAGCGGCATCCACGCCGAGGCGTTCAGCATCGCCGAGGTCGCGCACGGGCCGATGGCGCTGGTCGGGCCGGACTTTCCGGCGCTGGTCCTGCCGCCCGCCGATGCGGGCGCGGACGGCATCGACGCGCTGGCCGAACGCTTCGCATCGCAAGGTGCCCCGGTGCTGATCGCGGGCAGCGAGGCCCTGCCCCTCGTGCCGGGCCTGCACCCGGCGGTCGCGCCGATCGCGATGCTGGCCAGCGTCTATCGCACCGATCAACACGATCGCCGTCGCGCGCGGCCATGACCCCGACCGGCCACCGTTGCTGTCCAAGGTCACCCGCACGCGATGACCCGCCAGGCGATCACGGGTGCGCGCATCCTGAGCGATGCGGGCTGGCGCGACGATCATGCGGTGCTGATCGACGACGGCAGGATCGTCGGCATCGTCGCCGCGGACGCGGTGCCGGTGGACGCGCGCGTCTGCACGCTGGATGGCGGGGCGCTGGTTCCCGGCTTCATCGACACGCAGGTGAACGGCGGCGGCGGCGTGTTGTTCAACGACGACCCGAGCGTCACCGGGATCGCGACGATCGGTGCGGCACACCGGCGGTTCGGCACCACCGGGTGGCTGCCGACCCTGATCAGCGACGATCGCGCGGTGATCGCCCGCGCCATCGCCGCCGTCGATGCCGCGATCGAGGCGGGCATCGCCGGCGTGCTGGGCATCCATCTGGAGGGGCCGTTCCTGAACCCCGACAAGCGCGGCATCCACGATGCGAGCAAGTTCGGGACGCTGGACGCCGCCGCGATCGATTTGCTGTCGTCGCTGAAAAGCGGGGTGACGCTGGTGACGCTGGCGCCCGAGACCGCGCCGCCGGGGGCGATCGCCGTGCTGGTCGCGAACGGCGTGCGGGTGGCGGCGGGCCACACGATGGCCGATCATGCGGCGATGGCGCGCGCGCATTTCGAGGGGCTGACCGGCGTCACCCACCTGTTCAACGCGATGACGCAGATGGAGGGGCGCGCGCCCGGCACGGTCGGCGCGGCGCTGGACCTGGGGCTGACCTGCGGCATCATCGTCGATGGCCATCATGTCGATCCCGCATCGCTGCGCGTCGCGCTGAAAGTGCTGGGGCCGGAGCGGCTGATGCTGGTGACCGATGCGATGCCGACGATCGGCTGGGACCAGCGGCACTTCCGGCTGGGCGCGGTGGAGATCGTCGCGGACGGCGGCACGTTGCGCGGGCCGGACGGGACGCTGGCGGGCGCGGACCTCGACATGGCGCAGGCGGTCCGCAACGCGGTGGCGATGCTGGGCGTCGATCAGGCAGCGGCGATCACGATGGCGAGCGCGACGCCGGCACGGTTCCTGGGCCTGGCCGATCGCGGGCGGATCGCACCGGGATGTGTGGCCGATCTGGTGCATCTGGACGACGACGGCCACGTGCGTGCGACGTGGGTCGGCGGGGC
>CAVZPI010000005.1:0-88664 GCA_963777085.1 uncultured Actinomycetes bacterium | reverse complement strand
CCTGATGCCGTTCTATTTGAATTGAAATGAATGATGGAGAAGGATTTGAAATGGTATGCTTTATATACCAAACCTCGTTGGGAAAAAAAGATTGATGCAGTACTGATTAAAAAAGGTATTGAGAGCTGGTGCCCACTCAACAAGATTGAAAGACAGTGGAGCGATCGAAAAAAAATTGTGGAAGAGCCACTTTTCAAATCCTATATTTTCGTGCACATCGATATGAAAAATAAACTACGGTATTACAAACCGATGGCATTCTAAACTTTGTACACTATTTGGGAAAACCTGCCGTAATCAAAGAGGAAGAGATTGATGTCATCAAACATTATCTGGCAGAAAAAGATGCCAGAGTATCGCTGATCAGCAGAGAAGGCTTTGAAGAGTCTACAAAAATTCGTGTAAACCATGGTGTATTTATGGGCAAGGAAGGAACCGTTCTAAAAAATGCCAAAAAGAAAATCTTTGTGAAACTACAAACCTTGGGTCAGGTAATGGTAGTGGAATTCCCGGTTGAATATTTGAGTCTTTTGGAATAAGAAAATCAAAAGGCAAAATTCAAAAGTCAAAATTCAAAACCCAAAATTGAACGGCGCCTCGAAGCGCAGCAGCACGCTCGAAGCCTTGATCTTGCTGCGCTTGCCGTGCGCAGCCTCCACCTGCAGCGACGTGTCGGTTTCGGCGAGCACGGCACCGACCTTGAAGGAACCGGTCTCTTCGTACAGCACATTCATGGGATGAGAGCCGAAGGAATAGGATTGATCGGGCGCTGCCGCCGCGTCCGTCTGGGCGGTGGCGCGTAGCGCCGATGCCGCGGCCGATTTTCCAGCGCAACGCGGTGAAATTATACGCTAGCCGCAAGTATCGCCGCGCAGATGTGGATCGGCGCGCCGATGCGACATGCTCAACCGCGCCAGGGCCGCGCGAGTGGACTCCTGGAATACTTGTAAAATCATGCCAAACGAGGCAGATGCCCAATCACGTTCCCCTGAGTCGAAAGCCGTTTAGGCAATTCTGAAACGGCTGGTCAATTGGACCGAACGCGACGGAAGTCGCGCAAACGCAAGGATACGCATGAACGCAGTCGAGGTGACCATTACCGAGGTGGGCCCGCGCGACGGGCTGCAGAATACCAAGAGTTTCATGCCGACCGCGGCGAAGAAAGCCTGGATCAGCGCCGAAGCGGCCGCAGGTGTGCACGAGATCGAGGTCTGCTCCTTCGTTCCGGCAAAGCTTATTCCGCAGTTCATCGACGCCGAGGAAGTGCTCGCGCATGCGAATGCCGTCCCCGGACTGACGGCGGTGGTGCTGGTGCCGAACTTGAAGGGTTGCGAACGCGCCCTTGCCGCCGGTGCGCGCCGCATAACCGTGCCCATTTCGGTGTCCGAGGCGCACAGCATGAGCAACGTGCGCAAGACCACGGCGCAGGCGATCGAGGACTTCGCGCGCATGGCCGACCTGGTGCGGTCACAGGCGAAAGCCAAGAGCGCAGCTGGTCGGCGCCTGCTCGACCGCCTTCGGCTGCTCGCTTGCAGGGCGTGGTGGCGGAAGACGACGTGCTGCGGGTCGCACTGGCATTGCGCGAGGCCGGAGCCGATGCCATCAGCCTGGCCGACACCGTCGGCTACGCCAACCCGGAGCAGGTGAAGCGCTTGTTCCGCAAAGTGCGCAACGCGATCGGCGAGGACTTCGACATCGAAGCGCATTTTCACAATACGCGCGGCCTCGGGCTAGCCAACGCGCTCGCCGCCTACGAAGCGGGCGTACGCAATTTCGACAGCACCCTGGGCGGCCTGGGCGGCTGTCCCTTCGCGCCGGGCGCCTCCGGCAACGTGGCTTCGCCAGGGCGACGTCTTCTGGATCCCGGCCGGACGGCGGTCCGGGCCGGCCGTCGTGCTGGACCACCGGCGCCAACGCGCCGCCCGGGACGAGCTGCGGCCCATGGTCCTCACCGCCGACGGGCACGTGCGCCGGATGTCGGTCGCCGACGCCAGCCAGCGGGTGGAGCCCTTCACTCGTATCGAGGTGCCCAAGGGCTTCGTCGCCAAGGACGGCCGGGCCAGGCGAGAGCTGCTCGCCGCCCTCGAGGCCGCCGTCGCGGAGGTCCCGCACGACCAGCGCAGCCGTCGCGCGGCCTCCTTCGAGGACCAGCAGATCCAGCAGCTGCGCGCCGAGCTGCGCCGCCATCCCTGCCATGGCTGCTCCGACCGTGAGGTGCACGCCCGCTGGGCGGAGCGCTACCACCGCACCGAGCGACAGGTGCGCGAGCTCGAGCGGCGCGTGGAGGGTCGTACCAACTCGATCGCCCGTCGGTTCGATCGCGTGTGCGAGGTCCTCACCGACCTGGGATACCTGACCTCGGCCGGCGACGCGGCCCAGGTCACCGATCCCGGTCGCATGCTCATGCGCCTGTACACCGAGTCGGACCTGCTTGCGGCCCAGTCCCTGCTCGACGGCTCCTGGTCCAGGCTCACCCCTGCCGAGCTCGCCGCCGTGTGCGCGGCCGTCGTCTACGAGTCCCGAGGCCATGACGACGACACGCCTCCGGCCCTGCCGACCGTCAGCGTGCGCGAGGCGGTGGGCCGGCTCTCGTCCCTGTGGTCCGAGCTGCACGACCTGGAGACCCGCCACGGCCTCGACGTCACGAGGAGGCCCGATGCCGGCATCGTGGACGCCACGTACCGGTGGGCCCGCGGGGCGAACCTGCTCGAGGTGCTGACCCATGCCGATATCACGGCCGGCGACTTCGTGCGCTGGATGCGTCAGGTCATCGACCTCCTCGGCCAGATCGCGCAGGCCGTCGATCCCAGGGACCCGCTGCGCGACTCGGCGCGCGCCGCGGGCGACCTCGTCAGCAGGGGAGTGGTGAGCTACTCCAGCACCGTCTGATGGCGCATGGCGGCCGTCAGGTCCGCCATCTGCCTCCCGACCCCCCACTCGCGGCACAGCGCGTCGAGCCGCACCGGGTCGGCGGCAGCCATCGGCAGGGCGGTGGGCACCCCCGCGACCGGCAGGTCACCGACCACGCGAGCCACCGTCCGGGCCCGTAGCACGATCTCCCGGTGCTCCAGGAGGGTCGCGGCCAGCCGGGGAGTCATCGGCCGCACGCCCGGCGCGTGCTCGGCGGCGGCCAGGATCTCGTCGATGCCCCCGAAGGCCTCGACCATGGCCACGGCCGTCCTGGCGCCGATGCCCCGCACTCCGGGCAGCCCATCGGACGGGTCTCCCCGCAGCACGGCGAGATCGACGTACCGCGCGGGATCGACGCCGAAGCGCTCGCGCACCCCGGCCGGGTCGAGCAACGGCCACTTGCCCATGCCGCCGTTGACGGTGAGCAGCAGTGAGCTCCGCCCGTCCACGACCTGCACGAGGTCGCGGTCCCCGGACACCGCGATCAGCGGGGCCGTCGCCTGGGCGGCGAGGCTGCCGATCACGTCGTCCGCCTCGTAGCCGTCGAATCCCAGGCGCGTGATGCCGGCCGCCTCGAGGAGGTCGGCGATCGCCTGCGCCTGCACCGCCAGGGTCTCCGGCTCCGCCTCGGTCGACGCGGCCGCGTCGACCTGCGCCTCCCCGGCGCCGGCCACCCGATGGGCCTTGTAGCCGGGGATGAGGTCCACGCGCCAGGCCGGCCGCCAGTCGTTGTCCCAGCAGGCGACGAGCCCGGCCGCGGCATGGGCATCGACCAACCGGGCGACGGTCGTCAGGAAGCCCCGCACGGCGTTGTGCGGACGGCCGTCCGGCGCCTTCATCGACTCGGGCAGCGCGAAGAAGGACCGGTAGTACAAGGAGGCGGAGTCCAGCACAAGCAACGGCCGGGTGGCAGGGGTCATCTCGGCAGTCTGCCAGAGGGGAGGGATCCATCCTGGTCACCGCATAGACTCGCGTACGCCATCGGAAGCTCGATCACGCCGTCGGGAGAGTCATGCCGGACCGCCAGTTCACCGCAAGGCTGAGCGCCATCCGCGCGCACGCCCGCGACGCGGGCATCGACGCCGTCCTCGTGTCGCCCGGACCCGATCTGCGCTACGTCATCGGCTATGACGCCGTCCCGCTCGAGCGGCTCACGTGCCTCGGTCGTGCCGGCCGCCGGCGAGCCGTCGCTCGTCGCCCCGCGGCTGGAGATGCTGGCGGCGCAGGCGAGCCCCGTCGGCACGCTCGGCCTGCCGATCCATCCCTGGGGAGACCTGGACGACCCCTACGCGCTCGTCCGCTCGCTCGTGCCCGATGCCGCACGCGTGGCGGTCGACAACCACATGTGGGCCGAGAAGGTGCTGGCGCTGCGCGATGCGATGCCCGGCACCGAGCAAGTCCTGGCCGGCCCGATCCTGTCGTCCCTGCGCATGCGCAAGGACGAGGCGGAGGTGCGGTCGCTGCTCGCTGCGGGTGCGGCCATCGACAGGGTGCACGCCCTCGTGCCGTCCCTGCTGCGCGCAGGGCGGACGGAGCGCGAGGTCGGCGCCGACATCGGCGACGCCATCCTCGACGTCGGCCACGTCCGGGTCGACTTCGTCATCGTGGCGAGCGGTCCCAATGGCGCGAGCCCCCATCACGAGGTGTCCGACCGGGTCATCGAGCACGGGGACATCGTCGTCGTCGACATCGGCGGGACGATGCCGGACGGCTACTGCAGCGACTGCACCCGCACCTATGCGGTGGGCTCGGCACCCGCCGACTTCATCGCCCGCTATGCCGTACTTCAGGAGGCGCAGCAGGCCGCCGTGCACCGGGCGCGCGCGGGCGTCACCTGCGAGAGCGTTGACGCGGCCGCCCGCGACGTCATGGGATCCGCCGGCCTGGGTGACCTGTTCATCCATCGCACGGGCCACGGCATCGGCCTCGAGACCCACGAGGAGCCCTACATCGTTGCCGGAAACGGGCTCATGCTCGAGCCGGGCATGGCCTTCAGCATCGAGCCGGGCTTCTACGACGAGGGTCGCCACGGCGCGCGCATCGAGGACATCGTCATCGCGACAGAGCACGGCGTGCTCGTGGCCAACCTGCAGACCCGCGACCTCGTGGTGGTCTGATGGCCCACGCATGGAAGGGCAGCTCAGTCACGCGCCTGATGCCGACCTCGGAGTCCGTCGAGCTCATGTCGATGGTCGAGGACGTCGCCGCGGCCGAGCTGGCACCCCGGGCCGCGGGGGACGAGGCAGCCGGCACGTTCCCCCGCGACGCCCTGCGCACCCTCGGTGGCCTTGGCATCCTCGGCCTGCCGTTCGACGCAGCCTTCGGCGGCGGAGAGCAGCCGTACGAGGTGACCCTTCAGGCTCTCGAGGAGGTGGCTCGAGCCTGGCTGTCGGTCGGCGTGAGCGTGAGCGTGCACTACCTTGCGTGCTTCCCTGTTGCCTACTACGGCACGGACGACCAGCGCGATCGCTGGCTGCCTGACATGATCGGCGGCTCCCTGCTCGGTGCATACTGCCTGTCCGAACCCCACTCGGGCTCGGATGCCGCGGCGCTCCTCACCCGGGCGACTCGTGTCGACGGCGGCTACCGCGTCACCGGCACCAAGGCGTGGATCACCCACGGTGGCCACGCCGACTTCTACTCGGTCATGGTGCGCACGTCCGACGACGGTCCGCGGGGCATCAGCGCTCTGCTCGTCGACGCGGGCACGCCCGGGCTCGACTCGGCGCCCCCGGAGCGCAAGATGGGCACCGGCTCGTCGCCGACCGCGCAGATGCTCTTCCAGGACGTCCGCGTCCCCGACGAGCGACGCATCGGCGCCGAGGGCGCCGGTTTCACCGTGGCACTGGCCGCCCTGGACGCGGGCCGCCTGGGCATCGCGGCGTGCGCCGTCGGACTGGCGCAGGCGGCTCTCGACGCCGCGGTGGAGTACGCGGGGGAGCGCAGGCAGTTCGGGCGGGCCATCGCCGAGTTCCAGGGGCTGTCGTTCATGCTCGCCGACATGGCCACGGCCGTCGCCGGCGCGCGAGCGCTGTACCTCGATGCGGCCCGGCTCAAGGACGCCGGCCTGCCGTTCAGCACGCACGCCGCCATGGCGAAGCTGGCGGCGACCGACGCGGCGATGAGGGTGACCACCGACGCCATCCAGGTGCTCGGCGGCGCCGGGTACACCTGCGACTTCCCGGTCGAGCGCTACTTCCGAGAGGCGAAGGCCCTGCAGATCGTGGAGGGCACGAACCAGATCCAGCGCATGGTGATCGGCCGGGCACTCCAGCGCAGGCCGCGGGCGTGACGGCTGCCTCCTGGACGTCGTCCGAGCGGATCCTGCTCCACGGCGGCACCGTCTACTCTCCCGTCAGCCCGTTCTCCACGGCCATGCTGATCGACGGTGGCACGATCGCCTGGCTCGGCGAGGACTCGGCGGCTCGCGCCCACCGCGACTGCGCCGATCGAGTCATCGACGTGCGGGGCGCGCTCATCACTCCCGGCTTCGTCGACGCCCACGTGCACGCGACCAGCACCGGCCTGACCCTGACGGGCCTGGATCTCACCGGTACGGCGTCACTGCGCGAGGCGCTGGACCTGCTCGAGCGGCGGGTACGCGACCAGCAGGGCGGCATCGTCCTCGGCCATGGCTGGGACGAGACCCGATGGCCCGAGCACCGTGCGCCGTCACGTCCGGAGATCGACCGAGCCGCGTCGGGATGCATGGTCTACCTGTCGCGCATCGACGTGCACTCGGCGGTCGTGTCGAGCGCCCTGGCCGAGTCCATCCCAGGCCTGGCCGCCCTGCCCGGCTACCACGGCGTCGACCCGCTGAGCCGGCAGGCTCACCATGCCGTTCGCGAGGCGGCGCTGGGCTCCATCGGAGCCGATCAGCGACGCGACGCGCACCGGGTCACCCGAGCGCACGCGGCGTCCCTCGGAGTCGTGGCGATGCACGAGATGGCCGGTCCCACGATCTCCAGCGAGGCGGACCTGCGAGAGCTGCTCGAGCTGTCCGCCACGGCACCGGGTCCGCTGGTCACGGGGTACTGGGGCGAGCTGTCCGCAACCGGAGGCATCGAGCGGGCCCTGGCCCTGGGCGCGCTCGGCGTCGCCGGGGACCTGTTCATCGACGGGGCGATCGGCTCGCGCACCGCCTGCCTGAGCACTGCCTACGATGACGCTCCGGAGATCACCGGGGCCCGGTACCTCGATGCCGAGGAGGTTGCCGACCACGTCGTCGCGGCCACGCAGGCCGGGCTGCAGGCCGGCTTCCACGTCATCGGCGACGCCGCGGCCCAGTCCGTCATCGACGGGTTCTGCGCGGCGGCCGCACTGGTCGGCCCAGCGGCGATCCGTGCCCTCGGCCACCGCCTCGAGCACGCCGAGATGCTGGCCGACGACCACATCGCCACGATGGGTCGGCTGGGCATCACGGCGAGCATGCAGCCGATGTTCGACGGCCTGTGGGGGGAGCCAGGTGGCATGTACGAGCAGCGGCTAGGCGTGCAGCGCGCCCACGGGATGAACCGGCTCGCCGACCTGCTGTCCGCGGGCGTGCTCACGGCCTTCGGCTCGGACGCGCCCGTCACGGCGATCGGGCCCTGGCGTGCCGTCCGGGCGGCCGTCGAGCACCACAACCCGGCCCAGCGGGTCTCGGCCCGGGCAGCCTTCGCTGCGCACTCCCGATCCGGCTGGCGGGCGGTCGGCGATCGCGAGGCCGGTGTCCTGGCTCCCGGCGCCCCCGCCCACTACGCGCTGTGGGCCGTGGACGACGTCGTCGTGCAGGTCCCGGACGGCCGGCTCTCGGCGTGGTCAACCGATCCGCGCAGTGGCACCCCGGGGCTGCCCCGCCTGGCCGACGACCTGCCGGAGCCGGCCTGCCTGCGCACGGTCGTGAGCGGGCGCACCGTGTTCGACGCGGGAATCCTGGAGCCCTAGCGGATGACCGACCCCGCTCGCGCCCTGTTCGGCCTGCGCACGGCCACCGCCCTCGCCGTGGGATCCGGCCTGACGATGTGGATGGCGTTCGCCCCCGTCGCCTTCGGCCCGTATGCGATCGCCTCCGTGGCGATGCTGACGGCGGCCCTGTGGCGGTCGTCCCTGCGGCGCGGGATCGGCCTGGGCTTCCTGGCCGGCGTGATCTTCTTCGGACTCCTGCTGACCTGGATGCACGTGGTCGGCTGGGACGCGTGGATCATGCTGGCGCTGTTCTGGGCCCTGTGGCTCGCCCTCGTCGGGGTGTCCACGTCACTCGTCACGCGGCTTCCGGGGGCCCCGCTCTGGGTCGCCGCCGTGTGGACGCTCGACGAGTCGTTGCGGGGCCGGCTGCCTTTCGGCGGCTTCCCCTGGGGGAACATCGCCTTCGGGCAGCCGGACACCGTCTTCGCCGGCTGGGCCGCCGTGGGCGGCACCCCGCTGGTGACCTTCGCCGTCGCCTTCGTCGGCGCATCGATAGTCACGATCGCGCTGGACTTCAAGGCGGGCCGGCTCGCGTGGGCCGTCACCTGGTTCGCGACGGCCGCCCTGGCCGTCCTCGTCCCCGGACTCATCCCGGCACCCTCGGCCGGTGACCCGTTGGGCGGACCGGCCTCGGCAGTGGTCGCCGTCGTGCAGGGCGGCACGCCGCAGGTCGGTCTCGGCGCGATGGACGTGCGCCGGGCCGTCCTCGACAACCACGTCGCCCAGACCCTCGACCTCGCTGCCGCGATCGCGGCCGGTACCGTCGCGCAGCCGGAGTTCGTCCTGTGGCCCGAGAACTCGACCGACATCGACCCCTTCACGGATCGGTCGGCAGCCGACGCGATCACCGCGGCGGCGCGCGCTGTCGGCGTCCCGATCCTGGTGGGCGCGGTCATCACCGCCCCCCATGACCCGAACGGAGTCTGGAACGTGGGGATCGTCTGGGACCCGGTGACCGGGCCCCAGCAGATGTACATCAAGAACCACCCGGTCCCGTTCGGCGAGTACGTCCCGTTCCGCGATTTCCTGGCCCAGCACGTCGGCCGATTCGACCGGATCCCGCGCGACTTCCTCGCCGGTAGCAAGCCGGGCAACCTCATGATCGGGGCAGTGCCCGTCGGCGACGTCATCTGCTTCGAGATCGCCTACGGCGACGTGGTCGACGCCGTGGTCGACGGCGGCGCCCGCCTGCTCACGGTGCAGACCAACAACGCCACGTACGGCGGGACCGCCCAGCCCCAGCAGCAGCTGGCGATCTCGCGCATGCGGGCCTCCGAGCTGGGCCGCAGCGTGGTCGTCGCGGCCACGTCGGGGATATCGGCCATCATCGCCCCGGACCGCACGGTCACGCAGAGCCTCGACGAGAGCCAGGTCGGCTGGCTCGTTGCCGATGTGCCGCTGCGCGGCGAGCGGACGCTGGCCAGCCAGATAGGGCACCCGGTCGAGGCGACCCTGTGCGCCCTGGCCGTCGGTGCGCTCGTCGCGGCAGCCGGATGGTCGCTCGTTCGACGCCGACGACGCATCGCCTAGGCTGGCGCGGTGGATTCCGTCTCGTTCGCCGACCTCGGACGCATCGTCGTCATCATCCCCACCTACAACGAGCGGGACGCCCTTCCGATCATCGTCGGGCGGGTGCGCTCGTCGGTGCCGGAGGCCGACATCCTCGTGGCCGACGACAACTCCCCGGACCGCACGGGCGAGATCGCCGACGACCTGGCCGGCGAGGACGATCACGTGCACGTCATGCACCGGCTCGGCAAGGAGGGTCTGGGGGCCGCCTACCTCGCCGGCTTCGCCTGGGCGCTGCAGGAGGGCTACGACGTCGTCGTCGAGATGGACGCGGACGGTTCCCACCAGCCCGAGCAGCTGCCGCGCCTCCTCGACGCGTTGCGCACGGCCGATCTGGTTCTGGGCTCCCGGTGGGTGCCGGGCGGCGGCACGGAGAACTGGCCGAAGAGCCGCCAGTTCCTCTCGCGAGGGGGCAGTCTGTACACCCGGATCATGCTGGGCGTGCCGATCCGCGATGTCACAGGGGGCTTCCGGGCCTTCCGGGCCGACACGCTGCGGCGACTCGACCTGCACGAGGTGGCTTCGCAGGGGTACTGCTTCCAGGTCGACCTCGCCTGGCGCGCCACCCAGCGGGGAATGCGCGTGCGCGAGGTGCCGATCACCTTCGTCGAGCGGACCGTGGGCACGAGCAAGATGAGCCAGATGATCGTCGTCGAGGCGCTCTGGCGCGTCACCGTGTGGGGGGTCGACGACAAGGTCACCCGCGTGCGGCGTCGCGGTCAGCGACGCCGCGCAGTCGAGAAGCGCGGTCGGTCATGAGCTCATTGCGCAGCCGGCTGCTGGTCTTCGGGTACCCCCTGGTGGAGGTCGCCACCGTCTATGTCGTTGCCCAGTTCATTGGCTGGGGCTGGACCCTGCTCCTGCTCGCCATCGGGATCCCGGTCGGCTTCGCGGTCATGCGCAACGCCGGCGACGCGGCCATGCGTGCCATGACGGCCGCTGCCGGTACCGGGCAGCCCGTGGACTCCAGCCGGTTCGCCCTGTCGTTCGTCGGGGGAGTGCTCATCGCGATCCCCGGGTTCTGGACGGACCTGGTCGGGCTGCTGCTCGTCGTGCCGCTCACCCAGCGTCTGTTCCGCCAACGGCTGCGCACGTGGTTCGCCGAGCGGCTGACCGTCGTGCACATGCCGGGAATCCGCTATCCCGGCGGCGGGGACGTCGTTCAGGGCACCGTCATCCGGCACGACCACGAGCCGCCGAGCCCGCCGGCACAGCCCCCGGCGCTGGGCTGACCGCAGCCGCCCGGCGCCGTCCTTGGCGGACTTGCGCGGGCCGTCCTAGGCGGACTTGCGCAGGACGGAGCGCTGCGAGGTGACTCCCTGCTGGTCATGGAGCAGTGCGAGCCGCTCCTGCAACAGCACCTCGAGGTCGGCGATCGTGCGCCGCTCGAGCAGCATGTCCCAGTGGCTGCGGACGTGCTTCTCCGGCTTCGTCTCGGGTGCGCTCACGTCGGGCCGCTCGGCGGTCCGGCCGCATCGGCAGGTCCATTGGAAGGGGATCTCCTCTGCTTCGACCGAGAACGGGACCAGGCTCTGATGCCCCACGGGGCACACGTAGTGAACGACCACCCGCTCAGCCAACGCCACGTGGGCGTCGGTCTCGTAGCTCCTGGCGCCCAGTCGGGTGCCTCGCATCGTCTCACTCATGGTCTGTCCTCTCACGCGAACGGCCATCCGGAACAGCAGTTCTGACGCGGGGGTTATTCCCCCGGTTCCGGCTTTACCAAACCCGTACATGGCAGCCGCCGCATCCTCGTGAAGCGGCCCACCCGGTCACCGTCCGGTAACCGGACCAGCCCGGGGCGGGACGGGTTAAGTGTCGGTAAGCCGATCCCCGAAACGTCCATATCGCGACGGCCCCGTCGCGGCCGTCTGCCATGATCGAGCACATGCAGGATCGCCGACGACTCCGCGATGGCCTGGTCACCGCCGTGCTCGCCGTGGTGATCGCTGCCGGGACGGTCGCGTTTCCCGGTGCCGTGAACGCCGCCACCGGGGGAGCGACACCGGCCTGGCAGCTGCGCATGCTCGCGCGAGTCAACGCGGTCCGGGCCGCGGCGGGGGTGCCTGCGGTCGCCCTGTGCGCCCCGCTGGGCTCCTCGGCGGACAAGTACGCGCACCTCATGGGCAGCCAGGACTACTTCGGGCACCGCGGACCGGACGGCCTGGATCCGTGGGACCGCATGCGGGCCGAGGGCTACCAGTTGCACGGCGCCGCGGAGAACATCGCGGCGGGACAGCGCGGAGTGGCAGCCGTCATGAGCTCGTGGCGCCAGTCGCCGGCGCACTACGTGAACCTCGTGAACCCGGTGTTCACCCACGTCGGCTTCGGGTACGCGCGCAACCGCTCCAGCACCTACACCCGCTATTGGGTGCAGGAGTTCGGCTTCGGTGGGCACTGCACGGGGGTCTGACCCTGTCGTCAGGCGGCCCCGTCACGATCCGCAGCGGCGGACGAGCGGATCGGCACGGCCCAGGCGCGCGCCACTGCCGCGGTGGCCAGCACGAGCCCGGCCAGCACGATGGGAAGCCGAACGAGCGCTGAGGGCGGCACCTCAGCAGAGCCCAGGACCACGGAGAGCAGCAGCAGGACGGTGGCCGCGCCGGCCAGGGCGATGCCATTGCGCCGACGGGTGCGTGCCTGCTCCATGGGCGATGACGCTACGCCCAGGGTGTGACATCGCGCCAGCCTGGAACGCAACGGCAGGTCAGTCGGTGCCCGCCTCCATGGCGGCCCGGTCGAGGAGCTCGTCCTCCTCGGTCGCCGCCTCGGCCGGCAGGGCCGCGATCGCCGCCGCTCCACCCGGCTCGAGCTCGCCGACGAGTTGCGCCTGACCGGCCAGCAGCTGCCCCTGCGCCGCGTAGAGCTCCAGCTTGGCGCGCGAGTCGGCGATATCGAGGTTGCGCATCGTCAGCTGGCCGATGCGGTCGACCGGACCGAAGGCGGCATCCTCGGTGCGCTCCATGGACAGCTTGTCCGGGTGGTAGCTGAACGCCGGGCCGCGGGTGTCGATGATCGAGTAGTCGTCGCCGCGACGCAGCCGCACGGTGACCTCGCCGGTGACGGCCGAGGCGACCCAGCGCATGAGGGACTCGCGCAGCATGAGGGACTGCGGGTCGAGCCAGCGCCCCTCGTACAGCAGGCGGCCGAGGCGTCGGCCCTCGGCGTGGTAGTTCGCGATGGTGTCCTCGTTGTGGATGGCGCTGAGCAGCCGCTCGTAGGCGATGAAGAGCAGTGCCATGCCCGGCGCCTCGTAGATGCCCCGGCTCTTGGCCTCGATGATCCGATTCTCGATCTGGTCCGCCATGCCCAGGCCGTGCCGTCCGCCGATGGCGTTGGCCTCGTGCACGAGCCCCACGGCCGACTCGAACTCGCGTCCGTTGATGGTGACCGGTCGGCCCTGGACGTACCCGATCGTCACGTCCTCGGTGAGGATCTCGACCGCCGGATCCCAGAATCGAACGCCCATGATCGGCTGGACGATCTCGATCGACGTGTCGAGGTGCTCCAGGGTCTTCGCCTCGTGGGTGGCACCCCAGATGTTGGCATCGGTGGAGTACGCCTTCTCGACGCTGTCCCGGTAGGGCAGGTTGTGCGCCGCCAGCCACTGGGACATCTCGGTGCGCCCGCCGAGCTCCTCGACGAAATCCGCGTCGAGCCACGGCTTGTAGATCCGCAGGTTCGGGTTGGCCAGCAGCCCGTAGCGGTAGAAGCGCTCGATGTCGTTGCCCTTGTACGTCGATCCGTCGCCCCAGATCGAGACGCCGTCCTCCTTCATGGCGCGCACGAGGAGGGTGCCGGTGACGGCACGTCCCAGGGGAGTGGTGTTGAAGTACTGCTTGCCCCCGGACCGGATGTGGAAGGCGCCGCACGCGATCGCGGTCAGGCCCTCGTCGACCAGCGGCACCTTGCAGTCGACGAGCCGGCTGAGCTCGGCGCCGTACTGCGTCGCACGGCTGGGTACCGTGTCGATCTCGGGCTCGTCGTACTGGCCGATGTCGGCCGTGTACGTGTAGGGGATCGCCCCCTTGTCACGCATCCAGGCAACGGCCACGGACGTGTCCAGGCCACCGGAGAAGGCGATGCCAACGCGCTCGCCGACAGGAAGGGAAGTGAGTACTTTCGACACGGCAGTAACCTATGCGCCCCCCGTCCCGGGGTGACGACCGCCCCACGTGCGTGCGTCCGGGCCGGGCACCTGCGGCACCGACCGACGGGCGACGACGACGGCCCACACCGCCAGCGGGAGGAACGCGGCCAGGGCCGCAAGGAGGGCGACCGTGCCGGCGACCCGGACGCCGTGGGGGAGGGGCAGCACTGCGACGACGAGTCCCACGTTGATCATGACCAGCCGCACGGTCCCGCCCCGGTTCAGGATCGCGCCCGTCGCGCGCGCCGCCGCCGGGCCACCGCCCATCGCCACCGGGATGAGATAGCTGAGCGCACCGAGGAGCAGCTGCGCCGCGAAGCCCATGAGCAGCGGCAGACCGAGGCGGTCGGCCCGCTCGGCAGCGGCCGCCCAGCTCGGCGCGGTGCCGAGAACGACGCCCAGCGCGGCCACCGACACGATCATCCACGCCATGGCGGCAAGGACCGACCAGGTCGAGTAGTCGGTGGGCGGGCGCCGACGGGCCGTCTCGGCGATGGGGCGCGCATTGAGTGCCAGGCCGACGACGTAGCAGCAGATGCCCAGTGCCGCGGCCGATCGGGCGCCCAGGAGCGCTCCGACCGCCACCATGCCGATGCCGACCAGGAGGACGGGAAGGGCGCGCCGGGCCGCCCGCTCGGCCCCCGCTGCGACCTGGGTGCGCAGCATGGTGGGCCAGAAGGTCACGAGGGTGCCCACCAGTGTCAGGCCCACCCAGCCCAGCAGGTTGATCGAGACGTGCGCGAGGGCGAGCCGGGCATGCATCTGGTCGGTGAGCTCGCCCGGGGCCATGACGACCCCGACGGCGATGCCGAAGGGCAGCAGCAGCCCAGCCGCCACGTAGTAGCGCACGGTCGGGCCGAAGGGGGCAGGCAGCGCCGATCTCTTGCGCCGCAACAGGACCACGGCATGCCAGGCGACGGCTGCCGCTGCGACCGCCGCACCCACGACCACGACGGCCCACCACCCGGTCAGCATCCCCGCGACGACCGCGAGGGCACCGCCGTTGAAGCAGGCAAGCCGGACGGCCTCGGGCCGCCCTCTGCTGCGATCGGGCAGCCGCAGGACGGCAGCGGCGAAGTGGTTGCTCCAGATGAGGATGGCGTTGCTCAATGCCCCGAGCAGGAGCAGGTGGACGGGCAGCCAGTCCGGGATCGGCTCGAGCAGGCAGAGCGCGGCGACGACCACGGCGGCGGCCAGCCAGAGGATGACCACGGACCCAGCCCGCACATGCCAGTCGGAGCGCCTCATCGAGGCGGACCCGGCAGTCTGAGCATGTGCCAAGGCTAGCGACGCCCCTCGGTGCCCCATGCGCACGCGGCCCCATGGAGCCCTCGGCGAGGCATACTGGCCAGACCAGGTCGCAGGGCGGCGGGGGAGTGGGGGGAGCCATGACGGTCGGCGGGGGCTGGCCGGCCTTCAGCGCGTATCCCGACGATGCACTCGGCACCCACGACGCGGTATCCCTCATCGCGGCGATGCGGAGCGGATCGGTCAGCCCTGCTGAGGTGCTGGCGGCCGCGCTCGACCGCGCTCACGCCGCCGATGCGCGCCTGAACGCCGTGGCTGCCTGGCTTCCCGTCCCGACCACCGCGAGCGGCCCGTTCGCCGGCGTCCCGTCCTTCATCAAGGACAACGAGGATCTCGCCGGCCTGCCGACCAGGCAGGGCTCCCGGGCCGTGCCCCCCACCCCGGTCGTGCGCTCCTCGGCCTTCGTCGACCAGTACGCCCGGCTCGGCTTCAGCATGCTGGGGAAGTCCGCCATGCCCGAGTTCGGCCTGACGGCCACGACCGAGCCGCTCCTGGGAGGCCCGACGAGGAATCCGTGGAACCCCGAGCACTCCTCGGGCGGCTCGTCAGGGGGAGCGGCGGCCCTGGTCGCGGCAGGCGTCACGCCGATCGCGCATGCCAATGACGGCGGTGGCTCGATCCGCATCCCAGCCTCCTGCTGCGGCCTTGTCGGCCTCAAGCCCTCCCGCGGTCGGCTCGTCTCGCGGCAGGGCCTGGATCGGCTGCCCGTCGCCATCTCGACCCAGGGAGTGCTCACGCGCACGGTTCGCGACACGGCCCTGTTCTACGCCGAGGTCGAGCGGCTTCGCTGTGCCCTCCCGCCGATCGGCCATGTCACCGGGTCACGCGGCCGGCGGCGGCGGATCGCTGTGCTGTTCGAGGGGATGCCCGGCCTGACGGTGACCTCGCAGGTGCGGGAGGCGGTCGCCAGGGCCGCCCGGGCCTGCGAGGGCAGGGGCCACGTCGTCGAGGTGATCGACTATCCCTTCGACGAGCAGTTCGGCCACGACTTCCTGCGCTACTGGGCCTTCCTGGCCTTCGCCATCGAGCACGGCGGACGATCCCTGTACGGCCCCGGGTTCGACCGTCGCCTGCTGGAGCCGTTGACGCTCGGGCTCAGTGGCTTCTTCCGGTCGGTGGCCGCCACGCTGCCCGCAACCGTGCTGCGCCTGCGCCGGTTCGAGCACGCCTACGCGCAGGTCATGGCCCGCTACGACGTGCTGCTGTCGCCGGTGCTGTCGCATCCGGCACCGCCCATCGGCCACCTCGCGGCCGACCTGGACTTCGAGACCCACCTGATCCGCCTGCTGCGCTACGTCCCCTTCACGGCCATCCAGAACGTCTCCGGGGCCCCGGCGATCTCCCTGCCCCTGGGCGTGAGCGCCGACGGCCTGCCGATCGGCGTGCAGGCGGCCGCGGCGTTCGGCCGGGAGGCGACGCTCCTCGAGCTCGCCTATGAGCTCGAGGAGGGCTGCTGAGGCGCGCGGAGGCCGTGAGCTGTCAGGCGTGCGAACAGCGGTGACCGCGCCAGGCCGCGAACGCCTCGTCCTCGTCGGCACACATCGGCGAGACGAATGAGCACCGCGAGCAACTGCCGACATACGAGAAGTCGCCGTCATCGAAGATCATGAGGCTGGTCCGCAGGGTCATGCGGACATGGTCGGCTCGGCAGGTGAATGCCGCGTAGCGTCAGGTTGACCGCGGATGACAGGGTGACGCAGATCGTATGCTGACCGCCCGACTCGAACCGCCGATAATGTACATTATGACAAAGCGACGACCGAAGCCCTCACCTTCGCGACGCGGCGGCCGTCAGGTGCGGCTCGAGGTCGCGCATGATCACGGCCCTGGGCCGCGCCCCCACCGACTGGTGCACGACCTCGCCGTCGACGAACAGGGCCAGCGTCGGCAGTCCCAGCACGCCGTAGCGGATGGCCAGCTGGGGGTTGTCGTCGGCGTTCAGCCCGACGATGGCGACGCGGCCCGCCTCGGACTCGGCGATCGCCTCGAGGACCGGCTCCACCTTGCGGCACGCCGCGCACCACGTGCCGTTGAACTCGACGAGCACCGGAACGCTCGACTGGAGGACGTCCCGCGCGAAGTCGGCGTCGGTGGTCTGGGCAAGGGTCACGGTCACTCCTCGGATCGGTCTGGTCAGCGGTTCACTTGGGCAATCAGGTGGCCGTGGTGGCCGACGGTCTCCCCGCATTCGCACACCAGGCGCGCGGTCACGCGACCGCCGCACCCCAGATGTCGATAGTCGATGTCACGGGCCTGCGCGGGCGGCAGGTGGCGCGACCCCCAGTCCGACAGCGCCGCCAGGACGGGCAGGAGGTCCGTTCCGGCGTCGGTCAACGCGTACTCCTGTCGAGCGCGCTGACCGGGTACCCGATACGTACGCGTATCCAGGATCCCAGCCGTCGCCAGCTTGCCCAGCCGGTCGGACAGGACGGCCCTGGGCGCTCCTGTCAGCGCGTGCAACTCGTCGAACCGACGAACGCCGAGGCTGACCTCGCGCACGATGAGCAGGGCCCACCGCTCGCCCACGGCGCGCAGTGCCACGTCCAGCTCGTCTGCCACAGTGCTGAGTCTAGACTGTGAACGCACCATATGACATCCGCAACGCGGAGAGCGCCTGACTCCCCCTACTCGCGGTCCTGCCTCGTGCAGGCGCACGCCTCGTTGCCCTCGCAGTCGGCGAGCACGCAGAACGCTCGCGCACGCGCCGCGCGTCACTGACCAGCGTGCCGCCATCGTGCACGTCGTCATAGCCAAGGACGGCACGCCAGGTCCACGTCCGTATCGGCCACTCCCCCGGCGTTGTGGCTGCCCAGCGACAACTCGAGCCGATCCCCTCAGCCGGTTGCCTGCTCGCGGTTGCGGGCCTGCTCGCGGTTGCGGTACATCGCAGCGTCTGCGCGGATGATGAGGTCGTCGATCTCCGCCTCGTCGAGCAGCCCGTCGGCCCGACCGACACTGACGGTCCCTGGCCAGCCGTCAAGGTCGATCCCACTGGCATAGATGCAACGCCGCAGGCGGCTTTCGAAGTCTGCGTCGTTGGGTTCGGTACCCATGCCGACGACGACGAACTCGTCTCCACCCCATCGGGCGATGAGGTCGCCCTCGCGAGTGACCGTCCGGATCGCGGTCGCCACGCACCGGATGACCTCGTCGCCGAACGCATGCCCCACGCCGTCATTCGCCGCCTTCAGACCGTCGATGTCCATGAAGTAGACGAAGACCGGAAGGACCGCCCGTCTCGCCATGGCCAGGAAACCGGGAAGGAACAGGTCGAGACCGCGGCGGTTCAGCGTCCCGGTGAGGGCGTCGGTGATCGCGATCTCCTTGGCATGTGCGATGACCGCGGCCTGCGCGCGGAAGGATCTCAGTCGTACCTGCAGGAGGACCGCGCTCGCGAGGATGGAGATGAGCGCCAGCATGGCCCAGTCCATCAGGGCTGCCGCCGGCCACACCGCAGTCACGACCACGAGGCTGCCGACCATGACTGCGGACGCGACGACGAACGGCCGCCACGCGAGGGTCAGCGGGCCGAACAGGCACATCACGATCAGCGCGCAGGTCGGGCCGAAGTACGGGTCCACCCAGACCTGGACCAGCAGGGACTCGACCAGCAGGACCATGGATGCCGCGAAGGCCCACGGCACGACCGTGCTTCGCATCCACGGGCGGGGCAGCGCGAGGCCCACCCCGACGAGCACCAGCGCGACGACCAGGTCGAGCAGGTGGAAGTAGGGATAGCCCTCAGGTCGCGAGACGAAGTCAAGCGCCGAGAGCACCAGCACCAGCAGGCCGATCCGGATCAGGACGACCGGCGTCTCACTGGAGGCCAGCTGCGCAAGCAGGCGCTCCAGTTCGGTGCGGGTGGCGCTGCTCTCCTCGGGAACTGGCTCGAACCTCGGCCAGCGTGCTCCTCGTCGGGATATGGGCAGCTTCACGCAGCACGCCCCCCGAAGTGCATCCTCGCCCCGTTCGATGGCTCACCCGAAATCGCCGAATTGTCGATGGATTCGCGGTCCATGGGATGCCAAGGGCTATGCTTGCGCCCTTTGTCCGAAGTGGGATCCCGCTGCCCATGCCTTCCCGAGGAGGCGATCCGCCGCGCAGGCGGTCGTGCAACCACCGCAGCCGCCGGCCGGGCATGCGGTGCGCAGGTCCGGACTGGAGATGCGTCCGATCCGCGTCAGGTGCCCCACCGCGGCGTCGACCACGTCCGGATCCAGGCCCGTGCGGGTGACGATCACCTGCCGCGTGCTGGCGCCGTCGTCCACCGCGGCGAGGACGGCCCGCAGGGGCGTCACCATATGCGTGACCCGATCTGGAAGATCGCCACGGCCACGACCCAGGCGACGACGAATTGCATGGCGACGCCGAACACGGTCCATCGCGTGCCCACCTCGCGACGCTGGGCGGCGAGCGTCGCCACGCACGGCGTGTACGCCAGCAGGAAGACGAGGAAGGCCCAGACCGCCGAGGACGTGTGCCCTCCGGAGGACTCGGCGAAATCGGCCTTCACGTATGTTCCCAGCGTGCCCGGCTGCTCGGTGGTTGCCGGTTCCTCGGCCGAGTACGTCTGCGCCCACGAGGAGATCACTGCCTCCTTGGCCACGAAGCCCACCATGAGCGCGCTCGTGGTCTCCCACGAGCCGAAGCCGGCCGGCTCGAAGGCGGGCGCGACGAGCTTCGCCGCGCCGGCGTAGAGGCTGTCCTGGACAGGAACCTCACCGAACGCGTACCCGCTGGTGAGCGGGATTGCCTGCAGGAACCACACGACGGCCACTGTCGCCACGATGATGCCGCTGGCGGTGCGCAGGAAGCCGTGCAGGCGCAGCCACGTGACCGAGAGCGTCAGGCGGGCCGTGGGGCGCTGGTACGGCGGCAGGTCGATGATCAGCGGCTCGGACCCGACCGATCGCCAGAGTGTCGCGCGCAGGGCCAGGCCCACGACGACGACGAAGAAGATGCTGATGACGTAGAGCGCGAACACGACGGTGCCGGCCTTGCCCGGGAAGAAGATCGACGCAACGAGAACGTACACGGTCAGCCGGGCGCTGCAGGAGGTGAACGGCACCAGCAGGGCCGTCATGATGCGGTGCCGCGCGTTCGGCAGGATCCGAGTCGCGGCGACCGCGGGAACGTTGCACCCGAAGCCGACGATGAGCGGCAGGAACGCGCGCCCGGGCAGGCCGATGGCGCGCATGAGTCGGTCGGTGACGACCGCCGCCCTCGCCAGGTAGCCGCTGTCCTCCAGCAGGGCCAGAAGGGCGAACATGATGGCCATCAAGGGCACGAAGGTCAGCAGCATGCCGACGCCCGCGATGAGGCCATCGACCACGAGGCCACGCACCCAGGTGTCGTCCATGCCGAGTGCCGTGAGGACGGCCACGGCCGCGGTGGTCACCGGACCGGTGAAGAGCCAGTCCAGTGCCTGCTGGAGGGGCGCGGCAACGGTGGTCGTCAGTTCGAACACCACCCACATAGCCCCCAGGAAGGCCAGCGGACCCAGTATCGGCGAGAGCACCACGCGGTCGATGCGGTCCGACCAGCGGGCCCGCGGGTCCTCCTCACGGTTCACCGCCCGCTCGACGGCTGCGTCGATCCACGCGAACCGCTCGTCTGCTGCCTCCAGCGGGTCCTGGCTGGCCGGTGCCGGCAGCGGGCTCGGTGCCGGGCCGGACAACGAGCCGGTGATAGCGGCCAGCAGGCCGGAGCGACCCTGGCTTCGCCGCGGATCGACGACGACCACCGGCACGCCCAGCTCGGCCTCGAGGAGTGCCGGATGCACGTGCACGCCGTGGCGTTCGGCGATGTCGCCCATGGCCAGGGCAACGACGACCCTCTGGTCGGTCTCGCGCAGCTGGCGCACGAGGTAGAGGGAGCGTGACAGCCGGGCGGCATCGCCGACCACGACGACGACGTCGGGGCGCTCGTCCCGCGGGACGGCGACGAGCAGGCTGCGCGTCAGCGCCTCGTCCGGTGAGAGCGGGTCGATGCTGTAGGCGCCGGGCAGGTCGATGACGTCGTAGGCGATGCCGTCCGCCACGAGCAGGCCGCGGGCCACCTCGACAGTGGTCCCCGGCCAATTGCCGACCTGTCGACGCGCACCGGTCAGCCGGTTGAACAGTGTCGACTTTCCGACATTGGGGGCGCCCGCCAGCGCGATGACGGGCGTGCCGGGCGGCGCCGATGACGTGCCGGCAGGCTCGTGGCAGGAGGGCGTGCTCATGCGCACCGCTCGCCGCTCGACGTCGCCCTGATCGGCAGCAGGGCCACGGTGGCCGCATCCAGCGCGATCCGCGATCCCCCGACCGCGATCACGCGGGCCCCGGCGACGGATCGCTGGGCGATCCGCACGGTCTGCCCCGGACGCAGTCCGAGCTCCGCGAGCCGCATGCGCTGGGCCGGTGGCACGAGGGGCTCGGCCAACTGCGCGCTGTCGCCGACGGCGAGGTCCGCCAGTGCCGGCGCCGCGTCGCCCGGTGTCATGTCCACGTGGGAACGGTAGCAGGTCTACTTAGGGCACCCTAAGTACGAAGGTCCCGTCCGGACAGTCGAAGGCCCCGCCCCCCGACGATCGGGGGCGGGGCCTTCGCGGTGTCGTGACTAGGCGAGTGCCTTGCCCTTCAGCGTGTCAAACTCCTGCTGCGAGATGGTGCCGGCGTCGAGCAGGGCCTTCGCCGACGCGATCTGATCGGCGGGCGAGACGCTGCCGACCGTCTCCTTGATGTAGGCCTGCTGCGCCTTCTCGGCTGCCCTGTACTGCGCCTGACGGCGTTCGGCCATTCCCTTGCCGCGGGCGATGACGTACACCAGCACGGCGAGGTAGGTGAACACGACGAGGCAGATGATCCAGACGGCCTTGGCGAAGCCGCCCATGGTGTGGTCGCTGAACAGATCCATCAGGATCGTGAAGAACAGCATGAAGTACATGATGATGATGAAGATCCAGAGCATCTGGATGATGAACGTGCCGAAATCCGGTGCCATTGCGGTGCTCTCCTCCTGAATAGGTGGCCAAAGGCTATCGGATCCACTGCTCCTGGAAGAGGACGACTCGGTAGCCGAGCCCGCGCAGTCGTTCGACGACCAGCTCGTCGTCGTCGACGATGACGGCGATGTCCTCGGGCCCCCCGATCCCGCGCACGAGATCGGCCTTGAGAGCGGCGGCCGGGCGGTGGTCGTCATCCGCTCGCAGGACCAGGCGGATGGCAGCGATCCCATGCCGATCCAGCCAGTCGACGGTGTCCGCCCGGCAGCGCTCGGGCCGGCCCGACAGGAGGACGACATCGTGCGTCGCAGCGAGGTCCCGGAGCTGCTGTCGCCCGGTCTCCATCACCGGGTCGTCCCCCACCGACGAGAAGAAGGCGTCCCAGTCCTTGGGCCGCCGCGCGACGTGGTGCTGACGGTGGGTCGCATCCGCCAGCACTCCATCGATGTCGAACACCGCGATCACGGGGTCGCGAGCTCCTCGGGCCGCGGGCACGAGCAGACCAGGTTGCGGTCGCCGTACGCGCCATCGATGCGGCGGACGGGCGGCCAGTACTTGTCCTGCCGAAGTCCCTCCACCGGGAATGCCGCGAGCCGCGCCGGGTAGGGGTGCTCCCATTGCCCGATGAGGCAGTCCGCCGTGTGCGGCGCGTTGTGCAGCGGGTTGTCGTCGAGCGGCCAGGTGCCCGCCGCCACCGCGTCGATCTCCGCCTTGATCGCGATCATGGCGTCGCAGAAGCGGTCGAGCTCGTAGAGGTTCTCGCTCTCCGTCGGCTCGACCATCAACGTCCCGGACACGGGGAAGGACATCGTGGGTGCATGGAAGCCGTAGTCGATCAGGCGCTTGGCGATGTCGTCGACCGTGACGCCGGACTCTGCCGTGATGCCCCGGACGTCGAGGATGCACTCGTGCGCGACAAGGCCGCCCGCGCCCGAGTACAGCACCGGGTAGTGCGCATTCAGGCGCGCTGCGACGTAGTTCGCATTGAGGATGGCCACCTGGGTGGCCCGCAGCAGACCGTCCGGGCCCATCATCCGGATGTACGCCCACGGGATCGGCAGGATGCCGGCGCTCCCCCACGGTGCGCCGCTCACGGGCCCCACTCCCCCATCGAAGTGGCCGCGGCCCAGCGGCCCGGCCTCCGGGCGCAGCGGGTGCGACGGCAGGTAGGGCGCGAGGTGCGCCCTGCACCGCCACCGGCCCCACGCCCGGACCGCCGCCACCGTGCGGGATGCAGAAGGTCTTGTGCAGGTTGAGATGGGACACGTCGGCCCCGAACTTGCCCGGCTTGGCCAGCCCCACGAGGGCGTTGAGGTTGGCGCCGTCGACGTAGACCTGGCCGCCCGCCTCATGCACGAGGGCGCAGATCTGCGTGATGGCCGTCTCGAACACTCCGTGGGTCGACGGGTAGGTGACCATCAGCGCGGCGAGGTCGGCTCCATGCAGCTCGATCCTCGGCGTGCAGGTCGTCGACGTCGACATTGCCCTCGTCGTCGCACTTCACGACGACGACGCGCATGCCGGCCATGACCGCGCTGGCGGCGTTCGTCCCGTGCGCGCTGCTCGGGATGAGGCAGACGTCGCGACCGTCATCGCCGTTGGCGACGTGGAACGCCCGGATGGCGAGCAGCCCGGCGAACTCGCCCTGCGATCCGGCGTTGGGCTGCAGGGACACCGCGTCGTAGCCGGTGACCTCTACCAGCCAGGCCTCCAGCAACCCGATGAGCTCGAGATAGCCCGTCGCCTGGTCCAGCGGCGCGAAGGGATGGATCCCCGCGAACTCCGGCCAGGTGATCGCCTCCATCTCGGTCGTGGCATTCAGCTTCATGGTGCAGGAGCCCAGCGGGATCATCGCGCGGTCGAGCGAGATGTCGCGGTCGCCGAGCCGGCGGATGTACCGGAGCATCGACGTCTCGCTGCGGTGGGTGTTGAACACCGGGTGGGTGAGGAAGGGCGACGTGCGGACGAGGCCTGCGGGCAGGCCCAGGTCCGCGGCCGGCTCCACCGCTTCGTACGAGAGCCCCGCCGCGGCAGGGTCGACGGTGGCGTAGGCGCGCCACAGCGCCTCGACATGCCCGCGCGTGGTGAGCTCGTCGGTCGTGGCGGACACCGTGTCATCGTCGACGAGCCGGATGTTGATGCCCTCGGCCAGAGCAGCGGCCACCACCGCGGCTGCCCCGCCCGGGACGGACCACCTGACGGTGTCGAAGAAGGTGGTCGACTCGAGCCGGGCCCCGGCCTTCGCGAGTCCGCTCGCCAGCACGAGCGCGCGATCGTGGGCGCGCCGGGCGATTGCGGTGAGTCCGTCCGGACCGTGGTAGGCGGCGTACATCGACGACATCACCGCGAGGAGCACCTGCGCGGTGCAGATGTTGCTGGTGGCCTTCTCGCGCCGGATGTGCTGCTCGCGGGTCTGCAGCGCAAGCCGGTACGCCGGGGCACCGTCCGAATCGACGCTGACGCCGACGAGCCGGCCCGGCATGCTCCGCTCGAGGCCGGCGCGAACGGACATGAACCCGGCATGCGGTCCGCCGAAGCCGAACGGCACGCCCAGTCGCTGCGCCGATCCGACGACCACGTCTGCCCCCAGCTCGCCGGGCGGCGTCAGGAGGGTCAGCGCCAGCAGGTCGGTGGTGACGAGGGCGAGCGCCTTGGTCTCGTGCACGGCCGCGATGAGCGCGCCGAGGTCCTTGATCCTGCCTGACGTGCCGGGGTAGCTGATCAGGACGCCGGAGAACTCGCCGTCGGGCAGGCCGTCGGCGAGATCGTGGACCACGACCGAGATGCCCTGCGGCTTGGCCCGCGTGTTGATCACGGCGATGGTCTGCGGGTGGGTGTCAGCGTCGACGAGGATGCGGTCACGACCCTTCGGTCCGCTGCGCAGTGCCAGCGTCATCGCCTCCGCGGCCGCCGTCGGCTCGTCGAGGAGCGACGAGCCGGCGACCGGCAGGCCGGTGAGGTCCTCGACCATGGTCTGGAAGTTGAGCAGCGCCTCGAGTCGGCCCTGGGAGATCTCGGGCTGGTACGGCGTATAGGCCGTGTACCAGGCGGGGTTCTCGAGGATGTTGCGGAGGATGACCCCGGGAGTGTGCGTGCCTGCGTAGCCCAGGCCGATCATGCTGGTCAGCACGACATTGCGGTTCGCCATGGCGCGCAGCTCCGCGAGGGTCTCCGGCTCGCCGGCACCCGCGGGCAGGTCGAGCGCCGCGTGCCAGCGGATCACCTCGGGAACCACGGCGCTCGCGAAGGTGTCAAGGTCGGCGTAGCCCAGCAGGGCCAGCATGCGGGCCAGCTCACGTGCATCAGGCCCGATGTGACGGGCAGGGAATCCGGTTGAAGTCACGACTCACCTCAGCAATGCGGGCGTTGCCCGGCGGTGCCGGGCAGCACAGGGTCAGCGGTCACGGCTGTGACCGCCATTCCCCCTCTGTTGCCCACGCGAGGCGTGACCTGAGAGCTTCGCCGCTCGCCCGGAGGCGATCGACTTTCACCGTCGGTAGGGATCGGCCAGGCCGATCCCGCTTTCCAGAGGTGCCTTTCCCGAGCGGTCCTGCTGCCTGAGAGGTTGTCGGGGAGATTGCTCCTTCGGCGCCTGGTGGACCAGGACTCTCCCGCTCGGGATCAGTCAGCGGGGTCATGCTACCCGCTGCTGCCCGCACGTCGCGGCTTCAGCCGGCCTGGCGGCGCGAGCGCCGTGCGGCGAGCTCGTCGTTCGCGCCGACTGGGCTGACGACCTCACCGCTGGGCTGCTCGCCCGGCAGGGTGGCCAGCGTGCCCTCGACCTCGAGCCAGACGCTGCCCACGGCGATGCCGAACACGCCCTGGCCGCCGCGGACGAGGTCGATCACCTCGTCCGCGCTGCGGCACTCGTAGATGCTCGCGCCGTCGCTCATGATGGTGAGGCTCGCCAGATCCGAGCCGGAACGATCCGCGAGGTGGTCCACTGCCGTGCGGATGTTCGGCAGCGAGACGCCGGTGTCGATGAGCCGCTTGACGACGCGCAGCGCGAGGATGTCGCGAAATCCGTACAGCCGCTGGGTACCGGAGCCGGCCGCCCCGCGCACCGACGGCACCACCAGGCCGGTGCGGGCCCAGTAGTCGAGCTGCCGGTACGTGATGCCCGCCGCGGCGCACGCGACCGGGCCGCGGTATCCGATGTCGACCGGCAGCGGTCGCAGGGTCGCCTCGTCGAACAGGACGCCCTGGGCATCGGCCGATGCCCGCGCCGCCTCGTCGAGCGAGTTCTGCGGGGGCACTCCCGGTGCGGTCACTGTCGCCTCCCATAATCGACTGCAGGTGCAGTCGCGCGCTGTCGTGACTGACGTTAGGCAGGCGGGGCACCCCGGTCAAACCATGGCTGCGGCGTGTCGCGGAGCAAAGTCTCAACCTCATCCTGAGGTTCGTAGAGCGCCGTGATCAGCCGAAATCCTCCGGGGACACCTGGTTCAGGAACTCCCTGAACTTCTCCACCTGGTCCTCCTCGGCCGGTGCCTCGTCGTCCGGAAGGTCGATGCCGGCCTCGTCCATGACCTCGTCCGCGCCCTTGATGGGTGCGTCCACGCGAAGGGCCAGGGCAATGGCGTCGGAGGGTCGCGCGCTCACCTCGACGCCGTTGCTGAAGGCCAGCACGGCGTAGAAGACGCCGTCCTCCAGCGCCGTGATCCGCACCTCGGAGAGCGTGACTCCCAGGGCGATCAGGATGTCGCGCAGCAGGTCATGGGTGAGCGGACGGGGCGGCACGATCCCCTGCTGCGCGTAGGCGATGGCCGTCGCCTCCACGGCCCCGACCCAGATGGGCAGATAGCGCCCGCCCACCGGGTCGCGCAGCAGCACGATCGGGTTGTTGGACGGCATCTCGACGCGAACGCCGACGACTTCGAGATCCAGCACGATCACAGGGTAGTCCTTGTCAGGCCCGACCGCCCCGGATGAGCTCGGCTCGCAGCAGCGCACCGTGCAACTGCACGAACAGCGACGCCAGTTCCCGGATCGTCTCCTGCTCCCGCTCCCGTCCATCGCGGTCGCGCGGCTGGGAATACGGGGTGGCCATCTGCTCCACCAGCCCGGTCTCCCGATCCGCGACAACGCGGAACGAGCGCAGATGACGGGCCTCGACGCCGAAGGCCGACAGCCGCGACACCACGGATGCGATCGCAAGGGCGTCCTCGTCGTAGTGGCCGGCCGGCATGGCCCACACCAGTCCGATTCCCTCGAGCTGGGCGACGTACGCCTCCGAGAGGTCGCAGGCCTCGGCGAGCTCCGCACGGGTCATGCGCACCCGGCCGGCACCGGGCCGGAAGTCCTCGGGGCGCATCCCGGTACCCGCAATGGGCGCCTTCGGTGGCGCGTCCGGATCGGCCAGGCCCTCGTTGATGTGATCCCTGATGACCTTGAGCGGCAGGTACTGGTCGCGCTGGAGCGTCAGCACGGCGCGCAGTTGCTCGATGTCGCGCTGCCCGAACCGACGGTAGCCTGCCGACGTGCGCTCGGGAGAGACGAGCCCCTCCGACTCCAGGAATCGGATCTTGCTGATCGTGACATCGGGGAACTCGCGCCGCAGCAGGGAGAGCACCTCGCCGATGCTTATCGTTCCGGTCACGACGTGCGGCGAGCGCGTCGCCGACACCCTCGGTCATGAGGGCGATTCGAGCCCGAGCAGGAAGACGAATCGGAACTTGCCGATCTGCACCTCGTCGCCGCCAGTGAGGTACTGGTCCTCCACCCGAACCCGATTGACGTAGGTCCCGTTCAGGCTGCCGACATCGCGCACGCTCCAGCCCTCCGCGCCGTGCCGGAACTCGGCATGGTGCCGGCTCACGGTCACGTCGTCGAGGAAGATGCCGGCCTCGGGTGCCCGTCCGACGGTCATGATCCCCGCGGACTCGATCCAGGAGGTACTCCGCGCCCTCCCCCGGTCCGCGATGGACCACGAGGAGGGCACTGCCCGACGCGAGCTCGAACTGCCTGCCCGACCCGACCGCGCTCATCGGGCCGGACCCCGTTGGGGGTCCGGCCGAGATGATCGACGTGATCGAGCCGGTGTGCTCCAGGCCATCGAAGGCCGCCGCGGACAGCGGAGCGCCGCACGACCCGCAGAACCGGTCGTCGTCGTCCGCTGCGTGTCCGCAGTTCGGGCAGGCCATGCTCACGAGTCGCTACGCCTTCTCGACGAGCGCCCGGTAGTCGACAGCGCTGAGCAGGGCCTCGAGAGCGGCCGCGTCCGCGGGCCGCACCTCGACCATCCAGCCCGTTCCGTACGGGTCGGAGTTGACCACCTCCGGCGCCGAGTCGAGGTCGTCGTTGCGTGCCACGACCTCACCCGCCACCGGTGCGTAGACCTCGCTGACGCTCTTCGTGGACTCGACCTCGCCGCACGGACCACCGGCGACCAGCTCGTCGCCCACTGCCGGAAGCGACACGTAGACGATGTCGCCCAGCGCCTCCTGGGCGTAGTCCGTGATGCCGAAGACCAGCGTGCCCGCGTCCGTGCTGCGGACCCACTCGTGCTCGGCGGTGTACCGCAACTCGTCTGGATACATCAGACCCTCCCTAGTCACCTGTGTCCGAAACTGTAACGGAGATGGTCAGCGCCTGAGCGGTGGTAGCGGCAAACTCGGCCCCGCGCGTGCGGACCGAGTCGGCCAGGCCGCCGGGGATGCTCATCGCGGCCGCCATCGTCTCCGGATCGCCGACGGCCACCAGCCGGATCGGGGACATGAGAGGAGCACCGCTCACGAGCACCCCGTCGGCCCCATTGGCGAACCAGGTGTCGACGACCACCCGTGTGTCACCGACCTGGATGGCCTCGGCCCCGGCATCCCGCAGTTCCTGGACCGCGTCGAGGAGCAGGGCTGCGTCGACGGCGCCATCGGGATCGGTGATCGCGATGGACAGGCCCGGCCCGTGGACCGGGGTGGTTCCGGTGAGGACCTTCAGCGCCTCGACCTTGCGCTGCGACTCTGCGAGGGCCTCGACGGTCGAACCCCGTTCGAGATCGGCCTGGAGGGCCGACAGCCGGGCCGCCTCGGTGTCGAGCCGCTCCTGGCGCGAGCCGAGGTCGTCGAGGATCTGGACGAGATCCTCGGTCCGCGCATTGCGCCACGGTTCGGCGTCCCCTCGTCCGACGAGGGCCGTCGTGACCAGGAGTCCGAGTACGAGGAACAGCAGTCCGATCAGCAGGTGCGGTCGACTGGGCTCGAAGGACAGCTGCCGAAGCAGCGCCTTCGCCGAGCGGTCGTCACCCGGCGCCTCAGGGGCCGGCCCCGGTGCGTCCCGGGGGCTGCTGGTGTCGGTGGTCTCGTCCATGGCTCAGGCGCGGAAGAGGATCCGGCGGATGGCCGCCGCGTTGGCGAAGATGCGCATCGCCAGCACGACGACGACTCCGGTGGACATCTGCGCCCCGACGCCCAGCTGATCGCCGAGGAATACCAGGAAGGCCGCGATGAGCACGTTCGAAAGGAAGCTGACGACGAAGATGCGGTCGTCGAACCTCTTCTCCATGAGCGCACGGAACCCGCCGAACACGGCATCCAGGGCCGCGACGATCGCGATCGGCAGGTACGGCTCCACCCACAGCGGGACGACCGGGTGCCATAGCACGCCCACGGCGATCCCGACGAGGAGACCGATGATCGCGATCATTGACTGCCCACTCCTGAACTCGTGCTCGGGGTTCGGACTCCGGTGGTCCCCTGCTGCTCGACGCTGGCGAACCGTGGACTGCGCAGCTCGCCCGCCGGCAACGCTACGTCACCGATGGTCATGTCGGTGACCAGCCCATAGTCGGTCGACAGCCCGTCGAGCAGTCGCTCCAGCCCGGAGTCGCCCGAACCGGATGTCGACATGCCCACGGCGTGCACGCGGTAGGGCCTGGTGAGCGGCTGGTAGTTGACCAGGATCGCCTCGCCGGCGGCCCGGATCGCGGTCGTGCCCGTCATGCGCTGGTCGTTGACGGCCACGCCGGTCGCACCGGACCTCCACAGCACGTTGACGATGTCCTGCAGATCCCGGTCCAGCACACGGTTGAGGGATCCGGCCTCGGCGTCGGGCGCGTCGTCGACCATCACGGTGACGCCGGGGCCGGCCAGCGCCGTCGTGCCGGCCAGCGAGGTCAGCCGAGCCAGGTCCTCCGCCGAGACATCGTCCTGCTGCGAGGCTGCCGCGAGCACGCGCAGCTGGAGGGCATCAGTGGTGGCTCGTGCCTCCTCGACCCCGTCCTGCCGTGCCTGCACTTCGGCCGAGGTGGCCCAGATCCGGTCGACGAGCGCGTTGCGCGTCTGCTGGCGCTCCGCGGTCGACAGGTGTGCGGTCATCAGCGAGGCAACGACCACGAGCCCGATGAGGGCCGCGACCACGGCAGCGGCGATGCGCGCTGGAGCTGGAGCCGGCAGCGATCTCGGTCCCGGTTCCAAGGTCAACGAAGGGCCGTAGTCGTCGCTGATGATGTCCTCGACGAAGCGCTCGAGCAGCCCCCGATCGGTTCCCTGAGTCCTGGCGTTCGTGACCGGAGGGTTCATGAAGCCGCTTCCACGACTGACTGCCAGTGGTCCAGCAGTGCCGTCGCGGCGACATCGCTGCCGGCCTCCGCGAACAGGGTGAAGCAGGCCTGGTCGTCCTCGGGCAGGACCAGGCACCAGGCGTCGTCGGCCTGCACGAGGCGGACGCCGTCGAGCGTGTCGATCCGCGCGTCGTCGGCAGCCAGCCGAACCGCGCGCATCGCCGCGCCTCGCCGGTGCCAGGCGACCGGCACCGACCGGGAGACGACCGACGTCGCGGGAATCCGCGAATTGAGCTGGCTCAGGCTGAGGTCGGTCTCGGCCATCAGGGCCAGCAGCATCATGAGCGACGAGATCGCGTCCGGGCCCGGACCCATCGCGGGCAGCACGAATCGTCCGCGGCCGTCACCGGCGAGGATGACGTCCGCGGCCGCGGCACCTGCCGCCAGCGCGGCCCGTCCTGCGCCGATCCGGCGCACCGCAAGGCCGTGGTACGCGGCCACCTGCTCGGCCAGCCGGCTCGTCGTGACGGGGACGGCGATGGTGCCGGCGTGCCGGCTCGCCGCCATCAGGTCGAGCATGATCAGCAGCATCCGGCCGTCGTCGATGCCCCGGCCGAGTTCGTCGACGATGCTGAGCCGCTCACCGGTCGGACCGAGCCTGGCGCCCAGCGAGGACCCGGAGGAGACGACCAGGCCGCTGAGCCGGCGCATGGCGGCCTCCCGGTGCGGCAGCGCGTCGGCGGCGGCGGCCTCCTCCATGGCCGCGCCGACCGTGAGGGCATCGAGCCCGAGCTGTCCCATGATCATCGACAGCACGGTGATCGCCGGGCCGCCGCCCGCGTCCACGACGATCCGTGGTCGAGTCCGCCTGATCGCGTCCATGTTGATCTCGGCCTCGACGTCGTTGGCGTAGTCGTCGAGTACGCGGTGCGGCGTGCGGATGTCGCCGATGTCGGACGGCAGCGGGCGCCGGAACTCCTTGCGGGTGAAGATGCGCTCGATCGCCTCACGCTGCTGGCTGCTGATCTCGCCGCCCTCCGAGTTGAGGAAGAGCACGTCGATGCTGTCCGCCCGACCGGGGGTGGTTCGCAGTATGACGCCGCCGTCGGAGTGGCGCGCCGCGTCGTTCCTGATGAGCGGGGCCGTCACCGCCCTCAGGTCGCGAAGGTTGATGCCTGCCGCGGTAAGCGCGCCGGCCAGCGCGCGGTTGAGCGCCCGTGCCGCCTTCGAGTGGTCCCGTCCGACCGTGACCGTCGCGCCCTTCGGCAGCGTCGTCGCGAACGCCGCGGCCAGGCGCACGATGCGCTCCGGCGTCATGTCCACGTTGACGATGCCTCGCACGCCGTTGTCGCTGAACACCTGCCGCTGCGACGGCGACTCCCAGACCACCGACTCGTCGACGACGGTGCCCTCGTCTATCGTCTTGCCGGGAAAGATCAGCACGTCGGTGCCGATGACGGCACCGTCCATGATCGTGCAGTTGTCGGCTATCACGGCGCCCTCGAGGATCCGTGCGCCGTGCCTGATCTCCGTGGCCCGCCCGATGATCGCGCCTCGAAGATCGGCGTCGTTGCCCACGAAGACGTTGGGGTGCAGGATGCAGTGGTCGACGACCGCCCGCGATCGGATCAGCGCGTTGGTGCCGACGACCGTGTAGGGCCCGACCACGGCGTCCGCCTCGATCTTGGCGAACGGCCCGATGTAGACGGGGGGTCGCACGTCGGCGCCGGGCGAGAGCTCCGCCCCCGGTGCGATGAGCACGCCGGGCGAGACCTCGAACGCCTCGACATCGCAGTAGACGCGACCGTCGAGCACGTCGCGCTGGCCCCTGCGGTAGCTAGCAAACGACCCGACGTCCTCCCAGTAGCCCTCCATGACCTGCCCGAAGACTCGCGCACCCTGCTCGAGCAGGGCCGGGATGACGTCCTTGGCCCAGTCGCTGGGCTCGTCGACCGGGATGGACTCGAGCACGCCGGGGCTGACGATGTAGACACCCGTGTTGACGGTGTCGTCAGCCACCTCTCCCAGCTCGGCTTCTCGACCATGGACAGCACGCGGCCCCGCTCGTCGATCGACACGACGCCGTAGTCGCGGGGGTCGCTCCGCCGCGCCAGCGCGATGGTCAGGTCGGCATGGCTCTCGCGGTGTCGCCAGTGGAGGTCGCGCAGGTCCATGTCGGTGAGGCAGTCCCCCGAGATCACGAGGATGTCGTCGTCGTCGAGCCAGTTCTGCGCGTAGCGCACGCTGCCCGCGGTGCCAAGGGGGCGTGGCTCGGTCAGGAAGCGGATCCTGACGTCGTCGACACGGTCGGCGCTGAAGTACTTCAGGACGACGCTGGCCTGGTGCTGAAGCGTCACGACGCAGCGGTCGACGTCGTGGTTGCTCAGCAGCCGCACGACGCGCGCCAGCATCGGCTCCCCGACGATGGGCAGCAGTGCCTTCGGGACGGCAGTCGTGAGCGGACGCAGCCTCGTTCCCGCTCCGCCAGCCATCACGACCGCCTGCATTCGCGCCGTCCCCCTTCAGACCGCCGCACGCAGGGCCATTGCCTGCTGGGCATAGCGTATTCCGGCCCACCAGTACAGGGCGGTTCCCCACAGGGCGAAGGCCCAGCCGCACGCGGTCGCCACGGGCCCCACCCACGGCGGCTGACCGCCGAGCAGCAGCAGGGGGAAGCCCCACAGCAGGCAGAAGGTCGCGGCCTTGCCCACGTAGGTCACGGGCAGGGCGAGCCGGCCGGTGCGCCGGATCGTCGGCAGCAGGGTGAGCAGGAACAGCTCTCGGGCGACCAGGATCCCGACGAGCCACCAGGGGATGATCTCCCGCAGCGCGAGCCCGACGAGGGTCGCGGCGATGTACAGGCGATCAGCCAGCGGGTCGAGCAGGATGCCTAGCTCGCTGCGCTGGTTGAGGGCTCGCGCCAGAGCACCATCGACCCAGTCGGAGACGCCTGCCAGCGTCAGCACGACGAAGGCCCAGACGTCGGCCTGCGGCACGAGGATCAGCCACAGGAACAACGGCACGCCCAGCAGTCGGGCGAAGCTGATGACGTTCGGCACCGTGAGGATGCGGCTGGAGGCGCCGGCGTCGGCCGCCTCAGGCGTCGGGGGCATGCTCGTCCACGACGGGCTCGGCGTCCGGCTCATCATCCGGCTCGTCCACGACCGGCTCGTCCGCGACTGGCTCGTCCGCGACTGGCTCGGCGTCCGGCTCATCCACGACCGGCTCGTCCGCGACCGGCTCGTCCACGACCGGCTCATCCACGACCGGCTCATCCACGACCGGCTCATCCACGACCGGCTCGCCCGCGACCGGCTCATCATCCGGCTCGGCGAGCACCGTGGCGGGCTGCGCGTCGGCCGCCACCGAAGGCTCGTCGGCAGCCGGCCCGACCTCGACGTGCGTGCCCGCGTCCACCGTGTCGGCAACGGCCACCGTCTCCCCGGCCGCGGTCTGAACGCCGTCCTCGTGACGGCCGCGTCGACGGCCTCCACGCATCGCCACGACCAGCAGCAGCACTCCGAGAGCGAGCAGGAGCACCGCCGCGATCGCGAAGCCCACGATCCATGTCGCCGAGTCGGGGACGCGGAATTCGATGCCCAGGGTCACCGGTCCGCTCGACAGTCCGGATGGGTGCATGACCACGACGGTCAGGGGTCGCAGGTCCGGGACCTGGATATCAGGGTGCCGACCGACCGAGTCGTCCAGCCAGAACCCCTGCTGTCGGGGCAGCGCCGCCGAGGCACCTCCCGGCACGTCCCGCGTGGTCCACCCGGACCCGTTGCGGATCGCCACGGTGTACGGCGCACCCTTCAGATAGGCGTCTACATCGGCGGTGGCGCCTGCCCCGATGAAGAGAGTGTCCGACGGATCGCCGCTCTCCCCGGAGGTGACCGACAGGCTCGTCGTGCCCATGGGACCGATGAAGGGGATCGTCGCGCCGAAGCGCTCGATGTCGATGACCGTCGCCTGGGAGGCGTCCGCGGGAATGATCGTCCCCGCGTCGAAGCTCATGACGCCATCCGTGCCGAACTGGCCGTTGGCCCACGCCGCGATCACGCCGGCGGCCGCCCCTGCCGCGATCAGCAGGACGGCGACAGCGCCCAGGAGCACCCTCTTGACCACAGCCTCTGCTTCCCCCTCAGTCAGTGCCCGATGACGCCCCGTCCAGGTGCAACGCTACAAGTGCCGACCGGCGCAGGCGGGCAGGCGCGTGCTCATGCGCGGCTCAGGAGGCCCGACGACGGCGTGCGAACCAGCGCCCGTGGTCCCGGACCACGTCAATGGGCATCCCGAATGTCGCCGTCAGGTGCTCATCGGTGAGGACGTCGCCCAGCGGCCCGCACGCGACGACACGTCCGCCACGCAGCAGCAGGCCATGGGTGAACCCCTCCGGGACCTCCTCCACGTGGTGCGTGACCACTACCTGGGTCGGCGCACCCGGATCCGCCGCAAGCCGGCTCATGCGCTCGACGAGATCCTCGCGTCCGCCGAGGTCCAGCCCCGCGCCGGGCTCGTCGAGAAGGAGCAGCTCGGGGTCCGACATCAGCGACCGTGCGATGAGCGTGCGCTTGCGCTCGCCCTCGGACAGGGTGCCGAACGTGCGCGTCGCCAGGGCATCGACTCCCCACTCGGCCAGCAGGCGGTCCGCCCGGTCATGGTCGTCGATCTCGTACTGCTCTCGCCAGCGGCCCGTGATCGCGTAGGCGCCCGTCATCACCACGTCTCGCACCGACTCGCGCGCGGGGATGTCCGTGATCATTGCGCTGCTCGCCCAGCCGATACGCGGCTTGAGCTCGGCCATGTCCACGGCACCCACCGACTCGCCCAGCAGCTCGACTTCCCCCTGGGTCGGGAACATGCGGCCGGACATCACCAGCATGAGCGTCGTCTTGCCGGCTCCGTTGGGCCCGAGCACGACCCACCGGTCGCCCTCGGCGACGTCGAGACCGACACGGTCGAGCAGGAGGGACTCCCCACGACGCACGGTCACGCCATCGAGAACCACCACGCTCGGCACAGCCCCACCCTAGGCCGTCCCCGAATGCCCCGGCGCACTAGCGTTGTCGTCAAATGGACGAGCCGACCGCACGCACGCTGCTGATCACCCTGTCCGGCATCGATCGGCCCGGCGTCACCCGCCGGCTGTTCTCCATGCTCGACAAGCACCCGGTCACGGTCCTCGACGTGGAGCAGCTGGTCGTGCGCAGCCGCCTCGTGCTCGCCGCCCTCGTCGAGGTCACGGGCGACGATGGGGAGATGTCGGCGACCCGCGCGGCGGTGCGACATCTGGCGGCCGATCTCGACATGGACGTCGAGACCGTTCCCGGTGCCGCCGAGGACGACGAGCGTCGACACAACCGCATCCACGTGACGATGCTCGGAGCGCCGCTGCTGCCCGGCGACATCGCCGAGGTGGCCGCCCAGATCGCCGACCGCGGCGGCAACATCGACCGCATCCGGCGCATGGCCTCCTACCCCGTCACGGCCATCACGTTCGAGGGCTCTGGAGTGTCGGTGGAGGACCTGCGGCGACCGCTGGCGGCCCTGGCCGCAGCGCGCTCGGCCGACATCGCCGTCCAGGAGGCGGGCCTCGATCGGCGCGGTCAGTACCTCGTGGTCATGGACGTGGACTCCACTTTCATCCAGGACGAGGTCATCGACCTGCTGGCGGACGAGGCCGGGGTCCTGCCGCAGGTTGCCGCCATCACCGAACGGGCCATGGCCGGGGAGCTGGACTTCGAGCAGTCGCTGCGAGCGCGTGCGGCCCTGCTCGCGGGGCTGCCCGCATCGTCGCTCGATCACGTCCGTGAGCGCATCACGCTCACGCCCGGCGCTCGCACGCTGTGCCGCACGCTCCACCGCCTCGGCTACCGCATCGCCCTGGTATCCGGCGGCTTCACCGACGTCATCGTGCCGATCGCGGCGGAGCTGGGCGTCAGCGACGTCCGGGCGAACACCCTCGAGTCCGTCGACGGCGTGCTCACGGGCAGGGTCATCGGCCCGGTCGTGGACCGGATCGGCAAGAGCGACGCGCTCAAGGCCTTCGCCCGGCAGTACGGCATCCCGCAGCGCCGCACGATCGCCATCGGCGACGGGGCCAACGACGTCGACATGCTGGCCGCGGCTGGCCTCGGGATCGCCTTCAACGCCAAGGCGGCCGCTCGCGCGGTCGCCGACACCACGGTGAGCGTGCCCTACCTGGACTCGGTGCTCTACCTCATCGGCATCACTCGGGAGGAGATCGAGTCCGCGGATGCGCGCGAGGGCCTGGAGAGCCCCGCTCCTCCGCTGCGCTGACCAGCGCGGCACCGCAACCTCAGGGTCGGCTGGGTTCAGTGCGCTTGGGGGTGGCCCTGGCGACTGCGAACTCGGTCACGGCGAACGCCGTGCCGGCATCAGCCGCTGCGGCCCATGGTCCTGCCGTCTCGAGGACGGCGATCGCACTCGTCGGGAACTTCTGCGTGGCGCGGGCGCGCATCTCGTCCGGGGTGCACAGTGACCAGATCAGGTCCGACAGCCCGGGATTGTGGCCGACCACGATCGCCGTGCCGAGATCCTCGGGGAGCCGTGCGACGAGCTGCCGAAGCGTCCTCGCGCTCGCCTCGTAGACGAGCGGCTCGTCGACCATCTCCACGTCTCGCCACCGGTCGTCGAATCCCCTGCGCGCCAACGCCCACGTCGACTGGGCGCGGTGCGCCGTCGAGACGTACGCCACGGGCATCCCATGCTCGGGCCAGGTCACGTGATCGCGGAGCCAGGTGCCGATGAACGGCGCATCGCGACAGCCGCGCGCGTTGAGCGGCCGGTCGTGGTCCGCGACCCCGGGGGGGTAGTCGCTCTTGGCGTGCCGGACGAGCACGAGCCGGTGCGAGGTGGTGACGTCGGCAGGCATGGTCAGGCTCCCTGCGAGTGCACACCGCCGTCGACGTGGATGATCTCGCCGGTGGTGGCAGGAAACCAGTCGGACATCAGCGCGATGCAGGCCTGCGCCGCGGGTACCGGATCGTCGAGGTCCCACGTGAGGGGGGCCCTCGTGGACCACACCTCCCGGAACTCCTCGAAGCCCGGGATGCTCTTGGCCGCGACCGTGTGGATCGGGCCGGCGGCGATCAGGTTCACGCGGATGCCCTCGGGCCCGAGGTCCCGCGCAAGGTAGCGCGACGTACTCTCGAAGGCGGCCTTCGCAACGCCCATCCAGTCGTACTTGGGCCAGGCCACGGTGGCGTCGAAGTCGAGCCCGACCACCGACGAGCCCCGCCCCATCAACGGCCGCGCGGCCACGGCGAGCGCCTTGAGCGAGTACGCCGACACCTGCACGGCGGTCGCGACGTCGGCCCAGTCCGTGTTGAGGAAGTTGCCGCCGAGGGCGGCCTCCGGGGCGAAGCCGATCGAGTGCAGCACGCCGTCCAGCCCGTCGACGTGCTCGCGCACCCGTCCGGCCAGGGCCGCCAGGTCGTCGGGATCCGTGACGTCCAGCTCGACGATGGGCGGCAGCGTCGGCAGTCGGTCGGCGGTGCGCTTCGTCAGGCCCATGACGCGTCCGAAGGACGTCAGGACGACGGTCGCCCCCTCCTCCTGCGCGAGTCGCGCGACGTGGAAGGCGATCGACTTGTCCGTGAGCACCCCGGTGACCAGGATGCGCTTGCCCTCGAGCAGACCCATGTGAGTCCTTCCGTCCGTACGGCCGCTAGTGGCCCATTCCGAGTCCGCCATCGACGGGGATGACTGCTCCGGTGATGTAGGACGCCGAGGCCAGGAAGTCGACCGTGCTGGCAATCTCGGCCGGCCGAGCATATCGGCCGAGGGGAATGCCACCAAGAATCGCGTCGCGCCGGGCGTCTTCGAGGTCGGCCGTCATGTCCGTCTCGACGAAGCCCGGCGCCACGACGTTGACGGTGATGCCCCTCGACCCGACCTCGCGGGCCAGCGAGCGGGCTGCGCCGACCAGCCCTGCCTTGGCCGCGGCATAGTTGACCTGGCCACCGGATCCCATCAACGCCACGACGGAGCCGACGAAGACGATCCGGCCGGACCGCGCCTTGATCATCCCCTTCAACGCGCGCCTCGCCAGCCGGATGCTGCCGACCAGATTCGTCTGCAGCACGTCGTCGATGTCCTCGTCCGACATCCGCATGAGCAGGCCGTCGCGCGTGATGCCCGCGTTGGCCACGAGAACGCCGACGGCCCCGAACCGCTCCTCGACCTCGTCGAAGGCCGCGGAGATGGACGCGGTACTGCTGACGTCGAGCCGGACGGCGTCGAGGCCCTCCGGCGCGGTACCCGTTCGCGTCCCCGCGATGACGGTGTAGCCGGACTCCCGCAGGCGCAGCGCGATGGCCAGGCCGATGCCCCGATTGGCCCCGGTCACCAGTGCGACGGTCGTCATGTGTCCTCCTCGGTTCGGTGGGCTGCCCGCCCGTCGGGGGCGCCCTGCATGGGCAGTGGAGCAGGAGCGGGACGTGCGGGTCGAAACCAGATGCTCAAGGGGATGATGCCGAGAGGCATCCAGGAGGCGACCATGGGCAGGAACAGGGAGACCACCCCGATGGCGAGAAAGTACCCGGCGAACGCCATCCCCCGCAACGCGGACCGCCTCGAGACTGGCACGTGATCGCGGTCCGGACGGCCCAGCAGGTCATCGTGACGCTGCAGGTGCCGGCCCAGCATGGTGCCGAGGAAGCTGATCAGCGCGAGCGTGCCCCAGTAGAGCAGTCCGATGCCCCCTTGCGTGCGCTCGCCCTCGCCGTACATCGCGCTGATCCACGGCAGCAGCACGATCGCGACGAGCCAGGTCGTGTTGACCCAGAAGATGGCGCCGTCATATCCCCTGATCTCGTTGAGGATCCGGATGTGCGCCGACCACATGATCGCCACGACGTAGAACGTGAACAGGAACGTGGAGATCTGCGCACCGTGATCCCACATGACGGCCCACACGGTCTGGCCGTGCGCGGGGCCGGAAATGTCGACCAGCGGCAGAGCCAGCAGCGTGACCGCCACCGCGACGACGGCGTCGGTGAAGTTGATCAATCGGTCGACCGAGCGACCCGTGCTGATGGCCGGGGACCGGGGGCTGTCCCCCGGCACTACACGTCCTCGAGGCGCGAGCCGACCTTGACCGTCACCTGGAAGTGGTCGACGTCGCCGTTGCGAATATACCCGCGGACCTGCGAGACCTCGAACCAGTCCAGATGGTCGATCGTCTTCGAGGCCCGCGCCACCGCATTGCGGATCGCGTCGTCGACGCCGACCTTCGAGGTTCCCACCAGCTCGGTCAGGGCGTACGTTCGATCGGCCACGATTCCTCCTCCTGCTCCGGAGCATCCGGATGCGTGCTGCGCCCCATCTTGGCCTACCGTGGAGGCATGGCGAAGGGCGACTCCGAGGAGATCTTCACGATCACCGACGCCCAGCGTGCACTCAGCCAGGAGCAGACCGGCCGAACCCGGCGCTACCTGATCTCCATGGGCATCCGGACCGTCTGCGTGCTGGCCGCGGTCGTCGTGCCGGGCTGGCCGCGCTGGCTGCTCATCGCCGGGGCAGTGGTCCTCCCGTACCTGGCTGTCGTCATGGCCAATGCCGGCCGCGAGAACGACGAGCCCGGGCAGGTTGGAGTCGTGCCGCCGGTCCGCATGGCCCTGCCCTCGCCGAGCAAGGCCATCACGGAGGACGGCGAGCACCCGCACGCCGCTTAGGGTGGGTACGTGTTCCTCGCCCTCCTGCGCACCCGTCGATGGCTCGGGTTCACGGCGGTCGTGGTCTTCGCGATCATCGCGTTCGGCCTGCTGAGCGCCTGGCAGTGGAGCCGGGCCGATGAGAAGCGGCAGCAGCGCATCGAGCTCCAGACGGCGCTGCGCTCCGATCCCGTCCCGCTCTCGGCCGTTCCCGCCGTGAGGGGAGGCGTCGCGACGGAGGACGAGTGGCGTGCGGTGCGGGTGCGCGGCCACTACCTGCCCGACTCGCAGGCGCTCGTGCGCAAGCGTCCTCTCGACACCCGCAACGGATTCTGGGCGATGACGGCCCTCCAGACGGACGAGGGTCCCGTCGTCTGGGTCAACCGCGGCTGGCTGCCGACCTCGGGCGACGCCCTCGCAACGCCCGACGCCCCGCCCCCACCGGCAGGCAGCGTCGTGATCACCGGCTACCTGCGGCAGTTCGAGCCCGCAGACGCGGACGGCAACGCTGGCCTGCCAGCGGGCCAGGTGGCCGCCCCCGCTCCCGTCCTCCTGCCACCGGTCCGCGAGGCCTACGACGGATACCTGCAGCTGTCCTCCTCCGCACCCGCCGAGACCGGCCTGACGCCCCTGCCGGTTCCCGAGATCGACGAGGGCCGGAACATCTCGTACGCCGCCCAATGGCTGATCTTCGCCGGCGTCGCCCTGTTCGGCTGGTTCTTCTTCCTGCGCCGCGAGGCGATCGAGGACGCCGCGCGGGTGGCTTCCGCGCAGGGCGCCTCGGGCACACCGGACGCCTGACCACGGCTCACACCGGGTCCGAGACCTCCAGGAACTGCGTGCGGTAGAGATCGGCATACACTCCGCCGCTGGCGAGCAGTTCGTCGTGCGTGCCCCGTTCGACGATCGTCCCCGCGTCGACGACGAGGATCTGGTCGGCACGACGCACGGTGCTCAGGCGGTGCGCGATGACGACGGCCGTCCGGCCCTCCAGCGCGTTGTCGAGCGCACGCTGGACGGCCGCCTCGCTCTCGCTGTCAAGGTGCGCGGTGGCCTCGTCGAGCACCACCACCCGAGGGCCCTTGAGCAGCAGCCTGGCCAGGGCGATGCGCTGCTTCTCCCCGCCCGACAGCCGGTGACCTCGATCCCCCACGACGGTGTCGAGACCGTCGGGCAGCTGCTCGATCAGCGCCCCGATCTGCGCCGAGGCGCAGGCGTCGAGCAGTTGCTGCTCGGTCGCGCCGGGCTGCGCGTACAGCAGGTTCGCGCGGATGGTGTCGTGGAACATGTGCGAGTCCTGGGTGACGACGCCGACGGCCTGCCGCAGCGACCCGAGCGTCGCGTCGCGGACATCGACTCCCCCGATGAGGATCGCCCCGGCCGTCACGTCGTAGAGGCGTGTCAGCAGTGCGGTGGTGGTGGTCTTGCCGGCTCCGGAGGGTCCCACGAGGGCGGTCATGGTGCCGGCGGGCGCGACGAACGACACGCCGCCGAGGACCTCCTTGCTGACCGCGAAGGCGTCCTCCCGCGCCACGGACTCCAGCGAGGCCAGTGACACCTCGCTGGCGCTCGGGTACCGGAACGAGACCTCGTCGAACTGCACGGACAGCGGGCCATCGGGCAGCTCGCGCGCCTCCGGGGCCTCCTTGACCATGGGCTGCAGGTCGAGGACCTCGAAGACCCGCTCGAAGCTCACCAGTGCGGTCATGACGTCGACCCGCACGTTCGACAGCGCAGTCAGCGGACCGTACAGCTGGGCCAGCAGGCCCACGAGCGCCAGCAGGGTGCCGAGGGTGAGCAGGCCGTTGATGACCAGGTTGCCGCCGAGTCCGTACACGATGGCCGTGGCGAGCGAGGCCACCAGGGTCAGGCCGGTGAAGAACCAGCGGTTCGCCATCGCCATCCGGACCCCGATGTCGCGCACGCGGGCTGCCTTGCCGGAGAACGCGCCCGCCTCCTGCTCCGGCCGGCCGAAGAGCTTCACGAGCAGCGCGCCCGCGACGTTGAAGCGCTCGGTCATCTGGGTGCTCATGTCGGCGTTCAGGCCCATGGACTCCCGGGTCAGGCCCTGCAGCCTGCTGCCCATCATCCGGGCCGGGATGAGGAACAACGGGACCAGCAGCAAGGACACCAGGGTGACCTGCCAGGAGAGCACGAACATCGCCGTCAGCACGATGGCGACCGAGATCAGGTTGCCCAGGACGCCGCCGAGAGTGGACGTGAAGGCCTGCTGGGCCCCGATCACGTCGCTGTTCAGCCGCGAGATGAGTGCACCGGTCTGCGCACGCGTGAAGAAGGCGATCGACTGGCGCTGCACATGGTCGTAGACCTCCGTGCGGAGGTCGTAGATGAGGCCCTCGCCGATCCTGGAGGAGTACCAGCGGCTGAGCAGTCCGAGGCCGGCGTCGAGGATCGCCAGGATGGCGATGACGATCGCCATCACCGTGACGACCGTGGAGTTGCCCTGGCTGATGCCGTCGTCGACGAGCCGCGGGATCATGAGCGGCTGCGCCACGCTGAGCAGCGAGGCCAGCACGAGCGTGACGAGGAACATGGCGATCAGCGGTCGGTAGTTGCGGGCATACCCGAGGATCCGTCGCACCAGCGCCCTGTTGACCTTCTTGTTCGCGACCGAACGGTCGCGGGTCAGCGAGCGGTAGGCCTGCCAGGAGTTGTCCATTGCCACGTCAGGCCTCGCCGCCCATCAGCCTGCGCAGGTCCGAGAGGCGGCGGATCTGGGCCGCACGCTCACGGGCGAGCTGGTGGTCGGACAGGTCGGCCCCGTCGAGCAGGTGCTTGAGCTCCGAGACGGCGTCCGGCATGGCCGCCCGGATCGGGGCGAGCAGCTCCTCGACGTGCTCCTGCCACCTGTCGACCGGGACCTTGTCGATCGCGATGCCGAGCCGCACGGCCTCGTCCGCCTCGACGAATCGACCGCTGGCACAGATCTCCAGCGCCCGGGAGTAGCCGACGCGGGACACCAGCGGCCCGGTGCCCGCGAGATCGGGGACCAGCCCGAGGGAGGTCTCGCGCATCGCGAGCTGGGCATCGTCGGCCACGATCATGAAGTCGCACGCCAGGGCCAGCTGGAAGCCGGCGCCGATGGCGTGGCCCTGCACCAGGGCGATGGTGATCTGGGGCACGTGCCGCCACCAGGCGAACCCGGCCTGCGCCCCCTTGATGAACTCGTCCATCTTCTCGTCCGGGTAGCCGGACAGGGCGAGCAGCGACTCCTCGCCGGGCACCCCGGCCGCGGTCAGCATCCGCCGGTCGAGTCCGGCCGAGAAGCTCGGCCCCTCACCGGTCAGGACCACCGCCCGCACGTCCGCCGTGAGAAGCGACGGCACGGCTGCCAGTCGTCGCCAGGTGGCGGGAGTCTGGGCATTGCGCGCCGTGGGATTCGTCAGGGTCACCAGCACGACGTCGCCGTCCCGCTGGATCCGGACCTGGTCCTGCTCGCCATAGGCGTCCATGCGCGCTCCTTCGTCAGGCCAGTTCAACCAGATCGGCGTAGCCCTCATTCCACAGGTCCTCGTCGCCGTCGGGAAGGATCAGGACGCGCTCCGGCGAGAGTGCCGCGACCGCGCCCGGATCGTGCGTCACGAGGATGACCGCGCCCTCGTACCGCGAGAGCGCTCCCAGCACCTCCTGACGGCTGGCGGGGTCGAGGTTGTTGGTCGGCTCGTCGAGCAGGAGGACGTTGGCCCCCGAGACCACGAGGCAGGCCAGCGCCAGCCGCGTCTTCTCGCCACCCGACAGCACGCCGGTCGGCTTGCTCACGGCGTCGCCTGCGAACAGGAACGAGCCGAGCACGGTGCGCTGGCGCGTGTCGTCGAGATGCGGGCCGGCCGCCCGCATGGTCTCCAGCACCGTGGCGGTCGGATCGAGGGTCTCGTGCTCCTGGGCGTAGTAGCCGACGACGGCCCCGTGCCCTGGCGTCACCTCGCCGGTGTCGGAGGCGTCGACTCCCGCCAGGATTCGCAGCAGCGTTGTCTTGCCCGCGCCGTTCAGGCCCAGGATGACGACGCGGCTGCCCTTGTCGATCGCGAGGTCGACGTCAGTGAACACCTCGAGCGAGCCGTAGGACCTCGACAGGCCCGAGGCCATCAGCGGCACGCGGCCGCACGGCTTGGGCTCGGGGAACCGCAGCGCGGCCACCTTGTCGCTGCGGCGCACGTCGTCGCTGGACGCCATGATCTTGTCGGCACGCTTGAGCATCGATTGCGCGGCCTTGGCCTTCGTCGCCTTGGCACGCATCTTCTCTGCCTGGTGCCGCAGCGCGTCGGCCTGCTGCTCCGCATTGCGTCGCTCGCGTCGGCGCCTGCGCTCGTCGGCCTCGCGCGCGGTCAGGTAGGCCTTCCAGCCCATCGAGTAGATGTCGATCTCCTGGCGATTGGCGTCGAGATGCCAGACCTTGTTGACCGTCTCGTCGAGCAGGTCGGTGGAGTGGCTGATGACGATGAACCCGCCCTCGTACGTCGACAGGAACTTGCGCAGCCATCGGATCGAGTCGGCGTCGAGGTGGTTGGTCGGCTCGTCGAGCAGGAGGACGTCGGCCCCGCTGAACAGGATGCGGGCGAGCTCGACGCGTCGCCGCTGCCCACCCGACAGGGTGCCCAGGGGCTGGGCCAGGATGCGCTCGGGCAGTCCGACGCTGGCTGCGATCGCGGCGGCCTGCGACTCCACCGCGTAGCCGCCGAGGGCCTCGAACTCGGCCTCGGCGCGGGCGTACCGGCTGATGAGCCGCTCGCGCTCGTCGGGGTCCGTGGTGCCCATCCCGATGCTGGCCTCGTGCATGCGGCGGACGACGTCGTGCAGTCCCCTGGCGGACAGGATGCGGTCGCTGGCGATCTCGTCCGGGTCGCCGGAGCGTGGGTCCTGCGGCAGGTACCCGACCGTCCCGGACACGTGGATGGTCCCGCCCGCGGGCAAGGTCTCCTGCGCGAGGATGCGTGTCAGCGTGGTCTTGCCCGCGCCGTTGCGCCCGACCAGGCCGATGCGATCGCCCTTGCCGACGCGCAACGAGGCGTCCACCAGCAGGAGCGAGGAACCGGCCCGGACTTCTAGACCGGTCGTGGAGATCATGGTGTCGACAGTCTACGGCCACCGGGGGTGGCAGCCTCACCGTCGGCGAGGTCAGACGTTGAAGCCGAGGGCACGGAGCATGTCGCGGCCGTCGTCGGTGATCTTGTCGGGGCCCCACGGTGGCATCCACACCCAGTTGATCCGGAAGTCGTCGACGATCTCCAGCAGCGCAGCCCTGGTCTGGTCCTCGATGACGTCGGTGAGCGGACAGGCGGCCGAGGTCAGGGTCATGTCGACCGTGGCGATATTGGCCTCGTCGACGCTGACCCCGTAGACCAGCCCGAGGTCGACGACGTTGATCCCGAGCTCGGGGTCGACGACATCACGCATTGCCTCGAGGATGTCCTCGTCCGTTGCGACCGTCATGGCGTGCTGTTCCCTTCGTCATCGGCTGGCTCGTGGTCGGTGTGCTCGTGCGCTGCGTCCGCGTCCGCGGACGTGACGTCGATGCCGCCCCTGGCCTCCGCGTCCTGCAGCGCCATCCACGGAAGCAGGGCGCACTTGATCCGGGCCGGGTACTTGGCGACCCCGACGAAAGCGACCCCGTCACCGATGAGGTCCTCGTCCGGTTCGGCCAGGCCCTTGCCGTGCATCATCTCGACGAAACCCTGCCGGATCTGCTCGCCGCGCGCGGGCGCCTCCCCCACCACCATCTCCGACATCACGCTGGCACTGGCCTGCGAGATGGAGCAGCCCTGGCCCTCGTAGCCGACGAGAAGGGTCCCGTCGGCGTCGAGCGCCACCTGCACGGTGACCTCGTCGCCGCAGGTGGGGTTGACCTGGTGCGACTCCCCGGCCGGCCGCGCGAGCAGCTGCCGGCCGCGCGGATGCTTGTAGTGGTCCAGGATGATGTCCTGGTACAGCGACTCGACGTTCACCTCACACCCCGAAGAAGCTCTGCGCGGCGAGGATTCCCTCGACCGCGACGTCGATGTCGGATTCGTCGTTGTACACGTATGTCGACAGCCGGGTGGTGGCCGGCACTCCCAGGCGACGGCAGGTCGGCCACGCGCAGTGATGCCCGACCCGGACGGCCACCCCGCGATCGTCGAGGAACTGGCCCACATCGTGCGGATGGAGCGCATCGACCACGAACGACACCGCGCTGCCACGCTCGCGCGAGTCCGTCGGCCCGATGATCCGCACGCCCCGCAGGGTCTCGAGGCGTGCCAGCGCATATGCGGTCAGGGCCTCCTCGTGCGCGGCCACGTTCGGCATGCCCAGTCCGTCGAGATAGTCGATGGCCGCGGACAGTCCCACGGCCTGCGCGACCATGGGCGACCCGGCCTCGAAGCGCTGCGGTGGCGGGGCGTAGGTGCTGTGCTCCATCATCACGGTCTCGATCATCGAGCCGCCGGTGAGGAACGGCGGCATCGCCTGGAGCACGTCCGAACGGCCCCACAGGACGCCGATTCCCGTCGGCCCGAGCATCTTGTGTCCACTCCACGCGACGAGGTCGGCGCCGAGATCGATGACGTCGACGGGCATGTGCGGCACCGACTGGCAGGCGTCGACGACGCCCAGTGCGCCCACCGAATGCGCCCGGTCCATCAGGGCGCGCACCGGGTTGACGGTGCCGAGGATGTTCGACTGGTGCACCACGGCGACGGCCTTGGTGGTGCCGTCGATCAGCCGATCGAGATCCTCGAGGTCGAGACGGCCATCGTCGGTCAGGCCCACCCAGCGCAGCGTGGCGCCGGTCTTGGCACAGGCCTCCTGCCAGGGCACGAGGTTGGAGTGGTGCTCCATCTGCGTGACCACGACGGAGTCGCCGGGCCCCAGCACGAACCGGGGGTCGACAGCATCCGGCCCCTGCGCGTGCGCAGCCTTCGCGGTGGCGTTCGAGAAGGCGTACGCCGCCAGGTTCAGGCTCTCGGTGGCGTTCTTGGTGAACACGATGTCCGACGGCTCGGCGGCAACGAACCGGGCGACGTTCGCCCGGGCGTCCTCGTAGGCCTGCGTCGCCTCCTCGGCAAGCTGGTGCGCACCGCGGTGCACCCCGGCGTTGCTCGTCTCGTAGAAGTGCCGCTCGGCATCGAGCACGGCCGTCGGCTTCTGGCTCGTGGCCGCGCTGTCGAGGTAGACCAGTGGCCGGTCGTTGCGCACCGTGCGCTCGAGGATCGGGAAGTCCTTCCTGATCCTCGCCACGTCGAGTGGGGTCGTCGTCATGGCCACTACGGCGCCGGGGTGGGGATGAAGCGCTCGTAGCCGTCGGACTCGAGCACGTCGGCGAGCTCCGGGCCGCCGCTCTCGACGATGCGGCCGTCGAAGAACACGTGCACGACGTCGGGATGGATGTACCGCAGGATGCGCGTGTAGTGCGTGATGAGGAGGACGCCCGCATTCGTCTGCTCCCGGGCGGCATTGACGCCCTCCGAGACGATGCGCAGGCGCATCGACGTCGAGGCCCGAGTCGGTCTCGTCGAGGATCGCGATCCGCGGCTTCAGCAGCGACATCTGCAGGATCTCGTGACGCTTCTTCTCACCGCCGGAGAAGCCCTCGTTGACGTTGCGCTCCGCGAAGGCCGGATCCATCTGCAGGTCGGCCATCGCCTGCTTCATCTCCTTGATCCACAGCCGCAGCTTGGGGGCCTCGCCCCGGACTGCGGTCGCGGAGGTCCGCAGGAAGTTCGAGACCGAGACTCCGGGGATCTCCACCGGGTACTGCATGGCCAGGAACAGGCCGGCGCGGGCACGCTCGTCCACGGTCATCGCCAGCACGTCCTCACCATCGAGGGTGATCGACCCCGCAGTGACGACGTACTTCGGGTGGCCGGCGATCACGTAGGCGAGGGTCGACTTTCCGGAGCCGTTGGGGCCCATGACGGCGTGGGTGCGTCCCGACTCGACGGTCAGGGTCACCCCTCGCAGGATCTCGCGTGGGCCGTTCTCCGTGGTGACCGACGCATGCAGGTCGTCGATGACAAGGGCGCTCATGATTCCTCGGTTCCGGTTCCGGTTCGGGTCAGGCTGGTGTGGACTATCGGATGGGGATCGATCTCGATGGTGGCCGTCGCACCGACGCCCCGGATGCGGACGGCGTAGGTGGGCACGGCCACGATGGCCGGCAGGCTCAACGGCACGCCGGACCGCAGGTCGAAGGCCGACCCGTGCAGCCAGCACTCGATCGCGCAGCCCTCGACCTCGCCCTCGGACAGCGAGACGTCGGCGTGCGAGCAGCGGTCGTCGATGGCGAAGATCCCCTCGTCGCTGTGCACGACGGCGATGGCCCGGCCCGCGACGACGTAGCGCTTCGCGGTTCTCGGTGCGATGTCGCCCACGAGGGCGACCTGCAGGAAGCGGCTCACTCGTCGGCTCCCTCGGAGTCGCCCGCGGCCCCGGACGCCGGCGCCATGCCCAGTCGCTCGGCGATGCGCCCCAGGATGATGCCCCGCCACTCGATGGAGGGAATGCGCGCCAGCACCTCGACGAAGAAGCCGCGGACGACGAGCTGTCGCGCCACCGCCTCGGGGATGCCGCGCGACTGGAGGTAGAACAGCTGCTCGTCGTCGAACCGTCCGGTGGCGCTGGCGTGGCCGGCGCTGACGATGTCGCCGGTCTCCAGCTCGAGATTGGGCACGGAGTCGGCCCGTGGGCCGTCGTCGAGGAGGAGGTTGCGGTTCATCTCGTAGGTGCTGATGCCGGTCGCCGCGCGCCGGACGAGGACGTCGCCGATCCAGACCGTGTGCGCCCCGTGGCCCGACAGCGCGCCCTTGTAGACGACATTGCTGGAGCACTGCGGCTGGCCGTGGTCGACGAAGATCCGGTGCTCGAAGTACTGATCGGCGTCGGCCAGGAACGCGCCGAGCAGCTCGGCGGTGCCTCCGGGACCGCGGTACCGCACGGATGGCATGACGCGGACGACCCGTCCGCCGAGGGTCACGACCGATCCCAGGAAGTGCGAGTCACGGCCGAGCGAGGCGTGCCACTGCCACAGGTGCACGCGGTCCGGCGCGCCGTCGATGATCGACAGCATGGTCAGTTCGGCGCCGTCGCCGATCTCGGTGACGATCGAGCCGCTCACGTCGACGGTCGCGTCGTGCACGATCACGACGGTCGCCCGGCTGTGCCGACCGACACGCACGTCGACGTGCCCGTAGTTCAGGGTCGCGCTGCCGCGCAGGTGCACGACGATCGGCTCGTCGAGGATCTCGTCGTCGCCCACGCGAACGCCGTACGACCTCGCGCACCTCGGCGCGCGCGACAGCGGAGAGGCGGTCCGTGGGCAGCCAGTCGGACGGCTCGAGATCTGCGACGGCGACGACCTCCACCCGATCCGCGACCTCGGCGGTCACCGAGCCGGCGGCCGGGTCCGGCTGCATGAACCGGACCAGGTCGGCCATCGGCGCGAAGCGCCACTCCTCCTCGCGGCCGCTCGGGACCTCGAAGTCATCGACATTCGCCGACACCACGCGCGGGGCGTGGTCGATCGGCGGGGCCTCAAGAACGGTCACCCGACAGCACCTTCCATCTGCAGCTCGATCAGCCGGTTCAGCTCGAGCGGCATACTCCATGGGCAGCTCGCGCGCGATGGGCTCGATGAACCCGCGCACGATCATGGCCATCGCCTCGTCCTCGGTCATGCCACGCGACATCAGGTAGAACAGCTGGTCCTCGCTGATCTTGGACACCGTGGCCTCGTGTCCCATCGAGACGTCGTCCTCGCGCACGTCGATGTACGGGTAGGTGTCGGAGCGGGAGATGTCGTCGACCAGGAGCGCATCGCACTTGACGGTGCTGCGCGAGTTGTGCGCTCCCTCGAGGATCTGGACGAGGCCGCGGTAGGACGTGCGACCGCCGCCGCGGGCCACCGACTTGGAGACGATGTTGGACGACGTGTTCGGGGCCGCGTGGACCATCTTGGACCCGGCATCCTGGTGCTGGCCCTCGCCGGCAAAGGCGATCGACAGCGTCTCGCCCTTGGCGTGCTCCCCCATCAGCCACACCGCCGGGTACTTCATCGTGACCTTGGAACCGAGGTTGCCGTCGACCCACTCCATGGTGGCGCCCTCGTGGGCGACAGCGCGCTTGGTCACCAGGTTGTAGACGTTGTTCGACCAGTTCTGGATCGTGGTGTACCGGCAGCGTGCGCCCTTGCGCACGATGATCTCCACGACGGCAGAGTGCAGCGAGTCGCTGGAGTAGATCGGCGCGGTGCAGCCCTCGACGTAGTGCACGTACGCGCCCTCGTCGACGATGATCAGGGTGCGCTCGAACTGGCCCATGTTCTCGGTGTTGATGCGGAAGTAGGCCTGCAGCGGGATCTCGACCTGCACGCCCTTGGGCACGTAGATGAACGAGCCGCCCGACCACACCGCGGTGTTGAGCGCGGCGAACTTGTTGTCGCCGACCGGGATCACCGACCCGAAGAACTCCTTGAAGATGTCCTCGTGCTCGCGCAGGCCGGTGTCGGTGTCGAGGAAGAGCACGCCCTGCTCCTCGAGGTCCTCCCGGATCTTGTGGTAGACGACCTCCGACTCGTACTGGGCGGCGACGCCCGCGACGAGCCGCTGCTTCTCGGCCTCGGGGATGCCCAGGCGGTCATAGGTGTTCTTGATGTCGTCCGGCAGGTCCTCCCAGTTCTGTCGGCCTGCTTCTCCGTCGACCGCACGAAGTACTTGATGTTGTCGAAGTCGATGCCGCCGAGGTCCGATCCCCACGTGGGCATGGGCTTCTTCTCGAACAGCCGCAGGCCCTTCAGCCGTCGCTGCAGCATCCAGTCGGGCTCGCTCTTCTTGGCGGAGATATCGCGGACGACATCCTCGTTGAGGCCCCGTCTCGCCGTTGGCGCCGGCATCGGTGGCATCGCGCCATCCGTACTCGTACCGGCCGATGTCGTCGATCGAGGCGGCGGTTTCCTGCGCTGCGGTACTCATGCGGACACCTTTCCGAGCGGCGGGAGGACGCGGACGGATGAGCCGGCCTCGAGGGGAATGACAGCGGTGCACACCTCGTCGCCGTGCGCGAGCGTGGCCAGGCGGGTGACGTGCCGGCCGAGGACCCGCCCGAGCTCGGTGGTCTCCGCCTCGCACAGGACGGGGAACTCGCGGGCCGCGTCCACGACGGGGCAGTGATGCTGGCACAGCTGGACGGCGATGTCGCCGAGCGGCCGCACCTCCGCGGCGTACCCGGCGCGGGTCAGCGAGTCGGCGACGTCCTGGGGCGAGACCCCGCCAATGCCCACGTGCGCGACAGCATCGGCCAGCAGGCGGGCGCGTCCGGTGGCGAAGGTCTCGATCGCCTCGGGCCCGTACTGCGAGGACATGAAGCGCAGTGCGGCCAGGGCCAGGTCGTCATAGGCCTGTCCGCAGGCGGCCCGGCCGGCGGCGGTCAGGACGAACGTGCTGCCGGGCCGACCCCTGCCCCGCTTCGGCGTGGGGCCGTAGGGGGCCCGCTCGTGCGCCATGACGAAGCCGGCGTCGATGAGCGAGTTGAGGGGGCGTCGGACGCCCGCTGTGGTCATGCCCAGCGCCTCGGCCAGGTCCGCGGCGGTGGACGGTCCGGCCTGCAGCAGGGCACGCGCGATCCGTTCCGCTGCCTCACCGGGGAATTGCACAACAGCATTGTTGCCTAATTGCCGGCTGGCGCCAACTCCGGGTCCCCTGCCGCCCGCCCTACACTCCGATCGTGCCCGAGACCGCCGTCCGCGTGACCGATCTGGTGATCCGGTATGGAGCCCTGGCGGCCGTCTCGGGACTGTCCTTCGAAGCGCCTTCGGCCGCCCTCACCGCTCTCGTGGGACCGAACGGGGCGGGCAAGACATCGACCGTGGAGGCCTGCCTGGGCCTGCGCCGGCCCGTGGCCGGCGTCATCGAGGTCCTGGGCACGACGCTCCCCGCGAGCGGAGCGCCCGGCACGCTGCTTCGCCAGCGCGTCGGAGTGATGCTGCAGGACGGTGGCCTGTACCCCACGGCGCGCCCGCTCGAGCTGGTCTCCTACGTCGCCTCGCTCTACCCCGACTCGGACGACCCTGCCACGCTGCTCGAGTCCCTCGGCATCGATCCATCGGTGCGCACCCCGATCCGCCGCCTGTCCGGTGGCGAGCAGCAGCGCGTCAAGTGCGCCGTCGCCCTGGTCGGCCGCCCTGTGCTCGCCTTCCTCGACGAGCCCACGGCGGGCCTCGACTCCGTGGGCCGCCGCGCCTTCCACGATCTGATCCGAAGCCTGGTCGCGAGCGGCACGTCCATCGTCCTGACGACGCACCTCATGGACGACGTCGAGCGCCTTGCCGATCGAGTGGTCGTCGTCGCCGGCGGCCGCGACATTCGGCACGGCACGGTGGACGATCTGGTGGGCAGCGCCGACAGCGTGTCCTTCCGTGGGCCCCTGCACGCCGACCTGACCGGCCTGCGCGCCGTCCTCCCGGAGGGCAGCACGGTGCTGGAGGAGCATGCCGGGCACTACCGCGTGAACGGTGCGGCCGACCCGATGGTCCTGTCGTCGATCGCCGCCTGGTGCGGTCAGCACGGGGTGCTCACGAGCGACATGACCGTCGGACGTCGGTCCCTCGAGGACGTCCTGGTCTCCCTGGTCGGCAACCTGTGACCGCAACCGCACCCGCAGCGGGCGCCCTTCAGGGTGCGACCCGGCGCATCGGGGCGCATGCCGGCTGGGAGGCCCGGCTCCTGCTTCGCAACGGCGAGCAGCTGCTGCTCACCTTCGCCATCCCGCTGGGCCTGCTGGTGGGCCTGACCCTGACCAGCCTGACGCCCGGGACCGACGCGGCGGAACGGGTGCCGCAGGCCCTCGCAACGGTCCTCGCAGTATCCGTGCTGAGCTCGGCCTTCGCCTCGCTCGCCATCGCGACGGGATTCGAGCGCCGGTCGGGGGCCCTTCGATTCCTCGGCACCACTCCCCTGTCCCGTCCGGAACTCCTCGCCGGCAAGGTGACCGCGACCGGCCTGGTGACCGTGCTGTCGTCGCTTCTCGCCACCGCCGCGGCGCTGGCCATGGGCTGGCAGCCCACCGCAGCGGCGCTGTGGATCCTGCCTGTGCTCGTGCTGGGCATCGCCGCCTGCGCCGCGTGCGGCATGGCGCTGGCCGGGCTCCTGCGGGCCGAGGCGGTACTCGCGGTCGCCAACGGGATCTTCCTGCTGCTGCTGATGTTCGGTGGCATCGTCATCCCGGCGGCGTCCCTGCCCGGGCCGATGGCGGCCCTGGCACCGTGGCTGCCCTCTGGGGCTCTCGTCGACGCCTTCACCAGCGCCGCGGTCGAGGGCACGGCCCCGTCCACCGGCTCGATGGCCGTGCTGCTCGCCTGGCTGGTGGGTGGCACGGTGCTGTCCAGCCGATCCTTCCGGTGGTCCTAGGGTGAATGCGTGAGCACGACTCCCGGCGCATGCGCGCCAGCCGTCCGCGGCGTCTTCATCGCCAACCTGGTGGCCCAGACCGCGATCCTCGTCACCGGCGCCGTCGTGCGCCTGACGGGCTCCGGACTCGGCTGTCCGACGTGGCCCGAGTGCGTCGACGGGTCCTACACCCCGACGTCACGGCAGCCCGAGGCCTGGCACAAGTACGTCGAGTTCGGCAACCGGATGCTGACGTTCGTCCTGGTCATCCTGGCCATGGCCGCCGTCGTCGCCGCTATCCGGGACCGGCATGCGCGAGCCTCGGCCGGCGGCCCGACCCGCACCGTCATCCTCCTGCTGTCCCTCGTGCCGATCCTCGGCACCGTGGCGCAGGCCATGCTCGGCGGCGTCACCGTGCTCACCGGGCTCAACCCGGCCACGGTCTCCGCCCACTTCCTGCTGTCCATGGTCATCGTGGCCGGCGTGGTTGCGCTCGTGGTGCGGTCCGGCGACCCCGGCGACCGGCCCGTCACCCTCCTCGTGCCGACGCCGGTGCGCGCACTGGCCTGGGCCCTGGTCGCGGTCAGCGGGCTGGTCGTGCTCCTGGGCGCGATCGTCACGGGCAGCGGGCCGCACAGCGGCGACGCCCAGTCCGAGAACCGCTTCCCCTTCGACCCACGCACGGTCTCGTGGCTGCACGCCGACGTGGTCCTGCTGTTCCTCGGCCTGACGATCGGCCTGCTGGTCACGCTGATGGTCATCAGGGCACCTGCAGCGGCCCTGCGGCGTACCTGGCTGCTCCTGGTGATCACCGCCGTCCAGGGGGCCCTCGGCTACGTCCAGTACTTCACCGGACTGCCCTGGGTGCTCATCGCCATCCACGTCCTGGGCTCCGGCCTGGTATGGGTCGCCGTCCTCTTCATCCCGGCGGCACTGCGCACCCGAGGCCTGCCCGCCGCACCAGCCTGACACCCCCGATGCCTCGTCACTCGTGGGGGTCCTCGGGCCCGCCGATGCCCCCACGAGTGACGAGGCATCGGGGCGGGCCCGGCTTGAGAAGCTAGTGCGCGCTAGCAGACGAAGGGGTCGATGGCGACCAGCAGGAAGAGCAGCGCCAGGTACGTGATCGAGCCGTGGAACAGCCGCATGGCCACGGCCGTGACGTCCTGTGCACCCTGTGCCACCCGGCGCTTCAGCAGGTGCGCCTCCCACAGGAACGCGGACCCGAGAGCCGTGGCGCCGACGCCGTAGACCCAGCCCATGGGAGCGACTGGCACGAGCAGCAGCGACACGGCCACCATGACCCAGGCGTAGCGGACGATGCTCGCGGTGACGACCGCTTCGGTCCGCACCACGGGGAGCATCGGGATGCCCGCGGCGGCGTAGTCCTCCCGGTACTTCATCGCCAGCGGCCAGTAGTGCGGAGGTGTCCAGAAGAAGATGATCAGGAAGAGCACGACCGGGGTCCACGTCAGCGAGCCCGTCACCGCCGACCAGGCGATGAGCACGGGCATGCAGCCGGCGGCCCCGCCCCACACGATGTTCTGCGGCGTGCGCCTCTTGAGCAGCATCGTGTAGCCGATCGCGTAGAAGGCGATCGCCAGCAGGGAGAGCACGGCCGACAGGGCATTGGCCATCACGAGCAGGATGACGGCGCTCGCGACGGCCAGCAGCACGCCCTGGATGATCCCTGCCCGCACGCCGACGATCCCCATCGCGGCCGGTCGGTGGAACGTGCGCCGCATGACCGCGTCGATGTCGCGGTCGTAGACGCTGTTGAGGGTGTTCGCCGCCCCAGCCGCGAGAGTGCCTCCGACCATGACCGCGACCGTGGGCCACAGCGGCGGGAGTCCACCCGCGGCCAGGAAGGTGGTGGGCAGTGCGGTTGCCAGCAGCAGCTCGACGATCCGGGGCTTGGTGAGGGCCACGTGCGCCCGGAGGCGGTCGGCGGTGCTGACGGCGTCGCCCGCACTCACGTCGACCGCCACCCTGTCCCCTTGCCCACCGGTATCCCTTGCATGCTGAACGCGGAATGAACATCCGCACGATGTCGCGCAACTGTACCCGCGGCGGCGAGTACCGGTCTGCACGGGACGGGCCGGGTGGCTAGGGTCGGAGCATGACTGAGCCGCAGCCTGCACCGACAGGCTCACCGACCCTGGACTGGACCGTCGACGACGACATGGCGGTGGCCTACTTGCGGGCCCTGGCCGCCGACGCCGTGCAGCGGGTCGGGAACGGCCATCCGGGCACGGCCATGAGCCTGGCCCCGGCCGCGTACCTGCTGTTCCAGAAGGTCATGCGGCATGACCCCAAGGACCCGACGTGGCTGGGCCGGGACCGCTTCGTGCTGTCTGCCGGCCACTCGAGCCTCACCCTCTACAGCCAGCTCTTCCTGTCCGACTACGGACTGACCATGGCTGACCTCGAGTCCTTCCGCACCTGGGGCAGCCGCACTCCGGGCCACCCCGAGCACGGGCACACGGTCGCGGTGGAGGCCACCACCGGGCCACTCGGCCAAGGCCTGACGATGGCTGTCGGCATGGCGATGGCCGCCCGCTACGAGCGCGGCCTGCTCGATCCCGATGCCCCGGCGGGCTCCAGCCCGTTCGATCACCGCGTGTGGGTCATCGCCGGTGACGGCGACCTCGAGGAGGGCATCACCTCCGAGGCATCGTCGTTGGCCGGCGTGCAGGGGCTCGACCGACTGTGCGTCATCTACGACGACAACCACATCTCCATCGAGGGAGACACCGGCGTGGCCTTCGCGGAGGATGTGTGCCAGCGCTACGAGGCGTACGGCTGGGCGACGCACAAGGTGGCGCAGGCGCCCGACGGGTCCGTCGATGTCGCCGCCCTGCATGCGGCCGTCGTCGCCGCGACGGCGGAGTCCGGCCGTCCCACGCTCATCCAACTGCGTACCACCATCGCCTGGCCCGCCCCGCATGCGCGCAACACCGCGAAGGCGCACGGGTCGGCACTGGGCGAGGACGAGATCCGGGCCACCAAGGTCGAGCTGGGCCTGGACCCCGACCAGCACTTCGCGTTCGACCCCGACCTTCTCGCCCGAGTCCGCGAGCGCCTGCGCCATCGCGTCGACACGAGCCGACGCGTCTGGGACGCGGCCTTCGGGCGGTGGCGCACGGAGCGGCCCGACAGCGCAGCGCTGCTCGACCGGCTCGTCGCGCACGACCTGCCGACGGCCCTCGACGCAGCCTTCCCGGTGTTCCCCGCTGGCGGTTCGGTGGCCACCCGGAAGGCCTCGGGAGAGGTCATCAATGCCGTCGCTGCCGTGATGCCCGAGCTGTGGGGCGGCTCGGCCGACCTGGCGGAGTCCAACAACACGACCATCGAGGGGGCCGACAGCTTCCTGCCCGCCTCGAGCGCCATGCCGCACGCCTCGCCCTACGGCCGCGTGCTGCACTTCGGCATCCGCGAGCATGCGATGGGGGCGATCCTCAACGGCATCGCCCTCGACGGCCTCACCAGGTGCTTCGGCGGCACGTTCCTGGTGTTCTCCGACTACATGCGCGGCGCCGTCCGCCTGGCTGCCCTCATGCAGACGGCCGTGACGTACGTCTGGACCCACGACTCGATCGGGCTCGGCGAGGACGGCCCGACGCACCAGCCGGTCGAGCATCTGTGGTCCCTTCGGGCCATCCCCGGCCTGGCCGTCGTGCGCCCGGCCGACGCCAACGAGACGTCTGCCTCCTGGCGCGCCGTCCTTCACCATCGCGCCCCGGCGGGCATCATCCTGACCCGGCAGAACGTGCCGACGGCAGCCACCGACGCCGACACCGTCCGCACCGGCGTGTCGCGGGGCGCCTACGTGGTGGCCGACTCCGACCAGCCGCGAGTCCTGCTGCTCGCCACCGGGTCGGAGGTTTCGCTGGCACTGGCTGCCGCCGGAGTGCTGGAGGCCGACGGCATCGGCACGCGGGTGGTCTCGATGCCCTGCCTGGAATGGTTCGATGCCCAGGACGTCGCCTACCGCGACGCCGTCCTCCTGCCGTCCGTGCGCGCCCGGGTGTCCGTGGAGGCAGGCGCGACTCTGGGCTGGTGGCGCTATGTTGGCGACGCTGGCCGCGTGATCGGCCTCGACCACTTCGGCGCCAGCGCCGACAGCGCGGTCCTGTATCGCGAGTTCGGCATCACTGTCGACGCCGTGGTGGCGGCAGCCCGCGAGAGCATCGCTGCAGCCGGCCGCGACTGAGGACCCCGACCCAACCGACAGGAGTGCCGCGATATGCCCAGCACCAACCCGAGGCTCCAGATGCTGACCGACGCGGGAGTGTCCGTCTGGCTCGACGACCTCGATCGCCATCGGCTCCAGTCCGGTGGACTGGCAGGCCTGGTCCGCGAGAGCTGCGTCCGCGGGGTCACGACGAACCCGACGATCTTCGACAAGGCCATCTCGTCCGGCGCCGATGCGTACGCCGACCAGCTCGGCCAGCTCGCGGCGGCCGGGGCCGACGTCGACTCCATCATCCGGGCCCTGACGACGGACGACGTCCGGCAGGCCTGCGACGTGTTCGCCGACCTGTGGCGGGAGTCCGGCGGCGTCGACGGTCGGGTCTCCATCGAGGTCGACCCGCGGCTCGCCGACGCGACCGACGCCACCGCGGTGCAGGCGAAGGAGCTGTGGGAGACCGTCGGCCGCCCCAATGCGCTCATCAAGATTCCCGCCACGCGGGCGGGGCTGCCCGCGGTCACCGCCACCATCGGCGCGGGGATCAGCGTGAACGTCACCCTGATCTTCTCGGTCGAGAGGTACCGCGAGGTCGTCGACGCCTACCTGTCCGGGCTTGAGGCCGCCGCGGCGGCAGGTCATGACCTCAGCACCATCGAGTCCGTGGCGAGCGTCTTCGTCAGCCGGATCGACACCGAGGTCGACGCCCGGCTGAAGGCCATCGGCACGCCCGAGGCACTCGACCTCGTGGGCGAGGCCGCGATCGCGAACTCGCGACTGGTGTGGGCCGCCCACGAGGAATCCCTCGCATCGGACCGCTGGGCAGCGCTGGCCGCGCTGGGCGCGCACGTGCAGCGTCCGCTCTGGGCCTCGACCGGCGTCAAGGACCCGGCCTTCGACCCCACCCGGTATGTCGTCGACCTCGTGGTCAGGGGCTGCGTCAACACCATGCCGGAGGGCACCCTGCTCGCCGTGGCGGAGCATGGCGTCATCGACGGCGACACCGTCGGCGGGACCTTCGAGGCCGCGCAGGTCGTGTGGTCGCTGCTCGCGGACCTGGGTATCGACGAGGCCGACGTGTGCCACGTCCTGGAGCGAGAGGGCGTGTCCAAGTTCATCGACTCGTGGGAGCAGCTTCGCGCGACCGTCGCCGCGGCCGCCGGCGGGTCCTGACATGAGTCCCCAGCAGCACTCCGCCTCGTCGCGCACCAACCCGCTGCGGGACCCCCTCGACCAGCGGCTGCCTCGCGTCGCGGGGCCGTGCGGGATGGTCCTGTTCGGGGTCACCGGCGACCTGTCCCGCAAGAAGGTCATGCCGGCCATCTACGACCTGGCGAATCGTGGGCTGCTGCCGCCGGGCTTCGGACTGGTGGGGTTCGCACGGCGCGACTGGGAGGACCAGGACTTCGCCCAGATCGTCCACGACTCGGTGCGCGAGCACGCCCGCACGCCCTTCCGCGAGGAGACCTGGCGCCAGCTCGCCGACGGTATCCGCTTCGTGGCCGGCGACCTCGGCGATCCCGAGGCCTACCAGCGGCTGAAGGCCGTCGTCAAGGAGCTCGACGAGACCCGCGGCACCGACGGCAACCACGCGTTCTACCTGTCCATCCCGCCGGGGCTGTTCCCGGTGGTCCTCGAGCACCTGAAGGCCTCGGGGCTGGCCGAGGACCGGCCGGAGGCCTGGCGTCGCGTCGTCGTCGAGAAGCCGTTCGGCCACGATCTCGCCAGCGCCAAGGAGCTCAACCGGGTCGTCGGCGAGGTGTTCGCGTCGGGATCCGTCTTCCGCATCGACCACTACCTCGGCAAGGAGACGGTCCAGAACATCCTCGCCGTGCGGTTCGCGAACACCATGTTCGAGCCGCTGTGGAACAACCACTTCGTCGACAACGTCCAGATCACGATGGCCGAGGACATCGGTATCGGTGGTCGCGCCGGATACTACGACGGCATCGGGGCGGCCCGCGACGTCATCCAGAACCACCTGCTGCAGTTGCTGGCCCTGACGGCCATGGAGGAGCCCTTGTCCTTCGCGGCCGACGACGTCCGCGCGGAGAAGGAGAAGGTCCTTCGAGCCGTGACCCTGCCTCGCGAGCTCGGCAAGCACACCATCCGCGGCCAGTACTCGACCGGCTGGCAGGGCGGGCTCCCGGTGAAGGGCTACCTCGAGGAGGATGGCATCTCCCCCGACAGCAGCACCGAGACCTACGCGGCCATCCGGGTCGACGTCGAGAACCGCCGTTGGGCGGGCGTGCCGTTCTACCTGCGCACCGGCAAGAGGCTCGGTCGCCGGGTCACCGAGGTCGCCGTCGTGTTCAAGCGCGCGCCGCACCTGCCGTTCGCGAAGACCGCGGTACAGGAGCTCAGCAACAACGCCTTCGTGTTCCGCATCCAGCCCGACGAGGGCATCACCGTGCGGTTCGGCTCGAAGGTGCCGAACACGACGTCGATCCAGGTCCGCGACGTGACGATGGACTTCCAGTACGGCGAGTCGTTCGTCGACTCGAGTCCGGAGGCCTACGAGCGGCTGATCCTGGACGTCCTCCTCGGTGAGCCGCCCCTGTTCCCCAGGCACGAGGAGGTCGAGCTCGGCTGGCAGATCCTGGACCCGGTCCTGGACTTCTGGGCGAACCACGGCAAGCCGGACCAGTATGTATCGGGCGGGTGGGGACCGCACTCGGCCTACGACATGATCGCGCGCGACGGGCACTCCTGGAGGCGGCCATGATCCGACTCGAAGACACCAGCGGCGGCGCGGTCGCCGCGGCCATCGCCGGAGAGCGGCACCGGATGGGCTCCTCCGCCACCGGGATGGTGCTGACCCTGCTGATCCTGGCGGATGAGGAATCGCAGGCGGATGCCACTGCGGCCGCCGTGGGCGCGGCGCGCCAGCACCCGATGCGCATCGTCACGCTCATCCCCCGTCCCGGCAGGCACGAGACGCGCCTCGATGCCGAGATCTCGGTCGGCGGGGACGATGGGCCGGGCGAGGTCGCGGTCCTGCGCCTTCGTGGGCTGCTCTCGGAGCATGCGAACTCCGTGGCCGTCCCGCTGCTGCTGAGCGACACCCCAGTGGTCGCCTACTGGCCGGAGTCCGCACCGGATATCCCGGCCGACGATCCGATCGGCCGGCACGCCCAGCGGCGCATCACCGACATCGCTGCGGCCGACGACATCGGTCGCGAGATCGAGGCGCGCAAGGCCGGCTACCGCCCCGGCGACACCGACCTGGCGTGGAGCCGGCTGACGCCGTGGCGCTCCGTGCTCGCCTCGGCCCTGGATCGGCCCCCGGGCCAGGTGTCACGGGCCACGGTCAACGCCGAGGAGGCCAACGCGAGCGCGATCCTGCTGCGGACCTGGCTGCACCGCTGCCTGCAGGCGCCGGTCGACCTGGTGGTGAGCCCCGGCCCGGGCATCACCGAGGTCCGTCTCGAGACCCCGGCGGGAGACATCACCGTGAGCAGGGCGGACGGTGTCACGGCCATTCTCACCCGCCCCGGATCCCCCGAGTCGCGGGTCGCCCTGCCGCGGCGTGACCTGGCCGAGCTCCTCAGCGAGGAGCTGCGCCGGCTCGACCCCGACGAGGTGTACGGCGAAGTCATCGCGCATACGGGTACGTCGTGAGCGCGGTCGAGGCGCTGCGCCACCCCGACCCGGCCTCGCTCGCCCAGGCAGTGGCGGCCCGACTGATCACGACTCTCGTGGAACGCCAGGAGGCTGCCGGGCACACGAGCATCTGCCTGACCGGCGGGGGCATCGGCACCGCCGTCCTCGCCGCGATCGCCGCCAACCCGGGCCGCGATTCGGTCGACTGGGCCAATGTCGAGATCTGGTGGGGCGACGAGCGCTTCCTGCCCGACGGTGATCCGGAGCGCAACGAGACCAGTGCCAGGGCCGCGCTGCTCGACCACATCCGCCTCGACCCGGCGAGGGTGCACGCGATCCCCGGCCCCGACCGGTCGTCGGGCGACGTCGACGCCGCCGCCGAGGCCTACGCCGACGCGCTGGCCGCACGCGCCCGTCCGGAGGACCACGGAGACTCCCCCGCCTTCGACGTGGTTCTCCTGGGGATCGGTCCCGATGGACACGTGGCCTCCCTGTTCCCCGAGCAGGCGGCGCTGCACGACACCCGCGCCTGTACGGCGGTCCGCGGGGCGCCGAAGCCGCCGCCGATCCGCGTGACCCTGACACTCGCCGCGATCAACCGCGGTACCGAGGTCTGGATCCTGGCGGCGGGCGCGGAGAAGGCGACCGCGGTGCGGCTGGCCCTCACCGAAGGAGCCGGCGCCTTCCAGGTGCCGGCTGCGGGCGCACGCGGGCGGGAGCGCACGCTCTTCCTGCTCGACGACGCGGCTGCCGCCAAGCTGCCGCCGTCGATGTCCCGCCCCAGCGCCTAGACACACCCCAGGACGAAGTTGAGTGGCCAGTGGTGGGGGCCCCGAACGTCTCCAGGACCCCCACCACTGGCCACTCAACAAGCGGTGACCGCGGGCTGGTTAGGCCGTACCGCGGATCTTCTCGAGTGCCTCCGCCAGGATGGCCGCACCGTCCTTGTCGGAGCGTCGCTCCTTCACGTAGGCCAGGTGCGTCTTGTAGGGCTCGATCTTCGGCGGCGCGGGCGGGTTCGCCTTGTCCGGGCCTGCGGGCAGTCCGCAGCGCGGGCAGTCCCACTCCTCCGGCACGGTGGCCTCGGCGGCGAAGCTCGGCCGCGACTCATGGCCGCGCGAGCACCAGAACGACACCCACATGCGGGGTGCCGCCTCGCCGCGCTCGGCCTCGCCCATGGGGCCGGCGCCTACGCGGCTGCCCCTGATGGCACTTCCTCCAGCCATTGCTGTCCTTCCGTCAGACGCCGGAGCTGACCAGCAGGCCGACGGCGACGATGCACGCCGACCAGACCAGGCCGAGCCCCACGGTGAGTCGATCGAGGTTCTTCTCGGCGACCGACGAGCCACCGATGGACGAGCTGACGCCGCCGCCGAACAGGTCGGACAGGCCGCCACCCTTGCCACGGTGCAGGAGGATCAGCACCACGAGCAGGACGCTGGTGATCACGAGGACCACCGCCAGCGCAATCGTGAGCGCTGTGATCATTCAGGACTCCAAACCAGTCAGGGCCCACGCGTGGCAGCCGGCCGGCCGTAGGGCCGGACCTGTAGAGGATAGACGCAGAGCTGGTCAGGACCAACTCGGGTCGGTCAGGACATCAGCTCCGGCGGGTGCAGCCGGAATCGGGCGATCCCGACGAACTCGTCCGGGTCCAGGCTGGCCCCGCCGATCAGCGCCCCGTCGACGTCGGCCTTGGCCATGATCCCGGCCACGTTCGACGACTTCACCGAACCGCCGTAGAGAATCCGCACCGCGGCCGCCACGTCCGCACCGAACGTCTCGCCGACGCGGGCGCGGATGGCGCCGCACACCTCCTGCGCATCCTCGGGTGTTGCCACCTCCCCTGTTCCGATGGCCCAGACCGGCTCGTAGGCGATGACCAGGCCGGCCACCTGCTCGCCCGTCAGGCCGTCGAGGTCTGCATCCAGCTGCGCCAGGACGTGGGGCACCTGCTCGCCCGACTGCCTGATCGGCAGGCCCTCGCCCATGCAGACGATCGGCACGAGGCCGTGCCGCAGCGCGGCCTTCGCCTTGGCGTTGACGACCTCATCGGTCTCGCCGTTGTACTCACGACGCTCGCTGTGGCCCACGGTCACGTAGGTGCAGCCGAGCTTCTTGAGCATGGCGCCGCTCACCTGCCCCGTGTAGGCGCCGGAGTCCTGCACAGAGAGGTCCTGTGCGCCGTACTGGATGTCGTACTTGTCGCCGTCGACGAGCGTCTGCACCGAACGGATGTCCGTGAACGGCGGCAGCACCGCGACGTCGACCGCGGCGTAGTCGTCCTCGTTCAGCGAGAACGCCAGCTTCTGCACCAGGGCGATGGCCTCGATGTGGTTGAGGTTCATCTTCCAGTTGCCGGCCATCAGGGGCTTGCGGGCGGTAGCCATCAGGCTTTCTCCTCCAGAACAGTCAGACCCGGAAGGTCCTTGCCCTCCAGGAACTCCAGGCTTGCCCCGCCACCGGTGCTGATGTGGCTGAAGGCGCTCTCGTCGACATCCAGTATCCGGACGGCGGCGGCGGAGTCGCCGCCACCGATGACGGTCGTCGCCGAGCTGGCGGCCATGGCCCGGGCCACGGCCAGTGTGCCTCCGGCGAACGGCTCCATCTCGAACACGCCCATCGGGCCGTTCCAGACGACCGTTCCGGCGTCGGCGATGCGGGAGGCGAACAGCTCCCGCGTGCGCGGCCCGATGTCCAGGCCCATCCAGCCGGCCGGAATGGCGTCGGCATCGACGACCCGCGTGGCGGCATCGGCCGCGAACGCATCGGCGATCACGACGTCAACCGGCAGCAGCAGCTCCACGCCCTTGGCCTGGGCCTGATCGAGGAAGCCGCGGACGGCGTCGATCTGGTCCGCCTCGAGCAGCGAGTTGCCCACCTCGTGCCCCTGGGCCGCAAGGAACGTGTACGCCATCCCGCCGCCGATGAGCAGCCGGTCGACGCGGGTGATCAGGTTGCCGATGACACCGAGCTTGTCGCTGACCTTCGACCCCCCGAGGACGACCACGTACGGTCGATCCGGGTCGGACAGCAGCTTGCCGAAGACGGACGCCTCCTTGTGCACGAGCCGGCCGGCGGCGCAGGGCAGCAGGCGGGCCACGTCGGTCACCGAGGCCTGCTCACGATGCACCACGCCGAACCCGTCGGACACGTAGACGTCGGCGAGGGCGGCCAGCTCGGCCGCCAACTCCGCACGCTCCTCTCGCACCTTGCTGGTCTCACGTGCGTCGAAGCGGATGTTCTCCAGCAGCACGACATCGCCGTGAGCCATGCCCGCGACGAGCGCCTGCGCGGTCGGTCCGGTGATGTCGGTGGCCAGGGCCACCGACGTGCCGAGCAGTTCGCCGAGTCTCGCAGCGACCGGGGCCAGGCTGAGGGCGTCGCTCGCGACGCCCTTCGGCCGGCCCAGGTGCGCCACGAGGACGACCTTGGCCCCTGCATCGCGCAGGTAGGCGAGGGTCGGCAGGGCAGCCCGGATGCGGCCGTCATCAGTGATGACCTTGCCGCCCTCCGGTCCGTCCGCCAGCGGCACGTTGAAGTCCGCGCGGACCAGCACGGTCCGCCCGGCGACCTCAAGGTCGTCGAGTGACTTCATGTCCGATCCTCAGAGCTTCGAGCCGACGAGGTTGGTCAGGTCGACGAGGCGGTTGCTGTAGCCCCACTCGTTGTCGTACCAGCCCACGACCTTGGCCATGTTGCCGTTCACGTAGGTCAGGCCCGAGTCGAAGATGCACGACGACGGGTCGGTGACGATGTCGGTCGACACGATCGGGTCCTCGGTGTACTGCAGGATGCCCTTGAGCGGGCCATCGGCAGCCGCCTTGATGGCCGCGTTGATCTGCTCCTTGGTGGCCGGCGTCTTCAGCTCGACCGTGAGGTCGGTCGCCGAGCCGGTCGGGACCGGGACGCGCATCGCGTAGCCATCGAGCTTGCCCTTGAGCTGCGGCATGACCAGGGCGATGGCCTTTGCCGCACCGGTGGTCGTCGGGATCATGTTGAGAGCGGCGGCGCGAGCGCGACGCAGGTCCTTGTGCGGGAAGTCGAGGACATTCTGGTCGTTCGTGTAGGCATGGATCGTGGTCATGAGGCCCCGCTCGATGCCGAACGCGTCGTCGAGCACCTTCGCCATCGGCGCGAGGCAGTTCGTCGTGCACGACGCGTTGGAGATCACGTTGTGCGCAGCCGGGTCGTAGTCCTGGTCGTTGACGCCCATGACGATCGTGATGTCCTCGCCCTTGGCGGGCGCGGAGATGATGACCTTCTTGGCGCCTGCAGTGATGTGCTTCGCCGCAGACTCCGCATCGGTGAAGTGGCCGGTCGACTCGATGACGATGTCAGCGCCGACCTTGCCCCACGGCAGGTTCGCGGGATCGCGCTCGGCGAACACCGGGAGGGCCTTGCCGTCGATGACGATCTCGCCGTCGCCCGCGGTGACATCCTTGCCGAGACGGCCCAGGATGCTGTCGTACTTGAGCAGGTGCGCGAGCGTCTTGGTGTCCGTGAGGTCGTTCACGCCGACGATCTCGATGTCGGCGCCGCTCACCAGGATGGCCCGGTAGAAGTTGCGACCGATGCGGCCGAATCCGTTGATGCCTACCTTGACTGTCACTGACTGCTCCTCGATGGGATCTCCGCCTCGTGGACGGGTGCAGGGCCGGTCGCCCGCAAACGCTTCCATCCTAGCCAAGACCGTTATCGATGCGTTACCTGAGGAGGCGGCAATTTTCGACGACCCTCCCAGCGCCTCGCACTGCGTGCGCCGACGGGCCGCTACGGCAGCTGCAGCTCCGGGCCGAGGGCGGCCTCGGTGCTCGGCAGGCCCAGGTCGGCAGCCCGCTTGTCGGCCAGCGCGAGCAGGCGGCGGATCCGGCCGGCGATGGCGTCCTTGGTCATGGGCGGGTCGGCCAGCGCCCCGAGCTCCTCGAGGCTGGCCTGCTGGTTCTCGAGGCGCAACCGCCCGGCCACCACGAGGTGCTCGGGAACGTCGTCGCCGAGGATCTCCATCGCTCGCTGCACCCTCGCGCCAGCCGCCACCGCCGCCCGGGCCGAGCGGCGCAGGTTCGCGTCGTCGAAATTGGCCAGTCGGTTCGCTGTCGCCCGGACCTCGCGCCGCATCCGACGCTCCTCCCACGCGAGCACGCACTGGTGGGCGCCGAGCCTTGTCAGCATCGCGCCGATGGCGTCGCCGTCGCGGATGACCACGCGGTCCACGCCGCGGACCTCCCGGGACTTGGCGGCAATCCCCAGTCGGCGCGCTGCGCCGACCAGCGCCAGGGCGGCCTCCGGACCGGGGCAGGTGATCTCCATCGATGACGAGCGACCCGGCTCGGTCAGGGAGCCGTGCGCGAGGAAGGCGGCGCGCCATGCGGCCTCGCAGTCGCACAGGCCACCGGAGACGATCGCCGGTGGCAGCCCCCGCACGGGCCGACCGCTGCCGTCGACGATGCCGGTCTGCCGGGCCAGGGCCTCGCCGCCGTCCACGACGCGCACGAGGTACCGGGCACCCTTGCGCAGACCGCCGGACTGGACCATGGCCACGTCGCTCTCGTGACCGTACACGTCGAAGATGTCCTTGCGAAGGCGTCGCGCCGTGGCTCCGGTGTCGACGTCGGCCTCGATGACGATGTGGCCCGCGACGATGTGCAGCCCGCCGGCGAAGCGCAGCAGCGTCGCCACCTCCGCCTTGCGGCAGCACGCCTTGGTGACCTCGACCCGGCTCAGCTCATCCTTGACCGCGGCCGTCATCGCCATCGTGCTGCCTCGCTCCGATCCGTCTGGGGGTCCATCTAGGCCAGCACCGTATCGAATGCCACCGCGAGCCGCTGCGGGTCGTGCATTCCGGCCGTGTGCGGTCCGGTCCGAGCCACCTCGGTGAGGAACAGCTCGGCGCCCAGATCGGCGCACGACCGTTCGAGCGCCGCGCGGTCCTCCACATGCTCGGTGTCGGCGATGACGGTGTCGATGCGCAGGTCCGGCAGGTAGTTGAACAGCACGTCCAGGTAGGTGTGCGCCGCGAAGCCCGTCGTCTCCCCCGCCTGCGGGTTCAGGTTCAGCACGACGATGCGCTTGGCCGGGCTCTCGGTCATCGCCCGCGCGAGATCCGGGATGACCAGGTGCGGGATGACCGAGGTGTACCACGAGCCCGGGCCGAGGACGATCGCGTCGGCCTCGAGCACCGCCTCCATGGCCTCGCGGCAGGCGGGCGGCTCCGGGGGGTCGAGGGCCATGTCGATGACGGTGCCGGGCGTTGTCGCGATCTCCACCTGCCCCCGCACGATGCTGACCTCGTCCGGCCTCTGGGGGTCGTGCCCGAGCACCTCGGCGACGATCGTCAGCGGGACGGTGCTGCAGGGCAGCACCCGGCCCTGGGCCTCGAGGAGCGCAGCCACCCAGTCCAGCCCGCTGACGGCGTCGCCGGTCTGCTCCCACAGGGCCGTGATGAGCAGGTTGCCGAGCGAGTGACCGGCCAGCTGCCCGTTGCCGCCGAATCGGTGCTGGATGACCTGCTCCCAGGTACGCCCCCAGGAGTCGTCCCCGCAGAGCGCGGCCAGGGCCATGCGCAGATCCCCGGGCGGCAGCACGCCGAACTCCGAGCGCAGCCGGCCGCTCGAGCCGCCGTCGTCCGCGACGCCCACGACAGCGGTGAGGCAGTCCGTGACACGCCGCAGCGCCTGCAGCGAGGCGGCCAGCCCGTGCCCGCCGCCCAGGGCGACCACGCGACGCCCGGAGGCACCGCCCAGGGATCCCGGGACGACGACCGGCTGGAGCCGGCTCACTCGCGCCCCAGATCGCGGTGCAGGGCCGTGACATCGAGTCCTCCAGTGGCGAGCCTGGCCGCCAGCGCCTCGGCGATGGCCACGCTGCGGTGCTTCCCGCCGGTGCACCCCACGGCGACGGTGACGTACCGCTTGCCCTCGCGTATGTAGCCCTGCGAGACGACCTCGACCAGATGGGCGTACGTCTCCACGAACTCCGCCGCACCCAGCTCGCCGAGCACTGCGGAGGCGACCGGTGCGTCAAGGCCCGTCAGCGGCCGCAGGTCCTCGTCCCAGAACGGATTGGGCAGGAAGCGCGCGTCGGCGACCATGTCGGAGTCGACCGGGATTCCGTACTTGAAGCCGAAGGAGAGCACCGTGCAGGCCAGGGCCGGGGGCGTCTCGTCGGCGAACGCGAGCTCGATCCGACGCCGAAGGTCATGGACGTTCATGGACGTGGTGTCGATGACCATGTCGGCAGTGGCCCTGATGTCCCCGAGGAGGACGCGCTCGGCCCGCAGTCCGTCGATGATCCGCTGGCCGCGCTGCAGGGGGTGAGGGCGCCGCGAGCTCTCGAAGCGACGCACCAGGGCCTCGTCGGAGGCTTCCAGGAACACGGTCCGGATGTCGACCCCGTCCCGCGGCAGGGTCTGCAGCACCTCGGTCACCTGCCGGAAGAACGACCCGCCCCGGGCGTCCAGCACGACGCCGACCTTCTCGACGTCCGGCGTGCGCCGCGCCAGGTCGATCGCCGAGCGGAGCAACGACGGCGGCATGTTGTCGATGACGAACCAGCCGAGGTCCTCCAGCGCCCGCGCCGCCGTGGACCGGCCGGCCCCTGACATGCCCGTGACCAGCGCAAGGCGCAGGCCGTGCTCGATCCCTCGTTCCTCGTCCATCCCAGCCTCCGCCTCGCCGTGTCCGCCCATCATCGCCGATCGGCGTCCGCTCCGGCGACGTCGGAAGGATGCAGCTGCTCGTGCACCGCGGTCGCCAAGGAGGGGCCGATTCCCGGCACACCCTGCAGCTGCTCGATGGATGCGGCCTTGACGGCGCGCATCGATCCGAAGGCCGACAGCAATGCCTTCGCCCGCGCCGGACCAAGGCCCGGGACCGCGTCCAGGGCGCTGACGGTCGCGCGCTTGCCGCGCCGCTTGCGGTGCAGGCCGATCGCCGTGCGGTGCGCCTCGTCGCGCACGCGCTGGAGCAGGTACAGCCCCTCGCTGGTGCGCGGCATGATCACCGGATCCGCCTCGTCCGGGAGCCACACCTCCTCGAGCCTCTTGGCGAGGCCGATCACCGGAAGGTCGCTCATGCCGACCGCCATCAGCGCGTCCTGGGCCGCGCGCACCTGGGGAGCCCCGCCGTCGATGACAAGGAGTGCAGGCGGATAGGCGAAGCGCCTCGGCTCCGTGGTGCCGGGCATGGCCTCGTCCGCGGTCGGCTCCGTCGTCGTCGCCGACTGGTTGCCGAAGCGGCGCGAGACCACCTCCGCCACCGCGGCCGTGTCGTCCGCGCCCGGGGTGCGGATGATGAAGGAGCGGTAGTCCCGCTTGCGCGGCAGGCCGTCCTCGAAGACGACGAGCGAGGCGACCGTGTCCTGGCCCTGCAGAGTCGAGATGTCGATGCACTCGATGCGCAGCGGCGGCTCCGGCAGCGCGAGGTACTCCTGCAGTTCCTGAGCGCCTGGCTGCGGATGGTCAGGTCGCTGGACCGCCGCGCCGTGTGGGCGCGCAGGGTGTTCTCGGCATTCGCGATGGCGGTGACCATCAACGCACGCTTGTCGCCCCGCTGCGGGGAGCGCACGACCACCCGAGAGCCGCGCAGGCCGCTGAGCCAGTCGTTCCACGCCCGCGGATCCTCAAGGGGCGTCGAGACGAGCACTTCCTTGGGCGGCTCGGTCACCTGGACGTCACCGTAGACCCGCTGGAGGACGCGCTCCACGTACCCGCCGGTGGTCAGGTCCTCGGCCTTCTCCACGACGAAGCCGCGCTCCCCGCGGATCCGTCCCCCGCGCACGTGGAACACCTGCACGCCCATCTGCAGGTCGTCCTCCGCCACTGCGATCACGTCGGCGTCGGTGCTGTCGTCGAAGACGACGGTATTGCGCGCGAGCGCACGCGTCGAGGGCACCGAGACGGTCGCGCAGGCGAGCGGCGTCCTCGTACTCCAGGCGAGCCGAGGCGTCGAGCATCTGCCGCTCGAGTCCCCGCACATAGCGTTCGGACTGGCCGGCAAGGAAGGAGCAGAAGTCGTCGACCAGGGCGGCATACGCGGTCTCGTCGATCCGGCCGACACAGGGCGCACTGCACTTGTCGATGTAGCCGAGCAGGCATGGGCGGCCCACCTGACGGGCCCGCCGGAACACCCCGTCCCGGCAGGTGCGGATCGGGAACACTCGCACCAGCTGGTCGAGCGTGTCCCGGATCGCCCATGCGTGGGCGTACGGGCCGAAGTACCGGGTGCCCTTCCGCTTGGCCTCACGCACGACGGCGGCGCGCGGGAAGGGCTCGGACACGCTCACGGCGAGGTACGGGTAGCTCTTGTCGTCTCGGTACTTGACGTTGAACCGCGGGTCGTACTCCTTGATCCATGAGTACTCCAGCGCCAGCGCCTCGACCTCGTTCGCGACGATCACCCAGTCGACCGAGGTCGCCGTGGTGACCATCGAGCGGGTCCGCGGGTGCAGCGTGTGGGGGTCGGCGAAGTAGGAGCCGAGCCGGGACCTCAGATTGCGCGCCTTGCCGACGTAGACGACGCGGCGATGCCCATCGCGGAACCGGTACACGCCCGGCTCCGTCGGGATCTCGCCGGGGGCGGGGCGGTAGGACGCCGGATCGGCCATGGGCCCACCCTATGAGCGAACGGCGGGGCCCGCTCCGCGGGCGTGGTCCGGCTAGGCGCTCAGCATCACGTTGCCGCTCGCGTCCACGACGACGACCTCCTCGGCCAGCGGGGCCTGCGCCGGCCCCTGCATCACCGAGCCGTCCGTCGCCGAGAAGGTGGCGCCATGGCAGGGGCAGATGATCTCGTTGTCCACCACTGAGCCGACCAGGCAGCCCTCGTGCGTGCAGATGGCCGAGAACGCCTTGACGTCACCGGACGTGGGCTGGGTGATCACGACCGGCGGATCGGCGCTGATCAGGCCGCCGCCCACCGGGATGTCGGCGACCGCCGCGAGGGCGCTGCCCGCTGCCACCGACGACTCGGGAGCGGCCGAGGCCGGTGCCGATGCATCGGGCAACGACGAGGCGACCGTGGAGACGTCGGTGGACGAGCAGGCGGCCACGATGCCGCCGAAGGCGATGAGACCTCCGGCCTGAAGCACCGTACGCCGCTCGACGGTCATCGTCCCAGCCTCTCCTCGATCCCGTGGTGGGACCAACGTAGGACTCGGTCGGCCACCATCGCGCGTCGGCCGCGTCGACCCAGCGACCCGGTCTCCACTGACGGATCGGGGTGCCAGACGGGCTAGCCGGCCATGACGATGGCGTCACCTTGGACCGCGATCGGCTCGGTGGCCAGCGCCGCAGCGGCCGGGCCCTGCAGGACGGAGCCATCCGTGGCGGAGAACCTCGATCCGTGGCACGGGCAGGAGATCTCGTTGTTCGCGACCTCGGACACCGCGCAGCCCTGGTGAGTGCAGATCGACGTGAACGCCTTGAAGTCCCCTGCCGTGGGCTGGGTGATGACGATCGCCGGATCGCCGAGGATGACACCGCCGCCGACGGGCACGTCCGCGGTCTTCACGAGTGCGCCTCCCGTGGCCCCCGAACCGGCGGCACCCGTGGTCGCCGGCGTCGAGGGGGCGGGGTCTCCTCCTCCGCACGCTGCGACCAGGCCGCCGACGGCGACCAGGCCGCTGACCTGCAGGATGGTTCGACGCTCGACTCCCATGGTGCCTCCTTCTCCGCAAGCGGTTGAGGATTCAACATTATCGCAGTCGAGCAAGTGCCGTCTGGCAGCGTAGTCGGCCTTCCTGCGAGACGCCCTCGGAGCCGTCCTCGGCTCGGTCGAGCGCGGCGCTGCCCGCTTGCGTGCACGGGCGGCTGGCACCGGGGCCGGGTCGAGCAGTCGCGCCAGGAAGGTCCCCGTATGGCTCTCCCGGACACGCGCCACCTCCTCGGGTGTCCCAGCGGCCACCACGAGACCGCCGCCGGACCCCCCCTCGGGTCCCAGGTCGATGACCCAGTCGGCCGTCTTGATGACGTCGAGGTTGTGCTCGATCACGATGACCGTGTTCCCCTTGTCGACCAGGCTCTGCAGGACGCCGAGCAGCTTGCGGATGTCCTCGAAGTGCAGGCCGGTCGTGGGCTCGTCGAGGACGTAGACCGTGCGCCCGGTCGACCGCTTCTGCAGTTCGGCCGAGAGCTTGACCCGCTGCGCCTCGCCACCGCTGAGGGTCGGGGCCGGCTGGCCCATCCGCACGTAACCCAGCCCCACCTCGACGAGCGTTGCGAGGTGCCGCGCGATGGCCGGCACCGCGCCGAAGAACTCCAGCGCCTCCTCGATCGGCATGTCGAGGACCTCCGCGATCGGTGCGGCCCTTGAAGTGCACCTCGAGGGTCTCGCGGTTGTACCGGGCGCCGTGGCAGACCTCGCAGGGCACGTACACGTCAGGCAGGAAGTTCATCTCGATCTTGATGGTGCCGTCTCCCGAGCACGCCTCGCAGCGGCCACCCTTGACGTTGAACGAGAAGCGCCCCGGCAGGTAGCCGCGCACCTTCGCCTCCTGCGTCTCGGCGAACAGCCTTCGGATGTGGTCGAAGACGCCCGTGTACGTCGCCGCATTGCTCCGCGGCGTGCGGCCGATAGCGCTCTGATCGACGTGCACGACCTTGTCGACCAGGTCGAGTCCGGTGACCCTCTTGTGCCGCCCTGGGACCGTCCGTGCACCGTTCAGGTCGCGGCTCAGGACGTTGAACAGCACGTCGTTGACGAGGGTCGACTTGCCCGAGCCGCTGACGCCTGTCACCGCCACGAAGTTGCCGAGCGGGAAGCTCGCGGTGACGTTGCGCAGGTTGTGCTCGCTCGCGGCGTGGACGGTGATGGATCGCCCGTCCTGGGGTCGCCTGACCACCGGCACCTCGATCGACCGCCGGCCGCTGAGGTACTGGCCCGTGATCGAGTCGGCGCTGGTCAGCAGGTCGGCCACCGATCCGCTCACCACGACCTCGCCACCGTGCTCGCCCGCTCCCGGCCCGATGTCGACGACCCAGTCGGCGGTCCTGATCGTGTCCTCGTCGTGCTCGACGACGATGAGCGTGTTGCCAAGGTCGCGCAGGCGGATGAGCGTCTCGATCAGCCGGTGGTTGTCACGCTGGTGCAGGCCGATGCTCGGCTCGTCGAGGACGTACAGGACGCCGACGAGGCCGGAGCCGATCTGCGTCGCGAGCCGGATGCGCTGGGCCTCGCCACCAGCCAGCGTGCCCGCGGCCCTGTCCAGCGAGAGGTAGTGCAGGCCGACGTCCATCAGGAACCGGAGCCGCTCGTTGACCTCCTTGAGCACCCTGGAGGCGATCGCGGCATCCCGATCGGACAGCCGAAGGCCCTCGAGCAGGCGCGCCGCCTCGCCGATCGGCAGACCCGCGATCTCCGCGATCGAGTGCCCCTCGACGGTCACCCCCAGCGAGATCGGCTTGAGACGTGCCCCGCCGCAGCTCGCACAGGGCACCTCGCGCATGAATCCCTCGAAGCGCTCGCGACTGGCGTCGGTATCGGCCTCCGCATGACGTCGCTGCACGAAGGGGATGACGCCTTCGTACGCCGTGAAGTACGACCGCTGGCGGCCGTATCGGTTCTTGTAGCGGACATGGATCTCGGCCGGATGCCCGTTCAGCAGCGACGCACGGGCCTTCGCCGGCAGTTCGCTCCACGGAGTGTCCATGTCGATGGAGAGCTCCTCGCACATCGCCTCGAGCAGGCGCCGGAAGTAGTCGGAGACCTGGCCCTTCGACCACGGGGCGAGGGCGCCGTCGGCGAGGGAGAGATCCTCGTCCGGCACGATCAGCTCGGGGTCGACCTCGCGCCGAGTGCCCAGGCCCGTGCACTCCGGACAGGCACCGAACGGCGAGTTGAACGAGAAGGAGCGCGGTTCGAGCTCCTCGAAGGACAGTCCGTCCGTCGTGCAGGCGAGGTGCTCGCTGAAGACCCGCTCACGATGCGGGTCGTGCTCGTCGAAGTCGACGAAGTCCAGGACGATCAGCCCCGCCGCCAACCGCAGTGCCGTCTCGACCGAGTCGGTCAACCGACGCCGGGACTCGGCCTTGACGGTCAGGCGGTCGACGACCACCTCGATCGTGTGCTTCTCCTGCTTCTTCAGCGTTGGCACCTCGTCGAGGCCCGCCACCACGCCGTCGACCCGCACCCGCGAGTAGCCCTGCGCCTGGAGCTGCCGGAACAGGTCGGCGTACTCGCCCTTGCGCTCCCGCACGACCGGCGCCAGGACCTGGAAGCGCGTGCCCTGCGGCAGCTCGAGCACGCGGTCGACGATCTGCTGAGGCGTCTGGCGGGCGATGACCGACCCGCACTCCGGGCAGTGCGGCACCCCGATGCGCGCGAAGAGCAGCCGCAGGTAGTCGTAGACCTCGGTGATCGTGCCTACCGTGGACCGCGGGTTTCGCGACGTCGACTTCTGGTCGATGGAGACGGCGGGTGACAGCCCCTCGATGAAGTCGACGTCGGGCTTGTCCATCTGCCCGAGGAACTGCCGAGCGTACGAGGACAGGCTCTCGACGTAGCGGCGCTGGCCCTCGGCGAAGATGGTGTCGAAGGCGAGGCTCGACTTCCCTGACCCTGACAGCCCCGTGAAGACGATCAGGGCGTCGCGGGGCAGGTCCAGCGAGACGTCCTTCAGGTTGTGCTCACGGGCACCCCGGACCACCAGCCGCTCGCCCACGAGTGTCCTCTCAACCAGATAGTGTGCTGCCCGTCGCCATCGGAACGGAGACTCGAATGTATAACGGCCGTGTGACGGTCGGCGGACCGGCGGAGGTCCACGAGCTCGGGGGCCTGGTCGTGAGCAAGCTGGCGGTGGGTGCGTACAACAACAACACCTACGTCCTGCGCTGCCGTTCGACGGGCACCCAGATCCTCGTCGACGCTGCGGCGGAGCCCGATCGCATCCTGGACCTGATCGGCCCCGAGGGCATCTCCCTCGTCGTGACGACGCACCGCCACCCCGACCACTGGCAGGGGCTGGCCGAGGTGGTCGCACGAACGGGCGCGCCAACCGCCGCCCACGTCGACGATGCTCCCGGCATCCCGGTCCCGACCAGCGTGCTCCTGCACGACGGCGACCGCATCGAGGTGGGCGACTGCGCGCTCGACGTCCTCCTGCTCGTCGGCCACACGCCCGGGTCGGTGGCACTGCTCTACGACGATCCCGACGGCCCACCCCACCTGTTCACCGGCGACTGCCTCTTCCCGGGCGGCCTGGGTCGCACGATCGAGCCGGACGACTTCGAGAGCCTCTTCCGGGATGTCACCGCCAAGGTGTTCGACCGACTGCCCGACGAGACGTGGGTCTACCCCGGGCACGGCTGGGACACCACCATCGGCGCCGAGCGGCCGCAGCTCGCCGAGTGGTACGAGCGCAAGTGGTGACCCGCCCGTGAAGGGGCGGATCTGTCCGGTCGTCGGCAGCCCGCCTATGTGTCGCCCGACTGCCAGCCCAGCCCCGTCGGCATCCACTCGTCGGACTTGCCGCAGCGCTCGCACACCGAATACCGCTCGCCGGCATCGTTGCGCATCGTTCCCCAGGAGTGGAAGCCGAGCCTGCACCGCAGGCCACGGCGCGGCCGGCCGGCCGGCCGCCGATCACTGCGGGTCATCGGCGGCCTCCTCGTCGTGATGCTCGGATCCGGTCATCCGGCCGGCGTGCGCGTGGGCAGTCGGATCCTTGCGCACCCTGAGCCATGATGTCAGGCCCACGATGGCGAGCACCACCACGATGAAGACCAGGCTCTGTGCGGTCGAGATGTGCGGGAATGATGGATTCACCTCGCTCAGGTACGTCAGGACCAGCTTGATCCCGATGAAGACGAGGATGACAGCAAGTCCGGACGACAGGTAGACCAATTTGTCCAGAAGGCCCTTGAGCAGGAAGTACAGGGCACGCAGGCCGAGCAGGGCGAAGGCGTTCGCCACGAAGACGAGGTAGGGGATCTGCGTGACTCCGAAGGTCGCCGGGATCGAGTCGAGGGCGAACAGGAGATCGGTCGAGCCGATGGCGATCATGACCAGCAGCAGCGGGGTGGCGACCCGGCGGCCGTCGATCCGCGTGAACGCCCTGGTCCCGTCGAAGGACCCGCTCAGCGCGAGGTGCCGCCGAGCCAGGCGCACGATCGCGTTGTCCTTGGGCTCGGGATCCTCGTTTCGGTGCCGGGCCAGCTGGATGCCGGTCCAGATGAGGATGGCTCCGAAGATGACGAAGGTGAACGAGAACGCCGCCAGCGCGGCCGCCCCGACCGCGATGAACCCGGCGCGCAGGGCCAGGGCGAGCACGACCCCGAACAGCAGTACGCGTTGATGCAGTTCCAGGGGCACGGCGAACTGCGCGAGGATGATGATGAAGACGAAGAGGTTGTCGACGCTCAGGGACTTCTCGACCAGGTAGGCGGCGAAGTACTGCGACCCGACGTCCGATCCCTGCCACGCCATCAGGCCGATGCCGAAGGCGATCGCGATGCCGATGTAGAAGGTCGACCAGAGCAGGGCCTCCTTGAACATCACCTCATGCGGCTTGCGGCTCACCGCGACGAAGTCCAGGACGACCAGCCCGGCGATCCCGAGGATCGTGACGGCCCACAGCGCGAGCGTGATCTCCATGGTCAGGCTTCCTCCTCCCCTTCCCGCGAGCGGGTCGAACGGGTCGCCAGGACGCTGGTCGTCGCCGTGATGGCCAGCACGGCGACGATGAAGACCAGGGAGAACCAGACGGGGATCAGGGGCACGTCCAGACTCGTCGTCTCGTTCACGGCCTCGAGGAGCAGCTTCAGCCCGATGAAGGCGAGGATCACGGCGAGCCCCCGATTCAGGTGCTGGAGCCGGCCGAGCAGACCGTGGAGGAGGAAGTACAGCTGCCGTAGGCCCATGAGGGCAAAGGCGTTGACGGCGAACACGAGGTAGGCCTCGCTCGTGATGCCGAAGACCGCGGGGATGCTGTCGAGTGCGAAGAGCAGGTCGGTCGTGCCGATCGCCAGCATCACCATCGCCATCGGGGTGAGGGCGCGATGCCCCGCGAGGGTCGTGACCAGGTGCGTTCCGTCGTAGGTCGGCGAGGTGGGGACCCGTGAGCCGATCCAGCGCATGAAGCCGTTGCCGTTCGGATCGGGCTCCTCCTCCTCGGACGACCAGACCCGCCACGCCGTGAAGAGCAGGAAGGCCCCGAACAGGTAGAAGGTCCCGGAGAAGCGCTCGATGAGCTCCGCGCCGACCACGATCAGCAGACCGCGCAGTATGAGCGCGATGACGATGCCCACGAGCAGCACGCGGTGCTGCAGCGCGGCCGGCACCGCGAAGGAGCCCATGATGACCAGGAAGACGAAGAGGTTGTCCACGCTGAGCGAGTACTCCATCAGGTAGCCCGCGACGAACTGGCCTGCGTACTCGATGCCGAAGTACAGGGAGATGAACACGGCGAAGAGTGCGGCCATGGACACGTAGAAGATGACCCAGCGCAGGGCTTCCGACGGCCCGAAGGGGTGCGGCCGCCGGTCCACGAGGATCAGGTCGATGCAGATGACACCGACGAGGCCGAGCAGCGTGGCGGCCCAGAGCCACCCGGGGACGTCCACTAGGGGGCGCTCCTCATGCCGTGCCGGCCTCTCGCATGCCGCGAAGCTCGCGCTTGAGGTCGCTGACCTCGTCGCGCAGGCGGGCCGCGAGCTCGAATTGCAGCTCACCCGCCGCGTGGTGCATCTGCGCGGTCAGGTCCTCGATGAGGCTGGTCAGCTCGTCGGCTGCCAGCGACCTGCCCTTGCGTGCGCCGGACTTCTTCGTGGTGTCGGCGAGCAGCTCCTGCGTGTCGGCATCCTCACGGGCGATCAGGTCGGAGATGTCGGCGATCCGCTTGCGAAGGGGCTGCGGGTCGACGCCGTGCGCGACGTTGTAGGCCACCTGCTTCGCGCGGCGTCGGGTGGTCTCGTCGATGGCCCGCGCGCATCGACGGCGTGATCTTGTCGGCGTACATGTGGACCTGCCCGGACACGTTCCGGGCCGCCCGGCCGATCGTCTGGATGAGGCGAGGTCTCGGAGCGCAGGAAGCCCTCCTTGTCCGCGTCGAGGATCGCGACCAGCGACACCTCGGGCAGATCGAGCCCCTCGCGCAGCAGGTTGATGCCCGACCAGGACGTCGAAGACGCCCAGACGCAGCTCGCGCAGCAGCTCGACGCGTCGCAGGGTGTCGACCTCCGAGTGCAGGTACTGCACCCGCACTCCGTGCTCGAGGAGGTAGTCGGTGAGGTCCTCGGCCATGCGCTTGGTGAGCGTGGTGACGAGCACCCGCTCGCTGCCGCTCGGCCCGCTCCTTGATCTCGCCCATGAGGTCGTCGATCTGGCCCTTGGTCGGCTTGATGACGACCTCGGGATCGACCAGCCCCGTCGGCCGGATGACCTGCTCGACGACGTCGCCCTCGGACCTTGCTCGAGCTCGTAGGTGCCGGGCGTGGCCGACAGGTAGACGGTCTGACCGATGCGCTCGACGAACTCGTCCCAGCGAAGCGGCCGGTTGTCCATCGCGCTCGGCAGTCGGAAGCCGTGATCCACGAGCGTGCGCTTGCGGCTCATGTCGCCCTCGTACATCGCACCGATCTGCGGCACCGTGACGTGCGACTCGTCGATGACGATGAGGAAGTCCTCGGGGAAGTAGTCGATCAGGCAGTTCGGCGGGCTGCCCGGCTCGCGGCCGTCGATGTGCCGCGAGTAGTTCTCGATACCCGGCGCACGAGCCGACCTGCCGCATCATCTCGAGGTCGTACGTCGTGCGCATCCGCAGGCGCTGGGCCTCGAGCAGCTTGCCCTGGCTGCTCGAGCTCGGCCAGTCGCTCCTCGAGCTCGGCCTCGATGCCGGTGACCGCGCGCTCCATGCGCTCGGGTCCGGCGACGTAGTGGGTCGCCGGGAAGACGTAGATCTCGGCGTCCTCGGTGATGATCTCGCCGGTGACCGGGTGCAGCGTCATGAGCCGCTCGATCTCGTCGCCGAAGAGCTCGATGCGCACCGGATGCTCCTCGTAGACAGGGAAGCACCTCGACGGTGTCACCGCGGACGCGGAACGTGCCGCGCTGGAAGGCGATGTCGTTGCGGGTGTACTGGATATCCACGAACGCGCGGAGCAGCGTCTCGCGGTCGAACTCCTCGCCGACGCGCAGGCGCACCATGCGGTCGACGTACTCCTGCGGGGTGCCGAGGCCGTAGATGGCGGACACGGACGCGACGACGATGACGTCGCGCCGGGTCAGCAGGCTGTTCGTGGCCGAATGCCGGAGCCGCTCGACCTCGTCGTTGATCGAGGAGTCCTTCTCGATGTAGGTGTCGCTCTGCGGGATGTACGCCTCGGGCTGGTAGTAGTCGTAGTACGACACGAAGTACTCGACTGCGTTGTCCGGCAGCAGGTCCTTGAACTCCGACGTCAGCTGCGCGGCAAGGGTCTTGTTCGGCGCGAGCACCAGGGTCGGACGCTGCACCGCCTCGATGAGCCACGCCGTGGTCGCGCTCTTGCCCGTGCCGGTGGCTCCCAGCAGGACGATGTCCTGCTCCCCGGCCCGAATGCGTCGGACGAGCTCCGCGATGGCCTCGGGCTGGTCGCCGGAAGGCTCGAAGGGGGCCTTGACGGTGAAGGGGGCGACCTTGCGCTGCAGGTCGGTTATCGGGCGGGTCACCCAATCACCGTATTCGATCCCCCCGACGGTCTCCCGCCGGCCGAGACGAGGCCCCGCCACAGGGTCTCGACCTGGCTCCTGGTCCCGGCCAGGTCGCCGGAGTTGTCGATGACGACGTCTGCGGCGGCCAGGCGCTCGTCCCGGCCGGCCTGGACGGTCATGCGACGGCGGACATCGGCCTCGTCGAGGCCGCGCAGCCGCACCGCCCGCTCGATCTGGACCTCCTCCGGCACGTCGACGACGACCACGAGGTCCACGAGGTCGCCCTGCCCGGTCTCGACGAGCAGGGGCATGTCGTAGACGATCACGGCGGCCGAGGGATCGGCGGCCATCCGGCGCTGGGCCTCCGCCCTGATGAGGGGATGCATGATCGCGTTGAGTCGCTCGGTGGCCCGGGGGTCGCTGAAGGCCAGGGCCGCCAGCTCGGCGCGGCTCAGGCTCCCGTCCGACTGCAGGATGCGCGGCCCGAACTCCGTCACCAGCTCGACCAGCGCCGGCTCGCCCGACCGCACGAGGTCCCGGGAGATCTCGTCGGCGTCCACCAGGACGGCCCCGTGCTCGACCAGCATCGACGCCACGGTCGTCTTCCCCGACCCGATCCCGCCCGTCAGCCCGATTCTCATCACCCGACGACCCTAGAGCACTCCCAGGCACCCCCCGACACGGAAGGGGCGGGGCCTGTCGGCCCCGCCCCTTCGCGCGCAGTTCGTGCGTGCTACTCGCCCGTGAGCTTGTCGCGCAGGGCCTGCAGCGCCTCGTCGGAGGCCAGGGTGCCCTCCGCGTCGGACGCTGTCCGACGAGTACGAGGAGACCGACTCGCCGGCCTCGAGTGCCGCGGCCTGATCGGCCTCGCGCGCCTCGACCACCTGCTTGCGGTGCGCCTCCCAGCGCGAGTGGGCCTCGGCGTACTGCCGCTCCCACTCGGAACGCTGCTCCTCCGAGCCTGCCTTCCACTCGCCCGTCTCGGGGTCGAATCCGTCCGGCCCGATGTAGTCGCCGGCCTCGTTGAAGGCCGGGGCCATGCCGTACAGGTACGGGTCGAACTCCTCGCCGGACACGCCGTCCGCGGAGTCGTTGGCCTGCTTGAGGGACAGCGAGATGCGGCGGCGCTCGAGGTCGATGTCGATGACGCGCACGAAGATGTCGTCATTGACCTGGACGATCTGCTCCGGCAGCTCGATGTGACGCTCGGCGAGCTCGGAGATGTGCACCAGGCCCTCGATGCCCTCCTCCACGCGGACGAAAGCGCCGAAGGGCACCAGCTTGGTGACCTTGCCCGGCACGACCTGGCCGATCTGGTGGGTCCGTGCGAAGTGCTGCCACGGATCCTCCTGCGTCGCCTTCAGGGACAGCGAGACGCGCTCGCGATCCATGTCGACGTCGAGCACCTCGACCGTGACCTCCTGGCCGACCTCGACGACCTCGGACGGGTGGTCGATGTGCTTCCAGGACAGCTCGGAGACGTGGACGAGGCCGTCGACTCCGCCAAGATCCACGAAGGCGCCGAAGTTGACGATCGACGACACGACGCCACTGCGGATCTGGCCCTTCTGGAGCTGCGTGAGGAAGGTCTGGCGGACCTCGCTCTGGGTCTGCTCGAGCCACGCGCGGCGTGACAGGACCACGTTGTTGCGGTTCTTGTCGAGCTCGATGATCTTGGCCTCGAGGGTCTTGCCCACGTAGGGCTGCAGGTCGCGGACGCGACGCATCTCGACGAGCGAGGCGGGCAGGAAGCCGCGCAGCCCGATGTCCAGGATGAGGCCGCCCTTGACGACCTCGATGACCTGGCCCTCGACGACGCCGTCCTCTTCCTTGATCCGCTCGATCGTGCCCCAGGCGCGCTCGTACTGCGCACGCTTCTTGGACAGGATGAGCCGGCCTTCCTTGTCCTCCTTGGTGAGGACGAGGGCCTCGACGTGGTCACCCACGGAGACGACCTGGCTGGGATCGACATCGTGCTTGATGCTCAGCTCGCGGGAGGGGATGACGCCCTCGGTCTTGTAGCCGATGTCGAGGAGCACCTCGTCGCGGTCCACCTTGACGATGGTGCCCTCGACGATATCGCCGTCATTGAAGTACTTGATCGTTGCGTCGATCGCTGCCATGAAGTCTTCGGCCGAGCCGATGTCATTGATGGCGACCTGCGGCGAGCCAGTAGTAGAAATGGTCATTTAGTAGGGATCCTGAGGTAGTCGGTTCGTCTCGCGGGCGCGAAACCACCCAAGACTACCCGTAACGGCCCCATCGGGCCCACCCGGCTCGATCGCGACGGCAGGCGGCTAGTGGGCGGCGTCCTGCCAGGTGGCCCCGAACCCCACGGAGACGTCCAGCGGCACCGACAGGTCGGCCGCGTCGGCCATCGCGGTGCGGACGAGGGCCTCGACCTGCTCGCGCTCCCCCGGGTCGACCTCCAGGACGAGCTCGTCGTGCACCTGCAGCAGCAGCCGGCTGCGCAGGCCGGCCAGTTCCAGTGCCTTCTGCACCTTGAGCATCGACACCTTCACGATGTCGGCCGCAGAGCCCTGGATCGGCGCGTTCAGCGCCATGCGCTCGGCCATCTCGCGGCGCTGGCGATTCTCGCTGTTGAGATCCGGCAGGTAGCGGCGCCGGCCGAGAATCGTCTCGGTGTACCCGTGCATGCGGGCCCGCTCCACCACCTCCGCGAGGTAGTCGCGCACGCCGCCGAATCTGGTGAAGTACTCGGCCATCAGGCCACGGGCCTCCTCCGGCGAGATGCCCAGCTGCTGGGACAGCCCGTAGGCGGACAGGCCGTAGGCCAGGCCGTAGGACATCGCCTTGATGCGACGGCGCATCTCCGCGTCGACCGCCGTGGCGGGGACGCCGAACACCGCACTGGCCACGGTCGTGTGCAGGTCCTCGCCGCTGCGGAAGGCCTCGATCAGCCCGGCGTCCTCGGACAGGTGGGCCATGATCCGCATCTCGATCTGGCTGTAGTCGGCGGTCAGGAGCGTCTCGAAGCCCCGCCCGACGACGAAGCAGCCACGGATGCGGCGACCCGCGTCGGTGCGGACGGGGATGTTCTGCAGGTTCGGGTCGGTGCTCGAGAGCCGGCCGGTGGCCGCCACCATCTGGTTGAAGCTGGTGTGGATCCTGCCGTCTGCGTCGGCGAGCGGGATCAGGCCTTCGACGGTCTGTCGCAGCTTCGAGCGGTCCCGCCAGCCGAGCAGCTGCTCGAGGAGCGGGTCCTGCGTCTGCGCGAACAGCTGCTGCAGCGCCTCCGCGTCGGTGGTGTAGCCGGTCTTGATCCTCTTCGTCTTCGGCAGGTTCCGCTCGCCGAAGAGGATCTCCTGCAGCTGCTTCGGCGACCCCAGGTTGAAGGGACGTCCCACGATGCGGTGCGCCTCCTCCTCGGACCGCCGCATGTCGGCCCCGAACTCGTCGGACAGGGCGCGCAGCCCGGGCAGGTCGACGGCGATGCCCGCGTGCTCCATCTTGGCCAGCAGCGGCACGAGGGGCACCTCGACGTCGGCCAGCAGCGTCATCGACCCCTGCTCCGACAGGCGCGGCTCCAGAGCCCGCGCGATGCCGCGAATGGCGGACGCCTGCGCGGCCAGCCGGCGCACGGTGCCCTCGCCGGTGTCGAAGAGCGCCTGCTCGGCCCCGGCGGCCTCCCCCAGCGTGATGCCCAGGACGCGCTCGGAGACGTCTGGCAGCGAGTAGCCGCGGTGGCCCGGCGAGTCGACGTACGCGGCGAGTGCCGTGTCGATGCGCAGTCCCCGCAGCTCCCGGCCCGAAGCCAGGACGGCGAGGGCAGGGCCCTTCGCATCGTGCAGGTCCTTGGTCGCGCTGCCGTCCGCGAGCCAGTCGAGGACCACCGTGGCCGTGGCAGCGTCCGCGCAGTCGAGCACCGCGATCTCGTCGCGGTCGTCCAGCACGGCGACACTGTCGAGGCGTCCGGTGCCACGCGCCCACAGCCCCGCAACCGCCACCGACGACACGCCGGTGCCGGCCGCCAGCCAGGCGGCGGCCGCCGCCGCGACGGGCTCGACGACCGCGCTCTCGGCCGGACCGGTCTGCGGCCCACCTGCCTCGTCTGCCGGACCCGACGGCCGGACCTTGTCGAGGCGCTCGCGCAGGGCGCGGAACTGCAGCGTGTCGAACAGCTGGTCGACAGCGTCCCGATCCCAGGCCTCGAGCACGAGCCGGTCCAGGTCGACCTCGAACGGGACATCGTCGAGCAGCTGCGTCAGGTGCCGATTGACGAGCACCTGCGGAAGCGACGCCCGCAACGCGTCGCCCACCTTGCCCGGGACCTCGTCGACGTGGTCCACGAGGCTGGCCAGCGAGCCGAACTGGCGGATCCACTTCGCCGCGGTCTTCTCCCCCACCCCCGGGATGCCTGGCAGGTTGTCGCTCGGGTCGCCCCGCAGCGCTGCATAGTCGGGGTACTGGGCAGGCGTGAGCCCGTACTTCTCCTCGACGGCGGCTGGGGTCATCCGGGCGAGGTCGCTCACGCCCTTCTTGGGGTAGAGCACCGTGACGCGATCGCTGACGAGCTGGAAGGCATCCCGGTCGCCCGTCACGACGTCGACCGACATGTCCAGCGGCTCGGTACGACGGACCAGCGTGGCGATGACGTCGTCGGCCTCGAAGCCCTCGACGCTGATCACCGGGATCATCAGCGCGGCCAGCACCTCCCTGATGAGATCGACCTGCCCGGCGAACTCCGCCGGGGAGGTGGCCCGGTTCGCCTTGTACTCCGGGAACGCCTCGGTGCGGAAGGTGTGCCGGGACACGTCGAACGCCGCTGCGATATGCGTCGGCCTCTCGTCTCGAAGGACATTGATCAGCATCGAGGTGAAGCCGAACACGGCGTTCGTGGGCTGGCCCGTCGTCGTGGAGAAGTTCTCGACGGGCAGGGCGTAGAACGCCCGGTAGGCCAGCGAGTGGCCATCCAGCAGGATCAGTCGTGAGGTGGTCACCGCACGATCCTATTGTTGGCGCATGACCAGTGACGTCGATCGGAGCATGGGCGCCCTCGCCGACCGGATGGGCATCGAGCTGGTCGAGGCGGTGCCGGGACGGGTCGAGCTGCGCATGCCGGTGGCGGGCAACACGCAGCCCTACGGCCTGCTGCACGGCGGCGCGAACGCCGTTCTCGCGGAGCACGCTGGGTCGGTTGCCGGTGCCATGCACGCCGGTCCGGGTCGGATCGTCGTCGGCCTCGACATCTCCTGCACGCACCATCGGTCCGCGACGCAGGGGTTCGTGACCGCCGTTGCCACGCCGCTCAGCCAGGGTCGGACCATCGCCAGCTACGCGATCCGCATCACCGACGACGACGACCGGCTGGTGTGCACGGCCCGCCTCACCTGCCTCATCCGTGAGGTGCCGAGCGCCTAACGGGACGTTACACGGTGGTTACCCGGATGCCTCCCTCGCGTGACCTCTTCGGGACTATGCTCCGCCTGCTGACCCACGTCAGACACGCGTGCCTGGCCATTCGCACAGGCTGCGCGGCCGGTTTCGGGGAGGAGTTCACCGCGTGCAACGACGCGTCCTGGCTGCCATTGGCGCGGCCTTCGTGGCCCTCATGGCGCTCTTCGCCCTCGCCCAACCCGCGTCCGCCGACGGGGAGCAGGTCAGCGGACGCATCGAGAACCGCCTCGAGGGCAAGAAGACCCCTATCGCCGGTGTCACCATCACCGCGAAGGGCCAACGGCTTCGAGGGTTCCACGACGAGCGGCCCCGACGGCAAGTGGGTCATTCCGCTGCCCGCCCAGGGTGACTACGAGGTCAGCATCGATGTCACGACCCTTCCTGAGGGCGTCGGCCTGACGGATCCCTCGAAGGTCATCGTCAAGACCACCGTCGCCCCGCCGACGATCAATCGCGTCATCATCTTCCCGCTCGGCAAGGGCACGGCCAAGACGACGTCGACGTGGCAGCAGGCGGCCCAGCTGGCCGTGTCGGGCCTGGAGTTCGGCCTCCTCATCGCCCTCGGTGCCCTGGGCCTGTCGCTGATCTACGGCACGACCGGCCTGACCAACTTCGCGCACGGCGAGCTGGTCACCTTCGGCGGACTCGCGGCCTGGACTCTCAACGTGGGGATCGGCACGTGCCCCTCGTCCTGGCCGGCATCCTCGCCGTCGCGCTGTCCGGCGCCTTCGGCTGGCTGAACAACGCCGGACTCTGGAAACCGCTCCGCAAGCGGCGGCACGGGCTCATCGCCATGATGATCGTGTCGATCGGGCTGGCCATCTTCCTGCGCAACCTCTACCTCTTCTTCTATCGGCGGCGACAAGCGCGCGTACGCCGAGTACTCGGGCCTGGCCGGAATCGAGTTCGGGCCGGTGTCGCTCACGCCGACCGACATCGTCGCGATGGCCATCGCCATCGTCGCTCTCGGGGTGGTCGTCCTCGCGGTGCAGAGGACCCGGATGGGCAAGGCCACCAGGGCCGTCTCCGACAACCCCGCCCTCGCCTCCAGCGCCGGCATCAACGTCGAGCGAGTCATCACCGTCGTGTGGGTCGTCGGCGCGGCGCTCGCCGGCCTCGCCGGCATCCTCCTCGGGCTTCTCGCAGCAGGTGTCCTTCCAGATGGGCTTCCAGATCCTCCTGCTCGTCTTCGCCGCGGTCACCCTCGGCGGCCTGGGCACGATCTGGGGTGCCATCCTGGCCTCCATCGTCGTCGGTCTGTTCCTGCAACTGACGACCCTCGTGATCCCGACCGAGCTGAAGAGCGTCGGTGCGCTGCTGGTGCTGATCGTGATCCTCCTTGTCCGTCCATACGGCCTCCTCGGCCGTCGGAGCGCGTGGGTTAGGGGGCGGCCATCATGGACTGGGGATACATCTTCTCGGTCATGATCTCGTCGGCTTTCGGCATCGAGGCGATCGTCTTCGGGCTTGCTGCCATCGGCATCAACATGCAGTTCGGCTATACCGGCCTGCTGAACTTCGGCCAGTCGGCCTTCCTGGCGGTCGGCGGTTACTCCATCGCCGTGCACGGTGGTGCAGCTGGGGATTAGCTTCTGGCTCGGCATCGTCGATCGGCCTGATCGTCGCCGTCCTGATGGCACTGCTGCTCGGCGTCCCGACGCTGCGTCTGCGGGCGGACTACCTCGCCATCGTGACCATCGCGGCCTCGGAGATCGTCCGGCAGCTGATTCGTTCCGTCACGTTCAAGTGACGTCTTCGGCGGCTCCGACGGCCTGCAGAGCTTCAGCGCGGGGTTCTTCGCCATCAACCCGATCCCCGCGGGCGACTACAACATGGGGCCGGTCAACTACAGCAACCGCGAGCTGTTCGTCCTGATCGTGGGCTGGTCCCTCGTGGCCCTGGCCTGCCTGCTCGTGTGGCTGCTCGTCCGGTCGCCCTGGGGACGCGTCCTCAAGGGCATCCGTGAGGACGAGGACGCCGTCCGCAGCCTCGGCAAGAACGTGTACCTCTACAAGATGCAGGCGCTGATCATCGGCGGCGTGTTCGGCTCGATCGCCGGCTTCGTCTACGCCGTCGGCAACGAGGCCGTCAGCCCGGACTTCTTCGGCACGGACACGACGTTCTTCGCCTACGCCATCCTCATCCTGGGCGGCGCGGCCCGCGTCTTCGGCCCGGTGCTCGGCACGGTCATCTTCTGGGCGGTGATCCAGGGCACGGATGTCTTCCTGCGATCGGGCATCGAGATCGGCCTGCCGGTCATCTCGCTGATGAACGGCACCCAGGCGGCGGTCGTGCGCTTCATGCTCGTCGGCCTCGGCATCATGCTGCTGATGATCTTCCGACCACAGGGAATCCTCGGCGACCGAAAGGAGCTGGCCCTCGATGCCCGATAGCCCCGAGACCACCGCAGGCAGTCGCAAAGACGATGCCGTCCTCGCCCTGGCCGACGTGCCCCGGGTTCCCGGCGCGCCGAAGCCCGACCCGATCGTGATCGCCGACAACGTGGTGCGCCGATTCGGTGGCCTCACCGCAGTCGACGTCGACCACGTCGAGATCCAGCGGGGCGCGATCACCGCGCTGATCGGCCCCAACGGCGCCGGCAAGACCACCTTCTTCAACCTCCTCACCGGCTTCGACATCCCGGACTCCGGGAGTTGGCTCTTCAACGGCAAGGACCTCGCCGGCATCCCGGCCTACAAGGTCGCTCGGCTGGGCATGATCCGCACCTTCCAGCTGACCAAGGCGCTCTCCCGCATGACGGTCCTGGAGAACATGAGGCTCGGCGCCACCAAGCAGACCGGCGAGCGACTTGCCACATCGATCTTCTCCTTCACGCCGGCAACGAGCTGTCTCTAGCCACAAACTGATTTGGTCTAGGGTAGGCTGCACTCTTCGTCGGTCGCAGCTAAGTCGGAACGCGCGCAACAACACAAAAACAAGCAGCAGACATGTGCACACTGTGCCTGAACAGATGACCTTGGTATCATTAGAAAGCATTTCAGAAGGCGGTTCCAACGAGCCGTCTCTTGCCACAAACTGATTTGGTCTAGGGTAGGGCTGCACCTTCGCCGGTCGCAGCGAAGTCGGAACGCGCGCAACATCACAAAAACAAGCAGCAGACATGTGCACACTGTGCCAGAACAGATGATCTGGGTATCATTAGAGAAGCATTTTAGAAGACGGTTCCAACGAGCCGTCTCTTGCCACAAACTGATTTGGTCTAGGGTAGGTCTGCACTCTTCGTCGGTCGCAGCGAAGTCGGAACGCGCGCAACAACACAAAAACAAGCAGCAGACATGTGCACACTGTGCCTGAACGGATGACCCGGATATCATTGGAAAGCATTTTAGAAGGCGGTTCCAACGAGCCGTCTCATGCTACAAACTGATTTGGTCTAGGGTAGGCTGCACTCTTCGCC
>CAVZPI010000004.1:0-71288 GCA_963777085.1 uncultured Actinomycetes bacterium | reverse complement strand
ACCAGTCGTCTTGCTCAGGCCTCGACCCGCGCGGAGTTCCTGCTCACCCGCCCGGTTCCCCGCTGGCGGTGGCTCGGCGGACACGTGCTGTGCCTCGTGGTGTCAGTGGTCCTCCTGTGCACGACGGGAGCTGCGGCGATGTGCCTGGCCGGCCTCGTCACCGGGGCACCCCTCACCGCGGCAGACGCCTTCGCGTCAATGTTCAACACCCTGCCCGCGGTGATGCTGTTCGCCGGCCTCGGGGTCCTGGTGTTCGGCCTCGCCCCGCGGCTCACGGTTGCCGTCACTGCGGCAGCAGCCGTGGCGGCATACGTCCTGGAGATGGTCGGCCCCGTCCTCGAATGGCCCACCTGGGTACTGGGCCTCTCCCCCTTCCATCACCTGGCGGCGGTCCCGGTCGACCCCTTCGGCTGGGCGGCAGCCCTGGTGATGATCGCGATCGGCGTCGTGCTCGCGATCGTCGGCACGGTCGCCTTCGAGCGACGGGACATCGTCGGCGCATGAGGCCGCTCCTCCCCCGCGACGAAGCCGCCCCAGATCACCCGCCCGGCGCCCACGCCCGGCTCATGGAGGAACAGCGATGCCCGCGCCGCCCTTGGAACTGGTGAGCGCCCTGACGTCCACGTCCTGGACCTCGGCGGCAAGGGTCCCGAACGGCTGGAGCACGGCTAGCAGCCGAGCCGTGGCAAAGGCCGAGGGCGACTTCTTCTGACCGAAGGTGAACCCCTCGAAGCCCTTGTACGCCGACTTCGGCGTCACGCGTCCGGCGCTGTCGAAGTTGTACGCGAGCAGGCACGCAAGCATCTCGACCACCGCGCCTCGTCCGGCAGCGTGGCTGCTCGCTCCGCCCCATGCGGACGGATATCGACTCACGGCATCCAGGACGGCATCGACGCGATACCACGTTGGCGGCCATTTGACGGTCTTGAACGCCTTGCCGTGGCCGAACATGTAGGGCTTGGCCGAACCACGCTCGTTCCACCCGCCCAGGAGGACCGCCACCGCATCGAGCATGCCCGGCCGTTCGGAAAGGCCGGGCACACGGCCCGCGGCTCGCAGGGCCTCGACGGTCACCTGAGGGCAGTGGTCCGCCTTCCGGCCGGGTCCTCGAAACCCCGTTCCCGAGTCGGGGCGGCATGGCCACGCGAGGCCTTGATCGGTGACGGTCATGTCGTCGACGATGCGCTGCAGGCCGGTGACCACTCTGGGGTCCGTGCCGTGTCCGTAGCGGACCAGGGACTCGATGATGGCGTGGTTGTCGCACAGCAAGGCGCCCCAGACTGGAGCGTGACCGCCGCGTGGAGGCGCGCAGGTCTGGAAGCGCGACGACGAATCCTGATGCGCGAGCATCTGATCGAGCGTCGCGTCCACACGATCGAAGTCGCCACGCCGCACTCCCATGTCAGCCATCAGGTTGAGCAGGTTGGGCGCGAACCTCGGGCTCTCGTGGCCGGAGAGCGGCTCGCCGGCCTCCCATTCGGGAAGGCGATCGACGAGGGCGAGGGTGGAGCCATGCTCGAGCACTGCCACTCGGGCATCGCTGACCGCGGGTTCGGACTCGGCACGCCGAAGCACTCCCGTGAGCAGCAGCCATCGTGCAGCGGGGTCCTCGCTCGACTCGATCCAGGCCAGCGGGTCCTCGTCGAACATCGAGGCCCATGGCCACGCGCTGCCCTGCGTCCCGAACGAGTCCCCTGCCACGCAATCAGGCTAGTTCGCGTTCCGTCCTGAGGCCCACCGACGGCCGCGCGGAAGGGCGCCGACCGGGCGCCGGCCGTCCGCGATTCCGTGCGCTCTTCCGAGGGGACCCGAGATGCGCGCGACGGCCCACCCCGCGGCGCCGATGCACACTGCGAGGGTGAGCTCTGCCCACGTCAGCGGTTCGGTGCTCAGGAGCTCCTGCAGCACCGGGACGTAGAGGGCGGCGATGGCCAGGGCCAGCGACCCGAGGACCGCCAGGGGCATGAAGATGTTCTCGCGGGTGAGCAGACGGGGCCTCAACCCGAGCGCGACACCGAGCTGCAGGCTCGTCAAGGACAGGAACACCATGCTCTGCCAGGGTCGGCCTGAGCCCTGGGCCCACAGCCCGACGGCCATCGTCAGGACCGCGACCATCAGGCCGCAGGCCAGGACGCGCTGCCACAGGCCGTCGCCGAGGACGCTCTGCTCCGGTGGCCTCGGCGACCGGTGCATGACGCCTGCCTCGGTGGGCTCGGCCCCGATGGCCACTCCCGTGAAGCCGTGCGTGAGCAGGTTGATCCACAGGATCTGCGCCGCCAGCAGTGGCACGGCCAGCCCGAGGAAGGGACCGAGCAGCATCACGGCGATCTCGGCAGCCCCGCCGGACAGGCCGAAGGTCAGGAAGCGCCTGATGTTGTCGTAGACGCGGCGCCCCTCCTCGATGGCGATGACCACGGTCTCGAGGTCGTCATCCGCCAGGATGAGGTCGGCGGACTGGCGGGCGACCTCCGTTCCGCGGTGGCCCATGGCGACGCCCACGTCTGCGCGACGCAGGGCGGGCGCGTCATTGACTCCGTCGCCCGTCATGGCCACGCTCGCCCCGTGGTCCTTCCACGCCTGGATGATGTCGAGCTTCTGGGCGGGGTTCGTCCGGGCGAAGACCCGTGGGATGGTGAGGTCGCCGGCCGTGCCGTCCGCCATCTGCTGCCCCGTCACGACGAGCCCGGGCGCCCCGCCATCGTCCACGGGGAGGATCCCGACGCTCCTGGCGATCGCGCGCGCCGTTGCCGGGTGGTCGCCGGTGATGAGAACCGGGACGATGCCGGCGTCCCGGCAGGCCTGGATGGTGGCGCGGGCGGCCGGCTTGGCCGGGTCGTTGATGGCGATCAGGCCGAGGAGCCGCACGTGGACGAACTTCGAGACGTCGCGACTTGCGCTTCGTCCGGTTGCCACCGCAAGGACCCGATAGCCATGATCAGCGAACTCGCCGGCATGCCGCAGGGCGTCGCGCCAGGTGTGCGAGAAGGGACCGGCATGGTGGATGGCGTGCAGGGCCTCCGGTGATCCCTTGACGATGAGCAGCACCTCGCCGTCGCGTTCCCGCGCGAGGGCGTGCATGGTCGCCATCTGCTGCAGCTCGCTGTCGAAGGGTCGCTCGGCAAGGCGCGGGGACTCGTCCTCGAGGCCCTCGCGGGTGAGACCGAACTTGCCCGCTGCCGCCAGCAGCGCGACCTCGGTCGGATCGCCGAGCCCCGACCAGGGCTCCCCGGGCACGGTCGGGGCAACCAGCACGGCGTCGTTGCACAGCGCGGCCGCACGAAGGAGCTCCACCACGTCGGGCGCCGATGCAGGATCGAGCCGGGTGCCCCCGGACACGAAGTCGCCGACGGGCTCGTACCCGTGGCCGAACACCGTCACGGTCCGCTCGGGCGTCCACAGCTCGCCGACGACCATCCGGGCACCGGTGAGCGTCCCGGTCTTGTCGGTGGCCAGGACGGTCACCGAGCCGAGAGTCTCCACCGCCGGGAGCCTGCGGACGATCGCGTTGCGGGCGGCCATGCGGCTCGCGCCCAGGGCCAGCGCGAGGGTCACGACCGCCGGCAGGGATTCCGGGATGGCAGCCACCGCGAGGCTGATGGCTGTCAGCAGCATGGGCTCCAGGGCCTCGCCCCGCGCCAGCCCGAGCACGAGCACCACCCCCGAGAGGGCGACGGCGATCACCGCCAGCGCGCGACTGAGGCCCGACATCCGAAGCTGGAGCGGCGTGGGCCGCGGGCGGGTGTCCAGCATCGCGGCGATCCGCCCAAGCGCACTCTGCGCCCCGGTCCGCTGCACTTCCAGGACGGCGCGCCCCTTGACGACGATCGTGCCGGCCGACAGTCCGTCTCCCGCGTGGTCACGAGTCCGCGCCGCGTGACCCACGGGCACGGACTCTCCCGTCAACGCCGACTCGTCGACAAGCAGGCTTGACGACTCGAGGACCTCGCCATCGGCAGGAACGATGTCACCCTCGCCGAGCAGCACGATGTCACCGGGCACCACCGCGGCCGACGGCACCGAGAGCTCCGTCCCATCTCGACGCACCCGCACGGACGGCGCGCTCAGCATCGCCAGAGCCGTGATCGCATGGTCCGCACGGACCTCCTGGACCACCCCGACCGCCGAGTTGAAGATCACGACGATGGCAATGACCGACGCATCAGCCCAGTCACTCGTCAGCAACGTCAGGGCGCAGGCTCCCAGCAGGACCATGTTCAACGGGTCGCGCACCTGGGCGAGGACCCGAGACAGGGTCGAGACCCGCGCACTGCGCGGCACGTCGTTCGGGCCAGCCTCCCCCAGACGCCGCTCGGCCTCCGCCGAGGTCAGGCCGATGGGGGTTCCGGCGTCCAGATTCCGGTCGGGTGGCGAGGACGCGGTCACCGGCCCGGCCCATGAACGGGAACCGAAGCCACCCTCGACGGCTCCAGCGAGGGACTCGTCCTTGTGTCAGCACACATGGAGGATCCCCACCCTTGACAGCGCAGCCTTGCAGGGGATGAACCTCTGCACCGTCATCCTCCCACCCCGGACGACAGGAAGTGGCCCTCGAATCCTGACGGGGACATCACCGAATCGACGGAAGCCGTGGCACATACGCCGCCGCGCTCATGCCCCACCGGCCAGGGGCGCAGTCCACGCGACATCCCGGCCGAGGAAGGCTGCGAGCCGCTCGATGGAGACCGTGTCATCGGGGCAGGGCTGGGGAGGCTGGAAGCGCCCGTCACGGTTGGTTCCATCGAGTTGTCGAGTGGCGAAGGCCAATGCGTTCTCTGCCAGGTCATCCGGCAGGTTCAGCGGCTGCCGCGTAGCCCGGGCGAGGTCCCACCCATGTGCGAGGAGGTCATACAGCCTGATCTGCAGCCGCTCACCACCTGAGGCGCTGCCGAGTGGCCCACCCATATCCCGCTCGAGCGTGCCTGGTGCACTGAACCGGCTGACGAGCAGTTCGGCGGAGGAATCGTACTCTCCGGGCAGATCGAGGTCGGCTATGTCGAAACGGGCGGGAACCGGCTCGTCGGCGAGCATCGCGGCGAAGACGAGGTTCATGCCGACGAGATGACTGACGATCCGGCGCACCGACCATTCCGCGCAGGGCGTCGGGGACGCCCACTGGTCCGGTTCGATGCGGTGGATCATGACCCCGACTGCGGCACACGCACGCGCAAGTTGGCCGGGGGCGGTTTCACGTGATGACGCCATGAGTGACCTTCCAAGGAAGTGGCGCCTTGGGATCTCCGCTAGAGAACGCTGAGAGGCGCCGAGATGAACGTGGGCATTGCTCTCGTGCCTCCTTTCCTTCCGCCGGTCACGCCATGCTAGTCGGACCAGCCATCCGTTCTCACGCTTCCCCACGAAGGACTTGACGTCGCAATGGCAGTGGGCGGCCCCGGATAGCCGGAACCGCCCACCTGCCAAGCACTTTCCGTGCTCAGGTTCATCCGTCGAGTGGTTGCATCTGCTGCGATGTGGCCCCGCTTCAGCTGCAGCCGGACGTGCTCCCGCAGCCCTCGCAGACGTAGCAGCTGCCGGCCGGGCGCATCTTGATCCCGCAGGTCATGCACAGCGGGGCGTCCGACGCAGTGCCGGTGATCTCCTCGAGCAGCTCGGCGCTGGAATGCGCCTTGCTCACCGTGGGGCGCCCGCGCGGCGACTCGATGTCGCCGGCCTCGTCGATCGCCACGTCGAGATCCGCCGATGCCGCGGGCGCGGCAGGAGCCGGCCCCCCGTACGTGGCGGCGACGGTGGCGGCCCGCTCGTCGGCCGTGAAGATGCCGAGCGCCTCACGGCTGTCCGTAGGTCAGGTAGTCCAGGGCCAGGCGACGGAAGATGTAGTCCATGATCGACTGCGACATCCGGATGTCGGGGTCGTCGGTCATGCCTGCCGGCTCGAATCGCATGTTGACGAACTTGCTCACGAATGCCTCGAGCGGCACGCCGTACTGCAGCGCGATGCTGATGGCGATCGAGAACGCATCCATCACGCCTGCCAGGGTCGAGCCCTGCTTGCCCAGCTTGAGGAAGACCTCGCCGAGGCCGTTGTCCGGGTACGACCCGGCCGTCATGTAGCCCTCAGCCCCTGCGACGGAGAAGCTCGTCGTGACGCTGGGCCGGCTCTTGGGCAGGCGTCGGCGGACCGGCTGGTGGGCAAGAGCCGCGGCCACGGCCTCGGCGGTCGCGTCGACGATCTCGTCGACCTTCTTGGCCTTGGCATCGCTCAGGGGCTGGCCGACCTTGCAGTTGTCGCGGTAGATGGCCAGTGCCTTCAGGCCCATCTTCCAGCCCTCGTAGTAGATCTCCTCGACCTCGTCGACGGTCGCCGACTCCGGCATGTTCACCGTCTTGGAGATCGCGCCCGAGATGAACGGCTGCACCGCGGCCATCATCCGCACGTGGCCCATCGGCGTGATGGACCGGGCGCCCATGGCGCAGTCGAAGATCGGGTAGTGCTCGGTCTTCAGGCCGGGCGCATCGATGACGTGACCGTGCTCGCCGATGTACTCGATGATCGCCTCGACGGTCTCCTCGGTGTATCCCAGACGGCGCAGCGCCCGCGGGATCGTCTGGTTGACGATCTGCATGGAGCCGCCGCCGACGAGCTTCTTGAACTTCACCAGCGAGAAGTCGGGCTCGATGCCCGTGGTGTCGCAGTCCATCATGAAGCCGATCGTGCCCGTGGGGGCGAGTACCGAGGCCTGGGCGTTGCGCCACCCGTTCTGCTCGCCGATCCGCAGGCCATCCTCCCAGGCATGGTTGGCGACCTTGAGCACGTCGCCGTCGAGGCTGGAGATGGTGCGGATGTTGTCGTTGGCCGCCGCATGCTTGCGCATCACGCGCTTGTGGCCGTCGACGTTGCGTGAGTAGCCCTCGTAGGGCCCCACGATGCCCGCCAGCTCGGCGCTGCGCTTGTACGCGGTGCCGGTCATCAGGCTCGAGATGGCGGCGGCGAAGGACCGGCCCGCCTCGGAGTCGTAGGGCAGCCCGGTCGCCATGAGCAGCGCGCCGAGGTTGGCGTAGCCGATGCCCAGCTGGCGGTAGCGGCGCGTGGTGTCGCCGATCGCCTCGGTCGGGAAGTCCGCGAAGCAGATCGAGATGTCCATCGCGGTGATGACGAACTCCACGGCGCGGGCGAATCGCTGCGCGTCGAAGGTGTCATCGTCACGCAGGAACGTCAGCAGGTTCAGGGACGCGAGGTTGCACGAGGAGTTGTCCAGGCTCATGTACTCCGAGCACGGGTTGGACGCGTTGATACGGCCGGTCTCCGGGTTGGTGTGCCAGTCGTTGATGGTGTCGTCGTACTGGATGCCCGGGTCGGCGCAGGCCCACGCGGCCTCGCTGATCGTGCGGAACAGGGTCTTGGCGTCGACGGTCTCGATGACGTGGCCGTCGATGCGGGCCGTGAGCCCGAAGGGCTCGCCGGTCTCGACGGCGTGCATGAACAGGTCGGACACCCGCACCGAGTTGTTCGCGTTCTGGTACTGGACCGAGCTGATGTCCTTGCCGCCGAGGTCCATGTCGTAGCCGGCGTCGCGAAGGACACGGATCTTGTCCTCCTCGCGGACCTTGGTCTCGATGAACTCCTCGATGTCGGGGTGATCGATGTCGAGGACCACCATCTTCGCCGCACGGCGCGTGGCCCCTCCCGACTTGATGGTGCCGGCCGACGCGTCAGCGCCGCGCATGAAGGACACCGGGCCCGAGGCCGTGCCGCCCGAGGACTTGAGCAGCTCCTTGCTCGACCGGATGCGCGACAGGTTCAGGCCCGCGCCCGATCCGCCCTTGAAGATCAGCCCCTCCTCCGTGTACCAGTTGAGGATCGAGTCCATCGTGTCCTCGACGGCCAGGATGAAGCAGGCACTGACCTGCTGGGGCGAGACGGTGCCCACGTTGAACCACACCGGCGAGTTGAAGCTGAACACCTGGTGGATGAGCATGTGCGTCAGCTCGTGCTCGAAGATCTCGGCATCCTGGTCGGTGGCGAAGTAGCCGTTCTCGCGGCCGGCCTTCACGTAGGTGAGGACCACCCGGTCGACAAGCTGCCGCAGGCTCCACTCCCGCTCCTGCGTGCCGATCGCCCCGCGGAAGTACTTCGTGGTGACGATCGTCGAGGCGTTGACGCTCCAGAAGTCCGGGAACTCGGCCCCTCGCTGCTCGAAGACCACCTCTCCGGTCTTCCAGTTGGTCTGCACGACGTCGCGTCGCTCCCAGTCGACACCGTCGTACGGATGCAGGCCCTGCGTCGTGTAGAGCCGTTCGATGGTCAGGCCCGGGTTGCTGAGCGTGTTGTGGACGAACGCCTCGGCCTGGCTGATGGTGACGGACATGGGCAGTGCCTTTCTTCCTCAGGAGCGGTGACAGGGAGTGGGAAGCTCAATGGGGGGCGACGTCGCCCGAGGCGACATCACCGGTACCGGCCGGCTCGGGTTCCCGGCCGACGGGTTCGCCCTCCGCGCGCAGCAGGGCGATCTCCGCCTCGAAGTCCTCGAGGCTGTCGAAGGAGCGGTAGACGGACGCGAAGCGCAGGTAGGCCACCTCGTCGAGCTCGCGAAGCGGCCCCAGGATCGCCAGGCCGACCTCCATGGCCGGGACCTCCGCGCTGCCGGTGGCGCGCAGGGTGTCCTCCACCTGCTGCGCGAGGCGGGCGAGGTCGTCGTCGCTGACCGGACGGCCCTGGCAGGCCTTGCGCACTCCGGCAACCACCTTCGTCCGGCTGAACGGCTCGGTGGTGCCGGAGCGCTTGGCCACGTACAGCACCGAGGTCTCGGCAGTGGTGAACCGGCGCCCGCAACCGGCGCACTCCCGGCGGCGGCGGATCGCCACGCCGTCATCGACCGTGCGGGAGTCCACCACGCGCGAGTCGTCGGTCTTGCAGAACGGGCAACGCATCGCGTGCACCCCCTCTCGTCTGCGCCAGCGCCCACTCACGGCACGGCCCGGATCGCCTGGATCTGGGGACCGCCTGTGGATGACCTGTTGACGCTCGATGGAAACCTGTTGATGACGTACCACAACCTGTGGATGAATCACACCGCTGTGACTACTACATCTAGGGGTTCCACGGTAGTCGCTCCACCAGTGCTTGGCAAGACACGGGGCGGGAGCGGCGTGGTGACGAGGGCGGGAGGAGTCGGATCAGCCGACGGCGGTGGAGCCGGTACTCACCGGAACGACGATTGATCGCCCGGCAGCGATGGCCGAGTCGTCGAGGCCATTGAGGCTTCGAATGAGCGCCACGGTCTCCCGAGGATCGGCCCGTGGCGCAATCTCGGTGGCGATCTGCCACAGCGTCTCGCCCGGCTGGACCACGACCACGCCGGTCGCCCTGCCCTGCTGACCGGCACTGGTGCCCGCGTCGGCGGACAGGTACCCCGAGAACAGCACGACCAGGAGCAGGAAGAACGAGCTGGCCGCCAGCAGCGCCAGCCGCCCTCGCACGGTCAGGCGCAGGCCGGCCGGCGCCAGGCGCGCCGAATCAGACATGCGTGCCGACGCAGACAGGCGTGCCGAAGGAGAGGGACGTCGCGCACTGGAGCGGCCGACCGGGCGGACCGACCGCGGGCTCGACGGACGTGCGCCTGCGGCGGGGAAGGTGGCCGCGATTGCCATGGTCGTGCCTTTCTGTGAGGAGACTCGAACGGGTGTTCGATCGAACGCCTGTACGATGTGTAGCACTAAAGCCGCGACGCGTCCAGCCGACATTCGAACATATGTTTGAATTTCTTCCGCACGATCGCTACGGTGACATCACGCAGTCTTGATCAGGGGTCTGACAGCGGACGCGGGCTCGCCTCGGGTCCTGCTGCCGCCGGACCCCCCGACGGAGGGGACACTCCCGTGGTCGCTCGAGTCACCGCACTCCCGGACGGACCCGCCGACGAGTCGGGCCTGACACCCCGGCAGCAGGCCATCCTGGCGATGATCCGCGAGACGATGGAGCAGCGCGGCTATCCGCCGAGCATGCGCGAGATCGGCAAGGGTGTCGGCCTGACCTCACCCAGCAGCGTCTCGCACCAGCTCGGCACGCTCCAGCGAATGGGGTACCTGCACCGCGACCCCAACCGTCCGCGCGCCCTCGTCGTGTCGGACGCCCCCGAGTCCGCTGCGCGCACGCCCGACCCGGCCCGGCCAGGAGCGCCCGCCGGACTCGTGCGACTGCATGCCGTGCAGGAGTCGGGTGACCAGCTCGACTCGCGACCCGCCGCGGCCTACGTCCCGGTCGTCGGCCGCATCGCGGCCGGCGGACCGATCCTGGCCGAGCAGCAGGTCGAGACCGTCTTCCCGCTGCCCCGTGAGCTCGTGGGGGACGGCGAGCTGTTCCTGCTGCGCGTGGTCGGCGACTCGATGATCGACGCCGCGATCTGCGACGGCGACTGGGTGGTCGTGCGCCAGCAGAACAGCGCCGAGAACGGCGACATCGTGGCCGCCCTCCTCGACGACGAGGCCACCGTCAAGACCTTCAAGCGCCGCGATGGGCACGTGTGGCTGATGCCGCACAACCCGGCGTACGCCCCCATCCTCGGCGACGAGGCCACCGTCATGGGCAAGGTCGTCACCGTCCTGCGTCGCCTCTAGCGCGGTCGCGCACGTCGCTCCACGTTGGCCTAGGGTCAGGCCATGACCACGATTCCGTCCCTCCTGATGAATGACGGCCGCACGATCCCCCAGATCGGCTTCGGGGTGTGGCAGGTCCCCGACGACGTCGTGACCCAGGCCACCTTGGAGGCCTTCGCCTGCGGCTACCGGCATGTTGACACGGCCGCCCTGTACTACAACGAGCGTGGCGTCGGCGAGGCCATCGCCGGAAGCTCGCTGCCGCGCGAGGAGCTGTTCATCACCACGAAGGTCTGGAACACCGACCACGGCTACGAGTCGACCCTGCGCGCCTGCGACGCGAGCCTGGGACTGCTCGGCCTGGACTACGTCGACCTCTACCTGATCCACTGGCCCTCGCCGGCGACCGGCGACTACCTCGAGACCTGGCGCGCCGTGCTCGCCCTCCAGGAGCGGGGACTGACCCGCTCCGTAGGCGTCTCCAACTTCCACGTCCCGCACCTGCAGCACATCATCGAGGAGTTCGGCGTGCTTCCGGTCCTGGACCAGGTCGAGCTGCACCCGTGGCTGCCGCAGGCCGAGATCCGGGTCTTCGACGAGGCGCAGGGCATCCTCACCGAGGCCTGGAGTCCGCTGGCCTCCGGCGAGCTCGTCGACGACCCGACCCTCGCCGCGATCGGCGCCAAGCACGGCAAGAGCCCGGCGCAGGTGATCATCCGCTGGCACCTGCAGATCGGCAACGTCGTGCTGCCCAAGTCGGTCACGCCCTCGCGCATCCGCGAGAACATCGACGTGTTCGACTTCGAGCTCGACGCCGAGGACCTCGCCCGCATCGCGGGCCTCGAGAACGGGCACCGCACGGGCCCCCATCCCGACGAGTTCATGTAGGTCGCCGCCATCAGGCGGGAGGTTGCGCCAGTTCGTCGCGCAGGCGCTCGAGTGCGCCGATGACGGTCGCACGATCGGTCGTGTACCAGAAGGGCGGCAGGCTGGCGCGCAGCGCGCGGGCGTAGCCGGCCGTGGCCAGCCGCGAGTCGAGAACGGCGACGACACCGCGGTCCTGCGTCCCCCGGATCAGCCGGCCCGCCCCCTGGGCCAGCAGCAGGCCGGCCTTGGGCACGGAGACGGATCGGAAGCCCGAGCCGCCGGCCTCGTCGACCGCCCTCTGGCGGGCCGCGAGCAGCGGATCATCCGGTCTCGGGAACGGGATCCGGTCGATCACGACCTGGATGCACGACTCCGCCCGGCACGTCCACGCCCTGCCACAGCGAGACCGTGCCCAGCAGGGTGCTGCTCGGCACCGCCGCGAACCTCTCCACGAGATTGCCCACCGCGTCGCCCTTGCGCTGCACGAGGATCGGCAGGGCGGGGTTGCTGCCCAGCCGCACCCGCAGGTACTCCGCCGCGCGCTCGACCCCGCGCCAGCTGCTGAAGAGCGCAAGGGTGCGGCCGCCCGCCGCCTCGATCAGGTCGGCGAGCTCGTCGAGCGCCTCCATGGCGACGCCGTCGCGGCCCGGTGCCGGCACGTCCTTGGCGACGTAGAGGATGCCCTGACGGGCATGGTCGAAGGGCGACCCCACGTCGAGCGTGGTCGTGTCGGAGTCCGCCAGGCCGAGGGACATCAGCAGGGCGTCGAATCCGCCGCCCACCGTCAAGGTGGCGCTGGTCATGGCGATCGGCGTCTTGTCGAACAGTGCCACGCGCAGCAGCCCTGAGACCGACAGCGGGGCGATCTTGAGCAGGGGGGCGCGAGCCTCGCCCGGATCCAGCCAGACCACGTCGTGCTCGCCCATGCCGAGCAGGGCGCCCGCCACGTCGTGCACCTCCTCCAGTGCGCCGAGGGCCTGCTGGCGTGCCGCGAGGGCGTCGGAGTCCTTGTTCTCCTTGTCGGCGTTGATCTCGGCGATGGCCTGGTGGCCGGCATCGCGGACCAGCGTGAGGGCCAGCACGACGTCGCGCCCCAGCACCTCCTGCCGGGTCGGCCCGCTGACCTCCGCGGCCGCGAGGCGCATGGCGTCGTCGAGGGCCTCGGCCGCGTGCTCGAGCCGCTCGATGGTCTCGGGGTCGAGCAGGCGGCCGGCCCGTCCGGCGGCTCTCTCGATCATGGCGACCGCCAGCTCGCTGGTGATCGCCTGCGTGACCCGGTCGACGAGCTCGTGGCCCTCGTCGATGATGACGGCGTCGTGCTCCGGCAGGACGGGGATGCCCTCGATGGCGTCGATCGCCAGCATGGCGTGGTTGGTCACGACGATGTCGGCCTCCTGCGCCTGCAGCCGTCGCCTGACCGTGAAGCACTCCTCGCCGAACAGGCAGCGGCCCTCCCCCATGCACTCGCGACGGCCGACGGAGAAGCCTCGCCACACGCGCGGGTCGACGTCGTCGGCGTACTCATCGCGGTCCCCCGTCGAGGTCTGCTCGGCCCACTCGCGCAGGGCCACGGCCTGCGCGCCCAGTTGGCTCTTCGGCGCGTCGAACAGCATGGCGCTCTCGTCCTCGGGCACCGTGCCGTGCAGCTTCTGCAGGCACACGTAGTTGTTGCGTCCCTTGAGCACCGCGTACCGGAGCGGACGGCCGATGAGGGGCTCGAGGGCCACCGCGACGCGTGGCAGGTCGCGATCGACCAGCTGCTTCTGCAGTGCCAGTGTCGCCGTCGCCACGACGACGGGTCCGCCACCGGGGGCGACGGCGTGCAGTGCGGCCGGTACGAGATAGCCGACCGACTTGCCGGTGCCCGTTCCGGCCTGCACGATCGCGTGCCCCGACCCGTCGAGTGCCTTCGACACCGCCACTGCCATCTGCAGCTGGCCCTCGCGCTCCTCGCCGCCGATCGCCTCCACCACGGCCGAGAGAGCCTTCGCCAGGCCGCTCTCGTCAGGCACCGGCGGTCTCGCCGCCGGCCGCCGCGCGCATCTCGTTCGCCAGCGACTGCGGAACACGCGCATGCAGCCGGGTGCCCACCTGGTCGTGATCGGCCGAGAGCACTTCGCCCTGACGGTGGGCCCGGGAGACGAGATCGCCCCTGCTGTACGGGATGACCAGGTCGACGTCCTGCATCAGCGTGGGCAGCCGCTCCTCTATGGCGTCGAGCAGCTCGTCGAAGCCCAGGCCCGTGCGCGCCGAGATGACCACCGCTTGCGGGTAGTGCCGCAGCAGCTCCGACAGCGTCTGCGGATCGGCGATGTCGGCCTTGTTGATGACGATGAGCTCGGGCACCTGCCCGGCATCGATGTCGTTCAGCACCACGCGCACCGCGGAGATCTGCTCCTCGGGCGCATCGTCCGAGCCATCGACCACGTGCACGATCAGGTCCGCGTCGACGACCTCCTCGAGGGTCGACCGGAAGGCCTCGACCAGCTGGTGCGGCAGGTGACGGACGAAGCCCACGGTGTCGGCGATGGTGTAGTCGCGCCCGCTCGGCGTGCGCGACTTGCGGACGGTCGGATCGAGTGTCGCGAACAGCGAGTTCTCGACGAGCACCCCCGCACCGGTGATGCGATTGAGCACGCTGGACTTGCCGGCGTTGGTGTAGCCCGCGATGGCGACCGCGGGGATGCCCGCCCGGTGCCGGGCCGCGCGCTGGGTCGACCGCGAGGTCTCCATCTCCTTGAGCTGCTTGCGCAGCTTCGACATCTGGTGCCGGATACGCCGGCGATCCGTCTCGATCTTCGTCTCGCCGGGACCTCGGGTGCCGACGCCTCCGGTGGCACCGCCCGCGCGGCCGCCGGCCTGACGCGAGAGCGACTCGCCCCAGCCGCGCAGGCGCGGCAGCAGGTACTGCATCTGGGCCAGCGAGACCTGCGCCTTGCCCTCCCGGCTGCGGGCGTGCTGGGCGAAGATGTCCAGGATCAGCCAGGTGCGGTCGACGACCTTGACCTTGACGATCTCCTCGAGCTGCCGCAGCTGGCCGGGGGTGAGCTCGCCGTCGCAGACGACGGTGTCGGCGCCGGTGGCGACGACGATGTCGCGCAGCTCCCTGGCCTTGCCGGATCCGAGGTACGTCGCCGGGTCGGGCGTGTCGCGGCGCTGGATGACGCCCTCGAGCACGAGGGAGCCGGCGGTCTCCGCGAGGCAGGGCGAGCTCGGCCAGGCTGCGATCGGCGTCGCGGACGGTGCCCTGCGTCCAGACGCCTGCCAGGACCACGCGCTCGAGCCGCAGCTGCCGGTACTCGACCTCGGTGACGTCCTCGAGCTCGGTCGACAGCCCCGCCACGCGACGCAGGGCGTGGCGTTCCTCGAGGTCGAGGCCCTCGCCGTCGAACTCGTGATCGTCGATGTGCCCGTCGGCCTTGGCGGCCGTGTCGTCGTCTTCACGCATGAGGGGTCCAGCGTGTCATGCGCGGCGCCACAGCCCAAACGCCGGTCCACAGGCGTGCCCCGTGCGACCGTCGGCGCCGGCCGGATGGCGAAGGCGGGGTCCCGGTTGCCCGGGACCCCGCCTCGTCGATCGTGACCGGCCTCAGGCGGCGCCGGTGCCCTGCAGCCAGGCGGCGACCTTGTCGGGATTGGCGTCGATCCACTTCTGGGCCGCCTCCTCCGGCGTGGCGCCGTTCTCGATGTCGAGAGCCACCGAGTTCTGGTCCTCGTTCGTCCAGCTGAAGTTCTTGACGAGGATCGAGAACGGGTCACCGGAGTCGATGAGCTTGGTCGTCGCGAGCTTCACCAGGGTCGTCTCCGGGTAGTCGGTCAGGCCACTGGCCTTGGCGGCGTCGACCCAGTCGTTCGCCGGGAAGTTGACGCGGGCGAGCGGCACCTTCGCGAGGAAGTTCTGCGGCTCGTAGAAGTACCCGAGCACTGCCGTCTTGTCCTTGTCGGCCTTCGTGAACGAGGTCGATCAGCGCGGCCTCCGAACCGGTGTTGATGGCCTTGTAGTTCAGCTTGTTGGCCTCGATCATCTTCTCGCCGATGGTCGTGTACCCGGGCGGGCCCTCGTACCACGCGCCCTTGTCGCCCGACTCAGCGGTCTTGAACAGGTCGGCGTACTTGTTCAGGTTCGCGCCGTCGGTGATGTCGGGGTACTTGTCGGCCATCCACTGCGGGACGTACATGCCGATGAGCCCGATGTTGCCGTTCGCACCGTCCTCCTGGATGGCGCCGCGATCGACCCAGTCCTTCCAGCGCCCGCCGCCCCAGTCCTCGATGATGACGTCGGTCGAGCCGGCCTCCATCGCGTCGTAGGTCGTCGCGCCCTCGTCCAGCGTGGTCTGGGTGATGTTGCAGCCCAGCACGTTCTTGGCGACGTTGGTCACGACCTGCGCGGAGGCGGTGTAGCCCACCCACGCGTGCATGGCGATGCCCCAGTCGCCGCAGGGCGGGATCGATGCGGCCGCGGAGGCCGCCGTCGAGGCACCCGAGGACGCCGCAGCCGAGGCTGCCTGGGTGGCGGCCGGGGCGCTGCTGCTGCTCGCCGCCTCATTGACGCCGCCGCCGCATGCTGCCAGCAGCAGGCCGACCGCGGCGACCGCGGGCACGAGGCCCAACGGCTTGCTTGCGCGAATCTTCATGTAGTTCCCTCCAGGAGGAGCTCTCGACACCCGCGAGCGTAGCCACGGGGGTCTCTCGAGCATGGGGTTATGTGTTGCGATTTCATCTCGGGGCCCTGCCCCGCACCGGCCTCACGAACCGGGACTCCCGGATCGACGAGCACTCGCCTGAGCGATGCGGTCCATGGTGACTCCGAGAAGAACGATGGCAAGGCCCGCGGCCAGGCCCTTGCCCGCGAGCTCGGGCTTCGACTGCCCGACGATGACCAGGTAGCCCAGGCCGCCCGCGCCCACGAAGCCGCCGATCACGATGACCGCGAGGACGAAGATCAGGCCCTGGTTCGCCCCGAGCAGCAGGGACTTCTTCGAGGCCGGGATCTGCACCTTGGTGATCACCTGGACGGGGGTCGATCCCGCGGACGTGGCCGCCTCGACCATCTCCGTGGGCACTCCGCGCACGCCGTCGGCCACGACGCGCACGACGACCGGGGCGGCGTAGAACACGCCGCACACGATGGCCGCGAAGCGCGTCGGGCCGAACAGGGCCAGCACGGGCACGAGGTAGACGAAGGCGGGCATCGTCTGCCCGGCATCGAGGAAGGGCTTGAGCACGCGCTCGACGCGGGCACTCCTGCCGGCCATGACCCCCAGAACCACGCCGATGAGCATCGTGAGGATCGTGGCGATGAGGACCTGCGCCAGCGTGACCATCGTGTCGTTCCACAGCCCGATGATCACGACGAGGGTCAGCAGGACCACGGAGAGCATCGCCACGCCGCGGCCACCCACGATCGCTGCCAGCAGGGCGATCCCGATGATCGTGACGTACCAGGGGGAGTTGGCCAGCAGCCCCTCGAGCGGATTGAGGAAGGTGACGGTGAAGTACTCGTTGAAGGTGGTCGTCAGGAAGTAGAAGGTCGTCGTGAACCACGTCACCACGCTGTCCGCGACCTGGGCCACCTGCTTGCCGAACACCAGCTGCGGCGGGAACACCGCCGCCCACAGCACCTGTCGCGACAGCACCACGGCCACGATCGTCGCGATCCCCCCGCCGATGAGCCCGTACTTGCGGCGCGTGGCCGCCGCACCGGTGTCGCGCACGAAGGACTTGTTCTTGATGACCGCGGCGGTGGTCGCACGATCGAGCATCACGGCCAGGAACACCACTGCGAGCCCGGCCACGATGCCGTTGCCGACATTGCGGATGATCAGGGCCTCCACCACCGGCTTGCCGAGTCCCGGCGCCCCGATGAGCGCCGCGATGACGACGAAGGACAGCGCGGCCAGCGTCGTCTGGTTGACGCCGAGGATGATCGTCTCCTTCGCCATCGGGAGCTGCACCTTCGTGAGCAGCTGCATGCGCGTCGACCCCATCGACGTGGCTGCCTCGACCGGACCGGCACGCAGGCTGCGCACCGCATGCGAGGTGATGCGGATGCAGATGGGCACGCTGTAGATCAGCGTGGCGATGGTGGCGGCGGCGATGCCGATGAGGAAGACGAGGGCGAGCGGCGCGAGGTACACCAGCGTCGGCAGGATCTGGGCGAGATCGAGAGCGGGCCGGAAGAACGCCATCACGCGGTCGTTGAGCCCGGCCCAGATGCCGAGCGGGAGCCCGATGGCGAGCGACAGGACCACCGCGCCCAGGGTCATCGCGAGGGTGTCCATGGTGAACGTCCACATGCCGAGCAGTCCGCACAGGAAGAGCAGCCCCATGGAGAGCAGGGACGTGCGGAGGTTCGACGTCGCGAAGACGAGGTAGCCGATCAGGGCGAGCACGCCGAGCCACCCGACCAGCGGGATCACGTTGCCGGGCCCCGGCACCGAGATGACGCTGCGGATGGCCTCGATGAAGCCCTCCACCAGGACCCGGATGGGATTGAAGAAGTACACGAATGCCGGGCTGGTGGTGCGATTGCCGCGGATCGACGCCGCGAACTCCGTCAGCCACTGCGTGGTGGGGGTGTTCTGCGCCGTCGGCAGGGCGAGCGTGTGCACGCCCTTGAGCAGGTTCGCGACGACGAACCAGACGACGAGGAGCAGCAGGACGAGGATCCAGCGGCGCTCGAGGAACCCCTTGACCCGGCTCATGACTCGGCGCCCGCCCCGGTCGGGCCCGCCGCCTCGGCCTCCCCGGAGATCAGCCGCAGCACGTCGTCGGTCGTGACCACGCCGATCAGCTGCCCGTCCTGGATGACCTTCACCGGCCGGCCGGCCGCCAGGATCGACGGCGTGGCGTCGCGGATGATGGTGTCGTAGGGCAGTTCGGGCCCGTCGAGGCTCTCGCCCTCGGCGCGCGGGCGCGCGATCGCGTGCAGGCTGAGCACATGCGACTTGGGGATGTCGCGCGTGAAGTCGGCGACGTACTCGTCCGCGGGATGCGCGACCAGCTCCTCGGGAGTGCCCATCTGCACGACCGCGCCGTCGCGCATGATGGCGATCCGGTCGCCGAGCTTCATCGCCTCGGAGAGGTCGTGGGTGATGAAGACCATCGTCTTGCCGAGGTCGTGGTGCAGGCGGATGACCTCCGTCTGCATGTCCCGCCTGATGAGCGGGTCGAGGGCGCTGAACGGCTCGTCGAGGAACATGACCTTGGGGTCGACGGCGAGCGCCCGGGCCAGGCCCACCCGCTGCTGCATGCCGCCCGAGAGCTGCTCGGGGTAGGAGTTCGCGTAGCCGTGCAGCCCCACGAGCTCGATGACCTCGTTGGCGCGCTTGTGCCGTGCCTCCTTCTTGACCCCGTTGATCTCGAGGCTGTACGCGATGTTGTCGATCACCCTGCGATGGGGCAGCAGCCCGAAGTGCTGGAACACCATCGAGAACTGCGAACGACGCAGCTGGCGCAACCGGGAGGGCGAGGCCTTCAGGATGTCCTCCCCGCTGACCAGCACACTGCCCGCCGTCGGCTCGATCAGCCGGGTCAGGCACCGCACGAGCGTCGACTTGCCCGAGCCGGACAGGCCCATCACGACGAACACCTCGCCGGGGGCGACGTCGAACGACACGTCCCGCACGGCGGCAACGCAGCCGGTCTCGGTGAGCAGGTCGCGCCGCGACAGCTCGGCGAGCGGCGTGCCGACGACCTTGCCCGCCGCCGGGCCGAACACCTTCCACAGCGAGCGCACCGAGATGGCCGCGTCGGCGTTCGCCGCCGTGCTGGTGCCGTGCATGTCGACGGCGGTCATGCGCCCTCCTCCGCTGATGCGCCTGTCCCGAACCATCCGCTCGGCGCAGGATTGACGTTCTGGTAGACGTGCTTCGCCTCGAGGTACTCGTGCAGCCCGGACGGCCCGAGCTCGCGGCCGACGCCCGACTGCTTGAACCCGCCCCATTCGGCCTGCGGGAGGTAGGGGTGGTAGTCGTTGATCCAGATGGTGCCGTGACGCAGGCGACCGGCCACCCGCTGCGACCCGGCCGCGCATCGCCGGACCACACGGCGCCCGCGAGGCCGTAGATCGTGTCGTTCGCGATGCCGACCGCCTCGTCCTCCGAGGCGAAGGTCTCCACCGTGAGGACCGGGCCGAACGACTCGTCCTGGACGCATCCCATCGCGGCCGCGCACCCGTCGAGGATCGTCGGGAGGTAGTAGAAGCCGCCCGCCAGGGCAGCGTCGTCAGGGGCTCGCCGCCGCATCGCAGGATCGCGCCCTCGGCGACGCCGGCGGTCACGTAGGCGTGGACCTTGTCGCGATGCTGCGCGGAGATCAGCGTGCCGGTCTCGGCATCGTCGTCGAAGGGTCCGCCCATCCGGATGAGCCGGGCGCGCGCGCACGAGCTCGTCGACGAACGCGTCGTGGATCGACTCCTCGACGATGAGCCGCGCCCCGGCCGAGCAGACCTGGCCCGAATGCAGGAAGACCGCGGTCAGGGCGTTGTCGAGAGCGGCCTCGATGTCGGCGTCGGCGAAGACGATGTTGGGGTTCTTGCCGCCGAGCTCGAGGGCCACCTTCTTGACCGTGGCTGCGGCCGCGGCCATCACGACCCGGCCGGTGGCCAGGCCGCCGGTGAACGAGACGAGGTCGACGTCCGGGTGCTGGCTCAGCGGGGCGCCGGCCTCCGGCCCGGTGCCGAGGACGAGATTGCCGACACCGTCGGGAAGTCCGGCCTCCTGCAGGTAGTGCATGAGCAGGATGGTCGTGCTCGGGGTGAGCTCGCTGGGCTTGATGACGAAGGTGTTGCCCGCGGCGAGTGCAGGGGCCACCTTCCAGGACGCCTGCAGGAGCGGGTAGTTCCACGGCGTGATCAGCCCGCACACCCCGACCGGCTCGTGGACGATGCGCGAGACGAACCCGGCATCCCCCGTCTCGACCAGCCGACCGGACAGCCCCTGGGCGACGCCGGCGAAGTAGCGGAAGCAGCGGACCACGTCGGCGACGTCGTAGCGGGCCTCGACGATCCTCTTGCCGGTGTCGAGGGACTCGGCGCGGGCGACCGTCTCGACCTCCCGTTCGAGGATGTCGGCAAGCCGGTGCAGGAGCGCCGACCGCTCCACGGCGGGAGTGCGGGGCCAGGGGCCCGCGTCGAAGGCACGGCGGGCCGCGTCGATCGCCGCGATCGTGTCGCTGCCGCCCGCCTCGTCCACGACGGCCACGACGGTGCCGTCGGCAGGACACCGGATCTCGCGCGTGCGGCCCGTCGACGACGGAACCCAGCGCCCATCGATTAGCAGGTCAGCCAACGACTCGGTCCTCGCTCAGTCTCGCCGGTGGGGGGTCAAGGTCGACCCCTACGCGGCTGGGTGGTGGTCACGGTGACGATAGAACGGAACGTCCTCCGGCGGGAGGAGATTGCCGCCAATGATGAGATCGGCCGCCTTCTCGGCGATCATCATGGTCGGCGCATACAGATTCGCGTTGGTGATGTAGGGCATGACGGAGGCATCGACCACGCGCAGGCCCTGCGTGCCATGGACCCTCATGGTCAGCGGGATCGACCACCGACATGTCGTCCGTGCCCATCCGGCACGTGCACGACGGGTGGTAGGCGGTCTCGCCGTCCTTGCGGACCCACTCGAGGATCTCCTCGTCGGACTCCACCTGCGGCCCCGGCGAGATCTCGCCGTCGCTGTACGCTCGAATGCAGGCTGCCCGAGGATGCTCGCGGGCGACGCGAATCGCCTCCACCCACTCGCGTCGGTCCTGGTCGGTCGACAGGTAGTTGAACAGGATGGAGGGCGGCTGCTCCGGGTCGGCACTGGTGATCCGCACCCTGCCGCGTGCGTCGGAGTACATCGGACCTATGTGGACCTGGTATCCATGGCCTCCCTCCGGCGCCGTTCCGTCGTACCGGACGGCGATGGGCAGGAAGTGGAACATCAGGTTGGGGTAGTCCACGTCGTCGTTGCTGCGGGCGAAGCCACCGCCCTCGAAGTGGTTGGTGGCGCCTGGACCCTTGTGCAGGAACAGCCACTCCGCCCCGATGATGGCTTGCGCCATGCTGCAGATTCGGGTTGAGGGTCACCGGCTGCTTGCAGGCGTGCTGGACGTAGACCTCGAGGTGGTCCTGAAGGTTCTCCCCGACACCGGGAAGGTGGTGCACCGGTTGACGCCCGCCGCTCCAGTGCAGCGGCATCGCCGACGCCCGACAGCTGGAGCAGTTGGGGTGAATTGATGGCGCCCCGCACCGAATGACCTCTCCGCCGACACCGTGCGGGCGGCCCCTTTGGGTCGGGCACCTCGACGCCGGGCCCGCGTGCCCTCCATCATATCCTCGATGACCAGCGCCCGGCAGACACCGTGAGGTTGGGGCGGTGTTTCACCGGGATGGAGGTAGGCCCGCGCCGGCGACAACCGGCGCCCGTAGACATTGCGATCGAAGGCCCGCGAAGCCCTCCTGCCGGTACCCGTTGACGTCCTTCGTCAACGCGTACCCGGCCTCCTGAGCGGCCTCGAAGAACGCACCGAAGAGGGGGTTTTCACCGGGCCCGTGCTCCAGCACGAGCGGGCCGGAGCCCCACGCCACTCATCGGCGCCGGCCAGGCAGGTCTCCATGCGCTTGAAGTAAGGCAGGCAGTGCGCGTAGTCCCAGGTCTCCATGCCCGGATCCGCCGCCCAGCGCTCGTAGTCCAGCGGATTGCCGCGCTGGAAGATCATCCCGTTGATGCTGCTCGAGCCGCCGAGGATCTTGCCGCGTCCCTGGGTGACCCGCCGGCCGTTCATGTGCGGTTCGGGTCGGTGACGTACATCCAGTCGTAGAGCGGGTTGCCGATCGGGAAACGTCAGTGCGGCAGGCATGTGGATGAAGACGTCCCACCAGCTGTCCGGTCGCCCCGCCTCCAGGACCAGGACGCGACGTTGCCGGGTCGGCCGAGCCGGTTGGCGAGCGCACTGCCGGCGGACCCGCCGCCCACGATGACGTATGTCGTATGTCCTGGCCATGTCAGTCGCCAAGCTCAGTGCGACGACCGCCCACGAAGGCCTCGATGCTCAGCCCGCGCAGCGCCGGGTCCATGTCCGGCAGCTGGTAACTCCTCGATCTTCGCCTTGTAGATCTCGCCGGCGCGGGTGGCGGTATCCCTGGCCCCGAAGCGCGTCCAGCGCTCGAAGTTGTCGGAGCTCGACAGGAACGGGCGGTAGAAGCAGTCCCGGAAGCGCTCCATCGTGTGGGCGGCGCCGAGGAAGTGCCCTCCGTGGCCGACCTCCTCGTGCGCGCTGAACGCCAGCGTGTCCTCGTCGATCTCGAGCGGGGTGAACTCCGCCTGCAGCGACTCGAGGATCTGCACGTCGATGACGTACTTCTCGAAGCTCGACACGAGCCCGCCCTCGAGCCAGCCGGCCGTGTGCATGACGAAGTTGGCGCCCGCGAGGAAGGTGGGGAGCATCGTCATCATCGACTCGTAGGCCGCCTGCGCATCGGGGGTCTGCGAGGAGTTGAGGCCGCCGCCCGTGCGGAAGGGCAGGCCGAAGCGTCGCGCGATCTGCCCGGTGCACAGCAGGCCGATGGCCGACTCCGGCGTGCCGAACTGCGGTGATCCGGACTGCATGTTGATGTTGGAGAGGAAGGAGCCGAACACGACCCGGCGCCCCGGGCCTGATGAGCTGCGAGAGGGCGATGCCGGAGAGGGACTCGGCGATCTGCTGGGCCAGCGCGGCCGGGATGGTGACGGGCGACATGGCGCCCATGAGCAGGAAGGGGGTCATGATCACCGGCTGGTTCGCGGCCGTGTACTCGAACTGCGAGTCGAGCATGCGGTCGTCCCAGCGCAGCGGCGAGTTGCAGTTGACCAGGGAGATGCAGAAGGGCTTCTCCTCGATCGAGGCGCGCCCGCCGAAGACCATGTCGCCCATGGCGAGGGTGTCGAGGGCGTTGCGGGCACTGACGACGTTGCCCATGATGATCTTGTCGGTGTAGATCAGCGCACTGGAGACCATGTCGAGGTGCCGCGAGTCCAGGGGCGCATCGTTGGGCTCGACCACTACGCCGCCGACGCTGTCCATCGCGGTGAATCCCTGTGCCAGCTTGCAGAAGTTCCGGAAGTCCTCCATCGTCCCGTCGCGTCGCACGTCGCCCTCGCGCACGAACGGCGCTCCGTAGACGCTCGAGAACACCATGTGGTCACCGCCGATGTGCACGTCGTTGGCGTGGTTGCGCGCCTGCATGTCGAACTCGCGCGGCGCCTTGGCGATCTGCTCCAGCACGAACTCGGGGTCGAGGAAGACGGTGTCGCCGACCACCTTCTGACCGGCCTGACGGAACAGGTCGAGTGCCTCGGGCTTCATGAACTCGATGCCCAACTCGGTGAGGATGCGCTTCCAGCCGGCGTCGAGAGTCTCCATCGCCCGCTCGGAGAGGATCTCGTAGCGCGGCATCTTGTTGACGAACACAGGCGCGTCCTTCCTTGGCTTGCCGGCTTTCGCCGACTCGGTTGACCGGGCGTGCTCGGGATCCTACACTCACTCGTGGAACAGTGGTTCCATAATGCGGAACTGACGTCGGCAATGATGAGGTCGCCGGAGAGCGGTGTCAAGGGACGCAAGGTCCCGCGAAACGGGAGGTGAGATGAGAACCGGATCGGGAACGCAGTCGGTCGATCGCGCCGCTTCACTCCTCGTCGCGATCCTCGAGTCCGAGCGTCCGCTGACCTTCACCGAGCTGCTGCACGAGTCCGGACTGGCGAAGAGCACGCTGTCGAGACTGCTGTCGAGCCTGGAGTTCCATGGCCTCGTCGTCCGCGCCGACGACGGGTCGCTGCGACCCGGTGCCGCGGTCACGCGGTTCGCCCACTCCAGCCGCCCGTTCGACGAGCTCATCGCACTCGCGGCGCCGCGGCTGCAGGCGATCAGCGACGTGACCGGGGAGACGATCAACCTGGCCATCCTCGTCGGCGACGAGGTCGAGCAGATCTCCCAGGTCGACTCCACCTACCTGATGGGCAACGTCAACTGGGTGGGCATGCGGGTGCCCTTGCACTGCACCGCACTCGGCAAGGTCTTCCTGGCCCACGGCGCCTCCCTGCCCGAGGGACGGCTTGCCCGACGCACGTCGCAGACCATCAGCAGCCGTGCGCAGCTGACCGATGAGCTGGTCACCGTGCGCGAGCGGGGCTGGGCCGTGGCGGACTCCGAGCTGGAGCCCGGGCTGGTCGCCATCGCGGCTCCCGTGCGGGCGGCCGACGGCAACGTGGTGGCGGGCCTGTCCGCCTCGGGACCGTCCGTGCGCATCGACCCCTCCCGGTTCGACGTGATCGGCCTGCTGCTCGTGAGCGAGGCCGCGAAGCTCTCGCAGGAACTCGGCTACACACCAACACATCGGCGGAAGGCAGGAGCGGCATGACACCCGACGACATCCTCAAGGGCCTGTACGACGAGACCATGCTGGGCAACGCCCCGGCCGTCCTCGACCTGACCCGCCAGGGGCTGGACATGGGGATGGGGCCGGACCAGATCCTGTTCGAGGCGCTGATCCCGGCACTCGAGGAGGTGGGGGCGCGGTTCGAGCGCGGTGACTTCTTCGTCCCGGAGATGCTGATCGCAGGGCGGGCGATGTCGGGCGCGCTGGAGCTCCTGCGGCCGCTGCTGGCCGACTCGGGAGCGGAGACGGTCGGCACCTTCCTGATGGGCACGGTCAAGGGCGACGTCCACGACATCGGCAAGAACCTGGTCGACATCATGCTCGAGGGAGCAGGCTTCGACGTGATCGACATCGGCGTGCAGGTGGCACCGGAGACGTTCATCGAGGCGATCGAGGAGCACAAGCCGGACGTCGTCGGCTTGTCGGCGTTCCTGACCACGACGATGCCGATGTTCAAGGTCAACATCAACGCGATCGAGAAGGCCGGCCTGCGCGACGACGTGATCATCATGGTCGGCGGCGCGCCCGTCACCCAGGAGTACGCCGACGTCGTGCGGGGCCGACGGCTACGCGGCCGACGCGCGACGGCCGTACCGCCGCGCCAAGGACCTCATCGCGCCGGGCGTCGCCGCCGCCTGACGCAGGCTAACCGCCATGGGCCTCCTCCCGCCATCGAGCACGCCGTCAAGAAGCCGGTGTTCGACTGCCGCATGTGCGGACAGTGCGTGCTCCACTCGACCGGGCATGACCTGCCCGATGACCTGCCCGAAGACGCTCCGGAACGGCCCGTGCGGCGGTGTGCGCGAGAACGGGCACTGCGAGGTGAAGCCCGAGATGCGCTGTGTCTGGCTGAAGGCGGAGGAGCGCACGCGCACGATGCCGCTGCTGCCGGGCTCGTGGCGCGAGGCATTTCCACGACCTGCGACCTCCGGTCGACAACCGGCTGAAGGGCACCTCGTCCTGGCTCAACCTGCTGAACGGGCGCGACCGCCAGACCCCGCCGGGGTGGCAAGCCGCCACCGACGGCGCCGGACGCGGCCTCAACGCGCTTCGAGGAACTGGTGGATGGACGGCGATCGCCTCGTCGTCACGGCAGAGTTCCCCGTCGGTCGACGGGGGCACGATCGACGACATTCCACGAGCGGATCGCCGAGATGGCGCAGTGGGTCGACGCGATCAACGCCACCGACAACCGGCCGCGCACGCTCACGCCTCCAACGTCGCCTGGCGATCGCGATCGCGCAGGCGGGCGTGCAACCCGATCCTCCAGGTCGTCTGCCGGGACAAGAACCGGCTCGCCTCCAGGCCGACATGGTCGGGGCGGCCCTGCACGGCGTCCAGAACATCTGCTGCCTGACCGGCGACGACGTGACCGCGGGGGACGAGCCCGAGGCGCGCCGCGTCTTCGACCTCGACGGCCCGCAGCTGGTCCGGGTGGCCACGCTCATGGGCCGCGGCCGCTACCTGTCCGGGCCGCTCGATGACCCTGCCCCGCACCTGTTCGTCGGCGCGGTCGAGAACCCCGACGGCGCCCCCGCTCGACTACCGCGCCGAGCGCGCGCGAAGAAGATCGCCGCCGGCGCCCGCTTCCTGCAGCTGCAGATCTACTACCAGCCGGAGCAGCTGGAGGCCTTCGTGGCCGCGTGCTCGCGCAGCGGGGTCGCCCGGACGAGCGGCCATCCTGCCGACCATCTGCCTCACGCGGGCGCGCGGGCCCTCACCTTCATGGACGCGAACGTGCCCGGCATCAGCGTGCCCGCACGGACGATCGCAGCGGGTCGCCGGCAGCGCCGACCCGGCCGAGGAGTCCTACCAGCTCGGTGCGCGAGCTGGCCCAGCACGCGCTCTCGCTGCCCGGCGTCGCCGGGCTGCACATCACCGACTTCCGCCACGACGACAGCGTTCGCCGACTGACGGAAGACGCTAGCCATCGGCCCACGCTTTGAGGAGCAGCATGCACACAGTGCTTAGTTCGGCGACCAGGACGATCACGATCGGCCACGACCAGCCGTTCTGCATCATCGGCGAGCGGATCAACCCGACCGGTCGCAAGAAGTTCCAGGAGCAGCTGCGCGCAGGCGACCTGTCCGGGATCGAGGCCGACGTCGACGCACAGGTCGCGGGCGGCGCCACGATGCTCGACGTCAACATGGGTGCCCCCCTGATCGACGAGGCAGCCGTGCTCGCCGCAGGCCGTCACCACGATCCAGAGCACTGACGGACCTGCCCCTGTGCATCGACTCGTCGGTCGTCGAGGCGCTCGAGGCGGGGTCTGGCCGCCTACCAGGGCAAGGCACTGGTCAACTCCATCACCGCCGAGACCGAGCGGATGGACCTCATCCTGCCGCTGGTCAAGAGGTACGGCGCCGCGATCATCGCGCTGCCGAACGACGAGACGGAGATCCCCGAGGACCCGCGCCGCCGACTCGAGCTGGTCGAGAAGATCGTCGAGTACGCCACCACGAAGTACGACATCCCCATCGAGGACATCGTCATCGATCCGCTCGCGATGCCGATCGGCGCGGACTCGTCGATGGTCGTCCGGACCCTCGAGACGATCTCCCTGATCAAGGAGCGCGTCGGTGTCAACACGACGCTGGGGGCCTCCAACGTGTCCTTCGGCATGCCGGACCGGCACACGCTGAACTCCGTCTTCCTGCCGATGGCCATGGCGGCGGGCCTGACCAGCGCGATCATGGACTCCCGGACGTCGCAGATCGTGATGGCCGTGCGCGCCGCGGACCTGATGAACGGCAACGACGAGTGGGGCTCGAGCTGGATCGCCGCCCACCGTGCCCGCCAGGCATCAGCCGCCGCGGCCGCCGCGCAGTAGGAGCGCACCCCGGACATGGAGACCACCCAGACGGAAGCACAGGTCGACGCGCACCACGGCATGCCGGTGGTGCGCGTCGACCTGTCCTTCGAGCCATCGGGCAAGAGCGTCCGGGTGCCCACGGGGGTCTCCGTCTTCGATGCGGCCAGCTGGAACGGCATTGCCATCGACTCGACGTGCGGCGGCCACGGGACCTGCAAGAAGTGCAAGGTCCAGATCCTCGAGGGCGACGTTCCCGTCGGCCGGCTCGACGCGCGGGCCTTCGATGCCGAGCAGCTCCGGGACGGCTGGCGGCTGGCCTGCATCGCGAACGCGACGTGCGACCTGAGGGTGCACGTGCCACCCCTGACGACGCGGCCCAAGGCAGCCACGGTCGGGGTGGGCCGGCAGGTGATCCTTCGACCATCAGTCGTGAAGCGTCACATCACGATGGCCGAACCCACCCTCGCCGACCAGCGATCCGACTCACGACGCGTGCTGGACGAGATCACCGACCTGACCGAGGAGGTTGATCCGCACGTGCTGCGGACGCTGCCCCGCATCCTTCGGGCGGCCGACTTCGACGTGACCGCCGTCGTCGTCGACGACATGCTCGTCGCGGTCGAGCCGGGTGACACGACGGCACGGCTCTTCGGAGTCGCCTGCGACCTGGGGACCACCACGGTCGTCGCGACGCTCCTGGACCTGTCGACGGGCACGCCCGTCGCGGTCGTCGTCGATGCTCAACAAGCAGCAGCCGTTCGGTGCCGACGTCATCAGCCGCATCAGCGCCACGATGCTCGACCCGGAGGCGCTCGGGAAGCTGCAGCAGCTCGCCCAGGAGACTCTCGGGCAGCTGGCCGCCGAGGTCTGCGCCGAGGGTGGCGTCGACCCCACGGAGATCTACGAGGTCGCGATCGCAGGCAATGCGACCATGACGCAGATCCTGCTGGGCATCGATCCGGAGGCGCTCGGCGTCGCGCCGTTCATCCTCGCGAGTGAGAGCTACCCGAGCCTGCTCGCCTCCGAGATGGGCTTCGACCTCAACCCGCGCGCCCGGGGGTTCCTGTTCCCCGCGCTGGGCGCCTACGTCGGCGGCGACATCATCGCCGGAGCCCTGGCCACGGGGATGGATCGCGACAAGCGCCTGCGCCTGTTCATCGACATCGGCACCAACTGCGAGCTGATCCTGGGCGACGGCGAGCGCATGATCGCCACGGCCGCCCCGGCGGGCCCGGCCTTCGAGGCCGCCTCGATCCGCTGCGGCATGCGCGCGGCCCCCGGTGCCATCGAGGTGGTCACCGTCGACGAGCAGGACGTCCGCCTCCAGGTCATCGGCGACGTCGAGCCCACCGGGCTGTGCGGCTCGGGGCTGGTCGACGCCGTGGCCGAGCTCGTGCGCATCGGGATCATCGACGGCAGCGGCCGCTTCATCAGCGACGAGCAGGCAGCCGCGCGCCTCCCGGGCTGGCCGGCCGACTGCGCACGCAGGACGGCGAGCGCGTCTTCGTGCTCTCGGACGCGACCGACGCGACTGCGGCGGTGTACCTCTGCCAGCGCGACGTCCGAGAGCTCCAGTTCGCGAAGGCCGCCATCTCGACCGGCTGGAAGCTGCTCGTCGAGGAGTTCGGCGTGGAGCCGGAGGACATCCAGCAGGTCCTGCTCGCGGGCTCCTTCGGCACGTACCTGTCGGCCCGCAACGCCATCCGCATCGGGCTCGTGCCCGGCATCCCCGCCCTGCGCGATCGTCAGCGCCGGCAACGTCGCCGGCGAGGGCGCCAAGATGGCACTCGCTGTCCGGCCCTGAGCGCCACGGGGCGAGTGTGCTGCATGCGGGAGATCGACTACCTCGAGCTGTCGGATCGAGCGGACTTCAATGACAGGTTCGTCGATGAGCTCGCGCTTCCCCGGCTGAGTCCGCTGCCCTCCCGGCCGTCCGGGCCGGCTCGGGGACCGACGACCGCATGGCGATCATCACGTGCGGCGCTCTCAGCGCGGACATCACGCAGATCGTCGAGCGGCGGCGGTGGCCGGTCGACCTGTACCCGCTGCCGCCGCTGCTGCACAACCGGCCGGACCGCATCGCCGGGGAGGTGGAGCGCCTCATCGACTCACTGGCCCCCCGATACCCGCGTATCGGCGTCGGCTACGCCGACTGCGGCACGTACTCGGCACTGGACGAGGTGTGCGAGCGCAGGGATGTCGCGCGCTTCGCGGGCAACCACTGCTACGACGTGTACGCGGGTGCCGAGGCCGTGGCCGCCATGAGTGCCGAGCAGCCCGGCACCTACTTCCTGACCGACTTCCTGGTGGTGGGCTTCGACCGCGTCGTCTGGCGGTCGCTGGGCCTGGACCGATACCCCCAGCTCGCGGACGACTACTTCCGCCACTACACGCGGGTGGTGTGGCTGGCCAGCAGGCGCACGCCGGACATGGAGCGTGCCGCCCGCGGGCGGCCGGTCGCATGCAGCTGCCGCTGGAGATCACGGACGTCTCCGCGCACACCCCCGGCGGCGGGACGCGCGGTACTGGAGAAGGCCCTGGAAACCCTCGTCGAGCGGCCCCTGGTGGGTCTCGCCGTCGCCGGACCAGATGAGTCGCTGCATGAAGAAAGTTCCCCAATCTGATGTACAGGTGCGCGCAATACTGATATATCTGTGTCGTGCCCACGTCGCTTCTCATCCAGCCGGACCTGACCGGCGACGAGTCGCAGGCGGATCGGGCCTACCGGGAGATCCGGGGGCTGATCGTCACCCTCGAGCTCGCGCCCGGATCGGTGGTCAGCGAGCCCGAACTGCAGGAGCGCCTGGGGCTCGGTCGCACGCCGATCAGGGAGGCAGTGCGGACGCTGGCCAACCAGCGCCTGATCGATGTCTTCCCGCGGCGCGGGATGTTCGTGGCCGCCGTCGACACCAGGGACCTGAGCTCGATCTCCGAGGTGCGCGAGCAGCTCGAGCCCTTCGCGGCCCGGCTGGCGGCGCAGCGGCGGAACGAGGAGGACCTGCTCGTGATCGACGAGCTGATCGACGACATCGACGCGATCAAGGGCGAGCCGGCCATGCGCGACCTCATCGAGCTCGACCAGCGCATCCATCACCACGTGTACCGGTGCGCGCACAACGACTTCCTGCGCGCCGTCCTCGAGCAGCACTACATGCACTCGCTGCGCATCTGGTTCCTGGCGCTCGACAGGGTCACCAACCTGCGGCACGCCACCGCGGAGAACCGCGACCTGCTGAGCGCGATGCGCGACGGCGACCCGGAGCGCTCCGCCTCGATCATGTCCTCGCACGTCGAGGGCTTCGAGGCTGAGGTCCGCCGCGCCATCTGACCACACCGACAACCGACCCGCACCACACGAGAGGGAAGCAATGAGCACTCTGCCCACGTCGGCCAAGGCCGTCATCATCGGAGCTGGCATCGTCGGCAACAGCATGGCCTACCACCTGGCCCGCCTCGGCTGGCGCGACATCGTGCAGGTCGACAAGGGACCGCTGCCCAACCCGGGTGGCTCGACCGGCCACGCCTCGAACTTCCTCTTCCCGGTCGACCACACCAAGGAGATGACGCCGCCTCACGCACGAGAGCATGCGCCAGTACCGGGAGATGGGCGTCCTCACCGAGTGCGGCGGCATCGAGGTCGCGCGCACGCCTGCTCGCATGCAGGAGCTCACGCGTCGCATGGCATCGGCCAAGTCCTTCGACATCGACGACACGCGGATGATGACCCCCGACGAGGTCAAGGAGCTGGTCCCCTACATCGACGAGACCATCATACTCGGCGGCTTCTACACCCCGAGCGTCTGCGTCGTCGACTCCCTCCGGGCCGGCACGATCATGCGCGAGCGGGCGATCGAGATGGGCGCGCTCACGGTCTCCGCAAGCACCGAGGTCCTCGGCATCGACGTCTTCGAGGGCCGCGTGCGGCGCGTGCGCACCGACAGGGGCGACATAGACGCCGAGTACGTGATCATCGCGTGCGGCTGCTGGAGCCCCAAGATCGCGAGCATGGCAGGCGCCAGCATCCCGCTGACCCCGGCCGTGCACCAGATGAAGGACATCGGCCCCGTGCCGCGCTTCAAGGACGCCAAGGGCGACATCGAGTTCCCGATCGTCCGCGACATGGACACCAACATGTACGAGCGCCAGCACGGCACCGGCCTGGAGGTCGGCTCGTACGCGCACCGGCCCATCCTGCACGAGGTCGACGAGATCCCCTCGAACGCCGAGGCGGCCCTGTCCCCCACCGAGCTGCCCTTCACCCAGGCCGACTTCGACCTGCAGGACGAGCACTCGCTCGAGCTGATGCCGGAGATCATCGGAGACGAGTCCGTCGGCCAGAAGTACGCCATCAACGGCCTGCTCTCCCTCACCCCGGACGGCATGCCGATCCTCGGCGAGACGCCGGAGGTCAAGGGCCTGTGGTCCGTCGCGGCCGTGTGGATCAAGGAGGGCCCGGGCACCGGCAAGTCCGTCGCCGAGTGGATGGTGCTCGGCGAGTCCGAGATCGACCTGCACGCATCCGACATCGCCCGCTTCCACGAGCACCAGAAGACCAGCGAGCACATCAGGGCGCGCACGTCCGAGGGCTTCAACAAGACCTACGGCATCGTGCACCCGATGGAGCAGTGGGCCAGCAACCGCAACGTCCGGCTGTCACCGTTCTTCGAGCGGGAGAAGGCGCTCGACGCGGTCTTCTTCGAGACCGTGGGCTGGGAGCGGCCCTTCTGGTACGAGTCGAACGCCCCCCTCGTGGAGAAGTTCGGCGATGCCGTGATGCCGCGCACGTCCGAGTGGGAGGCCCGCTGGTGGTCGCCCATCATCAATGCCGAGCACCTGCAGATGCGCGAGACCGCCGGACTGGTCGACCTGACCGCGTTCTGCATCTTCGACGTCGTCGGCGCAGGGGCCCTCGACACCGTGCAGCGCACCGCCATGCGGCAGATGGACGTGGCCGTGGGCAAGGTCGTCTACACCCCCGTCCTGTCACCCAACGGCGGCTTCAAGTCGGACCTGACGATCATGCGGCTGGCCCATGACCGCTTCCGCGTGGTCACCGGCGGCGCGCACGGAATGGCCGACCTGAAGTGGTTCCGCGACCAGCTGCCGGCCGACGGCACGGCGCAGGTCGTCGACCAGACGTCGGCGTACACCACGCTGGGCATCTGGGGCCCCAACGCCCGGGCCATCCTCGAGTCGCTCACGAAGGACGACGTCTCGAACGCCGGCTTCCCGTTCGGCAGCTGCCGCGTCATCGAGATCGGCCCGCTGCGCGTGCTGGCCTCGCGCATCTCCTACGTCGGCGACCTGGGCTGGGAGCTCTACGTGCCGATGGAGCAGGGTGCCCGGCTCTGGGACATCGTCTGGGATGCCGGCCAGGCGCACGGGATCATCCCGGTCGGCATCGGCGTCTACGGCACCACGGGACGCCTGGAGAAGTCCTACCGCGCCTACGGCAACGAGCTCGAGAGCGAGTACAACGTCATCGAGGCCGGCATGCAGACCAACAAGGTGAAGGACGCCGACTTCGTCGGCAAGGGCGCCTACCTCAGGCACCGCGAGGAGGCCCCCGCCGCGCTCATGTGCTCGCTGACCGTCGACGACCACGCGTCGTCCACCGGCGAGAAGCGCTACATGATGGGTCGCGAGCCGATCCTGAACCTCGACGGCACGTCGATCACCGACCGCAGGAACCGTCGCGCCTACGCGACCAGCGCCGGCTCGGCCCCCTCCCTGGGCAAGCACGTCCTCATGGCCTACCTGCCGCCGGAGCAGGCCGTCGAGGGCACCCGGCTGCTCGTGGAGTACATGGGCGAGCACTACCCGGTGACCGTGGCGCGCGTCGGCACCGCTCCCCTGTTCGACCCCTCGAACGAGCGGATCATGGGCTGATGGAGATCCTCGTCTGCATCAAGCGGGTGCCGATGGTCGGCAGCGCCCTCGTCCTCACCGACGATGGTCTCGAGGTCGACACCCGCAGGCTGGGGTTCCAGCTGGGTCCCCATGAGGAGAACGCGGTCGAGGCCGCGGTCCAGCTCAGGGACGCGCACGGCGGCAGCGTGACGCTGCTGTCGCTCGGCACCGCCGACTGCGAGGAGCAGCTGCGCGAGCAGCTCGCCATCGGCGCGGACCGCGCGATCATCGCGCTCACCGACGGCACCGAGCCGGATCCGCAGGCGACTGCGGCGGCGCTGCTCGAGGCCATCAAGGCGGACGGGGTCGTCGTTCGACCTGGTTCTCATGGGTGCGGAGTCCGCCGATACGGCGGGCTACCAGACGGGCATCCGGCTGGCGCACGCGCTCGGACTGCCGGTCGTGACGAATGTCAAGGGCCTCGAGATCGATGGCGCCACGGCTCGCTGCGAGCGGGCGGTCGGCTCCGAGCGGGAGGTCTACGCCGTGCCCCTGCCGGCCGTGGTCACCGTCAGGGACGGGCTCAACATCCCCCGGTACCCATCGGTGCCCGGCCGCATCAAGGCTCGCAAGAAGCCCGTCACGTCCCACGCGGTCACGCTCGCCGAGGCTCGGCTGGTCAAGCATCACCTGGTGGTCCCGCCGGCCACGGCCAAGGGCACGACGGTGCTCGAGCCCGATGCCGCGGGTGCCGCGGTCCTCGTCGAGATGTTCCGCGAGATCGGAGTCCTGTCGTGATCCTCGTCCATGTCGACGTAGACCGAGGGGTCGTCGATCCCGTGTCCCTGCAGGCCCTCACGGTGGCCCGCGGCCTGGGCGGCGACGTCCACGCCGTGGTCGCCGCCGACGCCTCCGCTGCCCCGGAGCTCGCCGAGTACGGCGCGGCCGTCGTCCACGTGGCCGAGCACGCTGGCCTGGCCGACTACGCCCCGCAGGCCATCGGCCGGGCTATCGCCCAGCTCGTCGCTGCGCTGGGCGCGTCGGCCGTCCTCGCGGGCGGCACGGCACGGGGCAACGAGGTCATGGCGCACGTCGCCGCCTTCCTCGACGCTCCGCTGGCGACCGACTGCGTGCAGATCGTGCTGGGCTCACCGGCCTCGGTGACCCGCGCCCGCTGGGGCGGAAACCTGCTCGAGGAGTCCTCGGTCCTGGCCGACGTGCTGCTGGCCACGATCCTCCCGCACGCGGTGGCGGCACAGCCCTCGGCTGCCGCCGGCGCCGTGGAGCCGTTCGCCGCCGGGCTTACCGACGCCGACCTCGTCGTGCGGGTGATCGAGCGGACAGGAGCGGCCGCCGCGGGGGTCACTCTCGCCGACGCCAAGACCGTCGTCTCGGGCGGCCGCGGCATGGGCGGTCCGGGTGCCTTCGCCCTGCTCGACGAGCTGGCCGCCCTGCTCGGCGGCACCGTGGGGTGCTCGCGCGTCGTCACGAGCGAGGGCTGGCGACCCCATGCCGAGCAGGTGGGCCAGACCGGCACCAAGATCGCGCCGGACCTGTACCTCGCCTTCGGGATCAGCGGCGCGACACAGCACCTCGCCGGCTGCAAGAACAGCAAGGTGATCGTGTCCGTCAACACCGACCCGCAGGCGCCCATGATGCAGGTCGCCGACTACGCCGTCGTCGGCGACGTGCACGCCTTCCTGCCCGAGCTGATCGCCCAGACGCGTGCCGCGACGTCCGGCTGAGCCAGCACGGCGAACCATCCCGGGCGGCCACCGTGCCGCCCGGGCCTCGTGCACCATCCGACCTTCAGATCAGGAGTAGACGTGCCGTCAGACATCGAGATCGCCCAGGCCGCCACGATGGAGCCGGATCACCGACGATCGCTGATCGACTCGGGATCCCCGACGAGTTCGTCGAGCCGTACGGCCACTACAAGGCGAAGATCGCCCTCGACTACCTGGCCGACCTGCCGGAGAACCCCGACGGCGAAGCTCATCCTCGTCACGGCGATCAGCCCGACGCCGCCCGGCGAGGGCAAGACCACCACGAGCGTGGGCCTGGCCGACGGGCTCGCGCACGATCGGCAAGCGGACGATCGATCTGCCTGCGCGAGCCGTCCCTCGGCCCGGTCTTCGGCATGAAGGGCGGCGCCGCCGGCGGTGGCCATGCGCAGGTCGTCCCGATGGAGGACATCAACCTGCACTTCACCGGCGACTTCGGCGCGATCGCGCTGGCGAACAACCTGCTCGCCGCGCTGATCGACAACCACATCCACCACGGCAACGCCTGGACATCGACGTGCGCCGGGTCGACGTGGAAGCGCGTCGTCGACATGAACGACCGCGCGCTGCGCGACATCATGGTGGCGCTGGGCGGGCCGGGCAACGGCTTCCCCCGCCAGGACGGCTTCGACATCGTCGTCGCGTCCGAGATCATGGCGATCTTCTGCCTGGCGACCTCGCTCGAGGACCTCAAGGAGCGCCTGGGCAACATCGTGGTGGCCTACACCCGGACCAGGGAGCCGGTCCGTGCACGCGACCTGAACGCCCACGGCGCCATGACGGTCCTGCTGAAGGACGCGCTGGCGCCGAACCTGGTGCAGACGCTCGAGCACACGCCCGCCTTCGTGCACGGCGGGCCCTTCGCCAACATCGCGCACGGCTGCAACTCGGTCATCGCGACCACCGCGGCCATGAAGCTGGCCGACTACGTCGTCACCGAGGCCGGCTTCGGCGCCGACCTCGGCGCGGAGAAGTTCATCGACATCAAGTGCCGCAAGTCGGGCCTGCGCCCGTCCGCCGTGGTGATCGTCGCCACGGTCCGCGCGCTGAAGTACCACGGCGGTGCAGGACCTCAAGACCATCACCGAGGAGAACCTGGCCGCCCTCGACAAGGGCATCGTCAACCTGGAGCGCCACGTCGGCAACATCCGCGACGTCTTCGGCCTGCCCTGCGTGGTGTCGATCAACCAGGTTCGACTACCGACACCGACCGCCGAGATCGACCTGCTGACCAAGCGCCGTGAACGATCTCGGCGTCGAGCGTCGTGCTCGCCTCGCACTGGGCCGACGGCGGCAAGGGCGCCGAGGCCCTCGCCAACGCGGTGGTCGAGCTGTGCGAGCAGCCGTCCACGATGACCTTCGCCTACGAGGACGACGCGTCCCTGTGGGAGAAGGTCACGGCGATCGCCACGCGCATCTACGGCGCCAGCGAGGTCACCGCCGACGCGAAGATCCGCGGGCAGATCAAGGAACTCGAAGCCCAGGGCTACGGGCGCTTCCCGGTCTGCGTCGCCAAGACCCAGTACTCCTTCTCGACCGATCCCAGCCTTGCGCGGCGCACCCAACGGGCACAGCCTCAACATCCGCGAGGTGCGGCTCGCGGCGGGGGCGGAGTTCATCGTCATGGTCTGCGGCGACATCATGACCATGCCCGGCCTGCCGAAGGTGCCCTCGAGCGAGCGCATCGACCTCGTTGACGGGCAAGTGGTCGGCCTGTTCTGATGGACATCGCACGGGGGCACTCGAAGGGACGCGCATGGCAGTGACGACGACGCGGCGGTCGATCGTCCGCATCGTCGACGGCACCGACACCGAGCGCACCGATGCGGTGGCGGTCGAGTCGCCGCTGACGATCGTCCTCGACGGCGAGGTGCTCGTCACCACGATGCGCACGCCCGGGCACGACCTCGACCTCGTGGCCGGCTGGCTGGTCAACGAGTCCGGCGTCCGCACCGCCGCCGACATCGCCTCCATGGGTGCCTTCGCCACCCTCGAGGACGACGACGGCGTCGACACCGTGCGCGTCCGCCTGGCGGCCGGCATCGTGCCGCCTCGGCCACGGTCCTTCATCACCAGCAGCGCCTGCGGGGTGTGCAGCGCCGACGTGCTGGCCGCCTTCTCGGGGCCGGACGACCCCCTGCACACCGACGACTGGCAGATACCGTCCGCTCGCATCGCGTCCCTGCTGGACCAGATGCGTAGCCGGCAGCGGATGTTCGACCAGACGGGCGCCCTGCACGCCGCAGCGCTCTTCGGGCCTGATCTCGGCCTCCTGGGTCACGCGCGAGGACGTGGGCCGTCACAATGCGGTCGACAAGGTCGTCGGACGCGCCCTGTTCGATGGCCGCTCGCCGCTGACCGACCACACGCTCGTGGTCAGCGGACGGATCTCGTACGAGATCGTGCACAAGGCCCTGACCGCGAGCGTGGCGGCAGTCGTCGCGGTCTCCGGGTGCACGTCCCTGGCGGTCGATCTCGCCCGGGAGCACGGGCTCGTGCTCATCGGATTCGCCAGGGAGGGCCGCATGAACGTGTACTCGGGCGGCGAGCTGGTCGGCCACGGAGGCCCCGCATGAACGCACCCGCCAGGCCTGGTCACCGGACGCCTCGCGCGCCCTGCTGGCCGGCATCGACGAGCCCGGGCCGGTGCTCATGGCGCTCCAGGCGCTGCAGGCGGAGTTCGGCCACGTGCATGACGAGGACCGTGGCCCTCGTGGCCGATGCCTTCAACCTCAGCCGTGCCGACGTGTTCGGCGTCCTCACCTTCTACGGCGACCTGCGCACATCGCCACCGCCCGAGGTGGCGGTACGCGTGTGCATGGGCGAGGCCTGCCAGGCGGTCGGCTCCCGGGCCCTGCTGACGCGCGTCGGGGCGCAGCGCGATGGCTCCTGCGAGGTCGACCAGGTCATCTGCATGGGCAACTGCGCGCTCGGGCCCACCGCCGTCGTCAACGGCCGGTTGATCGGCCGGGCGACCGGTGCCAGGGTCGAGCAGGCCGTCGACGAGGCGAGGGCCCGCGCATGACCACCATCTACCTGCCCTGCGACAGCTCGTCCCGCTCGGTCGGCGCCGACGAGGTGGCTGCCGCGCTCGCCGAGGCGATGCCCGACGCCCGCATCGTGCGCACCGGCTCCCGCGGCCTGCTGTGGCTGGAGCCGCTCGTCGAGGTCGCCACCGATGACGGCCGGGTCGCCTACGGTCCCGTGACCGTCGAGGACATCCCGGCGCTGTCCGTGGCGCTGCCCGGCGGCGGGCCCCACCCGCTGCTCGTCGGGCGCCCCGAGGAACTGGACTGGCTGCGGGCCCAGGAGCGCCTGACCTTCGCACGCGTCGGCGTGGTCGACCCCGCCGATCCCGAGGACTTCCTGGCGCACGGCGGGCTCAACGGCCTGCGGGCGGCCATCATGTCCACCCCGGACGAGGTGATCGAGGCGGTCGCGGCCTCCGGGCTGCGTGGTCGAGGCGGTGCGGGCTTCCCGGCCGGCATCAAGTGGCGCACGGTCGCCTCGGCCCCCTCCGATCGGAAGTACGTCTGCGTCAACGCCGACGAGGGCGACAGCGGCACCTTCGCCGATCGCATGCTCATGGAGGGCGACCCGTTCACCCTCCTCGAGGGGATGGCCATTGCGGGCCTGGCCGTCGGCGCGACCGCGGGCCTGGTGTACGTCCGCTCGGAGTACCCCGACGCGATCCGCACGCTGCGCGCGGCCATCGACTCGGCGCGCGCACGCGGCTGGCTCGGTGCCGACGTGCTCGGCAGCGGGCGTGCCTTCGACGTCAGCGTGCGCGTGGGCGCCGGCGCCTACGTATGCGGCGAGGAGACCTCCATGCTCGAGAGCCTGGAGGGCAAGCGCGGGATGGTGCGGGCCAAGCCGCCGCTGCCCGCCGTCGAGGGATTGTTCGGCAGGCCCACGCTTGTCAGCAACGTGCTGACGATCGCGGCCGTGCCGTACGTCATGGAGCACGGTCCGGCGGCGTATGCGTCCTTCGGAACCGGCCGCTCGCTGGGCACGCAGGTCTTCCAGCTTGCCGGCAACGTGCGCCAGGGCGGCATCGTGGAGGTCGGATTCGGGATCTCGCTGCGCGACCTCGTCGACCGCTACGGCGGCGGGACGCTCAGCGGGCGGCCCGTTCGGGCCGTGCAGGTCGGCGGACCGCTCGGCGCCTACCTGTCCGCCGGCGATCTCGACGTGCCGCTGGACTACGAGTCGCTGGCCGCAGTCGGCGCCATGCTCGGCCACGGCGGCGTCGTGGTGTTCGACGACACCGTCGACATGGCCGAGATGGCCCGGTTCGCGATGGAGTTCTGCGCCGAGGAGTCGTGCGGCAAGTGCACGCCGTGCCGCATCGGCTCCACCCGCGGCGTCGAGGTCATCGACCGCATCCGCCGCGGCGAGGATCGCGAGGCGAACACCGCGCTGCTGATCGACCTCTGCGAGGTGATGCGCGACGGTTCGCTGTGCGCACTGGGGGGGCTGACGCCCATGCCGGTGCTCAGCGCCCTTCGGCATTTCGGCGCGGACTTCGAGCGCGACGGGCTTGACGACGATCGGAGCGGGCATGCGATTGACTGACGAGATCGACTACGGCACGCCCATCAGCACGTCGACCGAACTGGTCACGGTCAGCATCGACGGCCTCGATGTCACGGTGCCCGCCGGCACATCGGTCATGCGCGCCTCCGCGGAGGCCGGCATCGCCATCCCCAGGCTCTGCGCCACGGACTCCCTCGACGCGTTCGGCTCGTGCCGCATGTGCGTCGTGGACATCGACGGCCGCAAGGGCACCCCGGCCTCGTGCACCACCCCGTGCGAGGACGGCATGGTCGTGCACACGCAGACGCCGCATGTCGCGAGGATCCGGCGCGGGGTCATGGAGCTGTACATCTCCGACCACCCGCTGGACTGCCTGACCTGCGCGGCGAACGGGGACTGCGAACTGCAGGACATGGCCGGGGTAGTCGGCCTGCGCGATGTGCGCTACGGCCTCGACGGAGCCAACCACCTCGGGGCGGCCAAGGACGTGAGCAACCCGTACTTCACGTTCGACGCCAGCAAGTGCATCGCGTGCAGCCGCTGCGTGCGCGCCTGCGGCGAGGTCCAGGGCACCTTCGCCCTGACGATCTCCGGACGCGGCTTCGACTCCAAGGTGAGCGCCGGTGCCGGGGAGTCCTTCATCGACAGCGAGTGCGTCTCCTGCGGCGCCTGCGTGCAGGCCTGTCCGACCGCGACGCTCCAGGAGAACAGCGTCATCGAGCTGGGCATGCCGACCCGCACGGTCAAGACCACCTGCGCCTACTGCGGAGTCGGCTGCTCGTTCAAGGCCGAGCTGCGCGGCACCGAACTCGTGCGCATGGTCCCCGACAAGGACGGCGGGGCGAACGAGGGCCATTCCTGCGTGAAGGGCCGCTTCGCGTGGGGCTATGCGAGCCACCCCGACCGCGTGCTGAACCCGATGATCCGCGCGACCACCGCGGATCCGTGGCGCGAGGTCTCCTGGGACGAGGCGATCGGCTACGCGGCGGACCGGCTGCGCCAGATCCAGGCCCAGCACGGCGTCGACTCCATCGGCGGCGTCACGTCGTCGCGCTGCACGAACGAGGAGGTCTTCGTCGTCCAGAAGATGATCCGGGCCGCGTTCGGCAACAACAACGTCGACACCTGCGCGCGGGTCTGCCACTCTCCCACGGGGTACGGCCTGAGCCAGACGTTCGGCACCTCGGCCGGCACGCAGGACTTCGCCTCCGTCGAGGACTCCGACGTCGTCATGGTGATCGGCGCCAACCCGACCGACGCGCACCCCGTGTTCGGCTCGCGGCTGAAGAGGCGCCTGCGCCAGGGAGCCGGGCTGATCGTCATCGACCCCCGGCGCATCAGCCTCGTGCGCACGCCACACGTGCAGGCCTCCCACCACCTGCAGCTGCAGCCCGGCACCAATGTCGCCGTGATCAACGCGATCAGCCACGTCATCGCCACCGAGGGCCTCATCGACCGTGCCTTCGTCAATGAGCGGTGCGAACCGGAGTCCTTCGCCGCCTGGGAGCAGTTCATCCGGCTGCCCGAGAACAGCCCCGAGGCCCTCGCGGAGAGCACGGGCGTCCCGGCCGACCTGGTCCGCAGCGCGGCCCGGGCCTTCGCCGGCGCACCGAACGGCGCCATCTACTACGGCCTCGGCGTCACCGAGCACAGCCAGGGCTCGACGATGGTGATGGCCATCGCGAACCTGGCGATGGCCACCGGCAACATCGGCCGCAGCGGCGTGGGCGTCAACCCCCTGCGCGGGCAGAACAACGTGCAGGGCTCGTGCGACATGGGCTCCTTCCCGCACGAGCTCGCCGGCTACCGGCACGTGTCCGACGACACCGTGCGGCACCAATTCGAGGCCGTCTGGGGCGCGGCGATCCAGGCGGTGCCTGGACTGCGGATCCCCAACATGCTCGATGCCGCCACCGCCGGGACGTTCCGCGCGATGTACGTGCACGGCGAGGACATCGCGCAGTCCGACCCGAACACCCAGCACGTCAAGGCCGCCCTGGCGGCCATGGACCTGGTCATCGTGCAGGACCTCTTCCTCAACGAGACCGCCGCGTTCGCGCACGTGTTCCTGCCGGGCACGTCCTTCCTCGAGAAGGACGGCACCTTCACCAACGCGGAGCGTCGCATCAACCGGGTGCGACCGGTCATGCCGAGCCGGACGGGGATGGCGGAGTGGGAGGTCACCTGCGCGCTGGCGACGGCCATGGGCTACCCGATGCAGTACGACAGTGCCGCGGAGATCATGGACGAGATCGCGGCGCTCACGCCCACGTTCGCCGGCGTCTCCTTCGCACTGCTGGACCGCGTCGGCAGCGTGCAGTGGCCCTGCAACGCCGACTCGCCCTTCGGGACCCCGATCATGCACGAGAGCCGCTTCGTCCGCGGGCTCGGCAGGTTCGTCACGACCCCCTACGTGCCCACTGACGAGCGCACCACGCGCAAGTACCCCCTGCTCCTCACGACCGGCCGGATCCTGAGCCAGTACAACGTGGGCGCGCAGACGCGGCGCACCCCGAACGTGACGTGGCACGCCGAGGACGTGCTCGACATTCACGAGTCGGATGCCGCGCTGCGGGGCATCCACGACGGCTCCTGGGTCGAGGTGAGCAGCCGAGCAGGGTCGACGTCGATGCGGGTGCGGATCAGCGACGACGTGCCGGCAGGCGTCGTCTACACGACCTTCCACCACCCCGTCAGCGGCGCCAACGTCGTCACCACCGACAACTCCGACTGGGCAACCAACTGCCCGGAGTACAAGGTCACGGCGGTGGAGGTCCGACCTGACTCCCTGGCGGGGGTGCGCGCGTGAAGCCCGAGCCGCTGGTGAGGATGGCCAACCAGATCGCGGCCAGCGTGCCGGGCAGGGACGACGTCGCCGCGGAGACGGCCGCGCACCTGCTCAGGTTCTGGACGCCCGCGATGATCGACCTGCTCGGCGGGCACGTGCGCGCCCATCCCGGCACCGTCGGGCCCGACGTGGCGGAAGCACTGGCGATCCTACGACCCGGAGGGGCACGACATGGCTGAGGTGCAGGTAACGAGCTGGCGGGAGGTACCGTCGTTCATCACCGCCCGGGAGGGCACGGACCTGGTGAAGGTGCAATTGCCGCAGCGGTTCCAGGAGGCGATCGACGAGGCCGCCATGAGACTGGGCGCCGAGGGGTCCGACGCCTACATGGAGGGGTGGACGCGCGGCGCGTGGATGGACGTGGCAGGGTCGGCCACGCAGGCGGCGGAGTCCGTCGCCGCGGATCTCGAGGCCGCGTGGGGCCCGGAGGCGATGACCGCCTACCTGGACACGTGCGGTCGCGCCTGATCGGGAGCCGGACCAGGCCGACGAGGCATCGGCCGACGCGTAGAGGGAGCACGCCATGACGAACCTGCTGGACGCCATTCGCGACGGGCGCGTCCGGGTGGGCGACGGCGCGATGGGCACGCTCCTGCAGGTGTCCGGCCTCGACGACGGCGGCGCCCCCGAGCTGTGGAACGTCGAGCGGCCGGAGGTCGTCGAGGCGATCCTCGAGGACTATGCGGCGGCCGGCTCGCGGCTGCTGACCACGAACACCTTCGGCGGGAGCCGCCCCCGCCTGGCGATGCATGGCCTCGAGGACCGCGTGTTCGAGCTCAACGTGGCGGCCGCACGCCTGGCCCGCACGGTTGCCGACCGGCATCAGGACGTGTACGTCCTCGGCGATGTCGGTCCCTCCGGCGATCTCATGGAGCCGATGGGCACGCTGACCATGGACGATGCGATCGCCCTGTTCTCCGAGCAGGTCAGCGCACTCGCCGCAGGCGGCGCCGACGCCGTCCTCATCGAGACGATGAGCGACCTCGGCGAGGTCGAGGCGGCCGTGAGGGCAGCCCAGGCGGTCGCGCCCGGCCTGCCCATCGTCGCGACGATGAGCTTCGACACCAACCTGCGGACCATGATGGGCGTGCGCCCGTCCGAGGCGGTGGTGGCGCTGGCGGCGCTGGGTGTCGACGTGGCCGGCGCGAACTGCGGACGCGGCGTCGACGAGATGCGCGTCATCGCTGCGCAGATGGCCCAGAACCGCCCCGAGGGCACCCTTCTCATCATGCAGTCCAACGCTGGACTTCCTCAGCTGGTGGGCGGCGAGTTCGTCTACACCGGCACGCCCGACGAGATGGCCGCCTTCGCCGTGGAGATGCGCGAGCTGGGCATCGACGTCGTCGGTGCATGCTGCGGCTCGACGCCTGCCCACCTCGCCGCCATCAGCAACGCCATCGCCTAGCCGCCACACCTCCCCATCGATGCCTCGCCACTCGTGGGGGACTCAAGGGGGCTCAAGGGCGGTTTCCCGCCACGTGTGACGAGGCACGAACATCTGGCCGGGATCAGGCCGGGAGCAGGACGGTGCCGCGCGCGACGAGATCGGCCGGGCCCCGCAGCAGCAGCCGCCCGTCGCCGTCTCGGTCACGTGGACGGTGCCCCCCGGGACGTCGACCTGCCAGGTCGTCTCTGCGACCACCTCGTCCGGGCCGTGCCGCCGAGCCGCCCAGGCAACCGCGCAGGCGCCCGTGCCGCATGACAGGGTCTCCCCCACGCCTCGCTCGTGAACACGCATCGCCACGTGCCGGACTCCTCGCTCGACCACGAACTCGACGTTGACCCCGTCCGGGAAGACCTCCGTCGGGGCCACGTCCGGCGCCGTCCGCAGATCGCCCGCGGCGCTGAGGTCGTCGACGAACACCACCGCGTGCGGATTGGGCACCAGCACGCCGGTGGCCGGCCAGGACCGCTCGCCCACCCTCACGTGCGGCATCGCCGGGGACTTCGGCGTCGTCGCCCTGCCCATGTCGATCGTGATGGACCGGTCGGCGTTGATCGTGGTGCTGCGCAGCCCGCCGCGCGTGGCGATGACGACGTCGGCATCGGTGACCAGCCCGACCGCATCGAGGTAGCGCACGAACACGCGAGCGCCGTTGCCGCACATCTCCGCCAGGGTGCCGTCACCGTTGCGGTAGTCCATGAAGAACTCCGCGACGTCCGCGAAATCCGCGAACTCCGGAACCCTCGCCGTGCGCACGACCCTCAGCATGCCGTCGCCGCCCACTCCACGGTGCCGGTCGCAGAGCCACCTGACCTGCTCGACCGTGAGGTCGAGCTCGCCGTCGAGGTCGGGGATGATGACGAAGTCGTTGCCGGTGCCGTGCCCCTTGACGAAGGGCAGCTCGTTCAATCTCGCCATCCGACCAGCCTATCCGCTCGTCCCTAGGCCGTCGGTGCGCCAGCCCTGCCGTAGGCGTGGGCGACGATTGCCAGCACGTTCGGCCAGGCGTCCTGGGGTGGCTTCGAGCGATTGTGCTCGGTGATCCGGTCGAGCAGGGCACGGTCCCGGCCCAGCCGCACGAGGGCCCGCACCATGCCGGGATCGTCATCGGCGAGCAGGCCCTGCACGCCTTCGTGGATGAACCCGCTGGTGCCCGTCTGGCTCCTGGCGACGACCGGCAGCCCGGCCGTTCGCGCCTCGAGGGCGGCAAGGCCGAAGGACTCCTTGACCGAAGGCTGGATGTAGGCATCCGACGAGGCGAACACCTCGAGGATGCCCTCGCGCGGCAGGCGTCCGACGAACCGGATGCGATCGCCGAGTCCGTGCGCGCGCACGTGCTTCTCCGCGCGTGCCCGCTCCGGACCGTCGCCGACGAGCACGGCGGACAGATGCACCCCGGGGTCGAGCCAGTCGGCCGCGGCCTCGAGGATGCGCACGAGCGGGAGGGTGCGCTTGCGCGGGGCCATCCGCATGACGCTCACCACGCGCAGGTGACGGTCGTCGGAGGGCGCCGGCTCGACAGCCCACTGCCCGGGGTCGATCCCATTGGGGACGATGAGCACGTCACCCGCGCGGGGCAGGGCGCGCTGGATGCGGTCGGCCGCCACCCGGCTGACTCCACTGAGCGTGGCCCCCCAGCGCGTCCAGTGGACCAGCGCGTCCGAGCCGGCGAATCCCGGGCGGGCCAGCGGCCCCCACACGCTGTGCACCGTCACCAGCGTGGGGAGGCCCCTTCTCGTGGCTGCCCGGATCGCACCCCATGCGAACGGCGAGATGACGCCGGCATGCACGTGCACGACGTCGACCGGATTCCGGTCGAGCAGGCGCCCGACCTGCGTCACGGTGCGCGGATGCACCGGCAGGTCGAAGGGCAGGTGCGCGGCGAGGCGGTGCACGGGCAGCCCGTCGACGCGATCGTCGCCGGCGAACACGGCGGCACTGCCCGGCGTGGCCGTGATGACGCGCACCTCGTTGCCGCTGCCTGCCTGGTGGACGGCGAGCGCGCGCACCTGCGTCTCGATGCCGCCCGTCCGGGGCGCGTAGCAGTCGCTGACGTGCGCGATCCTCATGGGTCAGGACCGTACGCCACAATGCACGGCATGAGCCGCGCACCCCGCACCCTGGTCTTCGTGCACGCGCACCCCGACGATGAGGCCCTGCTGACGGCCGGGACCATGGCTCGCGCGGTGGCCGAGGGCAACCGGGTCGTCCTCGTCGTCGCCACGGACGGAGCCGCGGGGCTCACGTCGGCTGCGTTCGAGGACGACCTGGCCTCGACGCGCCTGGCCGAGGTCGCGGAGTCGGCCGACGCGCTGGGCGTCGCCCGGGTCGTCCCGCTCGGATACGCCGACTCCGGGCTCACCGGAGACGTGCCCGAGTCCTTCGCCACGATGGGGCGGTTCACGGTCGCCAGGCGGATCGCCGTCATCTGCGACGAGGAGGACGCCGATGTCCTCGTCGGCTACGACCCGTCCGGGGGCTACGGCCACCCCGACCACCTCCAGGTCCACCGGTCCGTGCGCGCGGCGAGCGTGCTTGCCGCTCGGCCTCCTCGCCTGTTCGAGGCGACGCTGCCCCGGGAGCCGATCGCCCGGGCGGTCCGTCTCGCCGCAGCGCTCCACCTCACGCCCAGCGGCTTCTCGCCGGCCGAGTTCGACACGGCGTGGACGCCCGCCGCGCAGATCACCCATCGGGTCGACGTGCGGGCGAGCCTGCCGGCCAAGCGCGCCGCACTGCGCGCACACGCGTCCCAGGCGACCGCCGACGGCACCGTGCGCACGCTTGCCGTGCTGACGCGGCTGCCCCGGCCGCTGCAGTCGCTGCTCCTGGGCACCGAGTTCTACGTTGCCGTGTCCGATCCCCAGGCGTCGAGGACCTCGTCCACGGCGGCCGGACTGTCGTAGCGGATCCACCGGATGCGCGGGTCGCGCCGGAACCATCGCTGCTGCCGCCGCGCGAATCGCCGCGTCGCGTCGATCGTCTGCCGCCGAGCCTCCTCGTCGGAGCACTCCCCCGCCAGCAGGCCGAGCACCTGCCGGTAGCCGAGCGCCCGCGAGGCCGTCGGCGTACCACCCAGCCCTTGCCCCGCCAGGGCGCGGACCTCGTCCACGAAGCCGTCGGCCCACATCCGCTCGACGCGCCCGGCGATCCGGGCATCGAGCTCGTCACGTGGCACGTCGAGCCCGAACCGAAGGGTCGGGTAGACCTCGGCGGGCACAGGCAGGCGGGCCGCGAAGGGCCCGCCGGTGATCTCGATGACCTCGAGCGCCCGCACGATGCGCCGCCCGTTCGTCGACAGGATCGCTTCCGCGGCGACGGGATCGACCTCCGACAGCCGGGCGTGCAGCGCGGCCGGGCCGACTTCGCCGAGCTCGGCCTCGAGCCGATCGCGGACGGCGGGATCCGTGCCAGGGAAGCGCAGGTCGTCGAGCACCGCCGACACGTACAGCCCGCTGCCTCCGACCACGATGGGCACCGCCCCGCGGCCCAGGACGCCGTCGATGGCCGACCGGGCGTGCTGCTGGAACTCGGCCACGGTGACGGCGTGCGAGGGCTCCCACACGTCGATCAGGTGATGCGGCACCCCGCCCCGCTCGGCGGCGGTGGGCGTCGCGGTACCGACGTCCATGCCGATGTAGACCTGCATGGAGTCGGTGCCGATGACCTCGGCCCGAGCGGTCATCCGTGCCGCCACGGCAACGGCGAGTGCGGACTTGCCAGAGGCCGTGGGGCCGACGATGGCCAGGACGCGTGCCGTCACGGTCAGGGGCGGACGGTGGGCAGGCCGAGCAGGACGCCGGGGATCGTCGGTCCGTGGCCTCGCGTGCTGGCATCGCCCGCCGCGGTGCGCCGGACGGACAGGATGCGGTCGGCCACGAGGTGGTGAGGGGCCGCGTGGGTGATCTCGGCGGTGACCATGTCGCCCGGCCGGGGCGTGCCCACCAGGGGATCCACCGCCACGTGCACGAGACGGTTGTCGGGAGCCCGCCCGGACAGGCGATCGGTACGGTCGTCCTTGCGCCCCTCGCCCTCCGCGATCAGCACGTCGACGATGCGACCGAGCTGCCGGGTGTTCTCCGCCCACGAGATCTCGTTGACCAGCTCGACCAGTCGCAGGTACCTGTCCTGCACGACCTCGTGCGGCACCTGGTCGGGCATCGTCGCCGCCGGCGTGCCGGGCCGCTTGGAGTACTGGAACGTGAACGCGCCCGCGAATCGGGCGGCTCGGACCGCGTGCATCGTCTGCTGGAAGTCCTCCTCGGTCTCGCCCGGGAAGCCGACGATGATGTCGGTCGTGACGGCTGCGTCGGGCATGGCCGCGCGCACGCGGTCGATGATGCCCAGATAGCGGTCCTGGCGGTACGAGCGGCGCATGCGCGCAAGGACGGCGTCGGAGCCGGACTGCATGGGCATGTGCAGCTGCGGCATCACGTTCGGCGTCTGCGCCATGGCGGCGATGACGTCGTCCGTGAAGTCGCGGGGATGCGGGCTGGTGAAGCGGACCCGCTCGAGGCCGTCGATCTGGCCGCACGAGCGCAGGAGCGTGGAGAACGCCTCGCGGTCGCCGAACTCCGAGCCGTAGGCGTTGACGTTCTGCCCGAGCAGCGTGATCTCCAGGACGCCAGCGCCGACCAGCGCCCTGATCTCGGCCAGGATGTCGTCCGGCCGGCGGTCCTTCTCCCTGCCGCGCAGTGCCGGCACGATGCAGAACGTGCACGTGTTGTTGCAGCCCACGCTCACCGACACCCACGCGGAGTAGGCGCTGTCGCGCTTGGTGGGCAGCGATCGACGGGAAGACCTCCAGGGCCTCCTTGATCTCGACCTGAGCCTCCTGCTCGATGCGTGCGCGCTCGAGCAGGACGGGCAGGGAGCCGATGTTGTGCGTGCCGAAGACCACGTCGACCCAGGGGGCCCTCGTGAGGATCTCGCCCTGGTCCTTCTGCGCCAGGCACCCGCCCACGGCGATCTGCATGCCCGGATGGCCCGCCTTCACCGGCACGAGGTGGCTGAGGTTGCCGTAGAGGCGGTTGTCAGCGTTCTCGCGGACGGCGCACGTGTTGAAGACGACGACGTCGGCCGTCTGGCCCTCCGGCGCCGCGACGAAGCCGGCCTCCTCCAGGAGCCCGGTGAGGCGCTCCGAGTCGTGCACGTTCATCTGGCAGCCGTAGGTGCGCACCTGATAGGTGCGCGGCAGCAGGATTCCTTCGACGGGGGGCACGGTCCCCCATCCTAAGGAATCAGCGGTACGGCCCCTCCGACGGGCGCGGCGACGTCCTCGCCGCCCACGTTCTCGTCCACGTCGTCCACGATCTCGTCCTCGCCGGGCTCGATGTGGACCTCGGGCAGGATCCTGTCCAGCCAGCCGGGCAGCCACCAGTTCGCCCTGCCCAGCATCGACATGAGCGAGGGCACGAGGATCAGGCGGACGAGGAAGGCGTCGATGAGGACCGCCGATGCCAGCGAGATGCCGAAGAGCTTGATCGTGGCGTCGGTGCTGGGCACGAATGCCAGGAAGACGCTCGACATGATCGCGGCGGCGATCACGACGACGCGACCGGAGCCGGCCAGCCCGCGCCGCACGGCGGCGGAGTTGTCGCCGATGCGGTTCCACTCCTCCTGCATGCGGGACACCAGGAACACCTGGTAGTCCATCGACAGGCCGAACAGGATCGAGAACACCATGATCGGCAGGAAGGGCATGATCGGCCCGGTGCCGGGGATGCCCAGCGGCCCGCTGAGCCAGCCCCACTGGAACACCGCGACGGTGATGCCCATGGCGGCGGCGAAGCTGAGCAGGCTGGTGATGGCCGCGGTGAGCGGCACTACCAGCGAGTGGAACAGCAGCATCAGCGCCAGGAAGCCCAGGCCGACGACGATTGCCAGGAAGAGCGGCAGTGCGTCGGACAGCACGGTCGTGAAGTCGCTGGTGATCGCCTGCGTGCCGCCGACGTAGATCGCTGCGCCGGTGGCCGCCGCGAGCGCCGGATTCGTCTCCGAGCGGAGCCGGTCCAGGAGCTGTGTCGTGGCCTCATCCTGCGGGGCGGTCGTCGGGATGACTCCGATCACGGCGACATCGCCGGCGAGTCCGTACTGACCGGGGTTCTGCGCCACGAGCGGCAGCATGTCGACGCTGGGCTGCGTGGACGCTACGCCCTCGGTGGCTGCCAGCCCCTTGACGATGGCTGAGTAGCCGTCGACGTCGCCTGCCTTCGGCAGCTTCACCGCGACCAGGAAGGGCCCGTTGATGCCGGCGCCGAAGCCCTCCGATCGAAGGTCGTAGGCCAGTCGGGACGGGCTGCCGGCAGGCTTGCCCGAGTCGTCGGCGAATCCCTGGCGAAGGCTGAGGACCGGGATGGCCAGGACCACGACCACCGCCAGGGCCAGCAGCGCCGGAACCAGCGGGCGCTTTTGCAGCGCACGGCCGTAGTGCGCCCATGCCTTGCCCTCCGGGTGCACGGTGCCGGGCTTCTTGCCCCAGGGCAGACGCAGCCCCAGGGCCCTGTTCCCGAGCAGGCTCAGCAGTGCCGGCAGCATCCACAGGGCGGACATCATGACCATGAGGACAGTCACGGCAGCGGCCAGGGACAGGCCGTTGAAGAAGTTGATGCGCAGCACGAACAGGCCGAGCAGCGCGATGATGACGGTGCTGCCCGCGAAGAGGACGGCCCGCCCGGCCGTCTCCACCGACTCCATCGCGGCAGCCTTCGGATCGTGCCCGGCCAGCACCGCCTGCCGGTACCTGTTCATCACGAACAGGGCGTAGTCGATGCCGACGCCGAGCCCGATCATGGCCGCCAGCGTCGGGGCGAACGTGGCGACGTCGAGGAAGTTGGCGACGACGAGCACCGCCATCTGGCCCGCGGCGAGCCCGATCAGGGCCACGAAGATCGGCATGCCGGCCGCGACCACCGAGCCGAACGCGATCAGCAGGATGAGGATGGCGACGCCGATGCCTACGAGCTCCCCGCTCGGCGGCTCCATGCCGGCGAACTCGAGTACCTGGCCGTTGGCGCCCACCTGGAGGGTGTCGCCGTTCAGCGCCTTCACCTCGTCGAGAATGGCCTTCGCATCAGCGGCGGACACATCAGCACCGCTGCCCACGAAGGTGAGGCTCGAATAGGCGATATGACCGTTCGGGCTGACCGTCGAGCCCATCTGCGCAGCCGCCTTCATGGCTGCCTGCATCTCGGGCGGCATCGCCGCGATCTGCTCCGGAGTCGGTGGCTCCTGGGCGGCCGCCTGCGCCTCCGGGCAGTCGGTGCCGAGCGAGGCTCCCACCGGGCTCGTCACGCAGGCGACCGATCCGAGGGCGGCGATCCGCTCGAGCATGGGGGTGACTTCGGCGAGGACCGTCGGATCGACGGCCGAGACGCCATCGGCCACGGGCGACCACACGATGCTCGCCGCCCCGCCGAGGGACTCGGTATCCATGCCCGTCGTGGCCATGAGGTCCATGGCCGCCTTGGACTCGGTGTCCGGCAGGTCGAAGGAGTCGTTGAGGGTGCCGCCAACGCCAACTCCCAGGCCGATCACCGCCGCCAGTGCGATGAACCAACTGATGAGGGCGATGACGGGGCGACGAACCGCCCATGCAGACAGGCCGGGCATGAATCCTTCTTCCGTGAAGTGCGGCAGGCAGTTGTCGACCCGAACCGGGTAAGCTTAGGAAACGCGATCGTTCCCTATCTGTCAAGTCAGGGAACGATTCCGTTCCCTGCGTGTTACCGTCCTGTCATGGCTGGTCCTTCCTGTCGCCTTCGGCGTCGTGGTGAGGTGCTCCGCGAGGCCGTCTTCGCCGCGACCCTTGCGGAGGTCGCCGACGTCGGCCTGCGCCGGGCGTCCATGGACGGCATCGCCCACCGGGCCGGAACGGGCAAGGCCGCCCTGTACCGGCGCTGGCCGAACGTTCGCGCACTGGCACTCGATGTCCTCGTCGGCACCATGGAGGCAGCCATGCCGGCCGGGCTTCCGGACACCGGATCGCTGAGGGGAGACCTGCTGGCCTCGCTGACGACCCTCGCCCACGAGCTCAATTCCGACCTCGGCACCGTCCTTCGCGAGCTCATCAGCGAGGTGGCCCACGACCCGCAGCTGTCACAGGAGTTCCAGTCCGGATTCGGCCTGCGCAAGCAGGCCGACGCGATGGCGCTGCTGCAACGCGCCATGGCCCGGGGCGAGATCCCCTACCAGCCGGTCGACGCCTACGTGCTGCAGATCCCCCCGGCCCTGATCGTGCACCAGCTCATCCTGACCGGCTCCGCTCCGACCGTGTCCGAGGTCGAGCGCATCCTCGATGCGATCGTCCTGCCGCTGCTGGTCCGCCCTTTTGTCGGGCACCCGGGGTTCGATCACGCACCTGACGACCAGTCGAGTCGCGTCGTCGTCTAGCTCTCGACGCCCAGGACCTGCGCAACGACCGACACGGCCACCGACTGCCGGTACCCCCGGCGCATCAGCATCGACACCAGCCGCCGCTGGCGGGTGGCCGGATCGAGGCGGGCCATGCCTGCCAGCTTCCCCGAGACAAGGGTGACCGCCCGATCCCGCTCGCTGTCGTCGTCGATCGCCGCCAGGGCGTCGCGGGCGTCGTCATCGCTGACCCCCTTGCCACGCAGCTCCTGTCGCAGCACCGACCTCGCGCTGCCCTTGGTCCGCTGCCGGGATTCCACCCACATCCGGGCGTACTCGCAGTCATCGACGAGGCCGAGCTCGGCGAATCGGTTCAGCACCCGATCCCCGATGTCGTCGGGGACCCCCCGCTTTCGCAGGTCGTCGGCGAGTTCCCTGCGCGTTCGCGGCGAGACGGACAGGCGTCGCAGCACGATCGTGCGCGCCACCTGCTCCGGATCGGCATCCGCCTGCAGCTCGTCCATCGCTCCGCCCCTGGGTTCGGTCACGTAGCGCATCCCGTCACGCCGCCCTTCCGCGCGTGCTCGGCAGGACGCTCAGTCGATGGGCTTGACGGCCTTGGCCGTCTTGGCCACCTCGACCGGTTGCTCAGCGGGCGCATCCACCTGAGGCCCGATGTGCAGGGCCTCCTTGATGCGCTTCTCGATCTCGTTCGCGAGGTCGGGATTGTCCTTCAGGAAGGTGCGGGCATTCTCCTTGCCCTGGCCGAGCTGATCCCCCTCGTAGGTGTACCAGGCACCGGACTTGCGGACGATGCCCGCGTCGACGCCGATGTCAATCAGCGAGCCCTCGCGCGAGATGCCCTCGCCGTAGAGGATGTCGAACTCGGCCTGCTTGAACGGCGGGGCCACCTTGTTCTTGACGACCTTGACACGGGTGCGGTTGCCGACCGCCTCGGTGCCGCCCTTGAGGGTCTCGATCCGACGGACGTCCAAGCGCACGGACGCATAGAACTTCAGCGCCTTGCCGCCCGTCGTGGTCTCCGGAGAGCCGAACATCACACCGATCTTCTCGCGCAGCTGATTGATGAAGATGCAGGTCGTGTTGGTGTTGCTCAACGCGCCGGCCATCTTGCGCAGCGCCTGGCTCATCAGTCGAGCCTGCAGGCCGACATGCGAGTCGCCCATCTCGCCCTCGATCTCGGCCCGGGGCACCAGGGCCGCCACCGAGTCGATGACGACTAGGTCGAGTGCGCCCGAACGGACCAGCGTGTCGGTGATCTCCAGCGCCTGCTCGCCCGTGTCGGGCTGCGACACGTAGAGGCTGTCGAGGTCGATGCCCAGCCGCGACGCGTAGTCGGGGTCGAGGGCGTGCTCGGCGTCGATGAAGGCTGCCAGGCCGCCGGCTCGCTGGACGCTCGCGATCGCGTGCAGGGCCAGCGTGGTCTTGCCGGACGACTCCGGGCCGTAGATCTCGACGATGCGGCCGCGGGGCAGTCCCCCGATGCCCAGTGCGATGTCGAGGGCGATCGAACCGGTCGGGATCACGTCGATCGGGATCCGGCCCTCCTCGCCCAGCCGCATGACCGAGCCCTTGCCGAACTGGCGCTCGATCTGGGCGAGCGCGGCGTCAAGGGCCTTCTCGCGGTCGTTGGCTGCGCTGGCCATGGTTTCTCCTAGCTCGACGTGACAGGTGGTGGTGCGTACAGAAAAGTAGTCCGACCCTCTGACAGCCACCAGACACCGACGCGCCCTGTGCGCGGATGCCGATGTGCTGTCGTGACGCTGAATCTATATCGAACGGGTGTTCGAATGCGCGCGACACGCCGGGCTGGCCACCGCGATGGCCAGCCCGAGGATCGGCACGGCCGCCACGGCGCACAGCCACCCGTACGAGCCGACCACGACCACGATGCCCGCGATCACTCCCCCGATCGCCGCCGCGGTGTTCATCGTGAGATCCGAGAGCCCCTGCACCGCGGGACGCTCGGCCGGGGCCACCTCGTCGGTCAGCATCGTCGAGCCCGCGATCAGGGTGCACGACCAGCCCAGGCCGAGCAGGAACAGGCCCACTCCCAGGCGCGTCACGTCATCGGCGGGGGCCGTCCCGGCGACGAGGCAGGCCATCAGCAGGATGACCATGCCGACCACGACCACGGGTACGCGACCGAGGCGGTCGACGCCCCAGCCGACCACCGGCGAGAACGCGTACATGCCGGCGATGTGGACGCTGATCACCAGGCCGATGAGCTGCAGGCTCACGTCCACGTGCGCCATGTGCACGGGCGTCATCACCATCACCATCACCATGACGACATGGCCGAGCGCGATCACCGCGATGCCCAGGACGGCTCGCGGCCGTCCCCGCAGGTGCCCGATACCGTCGCGAAGCCGCGGGCGGTGCGACGAGCCGCCGGCCGCCTCCCGGTGTGCCGTCGCCACGAGGTAGGGGTCGGGCCGCAGGAACGCGAACAGGATCACGACCGTCATGCTCAGGCAGACCGCGGCCACCACGTACGGTCCGGCGAGCCGCGGCAGCCCCATCGCCAGCCCGAGGTTGCCGGAGGCGTCGAGCAGGTTCGGGCCCAGGACGGCGCCGACGGTGGCGGCCCAGACCACCCACGACAGCGCCCGGGCGCGGTGCTGTTCGGGCGCCAGGTCGGTCGCCGCGTAGCGGGCCTGATAGCCCGACGCGGACGCGACGCCCACGAGGAAGCAGCCCACCAGGACGAGGGGCAGGCTGCGCTGCACGGCGGCCGCCACGACGATGAGCGCGCCCACCGCGCCGAGCCCGTAGCCGGTCGCGAGCGCGACCCGCCGGCCGCGACTGAGCGCGATTCGGGCGAGCGGCAGCGCCAGCACCGCGGCTCCGAGCACTCCCGCCGTCTGCGCCAGCCCCGCCGCCACTTCGCTGTCGGCGATCGACGAGGCGATCAGCGACCCCGCGGCGACCGAGCCGGCGACTGCGAGGCCTCCGAACACCGAGCTGATCGACAGGATGCGGATGACGCTTCGCTGGATCGCCGGCACCCGCGCGACATCGACGTCTCCGACCGCGGATGCGGTCATGCTGACGGCTCGCCGTGCGGGCCGTGCCCGAGTCGTCGGCCGATCGCGGTCACCACCGCCGCGTCATCGCGAGGCAGCCCGAGCACCTCGAACGCCTCTATCACGGCTGCGGGGTTGCCCGCCCACTGCTCGTAGTCCAGCAGGACCGCCTGCCGTCCGCCCTTCATTCGGCACAGGTCGGCCGTCGCCCGCGAGAGCCAGTCCCGGGACGTGGCCAGCACCTCCTCGGCGTTCTCGTTGCCGGGCCACCAGCCGCTGCGGGCGGCCGAGAGCGGGTCGCGGACGTTGACGAGGTAGCCGATGCCGGGGAACAGCTTGCCCAGGAACAGCAGGTAGTCCAGCAGGTCGTCGTACGTGGCGAAGTGCCCCGGCTCGTAGCGCACCTCCTTGAACCCCAGCCAGTTCGTGCCGGGCGCGGGCCGAAGGACGGTATCGATCACGTGCCGCCTGAGATCGGCGAGGACGGCCGCCGGATCCAGCCGGGCCGAGCCGAACCACGGGTGCGTCGGCCTGCCCGCATGGTGACGATCCGCGGTCTCGGCAAGGGCCTGCACGTACGAGTTCAGTCCCCGAAGGGCCGAGTAGTTCTCGCCCCGCACGAGCACTCCGGGGAGTGCGTTGAGCGCCGCCTGCAGCGCGGTGCTGCCGGTGCGGCCGTAGGTCACCACGGTGAGGAACCGCATCTCCTCGGGAGGGCGCGTCATCGCAGGACCGCTGGCACGTCCGTGCAGGCGCAGACGGCCCGCCAGATGTCCTTGGTGTCGGTGCCGGCAGCGATCGCCTGCACAGCGGTCACGCCGAGGCCGGGCAGCACCATGTCGTGCGCCCAGGACCGCGCGTAGGCCGGGCCGAAGACCTCGTCCATCCGAACCCAGAAGTCTGTGAGGCGCACGTCCGCCATCCTGCCTCATCCAGCACAATCAGGTCGTGACCACGTCCCGCCTGGCCCCACGACGCGTGTCGGCGATCCCGCCGCAGCACGGCGCCTGGGCGTTCCTGGGGCTCCCGGTCGTCATCGGCCTGGCCTTCTCGCAGTCGACGCCGCTCCTGGCCGTGCTGGCAATCGGGTGGATCGCCGCGTATCCGGCCTCGTACTTCGTGCTCGCCATCCAGAGGGACGCGACGTCGCGGCGGCCCGACTCCCGGCCCTTCCGCCGGCCGCTGATCGTCTGGACGGCGGTCGCCCTGCCCTGCGCCGCCGTGCTGCTCGCATGCCGCCCCTGGCTGGCGTGGGTGGGGGCCGTGTACCTGGCAGGCCTCCTCGTCAGCGTCGGCTTCGCGCGGCGGCACGACGAGCGCGCGCCGGCCAACGATGCGGTATTCGTCCTCCAGTGCGCCCTGATGGTCCCGGTGACGTGGGCGGTGTCGGTCGGCGACAGGTCGTGGACGCCACCGCCGGTGGCGGACGCACCTTCCGGGCTGTGGATCCTGACGGCCTCGACCGCCCTCCTGCTCGCCGGCTCCACGCTGCACGTCAAGTCGCTCATCCGCGAGCGGGCGAACCCCGGGTTCCGCGCGGGGTCCCGCTGGTTCGCGCTGGCCTCGCTGATCGTCTCGATCGGCCTCGCCGCCCTGTGGGGGCTGCCCGCCGGAGTGCTGCTCCCGGCTCCGTTCGCCTACTTCGTCGCCCGGGCCGTCCTGCTGCGAGGTCCGGCGCCCAGGCCCGCCCGGATCGGGCTGATCGAGCTCGGCGGCTTCGTGCTGCTCGCCATCGCCGCCCTCGCGGGGACCGCGTCGTGACCGGCGCAGCGCGATGAGGACGCCGGCATGGTGAGCGCACCGACCCCGGGAGCGATGCCGCTGTCCGCCGCCACGCGATCCTGGTTCGACGGCGCCTTCGAGGCGCCGACGGCCGCGCAGCTGGGGGCATGGGAGGCGATCGCCGCCGGACGCGACACCCTGGTCGTGGCCCCCACCGGCAGCGGCAAGACCCTGGCGGCCTTCCTCCACGCGATCGACCGCCTGCTGGGCACAGCGCCCCCGGCGGATCGCCTGCGACGCTGCCGGGTGCTCTACGTCTCTCCGCTCAAGGCCCTCGCCGTCGACGTCGAGCGCAACCTGCGCAGCCCGCTCGTGGGCATCCAGCGCGAGGCGGCACGACTGGGCCTTGCCTCGTCCGAGGTTCGGATCGGCATCCGCACCGGGGACACGCCGCCTGCCGAGCGCGCCCGCCTGGCGAAGTCCCCACCCGACATCCTCATCACCACTCCCGAGTCGCTCTTCCTCATGCTCACCTCCCGCGCGAGGGAGGCACTGCGCGGCATCGACACCGTCATCATCGACGAGGTGCACGCCGTCGTCGGCACCAAGCGCGGCGCCCACCTGGCCCTGTCCCTCGAACGACTGGATGCGATCGCGGACCGCCCTGCGCAGCGCATCGGCCTGTCCGCGACGGTCAGTCCCATCGCCACCGTTGCGGAGTTCATCCGCGCGGGGTCGCCTGCCGTGGTCGTCGCCCCGCCGAGCACGAAGGCCTGGGACCTGCAGATCCGCGTGCCCGTCGACGACATGGCCGAGATCGGCGCCACGTCGCAGAATGCGGGTCGCGACGCCGGGCCGATCGAGCGCACCTCGATCTGGCCGCACATCGACGAGCAGATCGTCGACCTCATCGAGCAGCACCGCACGACGCTCGTCTTCGCGAACTCGCGGCGGCTCGCCGAGCGCATCACCGCCCAGATCAACGAGATCGCGGCCGAGCGCCGGCTTGCCGACCCGGATGCCGTCGACACGGGACCGATCGCGCGAGCACACCACGGCTCGGTGAGCAAGGAGCAGCGCAGCCTGATCGAGGAGGATCTCAAGGCCGGCCGACTGCCGGCGGTGGTGGCCACCAGCAGCCTGGAGCTGGGCATCGACATGGGCGCCATCGACCTGGTGGTGCAGGTCGAGACGCCGCCCAGCGTCGCCAGCGGCCTTCAGCGGGTCGGGCGTGCCGGCCACCAGGTCGGTGCCGTCAGCCGCGGCATCGTCTTCCCGAAGTACCGCGGTGATCTCCTGACGGCCGCGGTCGTCACCCAGCGCATGCGCACGGGCCAGATCGAGGACCTGCGCATGCCCCGCAGCCCGCTCGACGTCGTCGCCCAGCAGGTCGTCGCCTGCGTCGCGATGGATGACTGGGACGCGGCGGACCTGCTGGCCCTCGTCCGGCGGGCCGCCCCCTTCACCACGCTGACGGACGCCGTGTTCGCGTCCGTGCTCGACATGCTCTCGGGACGCTACCCGTCCGACGAGTTCGCCGAGCTGCGGCCGCGCCTCGTGTGGGACCGGGGAACGGATCTGCTGACGGGTCGACCCGGTGCCCAGCGGCTGGCGGTCACGAGCGGCGGCACGATCCCCGATCGCGGCCTGTTCGGCGTGTTCCTGGTGGGCGAAGGCGGCTCGCGCGTCGGCGAGCTCGACGAGGAGATGGTCTACGAGTCGCGCGTCGGCGACGTCATCGCCCTGGGTGCCTCGAGCTGGCGCATCGAGGACATCACGCACGATCGGGTGCTCGTATCGCCCGCGCCCGGGCAGCCAGGTCGCCTCCCGTTCTGGCACGGCGATGCGCTCGGCCGACCGGCCGAGCTCGGCGGTGCGATCGGGGCATTCGTGCGCACGCTGGCCACCGTCACGGATCCGCGGGCCTGCCTCGCGGAGGCCGGACTCGACGACCGCGCCGCCGCCAACCTGGTCGCCTACGTGGAGGAGCAGCGCGCTGCCACGCATCACGTCCCCAGCGACACGACCATCGTGGTCGAGCGCTTCCGCGACGAGCTCGGCGACTGGCGTGTCGTGGTGCACTCCCCGTACGGGGCGCGCGTGCACGCCCCATGGGCACTCGCGCTGGGCGCCCGGATCCGCGAGCGGATCGGCATCGACGCCCACGTGATGCACGCCGACGACGGCATCGTGCTGCGCCTCCCCGACACCGATGACGAGGAGGCGGCGCGATCGATCGGCGAGCTCATCGCCATCGACCCCGACGAGATCGAGGCGCTGGTCACCGCCCACATCGGCGGCTCCGCGTTGTTCGCGTCCCGGTTCCGGGAGTGCGCGGCGCGCGCCCTGCTGCTGCCCCGGCGGCGGCCGGACCGGCGCAGCCCGCTGTGGCAGCAGCGCCAGCGGTCGGCGCACCTGCTCGACGTCGCGTCGGGCTACGCATCCTTCCCGATCATCCTGGAGACGGTCCGCGAGTGCCTGCAGGACGTGTACGACCTGCCCTCTCTGCGCGACCTGCTGACGGGCATCGCGAGCGGCTCCGTGCGCGTGCACGAGATCGCGACCGAGCACCCGTCTGCCTTCGCCCAGTCCCTGCTCTTCGGCTACGTGGCGTCGTTCCTGTACGAGGGGGACTCGCCACTGGCCGAACGGCGAGCGCAGGCCCTCACGCTCGACACCAGGCTGCTGGCCGAGCTGCTCGGCACGCCCGAGCTGCGCGACCTGCTCGATCTCGCCGCGATCGAGGAGGTGGAGGCGGAACTGCAGCGCACGGCACCGGGCCTGCGCGCCCGAGACCGCGAGGACGCCGCCGACCTGCTGCGACTGCTGGGTCCGCTGTCCGACGACGAGGCGGCGGCCCGAGGGGTCGAAGCGGCCTGGCTCGCGCAGTTGCGCGGGGATCGGCGCGCGATCGCCCTGCGCATGGCTGGGCGCGACGTGACCGCGGCCGTCGAGGACGCGGGCAGACTGCGCGACGCCCTCGGGGTGGCCCTGCCCGTCGGCATCCCCGAGGCGCACCTGGCCGCCCTCGACGACCCGCTCGGAGACGTCGTGGGCCGCTACGCCCGCACCCACGGGCCCTTCACACCGCACGAGGTCGCCGCCGGCCTCGACCTGGCGCCCGCCGTCGCCGTGGAGGTCCTGCAGCGGCTCGCCTCGACCGGACGGCTGGCCAAGGGCGGCTTCCGCCCGGGTGGCTCGCACGCCGAGTACGTCGATCCCGAGGTGCTGCGTCGCATCCGAAGGCGCAGCATCGCCAGGCTCCGGCACGAGATCGAGCCGGTGCCGGCTGCCCAGTACGCCGTGTTCCTGCCCGCGTGGCAGGGGGTGGCCGGGCACGGGCACCGTGCCGAGCGGGCAGGGGTGGACGGCTGCTACGAGGTGATCGAGCAGCTGGCGGGCATCGCCCTGCCCGCGAGCACCTGGCAGGGCGCCGTATTCGCGGCGCGCGTGCCCGACTTCCACGTCGGCATGGTCGACGAGCTCATCGCGTCCGGCGACGTCACCTGGTGGGGCGTGGCGGCGCTCCCGGGCGGCGACGGGGTCATCGGCCTCGCCCCTTCCGATCGAGCAGGGTTGCTGCGGCCGGCCCCGACGATCCCGGTCGAGGATCTCGGGCCGGTGGAGCGGGCCGTCCTTCGTGCCGTGGCGGGCGGTGGGGCCTTCTTCTTCCGCGACATCGCCGATCGCGTCGCCCACGACCAGGGCACCACCGACGACGCCGACGTCGTCGAGGCGCTGTGGACCCTCGCGTGGTCCGGCCGGCTGACGAACGACGGATGGGTCGCCCTGCGCTCGCGGATCTCGGGCACGGCGCAGCGATCGACCGCGCGCGGACGTCGCGGGCGACTCGCGCTCCCCCGCCGCTCGGGTCCCCCCGCGGCGAGCGGTCGCTGGTCAGCGCTTCCGGACTCCTCCCCCAGCATCGCCGAGAGGGCCCGGGCGACCGGCGACGCCCTCCTCGCCCGCTACGGGATCCTCACGCGTGGCAGCGTCGTCGCCGAGCGGATCGAGGGCGGGTTCGCCGCCGTCTACAAGGTGCTGGCCGCGTTCGAGGATGCCGGACGCTGCCGGCGCACCTACGCGATCGAGGGCCTCGGCGCGGCGCAGTTCGCTCTGCCCGTCGCCGTGGACCGGATGCGGGCCACCGGCCGACGTGGCCACGGTGAGGGGCCCCTGGCCGTCGTCCTGGCCGCGACCGATCCCGCCAACGCCTACGGTGCGGCGCTCCCGTGGCCGCCGGTCGCCGGCGGCGACATCACCCATCGGCCCGGTCGAAAGGCGGGGGCGCTCATCGTGCTCGTCGACGGGGAGCCGGCGATCTACCTCGAGCGGGGCGGCACGTCACTGCTGGTATGGACCCAGGATGACGAGCAGCTCGTGACGGCCGCGCAGGCGCTGGCCGGCGCGGGAGCCGGGCTGGGCATGCGACGCGCCGTCATCGCGAGGGTCAATGGTCAGCCCGTCGCGGCAAGCACGGGAACGGTCTCGGCCCTGGTCGCCGCCGGCTTCCTGGCCACCCCAAGGGGCTACCGTCTGGCGCACCCGTAGGGAGCGCAGGACGAGCCGTCAGACGGGCGAGAAGGTCTGCGTCTCGGCCTGGGCCACGTGGCTGCTGACGGACATCAGCACGTCGGAGAGCGACACCTCAAGCGCCCCGCAGATGGCGGCCAGCAGTTCGCTGGACGCCTCCTTCTGGCCGCGCTCCACCTCGGACAGGTAGCCCAGCGACACTGCTGCAGCACCCGAGACATCGCGCAGGGTGCGACCCTGATCCTGCCGACGACGACGCAATTCGTCGCCGATCACCTGTCGTAGAACGATCATGAGCCCTCCCTTCGTGCCGTCAGTGTCCCGGTCCGTTCGGCGAACGCTACCCCGCCGAGCACCCGAGAGCGCCTCCTGACATCCGCCAACAGCCGCTCGTCGCCGGCTATTCCCGGCAGGTCCACCGAGCGGACTACTGGCCGACACCCGCCGGACCGCCCCCGGCAGGGGGCTGGACCCGCGCATCGAGCGCGTCGGCGAGCAACTCCCAGCATGACACGACGGTACGACGCCGGATCTCGTCCCGGTCGCCAGCCAGGTCCAGATGCCGCGTCCGCACGCCGGCCGGTCCGGTCACGGCGATCCAGACCGAGCCCACCGGCTCCCCGTCGAGGGCATCCGGTCCGGCAGCGCCCGTGGTGCCCACGCCGAGGTCAGCGCCGACTGCCTGCGCAGCCCCGAGGGCCATCGCGACGGCCACCTCCTCGCTGACCACGCCATGGGACAGCGCCGTCGGGGACACGCACAGCATCGAGGCCTTCACGTCCGGGTGATAGGCCACGACGCCGCCACGGAGCACGGCGGAGCAACCGGGCACCTGCGCCAGCGTGCCGGCGACGAGCCCGGCCGTCAGCGACTCCCCGGTGCCGATGGTGAGCCCCAGACGCGTGCACTCGGCCACGATCCCGGCCGGCGTCGCCGCCACGTCAGGCACGGTGGACACCGAGATTGGTCTGGGTCTCCGGAGCCTGGCGCCGCAGCCGCACGGCGCGCACGACGTAGTCGAGGCCCGTCACGACCGTGAGCACGACCGCCACGCCCATCACCACCGCGCTCACGGTCGACCACCACTCCAGCTGCACATCGAGCAGGTACATCGTGATCGCGATGGTCTGCGCGAGGGTCTTGAGCTTGCCTCCGCGGCTGGCGGGGATGACGCCGTGCTCGATGACCCAGAACCGCAGCAGGGTGACGCCCACCTCGCGCGCCAGGATGATGCCGGTGACCCACCAGGACAGGTTGCCCAGCAGGGACAGGCCCATGAGCGCAACCCCCGTGAGGGACTTGTCGGCGATGGGGTCGGCCACCTTGCCGAAGGTCGTGACCATGTCGTAGCGGCGGGCGATGGCCCCGTCCATGAGGTCGGTGACCGAGGCGAGCACGAAGACTATCGCGGCGGCATCGCGGGCCGGACCGAGCTGCCCGTCGTCGATGGCCAGCAGGACGGCGAGCAGCGGCACGCACAGGACGCGGAGCAGGGTCAGGGCGTTGGGGAGGTTGACCACAGCAGCGCTGCCCACCGGATCGGCGGCCCGGTCCGGGATGGGAGGCTTCATGCGCGGGGCTCGACCAGCTCCGCCAGCAGGTCGACGCCCTCGACATCGACCACCACGGCCTCGACGAGGTCCCCGACCGCAACCGCCACGGCCCCGATGCGCACTGTCGTGGCGGCATCGTCGGGGCCCTGGTGACCGGCTCGTCCGATCGCGAGCGCCTGCTCGTCATCGTCGAACTCCAGCGCCTCGATCAGCACCTCGACGCGCTCGCCGATGCGGTCCTCCGCGCGCTGGGCCATGACCTCGTCCACGAGCGCGGTCACCTGCTCCACGCGCTCTCGCACGACGTCCTCGCCGATCTTGTCGGGCAGCCCGGCGGCCTCGGTGCCGTCCTCATCGCTGTACCCGAAGACGCCCACCGCGTCGAGCCGGGCCTCCTCGAGGAAGGCGAGCAGCTCGTCGAACTCCTCCTGGGTCTCGCCGGGGAACCCGACGATGACGTTGCTGCGGATGCCCGCGGCCGGATCGAGGGCGCGGATGCGCTCGATCAGGCTCAAGAACTCCTCGCGGCCGCCGAAGCGGCGCATGCGCCGAAGGACCGTCGCGCTCGCATGCTGGAAGGACAGGTCGAAGTAGGGCGCCACCGCCGGGGTCCCGGCGATCGCCGCCAGCAGGTCCGGTCGCACCTCGGCCGGCTGCAGGTAGGCCACGCGAAGCCGGACGATGCCCGTGTCGGCTCCGATGCGCGGGAGCAGCGACTCGAGCAGCCGCAGGTCGCCGAGGTCCTTTCCGTACGACGTCGAGTTCTCGCTCACCAGCACGACCTCACGCACGCCCTCGGTGACCAGCCAGGCGATCTCGGACACCACGTCCATCGGCGGTCGCGACACGAAGGACCCTCGGAAGGATGGAATGGCGCAGAACGTGCAGCGGCGATCGCAGCCCGAGGCCAGCTTGACGGGCGCCACGGGACTGCCGTCCAGGCGGCGGCGGAGCACGGGCGGCGCCCAGCCGGTCGCTGCCTGCGCGGCCACGCCCGCGGATCCGTGCCCGGGCACGGATCCAGGCGCAGCCTGGCGGTCGACGGGCGAGATGGGCAGGAGCCGTCGGCGGTCGGTGGGCGCGTGCGGCACATGCTGCTCGCCCGACACGATGCGCCGGAGCTTCTCGCCGATGTCGGGGTAGTCGTCGAAGCCGAGCACGGCGTCGGCCTCCGGCAGCGAGTCCGCGAGCTCGCGGCCGTACCGCTCAGCGAGGCAGCCGACCGCCACGACGGTCCGTGGGCCCGTCGCGCCGTCCTTCAGGTCGGCGACCGCGAGGATGGCGTCGATCGAGTCCTTCTTGGCGACCTCGACGAAGCCGCAGGTGTTCACCAGGACCGCGTCCGCGTCCTCCGGGTCGGCGACGAGGTCCCAGCCGCTGGCTGCCAGTCGCCCGGCCAGCTCCTCGGAGTCGACCTCGTTGCGGGCGCAGCCCATGGTGATGACGGCAACCTTGCGGCCGTCGAAGGGGACTGGGGTATCGGACACCCCCCAAGACTACGGACGTCCCGCCTCATTCGATCGGGCGCGCACCCAATCCGCCGTTGAAGGCGTCCACCAGGTCGTCGGGATCCAGGCCGAGGACCGGGGCCATCGCCCGCAGCTGCCCTCGCGCGTAGACCAGTCCACCGCAGTGCGAGAAGTCGTCGGCCTCCATCGCGGCAAGAATGGAGGCCCGCAGCTTCGTGATCTGCGCCAATTCCTCGAGCGACATCCCCTTGGCAGTGCGAGCCGCGTTGAGCATCTGTCCGGCGGACATGGAACCTCCTCGCGGCGTCGTCGACCCCGATCGTGGGGCCGTGCCCGACAGTCTCTCAGTCGAACCCGGGTCCGCGACAGGCCGCCCCCGCCAGCGGCCCCGCTACTCGGACTCCCCGCGCAGGATGAGCAGCAGCCCGGGCAGGTCGTCCGGCTTCACGAGCACGTCGCGGGCCTTGGAACCCTCGCTCGGCCCGACGACCCCGCGAGTCTCCATCAGGTCCATCAGGCGCCCCGCCTTGGCGAAGCCCACCCGCAGCTTGCGCTGCAGCATCGAGGTCGACCCGAACTGCGTGGAAACGACGAGCTCGACCGCCTGCAGCAGCAGGTCCAGGTCGTCGCCGATCTCCTCGTCGACGCGACCGGTCGAGGCGGGTGCCGCGATGACCTCGTCGACGTACGTCGTCTGGGACTGCGCCTTGCAGTGCGCCACGACGGCATGGATCTCGGCCTCCGTGACGAATGCACCCTGGATGCGCATGGCCTTGCTGGCGCCCATCGGGAGGAAGAGCCCGTCCCCCTGGCCCACCAGCTTCTCCGCGCCGGGCTGGTCGAGGATGACGCGGCTGTCGGTCACGCTCGACGTGGCGAACGCGAGCCGACTGGGCACGTTGGCCTTGATCAGCCCGGTCACCACGTCGACGCTCGGCCGCTGGGTCGCCAGGACCAGGTGGATACCAGCGGCGCGGGCCAGCTGGGTGATGCGCACGATGGCGTCCTCGACGTCGCGCGGGGCGACCATCATGAGGTCGGCGAGCTCGTCGACGATGACGAGCAGGTAGGGGTAGGGCTCGATGACGCGCTCGCTGCCGGGCAGCGGCTGCAGCTTGCCGGATCGGACCGCGTTGTTGAACTGGTCGACGTGCCGGAAGCCGAATTGGGCCAGGTCGTCGTAGCGCCGGTCCATCTCCTTGACGACCCACTGGAGCGCGTCGGCCGCCTTCTTGGGGTTCGTGATGATCGGCGTGATCAGGTGCGGCACGCCCTCGTACGCCGACAGCTCGACCCGCTTGGGATCCACCAGGATCATCCGCACCTCCTCGGGCGTCGACCGCATGAGGATCGACGTGATGAGGCTGTTGATGCAGCTGGACTTGCCCGCACCGGTCGCACCCGCGACCAGGAGGTGGGGCATGCGCGCGAGATTGGCCATGACGAAGCCGCCCTCCACGTCCTTGCCGAGGGCCGCCGCCAGCGGGTGGTGGTCGCTGACAGCCGAGCTGCTGCGCAGGACGTCGCCGAGCACGACCAGCTCGCGGTCGGTGTTGGGGATCTCGACGCCGATGGCCTTCTTGCCCGGGATCGGGCTGAGGATGCGCACGTCGGCGCTCGCGACCGCGTAGGCGATGTTGCGGCTCAGCGCAGTGACCCGCTCGACCTTGACGCTCGGGCCGAGCTCGATCTCGTACCGCGTGACCGTCGGTCCGCGCATGAATCCCGTGATCTGGGCGTCGATGCCGAACTGCTCCATGACCTCCGTCAGGGCTGCGACCACGTGCTCGTTCGCCTTGGTCGCGGTCTTGTGCGCGGCGCCGGTCTTCAGCACCTCCCGCTTGGGCAGCGCGTACGTCGAGCGCCCGGGGATGGTGAGCTGGCGCGGGCGGCCCGTCGGCGCGGCCTTGCCCGCCTTCTCGATGACGACGGTCTCGTTGCGCGCCGGATGGCCGGCAGGGTGCACCTCGGCGGGCTGGTCGTCGACGTCGTCGACCACCAGCAGGTTGTCGGGGGTCATGACCACGCCGGACATGAGCAGCGCGGCGGGACGATCCTCGTCATCGAGCATCGTGGTGCTCAGGGTGGTGGTGAATCGCACGTCCGCGTCGTCTGGATCCTCGAGGCGATCGACGGTGACGGGCACGCCGGCCTCGACCACGTCCTCGGCCGACGGCTCGGTGGCGTGGCGGTGACCGCGCAGGGTGCGGGCGGTCCACCGACCCGCGCGCGTCGCGCCCTCGCGCACGGCCGCGAGCGACGTGGCCGTGAGCACGAGGATGCCGAACAGCAGCAGGAGGCACAGGACCAGTCCGGTGACGATCGGCCCGACCGCCGCCACGATCGGTGCAGTGGCCAGCCAGCCGACGACCCCGCCCCCCGCCGCCATCGCCGCGGAGCCGTCGCTCGGAGTGGCGGACCCGTTGGCCAGGTGCCACATGCCGATGACGCCCACCAGGGAGGCTGCGGCGCCGATGACCAGGCGTCCGGTCGTCGCGTTGTCGTCGGGGTGACGCAGGTATCGCCAGGCCAGTGCGAGCAGGATCAGCGGAGTGATCCAGCCCAGCGCCCCCAGGACGGAGGTCGTGACCATCGCGGCCCAGGAGACGAACCAGCCATCGACCCCGAACCAGGTGGCGGCCACGAGAGCCGCCGCACCGGCCACGAGGGCCAGGCCCAGGCCGTCGCGGCGGTGGGCCGGATCGAGGTCGCGCGCGCCCCTGCCGAGCGCGCGGGCCGCCGCCCCCAGGAGATGGGCCACGCCGAGCCAGATCGCCCGCAGCGTGCGACCGATGGCCCCCAGCAGGCGGGGCACCGGTCCGGGTCGCACCGGGCGCCGGGCTGCGGCCGTCGTTCCCCGGCTCGTGGTCGGTGTCGCCTTGCCGGCGCGTGGGGCACGTGTCGACCGCGCCTTGGCGCGCGCAGGTGACGTGCGGGTCGAGGACGCGGGCCCCCGTGTGGCGCGGGGCGCGGACGTGCGGGAAGCCATGAGGGCAGCCTAGCCGCCAAGACCCACGGGTACCGGTAGTCACACGCGCCACACCCGTCCCGATTCCACCCGTCCGCTCGACGGGGTGGAACGGGGGTCTAGGCCTCGACGACCACCGGGATGATCATCGGGCGCCTTCTGTGCTTGCTGTTGATCCACTTGCCCACCGACCGACGGATGCGCTGCTGCAGCTCGTAGGTATCGTCCAGACCATCAGCCAGCGCGGTCTCGATCGTCCGCATGACCTGCTCCCGCAGCGGTGCCATCAGCTCGTCCTCGGCCCCGAAGCCGCGGATGTGGATCTCCGGCCCTGCCACGATGACCGCGTCGACGATGTCGATGGCGACGAAGATGGAGATGAAGCCCTCCTCGCCCAGCACGCGGCGATCCTTGAGCGAGGTCTCGGTCACGTCTCCCACGCCGACCCCGTCGACGTAGACGAACCCGACGGGCACGTAGCCGACGATCGACGCCTTGCCGTCGACGAGGTCGATGACGACGCCGTCCTCGGCAATGAGCACCCTCTCGGACGGCACCCCGGTGCTGGTGGCGATGGCCGCGTTCGCCCGCATGTGCCGCCACTCCCCGTGCACGGGGATGACATGCCGAGGCTTGACGATGTTGTAGACGTACTGCAGCTCGCCCGCCGCCGCGTGACCGGACACGTGCACCAGGGCATTGCCCTTGTGCACGATGTGCGCCCCGAGCCGGGCCAGGCCGTTGATGACCCGGAACACCGAGTTCTCATTGCCCGGGATGAGGGAGGAGGCGAGCACGACGGTGTCGCTCGGCCCGACGCTGATCGCGTGGTCGCGATTGGCGATCCGGGAGAGCACGGCCATGGGCTCCCCCTGCGAGCCCGTGCAGATGAGCACGGCCTCGTCGTCGGGCATCGTCGTGAGGTCGTCCGAGGACACCAGCATCCCGCCGGGGATCCGCAGGAGACCGAGGTCGCGGGCGATGCCCATGTTGCGCACCATCGACCGCCCGACGAAGGCGATCTTGCGATCATGCAGGGCGGCCATGTCGATGACCTGCTGGATCCGGTGCACATGCGAGGCGAACGAGGCCACGATGATGCGGCCCTCGGCGCGAAGGAAGACCGCGTCGAGCACCGGCACGATCTCGCGCTCGCTCGGCACGAAGCCCGCCACGTCGGCGTTGGTGCTGTCGACCATCAGGATGTCGACGCCCTCGTCGCCGATCCGGGCGAAGCCGTTGAGGTCGGTGATGCGGCCGTCGAGCGGAAGCTGGTCCATCTTGAAGTCGCCGGTGTGCAGGACCGTGCCCGCCGGGGTCCGGATGGCCAGTGCCATGGCATCCGGGATCGAGTGGTTGACGGCGAGGAACTCCACGTCGAACGGCCCGATGCGCTCGCGCTGACCGTCCTTGACGTCGATGGTGACGGGCGGGATCCGGTGCTCTCTCAGCTTGGCCTCGACGAGGGCGAGCGTGAGCCGCGATCCGATGATGGGGATGTCCGCCCGGTTGCGAAGCAGGTACGGCAGCGCGCCGATATGGTCCTCGTGCCCGTGCGTCAGCACGACCGCCTCGATGTCGTCGAGGCGGTCGATGATGGGACCGAAGTCGGGCAGGATCAGGTCGATGCCGGGCTGCGTGTCCTCCGGGAAGAGCACTCCGCAGTCGACGACCAGGAGCCGTCCGCCGAACTCGAAGACGGTCATGTTGCGGCCGATCTCGCCGAGCCCGCCGAGCGCGAAGATCCGCAGCCCACCCTCGGCCAGCGGAGCGGGCCGGGGCAGTTTCGTGTGGCTCATGCCGTGAACCCTCGCACGCCGCCGAGCGCGAGGTCCGCGCGCAGCATCTCCCGCTGCGCAGCGGTGGCATCGACGAGCGGGAGTCGCACGGGACCAGCCGGCAGCCCCTGCATCTGGAGGGCCGCCTTGGTGAGGATGACGCCCTGCGTGCGGAAGCAGCCGGTGTAGACGGGCAGCAGCGAGGCATTGATGTCGGCAGCCTCCTGCGCGCGTCCGGCCCACAGCGCCTCGGCCATGTCCTTGAGCCGGTCGCCCACGAGATGGCCAACGACGGAGATCATCCCGGCTCCGCCGAGGGCCAGCATGGGCAGGTTGAGGATGTCGTCGCCGCAGTACCAGGCCAGCCCGGTCGCGGCCATCCCCCACTGCGACGCCTCGAGATCGCCCTTGGCATCCTTGTTGGCCACGATCCGAGGATGCTCGGCGATCCGCAGGAAGGTCTCCAGCTCGATCGCCACCCCGGTGCGCTTGGGGATGTCGTAGGTGAGCATCGGCAGGTCGGTCGCATCCGCGATGGCGTGGAAGTGGCGGACCAGTCCTTCCTGCGGGGGACGGTTGTAGTAGGGGCTGACGGCCATGACCGCGTGCGCCCCGGCTCGCGCCGCGGACTTCGCTGCCTCGACGGAGTGCACCGTGTCGTTGGTTCCGACGCCGGCGATGATCGTCGCGCGGTCGCCGACGGCCTCGAGCACGGCACGCAGCACCGCGATGTCCTCGTCGTCGGTCTTGGTGGCCGACTCTCCTGTCGTGCCATTGACCACGAGCCCGTCGTGCCTGAGCTCGTCGACCAGGTGGGTCGCCAGGCGCCCCGCCCCATCGAGGTCGAGTGACCCGTCCGCGAGGAACGGGGTGATCATTGCCGTCAGCATGACGCCGAGCGGACTCTTCTGCGTGGAGGGACCGGCCATGTCCCAAGGCTATCGGTTAACGATCGAAGGCCGCGAGGAGCGAGCCCCGATAGGGGGCCGGGGCGCGACCGTCAGGGCGCGACGCGACCGTTGCGCACGAAGGTCGCGTGCGTGATCGGCATCAGCCGGGACCATTCCTCCTCATAGCGCTCCGCCACCATCTCGATCTCCCGCTGCGGGTAGGAGGGGAAGTGCGATCCCTCGACCTTCCTGCGCAGGGAGAGGAAGTTCATCAGCGACCGGGCATTGAGCGTCACGTAGGCGCTGGAGTAGATGGAGACGGGCAGGACCATGCGCGCCACCTCGCGCGCGATGCCCGCCTCGAGCATCCGCAGCAGTTGGCGGGGAGGCCTTCCGGCGGCGAGCCATCCACACCAATCAGGCAATGGTCGTCGATGACGGCGTCGAAGCGGCTGGCCGAACCGAACAGCTCGCCCACTGACGGCGCGCGCAGACCCTCGGCGAAAGTACCGCGGATCAGGAAGTCATCGTTGACCTGCCAACGCACACCGACCTTGCTGTTGGTTGTGCTACCCGAAGTGTCGTAATCCGAATAACGGGTCGAAAAATCGAATTTTTAAGTGCCCATAAACCATTGAGAATGGCAGGAAGATATGCGGTTGGGTTGGAGGGAAGTTGACTTAAGTAAGATTGCAATTGTTATCTGCGTTGCAATTGATTGAAAATAAATAGAAATTGTTGCGGTATCAGGGTTTTCCTGTAAATCGACAAAAAGAAGTGAATCAACCGTTTCGTTAAATAGCTTCTCTACATCTTGGCGGTTAACCGTCATCCCATTGTGTGGAAAACTTTCAGTAATGCTAGGCAGCAGCTTATCCCAGT
>CAVZPI010000003.1:0-153648 GCA_963777085.1 uncultured Actinomycetes bacterium | reverse complement strand
TGTACTTCGAGCTGGAAACGCGATGTACCGCCCAGACAGCGTTGAATTTCCGCGACATCCAGACACTGCCAGGGCTGGTCTAGACGATAGCCCCGTCCGCGTATGCGCTGTAATGTCACGCCATAATGGGCGACCTCGGACAGCGCGTTGAACGCGGTCGCACGCGACACGCCCAACTGCCGCCCCAGCGCCTCACCGGAGTGAAACTCGCCATCGGCCAGCAGATAGAATTGCCAGCTACGAGCGTTCATTCAAAATCCCCAATCCTCCATAACCCCAACGCGTAACCCGACCTTTTCATCGCCACGCACATAAACGGTTGGATTGTCGGGTTACGGTCTTCGACCTGACCCGACCTACGGATGCGATGGATGCCGCTAGACGTTGAACAGGAAGTTCATCACGTCACCATCCTGCACCACGTATTCCTTACCCTCGACGCGCATCTTGCCCTTTTCCTTGGCGCTGACTTGACCACCACAGGCGATGAAATCGGCGTAGGAAATAGTCTGGGGCACGAATGAAGCCGCGCTCGAAATCGGTATGGATCACGCCGGAGTGCGCGGTGTCACCCTTGTGTCCTCGCGGAGTCGTCGTGGTCGAGCGTGACTGCCCACATGAACAGGGGGGCGATCCCGCAGTCGTGCAGGCGAGGCAGCAGGTCGAGGGCGTCCTGGTGTGTCGCGATCGCGTCGATCGCGTCGAGCAGGGGCCGGATGGCCGTGATCCCGGCCCGCTCTATCGCGTCCGTGTCCATGCCCGAGGCGTAGTAGTCGCCGAGCATCCGGTCGAGGTCGTTGGACGGGCTCTCGGCCGCGCGCAGGAGCAGGTCGTGGATCACCGCCTCGTTGCGCGTCTGGACCACCTCGAAGGACCCCCAGGCACCGAAGCCGGCCGGGATCGGGTTGGCCTCGAGCCACCCCCGTTGGCGAAGCGGTAGAAGTCGACGCCCGGGTCGACCGACGGGTCACGGTCCGCCGCGACCAGGGGCATGGGTGCACTTTCCATTCCGCGGAGCGTACGCGACCGGCAGGCCCGACGGGTCTGAGCAGAACCTGCGCGTGGGCCCAGTCGTCAGGAAGCGGAAGGGACAGCACTCAGGACGGGTGCACCCGACGACGCGACCCGCTTGGAGCCGCGGGGCCGCGGGGTCTGGTTCGTGCGCGCCTGGAAGGAATAGGCCACGTCGATCCAGCCCGTCACCCGGTGGGCGGAGTCGGCGTCCGGGTTGGCGGCCTCCCACTCCTCGATCCACGCCAGGAGCTCGACGCGCTCGTCCTCGCCGAGGACCTGGTCGAACATGCGCTCGACAAGCGCAGCCAGGCTCAGCGGCGACACCCCCTTGGCTCCCACCCCGCCATCTTGGCACTGGGTGACCGATTGCGCGAGGGTGGGGCGATCTCCTGCAGCGCTGCAGGGCCAGTGACATATCCAACAATATTCGCTGTTGACAGCAGTATCTGTTGTTGGTTATGGTCCTGCCATGCCGACCCGAGCCATCGCCGCCCCCGCACTCCGGGCGCGCCAGATCGCACCCGTGCTCAAGGCGCTGTCCGACGAGAACCGCCTCACGATCCTGCTGGCAATCGCCGACCGTGAGTCGTCGGTCACCGAGCTGATGGCGGTCACGGGACTGTCCCAGACCCTCGTGAGCCATCACCTGAAGAGCCTGCGCGAGAACGGTCTCGTGATCGTGACGCCCGTGGGACGCAGCAATCTGTACTCGCTCTGCTGCGACGCAGTCGCCGAGCCGATCGCCCTCCTGTCCGCCCTCGCCGGCAGCAACGCCTGCGACACCCCTCTGAAGGATTACGCCATGTCCGATCCACGAAGCCGACGAGATTCGGACTGCCGTTCGCGAGCGCTATGCCGAGGCCGCGAGCACCGCCTCCTGCTGCGCGCCGACGTCGTGCTGCGGCGCCGACGCGGCGGCCCTCGACCCGTTCGGGCAGTCGCAGTACGAGGACGCCGACCGTGCAGTCGCTGCCCCAGGAGGCGCTGGTCGCGTCCCTCGGCTGCGGCAACCCCACGGCGCTGGCCGCTCTCCAGCCCGGCGACGTGGTGCTCGACCTGGGCTCCGGCGGCGGCATCGACGTGCTGCTGTCCGCACGCCGCGTCGCACCCGGGGGCAGGGCCTACGGCCTGGACATGACCCCCGAGATGCATGCACTCGCGCAGGCCAACCAGGCCAGGGCCGGGGTCGAGAACGTCGAGTTCCTGCTCGGCAGCATCGAGGATGTCCCGCTGCCGGACGACTCGGTCGACGTCATCATCTCCAACTGCGTCATCAACCTCTCCGCCGACAAGGACCAGGTCTTCCGCGAAGCACTGCGCGTCCTTCGCCCGGGCGGCCGGTTCGCGATCTCCGACATGGTCCTCTCACGCCCGCTGGCGCCGGAACTCACGGCGATCATGTCGCTGTGGACGGGGTGCATCGCCGGGGCCCTCACGCAGGACGACTGCGCCGACCGCATGCAGGCTGCCGGATTCGCGGACGTCTCGATCGAGCCGACCACCATCTTCGGGCGCGCCGAGCTCCGAGGCCCTCGCCGCCGGCCTCGACCCGAGCGACGTCCCGCCCGGCCTGGACCTCGAGGCGACCATCGACGAGTTCGACGGCGTCATCCGCAGCGCCTTCATCCGCGGCCGCAAGCCCGGCCCGTCCACCGTCAAGGAGACCCGCATGCCCGCCATCCGCATCTACGAACCCGCCCTGTGCTGCAACACCGGCGTCTGCGGCCCCGAGCTCGACCAGGATCTCGTCGACTTCACTGCCGACCTGAACCACCTGGCTGGGAGCGGCGCCGACATCTCCCGGCACAATCTCGCCAACGACCCGATGGCGTTCGCGACCGATGAGACCGCGCGCGCCTTTCTGCAGGTCGCCGGGTCCGAGGGGCTGCCCCTGACCACGGTCGACGGCGTGACCGTCATGACGGGCAGTTACCCATCGCGCGCTCAGCTGCTGCGGTTCGCCGGCCTGTCCGAGGAGCAGGCCGTGGTCCCGGCGGGAATTGTCGAACTGGGCGCCGCCGGGTCCGACGACTCCTGCTGCGGCGGCGGCAACTGCTGCGGATGATGCGCTTCCTGATCGACCCGCCGCGTTTCCTGTTCTTCACCGGCAAGGGCGGGGTCGGCAAGACCTCCCTCGCCTGCGCGACTGCGATCAGCCTCGCCGAGCACGGTAGCCGCGTGCTGTTGGTCAGCACCGATCCGGCATCCAATGTCGGGCAGGTCCTCGGTGTCTCGATCGGCAACACGATCACGCCGATCGGCGCGGTCCCCGGATTGTCGGCGCTGGAGATCGATCCGGAGCAGGCTGCCGACGCCTACCGCGAGCGGATCATCGGCCCCGTCCGCGGGCTGCTGCCCGAGCGGGAGATCGCCTCCATCACCGAGCAGCTCTCCGGTTCTTGCACGACGGAGGTCGCCTCGTTCAACGAGTTCACGGCCCTGCTGGCGGACGAGTCGGTCTTCGGTGCCTACGACCACGTCGTCTTCGACACTGCGCCGACCGGCCACACGATCCGCCTGCTCCAGCTGCCCGGGTCGTGGACCGACTTCCTCGACGAGGGCAAGGGCGACGCTTCCTGCCTCGGCCCGCTCGCCGGCCTGGACAGGCAGCGGAGCATCTACGCCGACGCCGTCGCCGCCCTGAAGGACCCGGTCCGCACCCGCCTCGTGCTGGTCGCGCGTGCGCAGGCGTCGGCCCTCGCCGAGATCGACCGGACCGCCAGCGAGCTCGCGCAATCCGGCATCACGCGGCGAACGTCATCGTCAACGGGGTCATGCCCGACGAGGGCAGCGGCGACGAGCTGGCCGGTGCGATTCGCGTCCGCGAGCAGCACGCGCTCTCCCGGCTGCCCGAATCGCTGAGCAGCCTGCCCGTCGACGTCATCGCGCTCAAGGCCTCCAACATGGTCGGCATCGACGCGCTGGCAACCCTGCTCGGCGATGCGGCGAGCGTCCTCACCAGCACCGGGTCGAGGCAGGCAGCGGTACCCAGCGCGAGCCTCACGACACTCGTGGACGCCCTCGAGCAGGACGACCACGGCCTCATCATGTGCATGGGCAAGGGCGGCGTCGGCAAGACGACTGTGGCGGCGGCCATCGCGGTGGCCCTGGCCCACCGCGGCCACGAGGTCCACCTCACCACCACTGATCCCGCCGCGCACCTGGCCGAGACCCTCGGCGGATCGGTGCCCGGGCTGCGCGTCTCGCGCATCGACCCCGTCCAGGCGACGCAGGAGTACCGCGATCGCATCATGGCGACCAAGGGAGCCGGACTCGACGAGTCCGGGCGTGCGAACCTGGCCGAGGACCTGCTCTCCCCCTGCACCGAGGAGGTCGCCGTCTTCCAGCAGTTCTCCAAGATCGTCAACGAGTCACGGCGGGAGTTCGTGGTGGTCGACACCGCGCCCACTGGCCACACCCTGCTGCTGCTGGACGCTGCCGGCTCCTACCACCGCGACGTCGTCCGCCAGATGGGCGAGTCCACCAACTACACGACGCCGCTCATGCGCCTGCAGGACCCCGCGCTGACCAAGGTCCTCCTCGTCACCCTCGCCGAGCCCACTCCCGTCACCGAGGCGCAGGTCCTGCAGGACGACCTCATCCGGGCGGGCATCACCCCCTGGGCCTGGGTCATCACCAACTCCCTGGCTGCGGCCCATCCGACGTCGCCATTCCTGCAGCAGCGCGCCGCTGCCGAGCTCGAGCAGATCGGCCGCGTGGAGGGCTTGTCGAGCCGACTCGCGATCATCCCGCTCCAGGCGCACGATCCCGTCGGCGAGGAGCGCCTCGAGAGGCTGGCCGGGGTCGCCTGAATCGTCAGGCTGCGACTCGCAGGCCCTCCCCCCGAGAACCACACGTGGCCGCCAGCCACGACGTAGGCGGACACCGGCTCGGCGAGCAGGCCGGGCAGTCCGGACGGACCGCTCACCATCAGGGCGGTGGCCAGAGCGTCGGCGTGGCCTCCGTCGGCGGCCAGGGCGGCGAAATCGCCCGCCAGTCGTCCGTGGACGGCCCGGACGGGGGGCGGCGAAGCGGCAGTCGTCCTCCGCCCGGGAGGCCTCTGCAGTGCGGCCGTTGTCATGCCTCGGCTCTGGCGCGTCAGCACTCGACGAGTGCCAGAGCAGGCTGTGAGGTTCCTGTGGACCTCAGCCAGCGGGCGGGTCTACGGGATGGGCCAGCGGCGGCGGGCGGCGGTCAGCGCCAGGACCGCGGCCTCGCCCGCCGTCAGGCCGATGAGCATCCCGGCCACGACGTCGCCGGGATAGTGGACGCCCGTGTGGACCCGCGAGTAGGAGACGGCGACGGCGACCAGTCGCACCGGTACGCCGAGGGCGGGCGCCGCGGCGCCGACCCCCTCGGCGAAGGCGAAGGCCGAGGCCGAGTGGCCCGAGGGGAATGACGTCGAGGCCGGCATCGGCACGTGGCGCTCGCCGGGAACCCCGGCACCCAGGCGATCCGGCCGCCGCCGGTTGGTCACCTGCTTGCCGACGAGGTTGGCCGACGCCGACGCCAATGCGATCGAGGCAACCCCGTTGACCGCCGCCCGCCTGCCTGAACGCCCGCCCACCAGGGCCAGGGCCCCGGCCACGCCGAGCCAGAGGACCGACTTGTCGGCCGTCCGGGAGAGGCGTCGGAAGAAGGCGTCGAGGGTCGGCGTGCGCGCGCCGGCCACGGCCTCGTACAGACGGGCGTCGAGCGCCTTGAGCTCGGGCACGATGCCCGCGGGTTCGCTGCCGTCAAGGGCGGGGTACGTCACCGGGGCAATGTATCGCCGGAGACCGCCGTATTCGAGGGCAACTAGAATCGGGCCGTGGCGGACAGGGTGAGCGCGTTCTCGCCCCTGACCCATCGCACCTTCCGCTGGCTCTGGACGGCCACCGTCGTCGCCAACATCGGCATGTGGATGCAGTCCCTGGGCGCGCAGTGGTTCCTGGTCAGCGATCCCGGCAGCGCATCGCTGGTCGCCCTGGTGCAGGTGGCGCTCACCGCCCCCATGGCCATTCTCGCGCTGCCGGCGGGCGTCCTCGCGGACAACGTCAACCGACGCACCCTGCTCATCTCCGTCCAGTCGGCCACGCTCGTCGTCGGGCTCGTGCTGACCGTTCTCATGCTCGTCGGTGCCCTCACCCCCGTGACGCTCCTGCTGCTCACGGCCCTGCTGGGCTGCGGTCAAGCACTCACGCTCACCCCCTTCCAGTCGCTCATCCCCGACCTGGTCAGCCGCGAGCGAATCCAGCCCGCTGCGGGACTGGTCGGCATCGGCGCCAACATCGCCCGCATCGTCGGCCCGGCCGTCGCCGGCCTCCTGGTCGCGCAGGTCGGCATCGGTGCCGTCTTCGCCATGAACGCCGCATCGACGGCGGTCCTGGTCACCGTGCTGGCGCGGTGGAAGCCCGCGGCCATTCACCGGTCCCATCGGGAGCACTTCTTCCCCGCTGTCCGCACCGGGGTGCGGTACGTGCGCCACTCGCCGCAGGTGCTCAAGCTCATGCTCCGGTCCTTCTGGTTCACCAGCCCGATGATGGCGATCTTCGCCCTGCTGCCGCTCGTCGCGACCGAGCGGCTGGGCATGGGGTCCGGCGGCTACGGCATCCTGTTCGCCCTGCTGGGCGCCGGAGCGGTGGTCGGCGGCATCTCCGTGACGCGACTGCGGTACTCGATGTCGACGAATGCCATCGTCGGCATCGGCGCCGTGCTGGCGGCGCTCGTCATCGCGGCACTGCCGTTCGTCACCGTGCCTGCAGTCGCCATGGCGCTCATGTTCCCGGCAGGTGCTGCGTGGACGGCCTCCAATGCCGCGATGTCGGGCGCCATGCAGGTCTACCTGCCGGCCTGGGTGCGAGCGCGTGGCCTGGCCCTGTTCTCCGTCGCTCTCTTCGGCGGCCAGGCGATCGGGTCCCTCGTCGTCGGTTGGGCAGCCCACAGCTTCGGGCTCGACGTCGCCTTCGCGGGCGCGGCCGTCGTGATGGCGGCGGGCGCGACGTTCGCCCTGTGGCTGCCGCTGAAGGAGCTCCAGGACATCGACCGCACGCCGACGGCGCACTGGCCCGAGCCCGTGCTCGTCGTCGACCCGGACGAGCTCGGCGGCGAGGTCGCCGTCTCCATCAGCTACTGGATCGACCCGGAGGACGAGGCGGAGTTCAGCGCGTTGATGGAGCACGTGCGCCGTACCCGGCTGCGCACGGGCGGCAACTCGTGGCGGCTGCTCAAGGACGGCGAGATCCCGCGCCGCTTCGTGGAGGAGTACTCGGTCGGGTCGTGGCAGGAGCACGAGTACCAGCACCACTGGCGGCTCGTCGCCTCCGACAAGGAGTGGGAGGACAAGGCGTCCGCGCTGTCGGATCCACCGCGCGAGATCCAGCACCTGTTCCGGCTCGACGTGCGGCGGACCGGCTGGCGTTGACGGCTGCTCGAGACGGGTGGACGGGGACGGACCAGTTACGGACGGCGTCCGGAGAGGTCGAGCACCCGATGCTGCAGTGATGCATCCTCGAGGAGCGCGTTGCTCGGACCGGCCCCGAACATCCCGCTGGCAGCGAGCATGGCGGTCATCGGCGCCAGCATCTCCCAGAGCGCCGCCAGCACGGTGGGGTCGATCCGGTCGTCGGCACCGATCGCGCGCGCCAGATCCCACCCATGCAGCGCATACTCGGTCGTGCGGAACCCGAGCAGCTGCGCCCCCGGCATGCTCATCGCCGGATGAGCGACCATGCGCTCCAGCGCCCCGGGGGCCGCGAAGGCCTCGGCCTGCTCCCGCCGGCTCTGCTCGAAGGCCGCCACGATGTCGACGTCACCCGCCGATCTCGCGAACCCCGCCAGTCCGTCCTCGCGCGTGCCGCCGCCGAGGATGACCGTCGCCATCCGGTTGCCGCCCACGACATGGTCGACCAGCTGCCGGACCGTCTGCCCCTCGTTGCCCGTGGGCGCCTGCCATTGCTCGTCGGTCACCTGGCCCAGGGCCGCAGCGAAGCCGGACGCGGACAGGTCGAGGATCCCAAGGGTCAGCATGTGCGCGAACCTACCCGACTCGCGGTGAAGGCACAGGTCGTCCGCAGGCGCACCACAGGCTCCCACAAGGCTTCTGCACGACTCTGGGGCTACTCGAGGGCAGAACGCCCTCCCCCACCCAGGAGAAACCATGATCACCAGGCGAATGACCCGAGTCGCAGCAGCATCCTCGATCGCCCTCCTCGGCCTGGCCGCGATGGCCACGCCGGCGATGGCGGCGGAAGCCGACAGCGCTGGCCCGGTGGACGTACAGCAGGCCGTGGGAGTGCCGGCAGGCGGAACCTGCGCGGATGTCGTCGACCCGACGCTCAACCTCGGCGTCGTGTCGTCGGGCGGCTGGGCGACCAGCTGGGGGCAGTGGCTCAACGACGGCAGGGGCGGCGTCGCCTGCACCCGGACCCTTACCTACGACGCCGACAGCGCCACGTGGAGCGTCGCCGACTAGCCTCCCCCGCCACGCTTCGACGACCCGGGGCTCGGCATCCCCGGGTCGTCGGGGCATCGTGGAGCACGTCCCAACCGACGCCCTCGGTCCGCCAGCCGACGATGTCGCCGTCCAGTACGTCGGCTACGGTCACCGTGGCCGCCTTGCCCCAGCCGTGGCCGACATGCCGGTCGGCAGTGATCGGGACGCAGGCGATCTCGGTGCTCACGTGGCACGTTTCCTGCACTGCCGTTGACTCGTGGGGAACGCGTAGTCCTATTATACCCCTAGGGGTATTGCATCCTCGGGGAGGAAGATGGGGGGCGGAGACTCATGAAGAGGCCGCACTGTGCAGCCGCCCCGCTGACGGTGACCCACCCGCAGTTGGCGGCCCAGATCCTCGCCCCCTTCGATCCCGCCATGGTCACGCAGGACAGCGACGTCCCGGTCTGGTGGCGCGGACCACTCGGGCATGTCTGGCGCGCCAGCGCAGCCGAGCGAGTCCGCGGCGAGAACTGCCCGGTGTGCTCGAGGCTGCAGACGCCCGCAGCAGGGCGCTCGCTCGCCGACACGAACCCTCACGTTGCCCTGCAGGCCCATGCCTGGGATCCCCGTCGAGTCAGCGGCGGGTCGCGCGTGGAGATGCCGTGGCTGTGCCTCGAGTGCGGGGCCACGTGGACGGCCGAGGTGCGGGCACGCGCCAACGGCCATCGCGGATGCCCCAGATGCGGTCAGCCCGAGAGACTCCCGCTCACACTCACGCACCCCGATCTGGCCGCCGAGATGATCGCCCCCTTCGACCCCGCCGACTACACGCATGGCAGCAAGGCCAAGGTCCGGTGGCGCGGTCCGGTCGGGCACGAGTGGGAGGCGACCGTCGGCAACCGGGTCAAGGGATCCGGCTGCCCGGTGTGCGCCCACGGATCAGGAGCACGTGCACGGCGGACGCCGGAGCCCGGCGCGACCCTCGCCGACCTGTATCCCGAGGTTGCGGAAGAGGCGGACGGCTGGGACCCCTCCGCCTACAGGGCCAAGTCCAGCGCCCGGCTCCCGTGGCGCTGCTCGGCGTGCGGCCACGAGTGGAGCACCACCATCTACCAGCGCACGCAACGCTCCGGCTGTCCGGCCTGCGCGGCCGTCCGCCGTCGCAAGCCCTGACCATACGCTGCCTGTAGTAGTAGGAATCCCTTGCCAGTACAGGGTTCTTGGCCCCGCGCGCGTGACGCACCACTCATCGCCTGACGCCTTCGCCTGGACCTGCTAGGGTCCGAAGACCTCGTCCGACGATCCACTGGACCGGGATCGCCGTCATGGCCCTGATGGTGCTGACCGGGCTGGCGAGCATCGTCATCGAGATGGCCCTCTGCGTGCCGAGTGCACCCGCGTGGGGCTACTGGGTCCTCATCTTCCACGTCGCGGTCGCCCTGGAGCTCATGCTCCTACTCCCCTTCACCAAGTTCGCCCACTCGATCTGCCGTCCCGTGGCGCTGCTTTTCCACTCGCCCGCAGGAAGGAAGGCGCTGCAGGACGCGTGACCTCGCACATGCACGTCCTCGCACAATGTTGGGAGACACCATGAAGGACAGGACCACCCGCGTACCGATCAACGCCGACGGCACGATCCATGACCGCCTCGGCCAGGCCCGCGTCGTCGCCCCGTGCCACGCGCACGCCGGCATCACCGGAGATGCTCGCGCTGCAGTCGGATCAGTGGCTGCCACGACCTGATCTGGTCGGCGGGTGTTGTTGCTGTGGAGACCGTGTGGAGATTTCCTTCACCGCTTGTGAGCCCTTTCGGGCATCGATACACCTGTGCTGTGGCGCCATCGCGGCGCCTTGCGAGCGCAGGAGAAGCCCATGCCAGCAACCCTCGTCCCGCGTCGTTCCTCCTCGTACGCGCGACGCGTCAAGTGGAGCCGGCACTCGGTGCAGACCGCCATCGTTGGCTGGATCGCCTGGATCGTGTGGTCGAAGGCGGTCGCGGGGCCGGGCTACGCGAGCGCCGAGGCCTTCTGCCCGTTCGGCGGCTTCGAGACCGCATGGACGTGGATCGCGACCGGAGCCACCGTGTCGCACGTCCACACCGCGAACCTGGTGCTCGCCGGGGTCGTGGTGGTCCTCGCACTCATCGGCCGCGGGTTCTTCTGCGGGTGGCTGTGCCCCCTGGGCTCAATCCAGGAGGCCATCCGCGCCACGGCGCGCGCCGTCACCAGCCGCGCCCCCTGGATGCGACGCACGGGTCGCGCCATCAGCGCTCGGATGCCGTGGTGGCCCCGCGTGGATCATGCCTTGCGCTACGGGCGGTATGTCGTGCTCGTCTGGGCGGTTGGCGGCGGCGCCATCACCGGGGTGATGGTGTTCCGCGAGGTCGACCCCTGGAATGCGCTGCTGTCGGTCGCGGAGTTCGAGATCAGCACCGCGTTCGTCGTCCTCATCGCGGTTCTCGCCCTGAGCCTGTTCGTCGATCGGCCCTTCTGCCGGTACACCTGCCCCCTGGGCGCCGTCCAGGGCCTGATCGCAATGGCCAGTCCCGTCGCCATCCAGCGGAATGCGGACGCCTGCCTGGGCTGCCAGATCTGCAACAACGCCTGTCCCATGGCCATCGAGGTCAACCAGGCAACCCGCGTCACCGACACCTCCTGCATCGGCTGCCTGGAGTGCGTCGCCGCGTGCCCCAGCCAGGACGCCCTCGCCCTGACGGTGACGTTCCCCGCCCGCATCCCGATCCGCTCGTCCGACATCGCAACCAAGGAAGGCGCGCTCACATGACCAGCACGGAGACACCCGCCGAGACCCCTGAGCAGCCGATGCTGCGCATCCCCAGGAGTGCGCACCCGACTCCCACCCCCACCCAACGAGCCAATCGGCGGCTTCCCATCCTGGCCTACGTGGGGGGCCTGATCGCCGTGGTGGCGCTGCTCGTCGTCGGCTCCCAGGCACTGGGCTGGTTCGGGACGACCGGCCAGACGATGCAGGCCGGACAGGGCGCCGAGACCGGCGAGCGGCTGGCTCCCGAGTCAGGTGCGTCGACGGCCGAGATCAAGGGCTGGATGTCGCTGCAGGAGGTCATCGACGCCTATCCGGTCACCCAGGCCGCCCTGTTCGCGCACTTCGCGATTCCGGCCGGCACGGCGATGGAGACGACCCTGTCCGAGCTGAAGGAGAGCGGTACCAGCACGCTGGACGTGCCGACACTGCGGTCGTGGGTGGACGACGGCGCGCCGAGCACGCCGTAGCGGTCAGGAGATCTCGACCTTCGAGCCTCCGGCGGACGGCACACGGCACGCTGACGCGTTGCGCAGCCTGATGCGCAGTGCGACGGCCATGAGCACGATGGAAGACGCCGCCAGGAACGGCTGGATGGGAGCGAACCACGTGACGGCCCCCGTCGCCCCGAGGGCGATGAGGACAAGCTTGTTGCACACCGGGCAGCCGACGGCGAAGAAGGACACGAGCGTGCCGGCCATGCCCAGCTTGGACGCGCGGTCGAACTCGGCGTCCGGCTCCTGCGGGATGCGCCCGGCGGAGTCGCGGACATAGGTGGCGAAGAGCAGCCCGGCCATCACGCCCGTGATGACCACGACCGGGTAGGACCACCACGTGACCGCGATCGCGCGGCCGAAGACAGGGTTGGGGATGACGGCGGTCGGCAGCGCCACGAGCGCCGCAGTCACGATCCCGCTCAACAGGGCGACGGACCATGTGCGTCGCGGCCAGGCCGCCACGACTTCCCACTCGGTCCACATGGTGGACTACCATACCCCTAGGGGTATTAGAGCATCGAGGAGCAGCACATGGCACCGCCGGATCCGCACCGACATCCCGCGTGGTTCGGCTCGGTCATGGGCACTGGCGCCCTCGCGCTCGCGCTGGCCGCCCAGGCATCGACGTGGGACTGGGCATGGCTGGGCGCTGTAGCCGCGGCAACCCTTCTCCTCGCCTCCGCCCTCGCGGTCTTCCTGCTGCCGCGCTACCTGCGCAGACTCGGCAATCGAGCAGCGCTGCTGACGGAGCTGGGCGATCCCGCCCATGGCGCCATGCTGGCCACTCTCCCCGCCGGCCTCCTGGTGCTGTCTGCGGGCTGGGGCCGGATCGGTCCCACGATGCTGCCCGCGACCGCGTGCCTGTGGGTCGACGGAGTGCTGCTGGCCATCGGGGTCGTCATCGCCGTCGGTCTCGGGCTGACCTGGTCGGCAGCCATGCTCCGGAACGCGTCCGGCCTCGAGGGCGTCAACGGCGGCTGGCTGATCCCGCCCGTCATGAACCTCCTCGTGCCGCTCGGCCTCGCCCCGCTCATCGCCGCCGGCCCCGAGCTGGCACCGCTTCTCGTTCTCGTGGGGTTCGCCTTCCTCGGGATCGGCACCATCCTGTTCCTGGCGATCCTCACGCTGCTGATCGCCCGGCTGGCCCTGACGGAGCCGCTGCCCGCAGGGATGGCTCCCTCCCTGTGGATCCCCCTGGCACCCGCCGGAGTGCTCGGTCTCGCGCTGCTCCGCCTGCTGCAGGCGGCCGCCGAAGCAGAGGTGCCCGGATTCACCAGTGCGATCGCCGGCGTGCTCGTGGCGGCCATGGGCATCGGGTTCGGCCTGTGGTGGGCGGGGTTCGCAGGCCTCGAGCTGCACCGCCTGCGCCGGACGGGCGCCGTTCCGGTGCATCCGGGCTGGTGGGGCTTCGTGTTCCCCGTCGGCGCCATGACCCTGGCCATCGCGGCTGTCGGCGCAGCCACCGACGTGTGGCTCGTCCAGGTGCTCGGCCTGCTCGCGACCGTCGCCCTGACGCTCCTGTGGGCCTACATCGTCAGTCGGACCCTCCGGATGCTCGCGCGGCGCCGAGCCTGAGCCGATGGTCGGACCCATATACCCCTAGGGGTATAGTGGACGCACCTACGCCGCCGCGGCGCCATCTACTCGAGAGGGACGACCATGTGCCACCAGACGACCTGCCGGGCCTGCAAGAAGGCCACCTGGGCCGGGTGCGGCCAGCACAAGAACGAGGTGCTGCGCGGCATCCCCAAGAACCAGCGGTGCAGTTGCACCCCGGCGGAGAAGGCGGCCGCCAAGGGCGGCTTCCTCTCCCGGCTCTTCGGCGGCTGACAGCAGCTCCGCAGAAACGCCCGCCGACCTTGAGGTTGGCGGGCGTTTCGCTGCGGAATTCGCCCGCCAACCTCAAGGTCGGCGGGTGACTTCCCTATGTGCCCAGGACGAGGGTCTCTACCGCCATCCACGCCGCGAGCACCACGAGCAGAACGGCGAAGGCCCGCTCGAGGATGCGCTGGGGGATGCCCGTATTGAGGGTGGACGCCGCCACCGAGCCGATCAGTCCGCCGGCGATGACGAGCAGCGGGATGTGCCAGGGGATCTGGCTCCAGGTGCCGTACTTGAACACCAGCGCCGTGAGGCTGTTCAATGCGACCACGACGAGCGAGGTGCCGGTCGCGATGGCGAACGGGAACCCGAAGATCAGCACCAGCGCGGGGACGATGAGGAAGCCGCCCCCGACCCCGAAGACACCGGTCAGCAGGCCGATTCCGATCGCGACGACCAGCAGCAGCAAGGGCGCGGTGTGCGTCTGCCCCGTGGGCTCCTGCGCGGACGACTTGCGCCACATGGCGAACGCCGCGCCGAGCATGACCAGTGCGAACCCGGTCACGACGACCGGCTCGGGGATCACGGTGGCCAGCCGTGCGCCCGCGAACGTGCCCACGATGCCAAGGCCCCAGAACAGCAGGGCCTTGCGCATCCGCACCTGGTTGAGGCGGATGCGCGGGATCGCGCCGGTCGCGGCCGACACGGCCACCACGGCCAGGGAGGCGGTGGTCGCCTGCAGCGGCGAGAAGCCGAACAGGTAGATGAAGGCAGGCACCGCAACGACCGCTCCGCCCGCACCGATCAGCCCGAGGACGGCCCCGATGGCGAGGCCGACCAGCAGCGCCTCAAAGGTGACCAAGGCCGAGCCCTTCTCTTCGCTGCTGGCGGGTGGACGGTGGCCTCACGGCCGCACGCTCAGTCAGCGTAGGCAGCACCGAGTCGGTGACCATGCACGGGCCTTTCGATGGGCAGTCCGGCCTTCTCGGCATTCGGGAAGTCGTCGTCGACGTGCACGATGTCGACCCCGGCCGCCTCGAGAACGGACGCGCCCGCCGATGCCCGGAAGCCGCTTCCGCAGTAGAGCCAGACGGGACCGTGGTCGGCGTTCGCACGCGCCCAGTCGGCCACCTCGCCGAGGCGTCCGCGCAGCTCATGCAGCGGGACGTGCTTCGCGCCGGCGACGAAGCCGTCGTCGAACTCGCTGTTGCGCCGCAGGTCGAGCATGGGCAGGCCGGAGTCCGCGGCGAGCGCGGCGGCCATGTCGACATGCGTGGCCCGGTTGTAGGACGAAACCGGAGCGGTGGGGCTGGCCCACTGCCCGGTCCCGCCGACCGCGTAGGCGACGGGTCGGTCGATACCGATGCGCACGAGCTCGCGCTGCATCGTCTGCACCTCGTCGGGATCGGCGCCGAGGAGCGTGATGGGGGTGCCCCAGTCGATCATCCAGCCGAGGTAGGTGACGGCGTTGCCGTGCACGTCGAAGGACAGCGAGCCCTTGACGTGATCGCCGGCGAACAGGCGACGGTGCCGCAGGTCGACGACCCACTCACCGGCGGCGATCCGCCGCGCGATGTCCTGCGCCGTAGCCACCTCGGGCAGCGAGAGGTCGATCGGACCGGCGCCAGCCTGGTTGGCCGGGCCCATGTGCGCGTAGTACGCAGGGAAGGCGTCGAGGCCGGCGATGAGCTCGGAGACGATACGTCTCCTCGTCGACGGAGAAGGCAGGATTGCTGGCCATCTGCTGAGCGACCGTCGACTCGTTGCCCACGGTGGCTGTGGCACTGCAGAAGGACCCGAAGCCGTGCGTGGGATAGACCTGCGCCGTGCGGGTGACCTCCTCGGCGATCCGCCGCATCGACGCCCACTGGGCGCGGGCGAGCGGCTCGGTCAGTTCGGGGCCGAGGAGGTCCGGACGGCCGACGCTGCCGAAGAGCAGCGAGCCTCCGGTGAAGAGGGCGACATCCTCGCCTCCGACATTCACCGAGTAGGAGAGGTGGTTGGGGGTGTGCCCGGGCGTGTGCAGCACGCGGATCAGGCCGACGTCGGAGGCCAGCTCGTCCTTGTCGTTCGCCTGATTGGCGGTGAAGGAGATGTCCATGCCGTCGGGCACGACGTACTCGGCCCTCGTCTGGCGGGCCAGTTCGAGTCCACCGCTGACGTAGTCGTTGTGGAAGTGCGTCTCGATGACGTGACTGGCGGTCCAGCCACGCTCGTCGAGGATCTGCGTCACCCGGTCGATGTCGCGCTGTGGGTCGATGACGATGGCGCAGGAGCCACGACCGACGACGTAGCTGCGGTCGCCGAGGTTCGGCGTGTCCAACGAGATGACTTCGAGGCTGCTCATGTCTAGATCACCATTCCGGGAGTGCCGTCGTCACGGACGACGGCGCCGCCCGCTTGCTGCCAGGCCTGCATGCCGCCGGCAAGGTTGAGTGCTTGGTAGCCGGCCTTGCAGAGCTCGGACACCGCATGGTCAGATCGTCGTCCGGACCGGCAGATGACGACCATGGGCGTCGACCTGTCGAACCCGCCGGCAACCGCGCCGAGCTGGGACAGGGGGACGTGGGTGGCGCTCGGAGCATGGCCGGCCTGCCACTCGTCCATCTCCCGGACATCGATGAGGACGCCATCCGCCTCGAGCAGCTCGAAGGCTGCCGGCGCAGTCACCGCTGGCGTGTGGCTGTGCGAGAAGACTCCCATCCGGCTAGCTCCCCACCCGGTCGCGGATGCCCGATTCGACCGGCAGGCCGCTCGCCCGCCACGCCTGCATGCCACCGAGCACGTGGATCGCCTGGTAGCCGTGCTGATCGAGGTACTGGCATGCCTGGAAGGCTCGTGCGCCCGACTCGCACACGACATGGACGGGTGAGCGGCGGTCCAGCTCGGACAGCCGAAGCGGAACCGTGGCCAGGGGCATGAAGACCGCGTGCCGGATGTGCCCGCCGGAGAACTCAGGAGCGGTCCGGACGTCGACCACCGTCTCGCCACGCTGCACGGCCGCAGCCGTCTCGTGCGCGGAAGCCGTTGCCATCATGCCGACACCTTCTGGTCCGCGATGCGCGCCCGGATCTCATCCATGTCCAGGGCTCGAACGGACTCGATCAGCTCCTCGAGGGCTGGTCCGGGAAGGGCGCCGGCCTCGCGGTACACCAGGATGCCGTCCCGGAAGGCCATCAGCGTGGGTATCGAGGTGATGTGCGCGGACGCCGCGAGCACCTGCTCGGCCTCGGTGTCGACCTTGCCGAAGGTGATGTCAGCGTGGGCGTCGGAGGCCTTCTCGAAGACCGGTGCGAACATCCGGCACGGACCGCACCAGGCCGCCCAGAAGTCCACCAGCGTGATGCCGTCGCGGATGGCCAGGCTCTCGAAGTTGTCAGCGGTCAGTTCGACTGTCGCCATCGTGTCGCTCCTTTGTCGGGTTTCAAAGCACTCGAACATCATACCCCCGGGGGTATATTCCTGAACCGGTGAGGTCGTGTTCGTCAAGGGTCTGGGCTGCGGGGATCAGGGTGCGAGCAGGGTGCGGATGCGCTCTGCCAGCGGTGTCGGAACGGCGTCGTCGGGGTCACGTCGGGCGCCCAGCGCAGCGCGCACTCCGACGAGTCCGGCATACAGGGGTGGGCACGTCGGGCAGCCCTGCAGGTGGAGCTCGCAGAAGGCCGCGGTCACGCACGGTCAGGTCGTCGTCCAAGTAGTCGGAGACCAGCCGGCGGGCGTCCCAGCAGCGCATCGGCACACCCGACATCCATCCATGGTCGTCGCCGGAGAGCTCGCTCACCAGCATCATGCGGCCACGTCGCAGTCGCTGCTTGGCAGCAGGCAGGCTGATGCCCTGGACGTCTGCGATGGCCGCGACGGACATGCCCTCGCCGTCGTGCAGGACGACGGCGGAGCGGTAGATGAGTGGGATGCGCAGGAGTGCGTCCTGCAGGACGTGGCGGGTCTCCGCGCGCTCGAGGACCAGCGCCGAGTCGACGGTGTAGGAGTCATTGCTCCACATCACCTCCACTCGCTCCGCCGCCTCGTCGGTGAAGTCGGCGGGCGTCTCGCCGCGACGCCGCGAGGCATCGACTGCGAGGCTGTGCATGATCCGGTGCAGCCACGTCGACAGTGACGAGCGGCCCTCGAAGGAGTCGTACTTCTCCAGGGCTCGGACGATCGTGTCCTGGACCAGGTCATCTGCCCGGTCCGCGTCGGCGGTCAGGGTCCTTGCATACCGGCGAAGGCCGGGCAGCTCGGCGACGATAACCGTCGTCACGTCGAGCGGCCCGGCCTCCGCTGTGGTCACGTCAGTCGGCACGGTGCACTGTTCAGCGGCAGGTGCAGCGGTTCTCCGGGGGCACGTTGGCCAAGACCTGGGCGACGTGCTGGCCGCACCCGGAGTAGGTGACCTTGCGGCACTGGCCGCAGACGGCGGGACTGCACATGTGGAACCTCCAAGACGACGGGTTAACGTGCCAGAACTATACCCCGGGGGGTATCTGCTTGGCAAGCCGGTCGGAGATCCCGGGTGGCAGCCTGCATCAGACCCCGGCCTTCTTCTTGGTGCTGAATCCGAACAGGCGGTAGAGCGGGCAGAAGCCCACGGCGGCGGTGACGAGCATGATGGCGGCAACGACGAGCAGGACGATGCCGAGCACAGTGGACGCGCCGAGCGCGAACGCGGCAGCTGCTGCGACCACGGCGACGACGAGGCGGATGATGCGATCAAGGGTGCTGACGTTCGCAGACACAGTGAGTGGTCCTTCCGGGTTGGGTACGACACTGCATAGACGCACAGCAGGTCGAAAGGGATACATGTGCCGCTGACCTCGCATCGTGGTGTTCGACACGAGCGGCTTCGGTCGCGCTGACTCCCGCCGTCGGGCGGATCACACTGGCGGTGTGCGAACCGCCGCATTTCGGGGCCTGGCGATTCTCCTCGCAGCCCTGCTGAGTCTGTCCGCGCACGGCGCGGCTGTCGCCGCTGCCTCGGAGTCCGCCAACCCGACGACGCCCGTCACCCTGGTCCTGTTCCACGGCGAGGGCTGCCCGCACTGCGCAGCCGAACGCGACTTCCTGATGCAGTTGCGCCAGGAGTACCCCGACCTCGTCGTCGAGGAGCATGAGGTCTGGAATGATGCCGAGAACCTGGCACTGCTCGAGGCAACCGCGACTCGGCTCGGCTTCGAGGCCACCGGCGTCCCGGTTACCGTCATCGGGGAGCGGGTCTGGATCGGCTTCAACGCGGAGGTGTCCGAGCAGATCACGGCCGTCGTCGCCGCTGGGCTCTCAGGTCCTCAGGATGCCGTGACGCCGCCCCCGCCCCCCAAGGCGGGCGGCCCGGAGGGCAGTCCGTCCGTGGACCTGCCCTGGGTCGGGTCGGTCGACCTGTCGTCCTCCTCGCTGCTCGTGGCCACGGTGGTCATCGGGTTCGCCGACGGCGTCAATCCCTGCTCGCTGTGGGTGCTGTCCCTCCTCCTCGCGATGGTGCTCAGTCGTGGTTCACGAGGCCGCGTCATGATCGTCGGCTCCACCTTCCTGGCCGTGACGGCGACGATGTACGCCCTGTACATCGTCGGGTTCTACTCGGCCCTCGACTACATGGGCAGCCTGTCGTGGATCCGATTCGCCGTCGCCACGGTGGCCATCACGTTCGGCCTGCTCCAGCTGAAGGACGGGGTCAGGCCCGACGCAGGACCATCGCTTTCCATCGCCCCGTCCGCACGTCCGGCCCTCTATGCGCGCATGCGTGCCGTGGCCAGTCCCGACGGGCGAGTCTCCGCGACACTGGTCGGAACGATCGCCCTGGCGATCGGGGTCTCGCTGATCGAGACTCCGTGCACCGCGGGGCTGCCGCTGCTGTGGACCAGCCTGCTGGTCGAGCGAGGAGTGACGATGGGCGCAGCCGTCGCCCTGTTCGCGGTGTACATGTCCGTCTTCCTCCTCGACGAGCTGGTGGTGTTCGGCATCGCCGTGGTGACTCTCCGCGGAGGGCGCCTTCAGGAACGGCACGGGCGGGCGCTGAAGATCATCGCCGGATCGGTCCTCGTGACTCTCGGGCTGACGATGCTCACCGCTCCCGAGGCGATGGACTCCCTGGCGGGCACGATGCTGGTCTTCACCATCGCGGCCGGGCTCTCCCTGGTCATCTCGCTGCTCGTCATCGCCCGGGCCCACCGGCAGCAGCCTTCCCGCTGAGCGGGGAGCCCGTGGTCGCGGCGCCGGCTACCTCCGATCGGCCAGCGGCAGGCGGATGCTGAACGTCGTGCCCGTCCGCCCGTCAGAGTCGACCGTCACGGTCCCGCCATGCGCGGTGACCAGTTCCCGGACGACGGCGAGCCCGATACCCGATCCTGCGACATCGGTGTCTGCTGACCCCCGCCACAGCCTGTCGAACACGTGCGAGATGTCGTCCGGAGGAATCCCCGGGCCGGTGTCCGCGACGCTGATGACTGCCGCCCGGAAATCCGAGGTGACGCTCACGCGTACCGCGTCACCGGATCGGCAGTAGCGAGCCGCGTTGACGAGCAGGTTGCCGACAGCCTGATGCAGGCGATCGGGATCCGCATCCACGAGCAGCCCGCTGGGCGCATCCACGGATACCGGTATGCCTGCGGCATCGAGGGTCGCCCGGGCAGCCGCGACGGCATCCTGCACCAGCGAGCCCAGATCGAGGACTCGCCTGTCGAGCGACAGGGCTGCCGTCTCAGCTGCCGAGAGCTCTGCCAGGTCCCCCACGACTCGCCCCAGTCGAAGCGACTGCGCATGCAGGGCAGCCAGTCGGGCGTCGTCGGGCTCCACGAGTCCGTCGCGCAGTTCCTCCAATCCCGCCTGCAGCGCGGCGAGCGGCGTGCGCAGTTCATGGGCGATGTCCGAGGCCATGCGCCGCCGGGTCTCCTCCGATCGGGAGACCTCCCCTGCCGTCGCGTCGAAGGCACGCGCGAGTTCCCCCAGCTCCCCCGGCGCGGCGATGTCCGCCGGAGCAGCGCGCGCCGCCCGGTCACCCGACGCGAACGACCTGGCCACGTCCGACAGGCGCATCAGTGGGCGCGCGATGCGCCGCGACACGAACCAGGCGACAACAACCGCCACCACAAGGGCCACGATCGCCGCCACCAGGATCCAGGTCCACGCAATGCTCTGCGCCGCCGACGTGGCGGGCGAGCCGAAGCCCAGCCGAGCGCTCCCCACCGTGACGCCATCCACGATGATGGGAGCAAAGACGCCACCGCGACCCGAACCCTGCGGTCCGGCACCCTGCGTACCGTTGCCCTGCATGCTATTGCCTTGCACGCCAGTGCCTTGAGTCGTCTCAGCATCGGATGCGACCAGGGCGCCATCCGCGTCACGGACGACCAGGCCCGCTCCCGCCGCGGCCGCGATGTCGACCGCCCGGGTGAGGTCCGCTCCCTTCCAGCCGCCCGCTGCGCGATAGGCGTCGCCTGCCGAGTCCGCCGCAGCAACGGCAGCCGACTGACGTCGCTCGTCCTCGCCGGCGGTGAGCCCCCGCGCCGTGCCGACAAGTGCCGCGACGGTCAGGACGATCACGGAAGAGAGGGCCACCAGCACGAAGGCTGCGAGAAGTCTGCGCCCCAGCGGGCCCAGTCCCGCACGGCGCTCAGCCATCATGGTCCATGCCCAGTCGATAGCCGACGCCCAGCACCGTCAGCACGATGTCCGCTCCGTCGTCGCCGAGCTTGCGCCGCAGGTTCTTCACGTGCGAGTCGATCGTCCGCTCGTAGCCGGCGAACTCGTACCCGCGGACGCGGTTGACCAGCTCGGCGCGGGAGTACACCCGACCCGGATTCCCCGCCAGCGTCGTGAGGACCCCCCACTCGGACGGCGTCAGGACGAGGGCACGACCGTCGAGTGACGCCTCGTGGCGCCTGTCGTCCACGCGCAGCCGGCCGCTGCCGAACGACTCGATGTCCGAGATCACCGTCGACGAGTGCCGTCCCAGGACCAGGCCGACGCGCAGCACCACCTCCTGCGGGCTGAACGGCTTGGTCACATAGTCGTCGGCCCCTCGCTCCAGGCCCCGGATGCGGTCCTCGACCGAGCTGCGCGCGGTGAGGGCGATCACCGCAGTCGCCAGCTCGGTGGCGCGCTGCAGCACCTCGAACCCGTCGACGTCCGGGAGGCCCAGGTCGAGGAGGACCAGGTCGGGTGCGCTGCCCTCAAGGAGCGCCAAGGCCTCCGCACCGCTGCCGGTGGTCAGGACCGAATGCCCCGCGCGCTCCAGGTACCTGCGCAGGAGTTCGCGGATGTCGCGCTCGTCCTCGACAACCAGGATCGTGGCCATGGATGCCATCCTGCCCAACAACGCGGGCCGACGGGTACCCCGGAGACTCCACGGGGCAGAACTCCACGCGATCTCCACATCGTGCGCATCGGGGATCCACATCGGTTCGCCACAGTGGGCAGCAGCACACCAACCGAACGGCCCGGACAGTTCCGGGCCCTTGCCCCTAGGAGTTCATCATGCGTCGCACCCTCGCCATCACCGGGATTCTGGCCACCGGCCTCACCGTCGTCGCGCTGGCCGGCGTCCCGGCCTTCGCGGCCGCCGGTCCCCCGACGCCCATTGCCACCGACGGCACCGCGACATGCCCCATCACCGGAACCACCCCCACTGGCATGGGCATGAACGGGCCGGCTGCGAACGGCAGCGGTCAGGGCTACGGCCGCGGTGGCGGCATGGGCGGTGGGATGGGCGCGGGCATGCGCGGCCAAGGCGGGGTCATTGCGGCCTCGGGCACCCTCACGGCGAGCCAGAAGTCCGCGCTGGCGGCGATGGCCGAGGAGGAGAAGCTCGCGCACGACCTCTACGTCACGCTGGCCGCCGCGTTCCCGGCCGACTACCAGTTCGCCCGCATCGCGAACGCCGAGACGAGGCACCAGACGGCCGTGCGAACGCTGCTGACCCGCTATGGCATCGCTGACCCGACGGCCGGCCTGGCGGTCGGCGAATTCTTCACCGCCAGCTTCCAATCGCTGTACGACGGCCTGGTCGCGGGCGCCACCTCCGACGCCACCGCCCTGGCCGCAGGCGTCACCGTCGAGAAGGCCGACATCGCCGCCCTCACCGCCGCGATGAGCGGCGTCACCGCACCCGACGTCCTTCAGGTCTACACCAACCTGCGCGCTGCGTCCCAGCGGCATCTCGCCGCGTTCGGAGGCTGATTCTCCTCATCGCACCGGATGCGGGTGCCCTTCCCGTGGACTCGTGGAGGACACCCAGAGGGTGTTCGCCCCGCCGCCCATGTCCTTGCTGCGGAGGATGTCGTCGAACATCAGTGCTGCCGCCTAGAGGGGTTGGGTGGAGCCCCGTGGCGTGTGGGGCCGTCGACAGACGGGCCGTCGACAGCAGCGCGGGCCTGGCCGGGGGTGTCCCCGCCAGGCCCGCGCTGGATGAACGCTATGCGTCCCGGAACATCGCGAGGATGTCGTCGCGCTCGCTCTGCGAGGCCGCAGTCGAAAGCAGGTGGCGTCGCCACTGCTCAGGCGACCAGTTGTCCGGATCGGTGGACGGGAGCAGGCGATGCAAGAGGCGGTTGCCCATGACTCACTCTCCTTCTCAATCAGGGGAATTTTGTTCCCGCACACAACATATCTCGGAATTGGGGCTGCTCGCGGACATCCCCTCGTGGATCGTGAGGCAGTTCACACGCAAAGTCGTTGCGAGTGCGGCTCAGGTGAGGCTCCCCCCTGTTCCCGACGCAGTGACTCCAGTGCGCGCCTGCGGGGACGACGACCGTCGCCGCGCCAGAATGTCGGCATGTCCCATCCCGTCGACGACGGCCGCCCGGCGGACGCACAGGCGAAGAAGCCCAGTGGCCTGAAGAACCCCGGCTACGAGATCTTCATCGGGGCACTGTCGATCCTGTCGATCCTCAACCTCGTGCTCATGTACGCGTTCACGGACCAGGCGCTCGACTACGTCCTGATGGTCATGAACGTCCCGCTCACGCTCATCTTCCTCATCGACTTCCTCTTCCGCCTGAAGACCGCTCCCGACCGGGGCTACTACTTCTGGCGCAACTGGGGCTGGGCGGACCTGCTCGCCTCGCTGCCGTTCCAGCAGACCAAGATCCTGCGCGTCTTCCGGCTCGTGAAGGTGTACCGCCTGCTCACGGAGTACGGAGCCCGCAACATCGCCCGCGCGATCTTCAAGGACCGGGCCGGCAGTGCCCTGCTCATGCTGCTGCTCATCGGCATCCTGGTCCTGGAGTTCGGCTCCCTTGAGATGCTCCGCCTCGAGCAAGGCGTCCCGGGCGCCAATATCGATACCGCCTCCGATGCCATCTGGTACATCGTCGTGACCATGTCGACGGTCGGCTACGGCGACCAGTACCCCATCAGCAATCCCGGACGAGTTCTCGGCACTGTCATCATCGTGGTCGGCGTCGGCATCTTCGGCACTCTCACCGGCTACCTCGCCAACCTCTTCCTGACCCCGCCCGCGAAGAAGGAGGAGGAGGAGGCCCGCCCGGTGCCGGACATCCAGCAGCGGCTCGCTGCCCTCAAGGAGCTCGTCGCCCGGCAGCAGGACGCCATCGCCGAGCTCGAGGAGTCGATCGATACTCAGCGTCCCCAGGACGTCTCGGCGGCGGCTATCCGACGAGGACGCCGAGCTGCGCGAGAAGCGCCTCGACCCGGGTCCTGATCTCGTCGCGGATGGGGCGCACGGCCTCGACATCCAGGCCGTTGGGGTCGGTGAGGGTCCAGTCCTCGTACCGCTTGCCGGGGAAGAGTGGGCAGGCGTCGCCGCAGCCCATCGTCACGACGACGTCCGCGGCGCGGACGACCTCGTCGGTCCACGGCTTGGGGAACTCGCCCGAGATGTCGATGCCCACCTCGGCCATCGCGGCGACCGCGGCGGGGTTGACCTCGTTGCCCGGCTCCGAGCCACCCGACCAGCCGACGGCCCGGCCGCCGGCGAGCTCGCCGGAAGTAGCCGAGAGCGATCTGGGAGCGCCCGGCGTTGTGGGTGCACAGGAACAGGACAACGGGCCGGTGGTCGTCGCCCTTGCCCTCGACGCGGGCAAGGGCGCTGAGGCGTTCGCGGGCGAACCGCTCGGCGAACATCGGCAGGTACGTGTCATTGGCCAAGCGCGACGCGAACTCGTCGTAGGAGGTGACGAGGAAGCGCTCGATCGTCTCCGTGCCGAACATGCCGGCGAAGTCCTTCTGCAGGAGCAGGGCGGAGGAGCGCAGGGTGGTCAGGTGGAGGAGGGGAATGTCGTCGCGGAAGCAGGTGACGGTCATCGGGGGCTCCTCCTGGTGGTGTAGCGGTGGGGTCGCATGATCGGGACGAGCAGGTCGACGCGCTCACGAAGCTCGTCGACGGTGTCGCGGAAGGCAGCGTCCGTGCCGACCCGGGCCGGGTCCGGCACGGACCAGTGGATGCGGGCATTCGACCGGGGGCCGAGCTCCTCGTTGACGGAGTCGCACACGGACACGATCACGTCGTCGGAGCGCAGGACGTCGTCGATGGACTGGGGCGCCTTCTGCGCGATGGTCAACCCACAGCGCTCGGCGGCCTTCTGGGCTCTCGGATTTATGCGGTCGGCCGGGTGGGTGCCGGCCGAGGTGCTCGGGATGTCGCTGGAGGCTCGCCACAGGGCGTCGGCCAGGACCGAGCGCGCGGAGTTGTGGGTGCACACGAACACCACGCGAGAGGCCGTCATCTCCGCTGCCTGCGGCAGCAGGCCCTCGAGCGAGCCGGGCACGAGTTGCACGTACGTGCGGCGCTTGTCGTTCTGCGAGTGCTCCCGGATGACCACCCCGGCCGCCTCGAGGACCTTCAGGTGGTGGGCAAGGAGATTGCCCGGGATATCCAGGGTGGCCGACAGGGAATCCGGTGAGAGATCCTGCACCTGCAGCAGGTCCACCACCGCGAGGCGACTGGGGTCGCCGAGGGCGCTGAGGATGCGGGCCCGCTCGGCAAGGGCGACAGTCATCGCAACCTCCCTGCAAAGTTGATCAATACTTCTTGACTCAATACTCTTTGAGTTATACGGGACTGTCAAGTAGTCTCCACCCGTCACTTCCGGGAGAGGTTTCGTCATGTCACACCGACTCGAGCGCCGCGGCGCCGCCGAGTTCCTCGGCACCGCAATGCTGGTGGCCAGCGTCGTCGGGTCGGGGATCATGGGCACACAGCTGTCGGACAACCTGGCGTTGGCGCTGCTCATCAACGCGGTCGCGACGGTGTCCGCGCTGGGCGTGCTGATCTGGTCTGTGGGCCCGATCTCGGGCGCGCACTTCAACCCGGTGGTCACCGGTGTCGCGGTCGTCCGCCGGGAGATGCCGTCCGCGGAGGCCGGGGTGTACGTCGTCGCGCAGGTCGCCGGCGCCCTGGCCGGTGTCGCGCTGGCGAACCTGATGTTCGACCTGCCCGCCTGGCAGGCGTCCACCCACCTTCGCAGTGGGTTCCCCATCTGGCTCGGCGAGATCGTCGCCACTGCCGGCCTGCTCCTGGTCATCGGCGCCCTGACTCGCACCGACCGCGGGCATCTCGGCGCGGTGCTGGTGCCTGCGTGGATCGGCGCGGCGTACTTCTTCACGTCGTCGACGTCCTTCGCGAACCCCGCCGTGACCATCGGCCGGGCATTCACCGACACGTTCACCGGCATTGCCCCCGCCAGCGTCCCGCTCTTCGTCGTCTTCCAGGTCATCGGTGCGGTCGTCGGGGCGCTGCTGACCGAGTTCTTCTACCCCCGACCCGGCGCCGCCGAGCCGCTCGACCTTCCCGACCCGATCCACCACGGTCCCAACCCGCATGACTGACCCTGCAGCACCTGCCACCCCCTCGAGAAGAGAGTCGATCCCCGCATGAGCGACAAGCCCTCCGTCCTTTTCGTGTGCATCCACAACGCCGGCCGGTCCCAGATGGCCGCCGCCTACCTCACCCACCTCGCCGGTGACCGCGTCGAGGTGCGATCCGCCGGCTCCGCGCCGGCCGACTCCGTGAACGCCGCGGTCGTCGAGGCCCTGCTCGAGGAGGGCATCGACATCCGCGTCGAGGTCCCCAAGGTGCTCACCGACCAGGCCGTCCGGGAGTCCGACATCGTCATCACGATGGGCTGCGGCGACGTCTGCCCCGTCTACCCGGGCAAGCGATACGAGGACTGGAGGCTCGACGATCCCGCCGGGCAGGGAGTCGACGCCGTCCGCCCGATCCGCGACGACATCCGCCGCCGCATCGAGTCCCTCATCGCCGAGATCGCCCCCGCCGGGGATGACCGCTAGCCTCCTGCGACAGAGGGGATCACGTGCAGCACGGTGCCCGGCGGCACGGTCGTGCGCAGGCCGTCAAGCGTTCGGCACTCGTCCTCGCCCACGTAGACGTTGACGAAGCGCCGGATGGCCCCGGTCTCGTCCTGAACGCGACGCCCGACCGCCGGCGCCGCCCGCCCGAGCTGCTCAAGGATGTCGCCGAGGCTGACGGCGCCGTCGATCCCGACGTCGAAAGCGAGCTCCCGCACGCCACCGGCGTGCTCCGCCAGGGAGTGCGGGAGCCGGACGGTCACCGATCTCGGAGCGACGACCATGTCAGGGGCTGATCCGGACCGAAAGCACATCGGGCAGTCCGGAGGCGACCTGGCTGAAGGTTCCTCCCCCATCGAGGCTGGCGAACACGCAGCCGTTGCGGGTACCGAACGCGAGGGCGGCGTCATCGTCGTACTCGACGACGTGCGCGGCGTCGCGCATCACGGACGCGTAGTGGCCGTCCGGCAGGCCGTTTCCGACTTCCGTCCAGGTTCCTCCGGCGTCGTCGGTCCGCCACGGCCGCAGCCGACCGTCCGGCGGGAACATGGTCTCCGGGTCGATGGGGATCACCCACGCAGTGCGCCCTCTCGTCGGGTGGGCGAGCACGACGAAGCCGAAGTCCTTGGGCAGGCCCGAGGCGATGGGCTGCCAGTGCTCCCCGCCGTCGTCGGATCGGAAGACCCCGCCGTGGTTCTGGGCGTACACCCGGTTCTCGTCCAGCGCGTCGACGGCGATCCGGTGCACGCACTGGCCGAACTCGGGGTACTCGTCCGGCTGGAAGTCGACCTTGATCCCACGGTTCGCCGGGACCCAGCCGCCGTCGCTGTCGGCCGAGCGGTAGACGCCGCCGGTGCTCATCGCCACCAGCATGGATCCGTCCTTCCGGGGCACGATCGTGTGGATGGTCGCGCCACCGCCGCCGGGATGCCACTGCGGCCGATGCGGGTGCTCCCACAGCCCCTCGTTCAACGTGAAGTGGCTGCCGCCGTCGGCCGAACGCCACAGCGAGTGCGGCTCGCACCCCGCCCAGACGACATCCTCGTAGCGGGGATCCGGCGTCAGGTTCCAGATCCGCTCGACCGCGGCATCGGCCTCCTTCGGGAAGGCGATCGCGCCCGACTCAGGCTCGGACCAGGTCGCACCGTCGTCATCGCTGACCAGCACCGATGGTCCCCAGAACCAGCTGCGCGCCCCTGCGAGCAGCCGCGGCCCCCGGCCCTCACCTCGAGGCATCCAGGCGACGCTGCTGAACTCCGCCATGGCGCGAATGGGCTGGCTCACCGCCCAGCCGGTGTCGCCGCCGCGGGCCGTCCACAGTCCCTTGCGTGTCCCGATCGCTATGCGCATGTCCCGAGGCTAGGCGTCAGAGGGGATGTCGGGAAGAGGGTCGTGCGTCCGGCATCCGTCGCCACCGGCTGCTCCGCACCCGCATGCCTCCGGACGCCTCGCCCGCTCCCGACGGCCCACGCCGAGCCGACGTCGCTCGCAGCACCGCGGAGCTAGCCCGGTTGGTGGACCTCGAAGCGGTTGCGGCCGGCCATCTTGGCGCGGTACATCGCCGAGTCCGCGCCGTGCAGCAGACTGGACGCGCTGGCGCAGGGGTCGTCAGTCACCATCACGCCCACGCTGGCCGATCGCTGGAAGGAAGCACCTTCGTCGCCGAACGGCTCCGTCAGGGCGGCGACGATCCGGCCGGCGATCGCCTCGACGTCGACGAGCGTTACGCGTTCACACAGGACGATGTACTCGTCGCCGCCGAGGCGGGCAACCGTGTCGTCCCGCCGTGCTATCAGCTCCAATCGACGGGCGACGTCGACGAGGACTCGGTCGCCGACCTCGTGACCGTAGCTGTCGTTGACGTCCTTGAAGCGGTCCAGGTCGATGAAGAACACGGCAAGCAGCCCGGGCGTTCGCTCCAGCCGGATGAGCGCCTTGCCGATCCGGTCCATCAGCAGTGACCGGTTCGCCAGTCCGGTCAGCGGATCGTGAAGCGCCAGGTGGGCCTGCGCCTGCTCGGCGCGCTTGAGCCCGGTGACGTCCCGAATCGAGACGAGGACCCCGACGATTCCGCCCGAGGCCTCACGGTCCGGCGACAGCCGCAGGTGGAACCACGACGGCTCGCCGCTCGGGGCCTCGATGCCGGAGAACTCGATGTCGTCGGAGTGCCCGGTCTCCAGCACGCCTCGCATGGCCGTCTCGTAGGTGTCCACCCATGCCTCGGGCATGCCGGTCTCCCGGTCCGTGCGACCGACCAGCGCGTCCAGTGAGGCTCCCTTGAAGCGTTCACCGGCGGGGTTGACGTACTGGTAGCGCAGTTCCCGGTCGTACTTCGCGATCGCGTCCATCGAGCCGTTCAGGACCGCCCGCAACTGTGCCTCCACCAGCACCTGTTGCTCGTGGGCGGCCTCGTACGCCTCCGCCATGCGCTCGAGCTCGCGCTCTGCCAGTTCCCAGCGACTCACATCGCGCGAGTATCCGAAGGTTCCGATGATCGTGCCGTCGGCGTCGCGCAACGGGAACTTGCTGGTCTCCACCCACGTACCAGGACGGTCGACGAGCCGGCCGGCCTCCTCCTTGTCGATCAACGACTGGCCCGTGGCGATGATCCGCTGCTCGTCGTCGAACAGCTCGCTGGCGTGGTCACGGTCCGTGAGGTCGAAGTCGGTGAGCCCGACCATCTCCTGCTGGGTTCGGCCGTTGATTTCCGCGCAATCCACGCTCGCCCTGAGGAACCGGCTCTCGGCGTCCTTGAAAAACAAGATGGTGCCGGGAGTATCCAGGAGGTTGCGCACGCAGATCTCGTCGAAGTCGGGCGGTGGACGCAGGCCAGCGTCGCCGTCGATCCGAACCTCGTCGCTCATCGTCTCGCCGATCACCCCGAAGGGAACCCTGGGCGTGCCCCGGAACGCACGGATGCGGCTTGACCCGCACGAATCATGCTACGCGAGGGCGAAGGCGAAGATCATGACCACGCGAGTCGCGCTTCCGAATGGCTTGAGGCATGGCATCCAGGGCCGTGACGATCCGCACCCCGGGAGACGCTCCCGCCCAAGGTCCGAAGACGAGACGGCAGGACGTCGGCGTGGATGCTCCGTGAGCCGTGCGTGACGCGCGAACGATGGCTCGACGCCCACGAGTCCGAGGACGCCGTCGCCACCTGACGCGCATGCGCTCGAGCAGTCCCAGTCGCAGTCGCACTGGGGGCTCCGCCTACGACCAGATCGCCTGGAAGGACTGGCTCAGGTCGCGGACCGCCTGGAGGACGTTCTGGGTCGTGATGCCGTGGCCGAGCGACAGCCGGACAGTGCCCATCGCCTCGGCGTGGCCCACGCCCATGGCAGTGAGCACGGCGGAGGGATGCTCGGCGCCGGAGTCGCACGCCGAACCGATCGATGCGGCGATAGTGGGAGCGTGTGCGAGGACGTCGGCGCCCAGGACCCCGGGGAAGCTGACGGACAAGGTGTTGGGCAGGGAGTGCATCGGGGTGTGCCGGGTGAGTCCGGGGATGACGGCCCGGAGCTGGTCCCACAGCTCCTCGCGCAGCACCGCGTAGTGCAGATGTCGTTCTGCCAGGCCGCCTGAGGCGGCCTGGGCCGCGGCACCGAGGCCGACGATGCTCGCCACGTTCTCGGTACCTGGCCGGATCCCCCGCTCCTGGGACGCGCCGAGCAGGACGGGGCGAACCGTGGTCCCGCGTCGGATGTACAGCGCGCCGACGCCCTTGGGGGCGTTGAACTTGTGGCCGGCGATGGACAGCAGGTCGACGTTGAGGTCGTCGACGCGGATGGGGGTCTTGCCGACGGCCTGGGCGGCGTCGGTGTGCATCAGTGCGCCGGCGGCGTGCGCTGCGTGGCCGGCCTCGGCGATCGGCAGGATGGCCCCGGTCTCGTTCTGGGCCAGCATGATCGTGGCGAGGGCGACCTCCGGTGTCATCGCCGCCGGGAGGAGGACGGGATCGATCGTGCCCTCCCGGGTCACCGCGAGCCGATTGACCGTCCAGCCCTCGGACTCCAGGCGGCGCAGCGGCTCGACGGTCGCGGGATGCTCGACCACTGACGTGACGATCGCGCGCCGCGTCGACGCCATGGTGACGGCGGCGCCGCGGATGGCGAGGTTGTTGGCCTCGGTCCCGCCGGAGGTGAACACGATCTCGTCAGGGTTGCAGGTGAGCAGGGCCGCGACCTGCTCGCGTGCGGTGTCCACGGCCGTTCGGGCACGGCGGCCGAGCGGATGGTCGCTGGAGGGGTTGCCGAAGTGCTCGCGCAGGTAGGGCAGCATCGCGTCGAGCACGCTCGGGAGCAGCGGGGTGGTGGCGTTGTGGTCCAGGTAGATGATGTCTTTCATGGCCATCGATCTCCCGGCGACATCTTGTCGACCGCCTGCCACCACCTGGCCACTAGAAGACCAGGACCTTGTCGGCGGCGAGGGTCGCGTCGGTGAGAGCCTCCATCGTGGAGCGATCCGACGCCCTCGATGAGCATCTCGGCGGTGATGCCGCGGGCATCCATGCAGGTGCCGCAGCACAGGATCTGTCCGCCCCTGCGGGTGACCGGGCTGAGCATGCGGTCGAGCTTGTAGTACCCGTCCGGGGTCTTCTGCCCGGCCATGGCCGCGGTCACACCGTCGCCCATGAGGAACACGGTCACGTCGACGCCGTCACGCTTGGACATCGACGCAGCGAGGCGGATCGCGTTGTAGGTGGAGTCGAGCCCGTAGGCGGAGCCGTTGATGATCATCAGGACGTTCATAGTGGTGCGCTCCCTTGTGGTGGTCATGGTGTTCGGCGGTCTTCGGGTATTGCTCGGTGCGACTCGGCGACCGGCAGGTGCAGCCACCGCAGGTGCTCGTGGTCGGACAGCAGTTCAAGCCGTCGCCACAGGATGCTGCTGGGGACGGCCTGGCTGGGATGGCAGTCGACGGCCTTGCGCTGCGTGGCGCGGTCGACGGTGACCGTGATGTCGATGTCGTCGTGCTCGTGACCGGACAGTGAGGACCCTGCCTCGTCGTTGAGCGTGTGGACCACGGCTGCGGGAAGGGTCCAGCCCAGCAGCCCTATTCCGCGCATCGCCGCGACCTCGACGGCGACCTGCGTGGCCCTGCGATGGTCGGGGTGCCCGGTTACCCCGCTGGGGTCGAAGGCCACCAGCCCGTCGGGGTTTCCGCGGGCCGCAACATCCAGGGCATCAGCCACGAGGGCGCGCAGGTCGATGTCGGTCAGGCCGCCATCCGGGTAGTCCAGCAGCGTGACATCGCCGATGCCGAGCTCGCGCGCTGCGGCCCGCAGTTCGTGCTCGCGGATCGTCGCCAGGTCTCCCTCGGCGCCGTGCAGGGTGGACGCCTCCCCCCGGGTGAAGCACAGCACCGACACGTGGGCGCCGACGGCCGCGAACGTGGACAGCACGGCCCCCAGGCCGAAGGACTCGTCGTCCGGATGGGCGACGATCGCCAGGACGCTGCCCCAGTCGGGCAGGCGGTCGGCGGTCATGCCGCGCCGGTCTCGACCGGTAGTCCGGCCAGTCGCCATTCGAGCATGCCGTCCTCCAGGCGGCGGGCCTTGCGGCCCGAGCCGGTGAGCACCTGCACCGCGTCGTACGCCAGGACGCAGTACCGGCCCCGGCAGTAGGCGACGATCTCGACGTCGTCGTCGAGATCGTCCATCCATCTCTCCAGCTGCTCCAACGGTACGCATGCCGCGCCGGGGATGTGGCCGGCGGCGTACTCCACGCTCGGCCGCACGTCCAGGACGATGACCCCCCCGCTGCGGGCCCGCCGGAGCAGCTCCGCGCGCGCGACCGGATCCGCCTGGTCCATCGGCGCTCCGAGGTACTCGGCCGCGGCTCGCTCGGCGTCGGCCAGGTTCGTCGTGGCCACGGTTCGCAGCAGCGCGAACAGCGCGGCGACGTCATCCCCCGCGAGCCGGTAGTACTTGAACGTTCCGTCTCGACGCACGCGCACCAGACCGGCATCCCTCAGGCCCTGCAGGTGCATCGACACGGTTGACAGGCCCATGCCCGCCGCCTGCGCGAGGGACTCGACGGACCTCTCTCCCTGGGCGAGGAGGTCGATGAGCTCAAGTCTCTTGGGGTTGGACAGGCCCTTGCCGGCTCGGGCGAACTGCTCGTACATGGAGGTCTTCGCTTCGCGACGGCTCATGCGCCCCGCCTCGCCGTGGTTGTCGAGCATCCCTGCGGGGGCCACTTCGCGTGATATTCCATAGTTCCAGAGAATACTATAGTTAGACGGAGGTCGCTGCTTCGAACGACCGGATCCGCGGCGTGGCACGATGTCGGTGATCGCGGCGCAATGATACAGCATCTGCTGTATTGTCATCGGATGCCTGACTCCCCACCCCGCCTCGACGCACTCACCCGCGTCGGCCGTGCCCTCGCCGACCCGACCCGGTGTCAGGTGCTCCTGACCCTGCTCGACGGTCCGGCGTACCCGGCCGAACTCGCCGAGTCGATGGCGTTGACCCGCGCGAACGTGTCCAACCACCTGTCCCGCCTGCGCGGCTGCGGCCTGATCGTCGGAATGCCCGAGGGCCGGCGCGTGCGCTACGAACTCGCCGACCCTGCGCTTGCGCATGCACTGCGTGACCTCGCCGATCTCGTCCTGACCGTCGAACTGCACGAGACGCGCCTCGTCCACCGGGTCGTCGCCTGATGGGCGTCGGTCACGGCCACGGGCCGTCCACGAGCGCCGGCGGTGCCCACCGAAGGCAGTTGCTCATCGTGCTCGCGATCACCACGACGGTCCTGATCGCCGAGGTCATCGGCGGCATGGTCACCGGCAGCCTCGCGCTGCTCGCCGACGCCGGGCACATGTTCACCGACGTCGCCGGCATCACGCTCGCGGTCCTGGCGGTCACGTTCGCCAGCCGGCCCGCCACGGACGAGCGGACGTACGGCTACTACCGACTCGAGATCCTCGCCGCCATCATCAACGCCGTCCTGCTGTTCGGCGTCGCCGTGTTCATCCTGTTCGAGGCGTGGCAGCGGTGGACGAACCCGCCCGAGGTCGAGGGCGGTCCCATGATCGCATTCGCCACCGTCGGCCTCGTCGCGAACCTCATCGGCCTGATGGTCCTGCGCTCCGGATCGAAGGCCAGCCTCAACGTCAAGGGGGCCTACCTCGAGGTCCTCGGCGACACCCTCGGCTCCCTCGCCGTCATCGCCGCCGCCATCCTCATCGCCGTCACCGGGTGGCAGCGCGCCGACGTCGTCGCCTCCGTCCTCGTCGCGCTGATGATCCTGCCCCGTACCTGGTCGCTGCTGCGCGAGGCCACCGACGTCCTGCTCGAGGCAGCGCCCAAGGGCACGGACATGGCCGAGATCCGCAGCCACATCCTCGAGACGCCAGGCGTCCTGGACGCCCACGACCTCCACGTGTGGACCCTCACCTCGGGGATCCCCGTCCTGTCGGTCCACGTCGTCGTGGCCGACGACGTCCTGGCCGACGGAAGAGGCGGACAGATCCTCGACGCCCTCGGTGAATGCCTCGCGCACCATTTCGACGTCGACCACTGCACCTTCCAGCTCGAGCCCGTCGGGCACGCCGATCACGAGCACGCCACGCATCAGTAGGGCGGGCGAGCCACGTCCGTCCACCAGTAGCCCTGCAGCCTCACCGTCCTCAGCCACGGGGACCACGTCGCGGGCAACGACCTTCGAACACGATGCACGAGCGCACGCAACGTCGTGCCGGAGCAGGCGTGGGCCGATCCCCATACGATCCTCATCAGTTCCTCGGCCGGCACGATGCGATCCGCCCTGATGAGGTGCTCGAGGAGCCTGAAGCCTTGCGAGCTGAGCGGCAACGGCAATCCGTCAGCGAACGCGGTGAGGCACTCCCCGTCCAGTTCCAGCGTCCCTCCTCCACGCTGCCCGATCCTGATGCGCAGGTCGGCCCGCCCCGCGGCCTCACGCACATCGCTCTCGCGGGAGGAGTCGAACCTGGCCAGGATCTGGTCATGGTGTCGGACCGCCCATACGGGAACGAGCGCGAGGTCGTTCATGCCGGTCTCCACGCGTCCGCCCCTACTCGTGGGCCCGGAAGGCGTCTCGGAGCACGGGCCACGCGGCGGCTCGTACGAACACCGGGATCTCGTCCAACGGCACGCTTCTGCGCACGACGCCTCCGCCCGGGACCGGCTCTGCGGTGAAGGCGTCGACCCAGTCGCCCTCGGGGAGGTAGGCGTCCCACTCGCTCGCCCCAGGGTCCAGGACGGGGGCGACCAGCACGTCGTCGCCAAGGGTCCACTGGATGGGGTGGCTCCACACGCCGGGATCGGCTGGATGGTCGAAGTAGAGCGGCCGCATCAACGGCGCACTCGTCGCGATCGACGTCCTGGCCGAGGATGCCAGGTACGGCACCAGTCCCTCGCGGATCCGGGCGAATCGCCGGAAGACCGGGATCACGCGCTCGTCCCCGGTCCTCTCGGCGATGTTCCACGGCGTGCGGTCACGAAGCGGCTTGCGATGGTGGTTGAACTCCGAGTGGTACTGCATGATCGGCACGAAGGTCGCCGCCGCCGCCGACCGCAGGTACAGCTCGCTGTCCGGCACGTCGCCGGAGAAGCCGGCGATGTCCCATCCCCAGTAGAGGATCCCGCAGGAGGCTGCCGACAGTCCTGCGAGCAGGGACCAGCGGAACGCCTCCCAGGTGGAGTTCTCGTCGCCGGCCCAGAAGGCGCCGTGGGCCTGGCTGCCCGTGAAGCCGGCACGGCTGAAGGTCACCGGAGCCTTGCCGGCGGAACGCAGCAGGTCGCCGAACGCCTTGGCGTAGTGCACGGGGAACCTGCTGTTGCCCTCGTCGCCACGTGTCCCGTCGAGGTAGCGCACGTCGCGTCCCCACGCATGCTCCCCGCCGTCGGTCTTGAATCCGTCGATGCCGACGTCCTCCACGAGATAGCGGCGCTTCTCCGTCCACCAGGCGGCCGCCCGCTCGTCGCTCAGGTCCGGCATGAGTCCGAGCGGGAACCACCAGCCCCGATTGCGGTAGGGGCGCAGGGATCCGTCAGGGGCCTCCTCCTGCACCACCACCCTCTCGCGAAGCGCGGCCTGGGCATCGGCCCTGACCTGACCCTCGGGATGCGGACGCATCTTGAGCAGCGGGATCTGCCAGAGGTGAAGGCGAATCCCCCGGCGATGGAGCTCGTCGACCATGCCCTTGGGGTCGGGCCAGGCGCCGTCGGGAGGGAACGTGAAGTCTTCATAGCGCATGGGGGCGCCGTCACTGGCAACCTCGTACTGCGCGTCGCGCCAGATGGTGAACGTGCTCTCGTCGCTCCACGCCTCGATCACGACCGAGCCGACCGGGACGTCGTGGGCCCGGTGCAGCCCGACCTGTCGCATCACCTCGGCCTGGGTGTTCCACTCGTTGCTGCTCGCCCACAGTCCGAAGACCCAGTCGGGCAGCTCCTGCGGCCGGCCGGCGTCCTGCAGGAACGCGTCGAGGACCTCCGTCGGCGCTCCGTCGTAGAGCGCGATCGACAGGACCCCCGGATCAGACGACTGCGCGTCGACCTCGGACTCGATCAGGATCCGGTCAGGCTCGGTCTCGGCCACGTCGAACCACACCCGGCGAGAGGTCCGCACGTGGAAGCCCCACCCGGAGCCTCCCACGACGTGGGCGAACGGCATGGGAATGTACGTCTTGCGTTCCGCGCCCTGGCTCTTGTACTGCTCGAACACGATCGAGTCGAGGCTGAGCCCCACGCTGGTCGAAGGCATCGAAGCGCTCACCGAAGCCCGTCACGTGCTCGCCTGCTGCCAGCGGAAGGGCGCAGCGCACCCGATGGATGCGAACGCCATCGTCGAGGACCTGCACGGACCCCGGCAGGACGCGATCACGTCCCGTCACCGACACGAGCCCTTCACTGTCACGCCAGGCGGACACCCGGAATGAGAACCATCGGGTGCGTTGAGTGGCGCCATCGGACTCGATCGCCGCGAAGCGGTACCGATACTCCTGACGCGCCGCAAGCCCGGTCACGGTCGCCTGCCAGCCTCCGTGGGAGCGCGCGAGGCGCGCCTGCGCCGATGCCAGGTGGCCGCCGTCCTCGGCGCGACCGCGAGCGGTGGTCGGGGCCGGCGCCATGGGCACGAGGCGCGGAGCATCACCGCCCTTCGCGAGTTCCAGCGTGACGGTCACCGGGGAACCTGACGTGCGCACGCCCAGCACCAGCGGCTCGTCGTCGACGGGATCGATCGGCCATCGCTGCTCGGTGTCGACGGAGTAGGGGTGGCCTGAGCCGTAGGGACGGTGTCGGATCATCGGGGCCCCGCCTCCACGATCCCCAGCTCGACGGCCAGGCGGACGTACATGGCGTGCGACCACAGGAGCGGCGTCGCCACCGTCCCCCATCGGTCCAGCCACTCCTGTCGCATCGACGGGTCGAGAAGGTGCGTGGCGACCTGCTCGGGCATCTGGTCGTCGCTCGTGACCGTGGATGCCGCCCAGCGCAGTTGCTCGAGCGCACGTTCGGCGTCCCCGGACGCAGCGAAGGACAGTCCGAGCATGCAGCTCAGCAGCGGCCACTGGCCCCCGCCGTAGAAGGTGTCCGCGAGATACCGGTGCACCCCGCCCTGGACGTTCAGCTGCTCGTCGATCGCGGCGATCGTGGCCGCACCGACGGGGTCGGATGCCGGAAAGACGCCCAGTGGATGCACGGCGGACAGCAGGCTGCCGTCCACCGTCTCCGTGTCCAGCGACTTGACAAGGTGTCCGTCGACGACGCCGCGTGCCCGCACGAGCGAGTCGATCTGCGCCAGGGCACGGTTGACCTGGTCGCCTCGTCGGGAATCAAGGACGCCCGAGCCCTCCGCCGCGGCCAGGCCCGCCGCGATGCACGCCAGGGTCGACACGTGCACCTCGCTCGGGCGCTCCTCCCACCAGTCGAAGCAGGGGCGCTGCCAGGAGCTCAGCAGGTAGTCGACGGTCAGGTCGATGGCCCGCTGCCACCTGTCCAGGAGGAGGTCGTGCCGCCGCGCATGCTCGACGACGGCCCATAGCCAGGTTCCGTATCCATCGAGCTGGAAGTCCCACCAGTCGTCGTCACCCTCGCCGCCCGCGAGCGTGAATCGCGTCGGAAGCATGTCGCCCTCCGCGACGGGCCGCCCGGCGGCCTGCGCCCTGACGATCGCGTCGATGGTCCCCTCCCGCGCCACGAGGATCCGGCTGCACCAGTCGAAGAACCGGTTGGGCGAGTCGACTCCGCCGTAGGCGGACACGCCATCCGCAGTGAAGGAGCCGTCGCGGAACCAGGCGTAGCCTCGATACGCGGAGAAGTTCGGGCATGCTGGATAGGCACCGGAGGGGTCCTGCAAGGTGACGATCGTGCGGTAGCTGCTGTCGGCCAGCGCGGCCAGGGTGGCCACGTCCAGCTCGTGGGACGGGCTCGCGACGGTGCTCATCAGGTCGTTCTCCCCAGTGTGTGGTGTTCGGTGCAAGGATCATGAGACGTGGTCCCGAGGCCCTTCACCGGCCTCGGGACCACGTCCGCTTCATGGACTAGCCGGCGATTGCCTCGTTGATGCGCTGCTCCGCGGAGTCGAGTGCCTCCTGAGCGGTCTTGCGACCTGACTGTGCCTCTACGAGCTCCTCGGTCGTGATGTCCTGCATCTCCTGCTGGCCGGAGGCCACCACGGGGGGAAGGGCGATCGCGTTGAGCGAGTCGAACACGGCCTGACGGTTGGCGGGGTTGTCCTTCGTCAGGTAGGTCGCCAGCTTGGCGTCGTCGGCGATCGGCGGGAGTTCCCATCCAGCGTCGAGGCGCGTCTGCACGGTGATGTCCGACGCGGTGAGGAACTCGGCCCACTTGGTGGCCTCAGCGATGTGCTCCGAGGTGGCCGACACGCCCACCGCATTGGAGAAGACCGCGCTGGCCTGCGTGGTGTTGCCGGGCTCCACGGCGATGTCCCACTTGAAGGGAACGTCGGCCACGGCGCCGAAGACCCAGATGCCCGTGTGCATCATCCCGAGCTTGCCATCCTTGAACAGGTTGGTGTCGAAGTCCGGTGTGCCCTGGCCCTGCTCGATGGTCGGCATGACCGTGCCGCTCTTGTTCACGAGCCACTCGGCAGCGGACAGGCCCTCGGGAGTGTTGAACGACACGCTGGCCTTGTCATCGCTCAGGAACGTCCCGCCGCTCTGCGCGACGGTCTTGTAGTACTCGTAGAAGCTGACCGGCTGGTGGTCGCCCCACACGCCTGCCTTCTTGTCGGTGATGGCCTCCGCCGCAGCCTGCTCGTCGGCCCACGTCCAGTCGTTCGTCGGGTAGGCGATACCAGCCTTGTCGAACAGGTCCTTGTTGTAGTACATGACCACCGCCGAGAACGAGCTCGGCAGCGCGTACGGAACGCCATCGGTGGAGTAGGCATCCAGCAGGCTCTGCCGATAGACCCCCGGGTTCGAGATCTCGAGGGGGGCCAGCACGCCATTGGCCTGGTAGGTCGCGTAGTTCGAGTACTCGACGTCGAACGTGTCGGAGACGGTTCCGGCGGCGAGGTCGGTCTGCAGGGCCGTGCCGTAGTCGGCATAGGGCAGGGTCTTGACCTCTACCGTGACGCCCGGATTCTCGGCCTCGAACGCCGCCACGATCGCTGCGAGGTTCTCCTCGTTGCCATCGTTGGCGATGAAGTCGGTGTAGGTGATCGTCACGGGTTCTGCCGCCGGAGCGCTGGGGGCAGCACTCGAGGCGGCGCTCGAGGCGGCCGGTGCACCGCTCGACGCAGAGGCCGCGGGCTCCGCCCCGTTCGACGAGCAGGCGGAAAGCACGAGCGCCGCTACGCCGGCCAGCCCTATCGCTGTGGTCATCGTTCTCTTCATGAGTTTCCTATCTCCAGTGGTTGGTCGTCGTGGTGCGGTGCGTCGCCCGAGGATCACTTGATCCCTGAGCTTGCTACGCCCTGAATGACGTACTTCTGGGCGAAGACATAGAGAGCGAGCATGGGAATCACGCTGATGACCGAACCGGCCATCACGATGTCCCACTCGGTCGTGTACTGGCCCTGAAGCCCGGCCAGGGCAACGGGGAGTGTCTGGAGCTCCGGGGAGCGCAGCACGACAAGTGGCCATAGGAAGCTGTTCCAACTGCCCATGAACGCGAAGATGGCCAGGGTCGCCAGAGCGGGTCGGACATTCGGCAGGATGATGCGCCAGAAGATCCTGAAGTGCCCGGCCCCGTCGATGGTCGCGGCCTCGTCCAGTTCGCGCGGCACGGTGTTGATGGCCTGTCGCATCAGGAAGATCCCGAACGCGCTCGTGAACGCGGGCAGCAGGACGCCCAGGTAGCTGTTGAGCAGTCCCATCGTCTTCATCTCGACGAAGAGCGGGACGATGAGCACCTGCAACGGGATGATCATGGTCGCCAGGTAGACGCCGAAGACGACGGAGCGTCCGCGGAACGGCATGCGGCTGAACGCGTAGCCGGCAGTCGAACTCGTGACCAGCTGGATGACGGTCGTCGCGCCGGCGAGGACGAGACTGTTGACGATGACCCTGGCGAAGGGCAGCTCGCTGAACAGGCGCGTGTAGGCCGCAATCGACGGGTTGCTGGGGATGAGGGACGGCGTCACGGTCAGGCCCGTGCCCGGGCTGATCGACGTGATGATCGTCCACAGGAACGGGAAGAACATGATGCCGGCGCCAAGGACGATCACCGCGTACAGGGCGGCGGTTCCCAGCACCCGACGCGAGATCCACGCGTGCCCGCCGGTCGGCAGCGGCAGGGGCTCAGCCATAGTTCACCCAGCGCTTCTGCCCCCGCACCTGGATCACCGTGATGGCGAGCACGACGGCGAAGAGGATCCACGACAGCGCGGACGCCTCGCCGGCACGCCCGTATCGGAACGTGAGGTCGTAGATCTGCAGCACGACGACCTGGCTGGAACCAGCCGGTCCGCCACCGGTCATGGCGTACACCTGGTCGAACACCTGGAAGCCGTTGATGAGCGAGATGACCAGGACGAAGAAGGTCGACGGGGACAGCAGGGGCAGGGTGATGCTCCACAGCTGTCTCCACCAGCCCGCGCCGTCGACCTTGGCGGCGTCGTACATCTCCGGGGAGATCGCCTGCAGTCCGGCGAGCAGGATCACCATGACGAAGCCAAGGTCCTTCCAGGCCGACGCGATGATGATGGAGGGCATCGCCCACGTGGGGTCACTCCACCAGCCGGGTCCCTGGATCCCGAAGAACCCGAGGACGGCGTTGACCACGCCGTTGCTCGGGTTCAGCAGCCACCGCCACACGAGCGCGACGACGATCCAGCTCGTCACGACGGGCAGGAAGTAGATGCCGCGAAGGAAGGCCCGCCCCTTCAGGGCCGTGTTCAGCGCGAGGGCGAGGGCGAGACCACCGACGTACACCAGCGGGAGGTAGCCCAGGATGTAGTAGGCGGTGTGCAGGAAGATCGAGCCGGTTCTCGGATCGGTGAGCAGGGATGAGTAGTTGTCGAGGCCGATGAACTTCATCGGCGAGATCAGGTTCCACTTGTGGAGGCTCACCCACGCCGCCGCGACCATCGGCCCCAGTACGAACAGGACGAGCGGCACGGCGCTCGGCAGCAGGAACGCAAGGATCGTCAGGGAGTTCTTGACTCGTTCCCTCCGGGGCCGTCGCGCCACTGGGATCCTGACGGGCGGTGGAGCGGATCGGTCCAGGAGCGACGTCTGTGCGTTGGACAGGCTCACGAGGACGCGCCCTGGGGTGAGGCCTGCTCGACCAGTCGCTCCCGCACGAGGCGGCCCTGATCGCCCGCCACACCGTCGGAGTCGAACGGAGTGGCCAGGACGATGGCTGCTGCGCCCTGCGCCCAGCTCTCGTCCTGCCACGTCTCGACGGCGACGGCCACGCCTCGACGACTGTGCATCAATGACGACCGCAGGCTGGGCTCGAATCCCGTGGCCCAGTGCTTCCACGCGACGGTTCCCTCACCCAGGATGATCACGATCTCCGGATCGAGGACATTGACGACACCGGCGAGCGCTCGCCCGAGTTGCTCGCCCGCCTCGCGGAAGACGCCCTCCGCACCGGGGTCGCCCCCATCGGCCTTGGCCTGCAGGGCCGCGATGCCGCTCCGCGGGCCGATGACCTTGCGCGAGCGAGCGAGATGCACCAGCGCGACCTCGCCGATCAGCGCCTCGAGACAGCCGACATTCCCGCAGGTGCACTGGGGGCCCTGGGTGACCATGGGGATGTGCCCGATCTCGCCCGCCCCGCCTGAGGAGCCGCGCAGGACGAAGCCGTCGACGACGATCCCGGCCCCGACTCCCGTGCCGATCGTGACAACCAGGAAGTTCTCGTAGCGGCGACCGAGTCCGTACAGCCTCTCCGCAACCGCGAGCGCGTTGACGTTGTTCTCGACCAGGACCGGAAGGGAGAACTCGCGCCTCAGGGTCGGTCCGATCGGCACCTGACGCCAGCCCATGAGAACGGCGTCCACGACTCCGTTGTCCTGCCGATCGACGCTCCCGGGCACGCACACGCCGATGCCCAGGAGCGGCTCGCGGGTGCCGTCGGCGATGAATTGGCGCAGAAGCCCGGTCAGGTCCGCCAGGAAGGTCGCCCTGAACGCATCGAAGGAGACGCGCGCCGAGCGCCGAACCGTGCCGTCGATGCCGACCTCGACGAAGGTGACGTGGTCGGCGACCACCTTGACGCCGATCGCGCGACCCGCCGACGAGACGAGGCCCAGCATGCGCGCCGGCCGGCCGCCCTGGGAGCGCGAATGGTCCAGCTCCTGGAGGAGGCCATCCGCGATGAGGTCCTTGGTCAACGACGTCATGAGGGCGGGCGACACGTTCAGCGCCCTCGCGAGATCCGCACGCGATGCCGGGCCGTGCGCACCCAGGTGCGCCAGGACGGCCGACCGGTTGACATCGGTCCGACCCGCATTCCGACTTGCCATTCCTACGCCCCTTTGTGAAGTACTAAATAAACCTTAGAAGGCCTGTACCCATCGGTCAAGGAACGAGATGAAGTTGTGACCTGGAATCGGCCTGCTCGACCGACGGGTCGCTCACGACGGCAGCGAACGCAGGCACCCAGGCACCCAGGCGCCGTCGATCACGGGGGCCTGGCGAAGCCCGTGGTCGCGAGGGCGACGACGTACCGGAGCGGGCCCGGCTCATTCATCCAGGCGGTAGCCGAGGCCCGGTTCGGTGATGAGGTGGGCGGGATGGGCGGGGTCGGGCTCGAGCTTGCGGCGCAGCTGGGCCATGTAGACGCGCAGGTAGTGGGTCTCCTTCTCGTAGCCGGGCCCCCAGACATCCCTGAGCAGTTGCTGCTGAGGCACGAGGCGGCCGCTGTGGCGCGCCAGGACTTCGAGGAGGTGGTACTCCGTGGGAGTGAGCCGGACCTGCGCTCCGTTCCGGGTCACCATGCCCGAGGAGAGGTCGATCTCGAAGGAGGCCGTTGCGACGACGTGAGAGCCGGTGCTCTCGCCGGCCATTGCCCCTCGCCGCACGGCGGCCCGGACTCGGGCGAGCAGCTCATTCATCTCGAAGGGCTTGGTGATGTAGTCGTCGGCGCCGGCATCGAGCGCGGCGACCTTCTCGTCGCTGGTCGCCCGGGCGGACAGGACCACGACCGGGACGGGATTCCAGCCACGGATGCCGTGGAGGACGTCGATGCCATCCAGGTCCGGCAGGCCGAGGTCGAGGATGACGACGTCGGGGTGGAATCGGGCGACGAGGTCCAGGGCCGCCAGCCCGGTCGTGGCCAACTCGAACTCCAGGCCGTGGGCCCTCAGGTTGATCCCCAGCGCCCGGCCCAGGGGCAGGTCGTCGTCGACGAGCAGGACCCTTGTCATGCCTCGTTCCCCGGTCCTTCGACCCGCGGTGCGCCTCCCACGCCGTCCTGCTGCGCGAGTGGGATGGACACGACCATCGTCAGCCCGCCACCGGGGGTGTCCTCGGCTTCGAGGGTGGCTCCCACGGCGTCGCTCAGACCACGTGCCACCGCCAGGCCGAGGCCCACACCTGTCCCGTCCGGCGCATCGCCCAGTCGCTGGAAGGGCATGAACATGCGCTCCCTGTCACCCTCGGCGACGCCGGAGCCGCGGTCGACGATGCGCAATTGCATCGTCCGATCCGGAACCACGGCGGCACACAGTCGCACGGGCATGCCCGGCGGGGCATGCCGCATCGCGTTCTCCACGAGGTTCGCCACGGCGCGTTCGAGGAGTCCGGCATCGGTGAGGACCAGGGGGAGGGTCTCCTCGGTCTCGTCCAGGACGGCATCGTCGGGCACTCCGCGAAGCGCACGCTGGAGGATCTCGTCCAAGGACACGGGCTCGAGGATCGGACGGACGGCTCCGGTCTGGATACGGCTGAGATCGAGCAGGTTCGACAGCAGTGAGTCGAGCCGATCAGCGGCGACGTCGGCGCTGTCGAGCAGGATCGCCCGGTCGGCATCCGCCAGGGTGATGGTCGGGTCCTGCAGGGTCGAGATGGCTGCCTTGATCCCGGTCAGCGGCGTGCGCAGGTCATGCGAGACGGCAGCGATCAAGGCGGTACGGATGGCGTCGGTCTCACGCAGTCGAGTGGCATCCGCGGCACGCGCGGTAAGCCGGTTGCGATCGAGGACGGCGGCGGCCTGGGCTGCGAAGGCGTCCAGCATGCGGCGGTCGGAGGCGGGGAGCGGGGATCCGGACAGCGCCATCACGAGCCCGGGTCCCGCGTCGACGGACACATCGGCGTCGTCGAGGGACTTCGGCGGGAAGTCGCCCGAGATCTCGACGACGGACATTCCCCGACCATCGGCCGCGATCTCGAACAGGGCGGCGCTGCGCATGCCGAACGTCTCGCATGCCTGGTCGAGCAGCGCCTTGACGCCGTTGCCACGTCCGAGGACTCCGACCGACAGGGCGGCCAGGACGTTCGCCTCGGCGCGGCGTCGAGCGGCCTCCTGGGCCAGGGCGGTGCTGCGGTCGACGATGGTGGCCACGACCGAGGCGACGATGATGAACGTGACGATGGCGAAGGCGTTCTCGGGCTCTGCGATGGTGAAGGTGCCGACCGGCGGGACGAAGAAGAAGTTGACGAGGAGTCCGGCGACGACCGCGGTCCCGACGGCGGGCAGGAGGCCGCCCACGAGGGATGAGGCGACGACACCGAGCAGGTAGGCGAGCAGGACCGTCGACAGGCTCAACGCATCGCGGAAGGGCAGGAGCACGAGTGTCAGACCGGCGGGTATGACGGGGGCGAGGACCCACGCCCAGCCTCGTCGGGTGCCCGCGTGGTGCGGCCGACCCAACGTCGGTCGCCGCCGACCTGCCTTCTCGTGCGACACGACGTGGACGTCGATGTCGCCGGAGTCACGGACGATGTCGTCAGCGGTGCTGGGCCTCACCGCGGCGCTCAGGCGGCTGCGGCGCGATGCCCCGACGACGACCTGCGTGCCGTTGACGGACCGCGCGAACTCCAGCACCGCTGTCGCCACGTCCTCTCCGACGACCGTGTGGAATGTGCCGCCGAGGTCCTCGGTCAGCTGACGCAGGCGCGCCACGTCATCCGGCCTGGCACCCAGGGTGCCGTCGCCGCGGACGACGTGCACGGCCACCAGGGCCCGGCCGGCACTCCGGCCGGAGATGAGGGAGCCGCGCCGCAGCAGGGTGCCGCCCTCCGGTCCTCCGGTGAGGGCCACGACGATCCGGGTGCGGGCCGCCCAGGTCTCCTGGATGCCGTGGTCGGCGCGGTAGCGCTCCAGTCCTTCCTCCACACGATCGGCGAGCCACAGCAAGGCAAGCTCTCGAAGAGCCGTGAGGTTGCCGGCGCGGAAGTAGTTGCCGAGGGCGGCGTCGACCTTCTCGGGCAGGTAGACGTTCCCGTGGGCCAGGCGGCGTCGCAGCGCCTCGGGGCTCATGTCGACGAGCTCGAGCTGGTCGGCGGCCCGCACGACCGCATCCGGGACGGTCTCGCGCTGCTTGATGCCCGTGATGGCCTCGACGACGTCGTTCAGCGACTCGAGGTGCTGGATGTTGACGGTCGAGATGACGTCGATGCCGGCGTCCAGCAGCTCGTCGATGTCCTCCCACCGCTTGGTGTTGCGCGACCCCGGCACGTTCGTATGCGCCAGTTCGTCCACGAGGGCCACATGCGGACGCCTGGCGAGGACGGCATCGAGGTCCATCTCCTCGAAGCTCGCGCCGCGGTAGTCCATGACCCGCCGCGGCACGACCTCCAGGCCGGTGATCATGTCCGCGGTGTGGCGCCGATCGTGGGTCTCGATGAGCGCCGCGACGATGTCGGTGCCGCGCTCGAGGCGACGGTGCGCCTCGCCGAGCATGGCGTATGTCTTGCCGACGCCCGGCGCGGCGCCCAGGTAGATGCGAAGTCGGCCGCGGGTCACGCCACCATTGTGGTCCGGTCGGAAGCGCTGCTCCCCACGCTCCGGTGGGTCGGGGGTCGGCGCCGGCTCGTTCACCCCAGGTTCTCCAGTGCCAGGTTGAGCTGCAGCACGTTGACTCGGGGCTCGCCGATGAAGCCGAGCAGCCGGCCCTGGGTCGCATCGGCGACCAGGGCGTCCACGACGGATGGGTCGAGGTTGCGAGCCGCCGCCACTCGGGCGACCTGCTGTCTCGCGTACTCGGGGCTGACATCGGGATCCAGGCCGCTTCCGCTGGAGGTCACCGCGTCCGCCGGCACCATCTCCGGCGCGACGCCATCGGCAGCCGCCAGGCTGGCCTTGCGATCGGCGACGGCCTGCACGAGGTCGGGGTTGCCGGCCGCGAGGTTCGGTCCCGCCGCTGCTGAGAGGGTCGTACCCGTCGCCGGCCGCCGAGGGCCGTGGCCAGAACCACTCGGCCCCCTCGAACGGCTGGCCGATGAGCGCCGATCCGACGACCGTCCCCGACGTCGATGACAGGTAGGAGCCGTTGCTCGTTCCGGGAACCAGTCGGCCGACCGCGAACAGCGCGACCGGATAGGCGATGCCAAGGACGATGGTCATCACCACGAGGAAGCGCAGGCTGACCCAGGCTTGGCGAAGTGCGAGGTTCATGGTGATCACCCGATCCCGGGGATGCTGGAGATGAGCGAGGTCGAGGACCTTGATGCCGACGAACGGCACGACGATGCCGCCGAGTCCGTAGATCCACAGGTTGCGGCTGAGCAGCTTCGAGGCGCTCGCGGGTCGGTATCGCACGCCGCGCAGCGCGAGCGGGATGAGCGCGATGATGATCAGCGCGTTGAAGACGACCGCCGACAGGATCGCCGACGTCGGGGCTCGCGAGGTGCATGACGTTGAGCGCGTCCAGGCCCGGGTAGGCGACGACGAACATCGCCGGGATGATCGCGAAGTACTTGGCGATGTCGTTGGCGACGGAGAACGTCGTCAGCGCGCCGCGCGTGATGAGCAGCTGCTTGCCGATCTCGACGATCTCGATGAGCTTCGTCGGATTGGAGTCGAGGTCGACCATGTTGCCGGCCTCCTTGGCGGCCGACGTGCCGGTGTTCATCGCGACGCCGACGTCGGCCTGGGCGAGCGCCGGTGCGTCGTTGGTGCCGTCGCCGGTCATCGCGACCAGCCGGCCACCCTCCTGCTCGCGCTTGATCAGGGCCATCTTGTCCTCGGGGGTCGCCTCGGCGAGGAAGTCGTCGACGCCGGCCTCCTCGGCGATGGCCCGGGCGGTCATGCGGGTTGTCGCCGGTGATCATCACGGTGCGGATGCCCATCCGGCGCAGCTCGTCGAAGCGCTCGCGGATGCCGGCCTTGACGACGTCCTTGAGGTGGACGACGCCGAGCACGCTGCGTACCGCTCGGACGACGACCAGCGGAGTGCCGCCCGCCGCGGAGATCGCGTCGACGATGGCGACGACCTCCGTCGGGCGTGCTGCCGCCCGCCTCGGCGACATGGGCGAACACCGCGCCCGCCGCGCCCTTGCGGACGCTTGCGGCCGTCGACATCGACGCCGCTCATCCGCGTCTGCGCCGTGAACGGGCACCCAGATGCGCGTGCCGCAAGGTCGCCCTGCTCGCGGGCACGCAGGCCGTAGCGCTCCTTGCAGAGCACCACGATCGAGCGACCCTCGGGGGTCTCGTCGGCCAGGCTGCGACAGCTGCGCGGCGTCGGCGAGCTGCCTCGATCGTCACGCCCGGCGCGGGCATGAGCTCGGCCGCCTGGCGGTTGCCGAGCGTGATGGTGCCGGTCTTGTCGAGCAGGAGCGTCGACGACGTCGCCGGCAGCCTCGACCGCGCGGCCCGACATGGCCAGGACGTTGCGCTGCACGAGCCGGTCCATGCCGGCGATGCCGATCGCCGAGAGCAGCGCGCCGATGGTGGTGGGGATCAGGCACACCAGCAGCGCGACGAGCACGATGACGCCCTGCTGCCGGCACCGGAGTAGATCGGCGAGCGGCTGCAGCGTCACGCACGACCAGCAGGAAGATGATCGTGAGCGAGGACAGCAGGATGTTCAGCGCGATCTCGTTGGGCGTCTTCTGCCGGCTCGCGCCCTCGACGAGCGCGATCATCCGGTCGATGAAGCGTCTCGCCCGGCGTCGGCCGTGATCTGCACGACGATGCGGTCGGACAGCACCTTGGTGCCGCCGGTGACCGCGCTCCGGTCACCGCCGCGACTCCCGGATCACCGGCGCGGACTCGCCGGTGATCGCCGACTCGTCGACGCTGGCGACGCCCTCGACGACGTCGCCGTCACCGGGGATGACGTCGCCGGCCTCGCAGACGACCCGATCGCCGAGATGCAGCCCGGTCGCCGGCCACCTCGTCCTCGGTGCCGTCCGCGCCAAGCAGCCGCGCCATGGTGTCGCGGCGCGTTCGCTCGCAGCGATCGCGGCCTGGGCCGTGCCGCGGCCCTCGGCCACCGCCTCGGCGAGGTTGGCGAACACGACCGTCAGCCACAGCCAGACGGTGATCGACCAGCGCGAACACGCTGGGCTCGGCGACGGCGGCGACCGTCGTGAGCAGGGCGCCGACTCAGGACGACGAACATCACCGGGTTGCGCCACATCTGCCGGGGATCGAGCTTGCGCACGGCGTCCGGCAGCGAGGTGATCAGGGCACGCGGCTGGAAGACTCCGGAACCGACCCGGGCCTCCGGCACGACGTCGGGGTTCGGGGCAAGGGTGGTCATGACAGTCCCTCCGCGAGGGGGCCGAGGGCCAGGGCGGGAACGAAGGTGAGCCCGGCCACGATGAGGATGACGCCGACGGTGAGCAGGACGAACTGAGGTCGATGGGTGGGCAGGGTGCCCGGCCGAGGCGGGTGCCGCGCCCTGCTGGGCCAGCGAGCCGGCCAGGGCCAGGACGAAGCAGATGGGCAGGAACCGACCGAGCAACATCGCGACGGCCAGCGCGACGTTGTAGAAGTCGGTGTTGGCGCTGAGCCCCGCGAACGCGGAGCCGTTGTTGTTCGCGGCGGAGGCGAAGGCGTAGAGCACCTCGGACAGTCCGTGCGCGCCGGGGTTGAGCATGGAGGAGCGGCCGGTCTCGGTCGCCATCGCCGCCCCGAGTCCCAGCAGCACGAGGGCCGGCGTGGTCAGGATGTACAGGGAGACGAGCTTCATCTCCCGGGCGCCGATCTTCTTGCCCAGGTACTCCGGGGTGCGGCCGACCATGAGGCCGGCGACGAACACCGTCACGATCGCGGCGATGAGCATCCCGTACAGGCCCGATCCGGTGCCGCCCGGCGACACCTCGCCGAGCACGCATGTTCATGATCGCCAGTCCGCCGCCGTAGGCGGTGAACGAGTCGATGCATCGAGTCGACCGCGCCCGTGGACGTAACCGTCGTGGCAGCGGCGAACACGGCGGACATCGGCACGCCGAAGCGCACCTCCTTGCCCTCCATCGCTCCCCCGGCCAGTTGCAGGGCCGGGCCGGCGTGGTTGACCTCTGCCCACACCAGCAGGGCCGTGATCGACGCCCACAGGGATGCCATCACCGCGAGGATCGCGTAGCCCTGGCGAAGGTCGCCGACGATCCGGCCGAAGGTGCGGGTCAGGCTGAACGGGATGACCAGGATGCAGGAAGATCTCGATGAGGTTCGTCAGTCCGTTGGGGTTCTCGAAGGGGTGGGCGGAGTTGGCGTTGTAGAAGCCGCCGCCGTTGGTGCCCAGCTCCTTGATGACCTCCTGGCTTGCGACCGGACCGCCGGGGATCGTCTGCGTCGCACCCGTCAGAGTCGTGAGGGTGGTGTCACCGGCGAAGTTCTGCACCACTCCGCTGACCAGCAAGGCGATGCCGAACACGACCGCGAGGGGCAGCAGCACCCGCAGGGTGATGCGCGTGACATCGACCCAGAAGTTCCCGAGCCGGTCGGTGTGCGTGCGTGCCAGCCCCCGCACCAGGGCGATCGCCACCGCGATGCCCACGGCGGCGGACAGGAAGTTCTGCACGGCCAGGCCGGCCATCTGCGCGCTGTAGCCGAGCGCAGCCTCACCGGAGTAGGACTGCCAGTTCGTGTTCGTGACGAAGCTGACCGCCGTGTTCAGCGACTGGAGCGACGGCATCCCCTCACGCCCGAGCGAGTACGGCAGGTAGGCCTGGAGCCGCAGCAGCGCGAACAGGACGACGATCGAGACGATCGAGAATGCCAGCACCGCCCTCAGGTACACCGACCATCGCTGGTCGGCGGATGGGTCGACCCCGATCACGCGGTAGATGCCCCGTTCGACGCGGGTGTGCCGAGGGGACTCGAGCGAGCGCGCCATGTAGTCGCCGAATGGCCGGTAGACCACGGCGAGGGCGATGACGAGGACGAGGATCTGCAGGACTGCTGCGATGGTCGCGTTCATGACCCGCCCTCAGAACTTCTCGGCGCGCACGAGCGACACCACGAGATACACCAGGACCGCGACGGCCACCACGAGGGCCACCGCTCCGAGGGCGCTCACAACTTCTCCAGCCCGCTGGCGACCGCCAGCACTACGGCGGCCAGGAGCGCGATCACGCCGATGGCAACGAGTTCCACCATGGTCAAGTCCTCCTCGAAGCGTTCGAGACCGTTGCGGTCCCGAGACCAGAAGACACCCGTCGGATGAGGGCTGCAACCGCCCTGATGGCACCCTGACGCCGCCGGTCGCATCCTTGACGAGTTCCTTATGCCTGCCGGCCGGACAGCGCCGCCCTGATACGTCGACGGCGCGCACGCTGGGCGTGGTCCTGGCCGAGGTTCGTCACGGTGAGCCCGACGACGATCAGCGCTCCCAGGCGGGCGATGTCCATGTCGCCGTGCCAGGCCAGGTTCCCTCCTCGCTCGAGCACGAAGCCGTTGACGAAGCAGAACGCGAGGATGGCAACGGACACGGCCGTTGCAGGGGCCGACCACCACGACACGACGGCGACGACCAACGCGAAGGCGGCCAGTCCGATCCGCGGATCGAGCCCGGTGGCCGCCGTCACTGCTGCCAGGATCAGGTAGGCGCCGAATGAGACCACCAGGGCCACGGCGAACGACAGTCGAGAGTCGTCGGTGCCCGCCAACCAGTCGGCGACCGTCTTGCCATCGAGCCACGCGCGGTTCATGAGTCGACCACGCCGGACACCCGGGACGCCGTCATCGCAACACCAACCTGCACTCGACCAGCACGTCGCTCACGGTCCAAGGCAATCCGCATTCCCTGGCGAACGCACCCGGTCTTGACGCCGCCCTTACGCGCCATCGGCAATCTTGACGCGGCCCTTACGGAGCCGCTTGCCGCACCGGGCTGGGACGCCTCGGCGAGTGAGCCGATATCGCTGTCAGGCCCTGACGACCTCGCGCAGCCGCACACGGTGGCCGGTGATCAGCAGCGCCCGCCGGTAGATGGATGAGGCGACCCCGACGAGGAGGACCGCTGTCGCTGCGGTCAGGGTCATCGCGAGCAGCAGCTGCGCGACCGGGACCTCTCCCGTGGCCCAGCGGATCGGCATGGCAAGTGGCGCGCTTAGCGGGAAGATCGATGCGGCGATGCTCCAGGGGCTGTTCGGGTCGGCGGTCACGACCGTGATGGCCAGGAAGTAGCCGGCGAGGAGGAGCAGTGTCACGGGCATGATCGCGGTGTTGACCTCGGTGACCTTGTTGACCAGGGCTGCCGTGGCAGCGAAGAGGAAGGCGTACAGCGCGAACCCAAGGATGAACCAGGCGACTGCGAGGGCAAGGTCGCTCGTCGCGACGGCAGGCAGTCCGATGCTGTCGGTGATGCGAACCGCGATGGCCAAGGGGGTGGCGAGAACGAGGAGCTGTCCCAGGGTGATGATCCCGACGGCCAGGACGGTGCCCACCAGTATCTGGCTGGGTCGCAGGACGGCGAGGAGGACTTCGGAGATTCGGGTGGACTTCTCCATGGCCACGGTGGTCGCGATCGAGTTTCCGGCGAAGGTGAGCGCGATGTACAGGATGATCCCTACGAGGAAACCGACTCCGGCCCTCCCCTCGTCGGAAACCCGTCCGACGGTCACCTGCTCGGGGGGGGTGATCGACTGCAGCTCGGTCGCCTGCTGTGGCGTCAGGCCGGCGGCGACCATCCGCCGTGCCGTCTCCAGGGTGACCACTGCCTGGGCAACCAGTACCGGGAAGGTGCCGCCAGCGTCGCTGGCCGTGAACAGCGAGTTGCCGGCCAGGCCCGTTGTGGCGTCACCGTCGCGCACGGCCTGCCGCACGGCGGCCTCGCTGTCGCGCGAGAGGTACGCCACGGAGAAGCCGCCTGCCCCGCCCGCCGCGTCAAGGGCCGCAGTCACGTCCGACGGGGCGGGGCCCTCCGTGACGAGGGTGTAGGTCGTGCCGTCATCGCCGATGATCTGAGGGAGGGTCACCGCGGCCGCGGACAGCAGGAGCAGGAGGGCGGTGACGACCTTGAACGATCGTGACCGGATGTTCTCCACCAGACCCCGCTCGGCGACCAGTCGGGTTCCGACCAGCCAGGCTCGCATCAGGCGGCCCTCTCCTCGTCCGGGGTCCGCCCGGCTGCCGAGAGGAACAGTTGCGACAGCGTGGGCAACTCGAGTCCGAAGTCGCTCACCGAGCCGACAGCCCTTGCTGCATCGAGAACCTCCAGCGGATCGACTCCAGGGCCGACTGCCAGGCGCAGGTCGTCCGCCTGATCGCTGACCACGGCAACGCCCGGGAACCTCGCGAGCCACTGGCGATTCGATGCGGTGACATGCATCCTCAACTGCCGTTCGCCGGACGAGGCGCGCAACGACGCCACACTCCCCTCGAGCACCGTGCGGCCCTGGTCGATCATCGCGATCACCTCGCACAGATCCTGGACGAGGTCGAGCTGGTGGCTGGAGAACAGCACGATCCGACCGTCAGCTGCTCGCTGCCGCAGGGTCTCGGACAGGCTGGCCACCGCGAGCGGATCCAGACCGTTGAACGGCTCGTCGAGGACGATGACGTCCGGGTCATGAACCAGTGCAGTGGCCATCTGCAGCCGCTGCTGCATGCCTCCGGACAGCTTGTCAGTGCGGTCGTCCCACCGATCGGCCAGGCCCAACTCGTCAAGGAGGCCACGAGCCCGGCTCGTCGCCTCCCTGCGGCTCAGCCCGTGCAACCGTCCGAAGTAGACGACCTGGTCGCCCACGGGCATCCCCGCGTAGAGCCCTCGCTCCTGCGGCATGTAGCCCCAGCGACGCCGATCGTCCTCCACCACGGGCACACCGTCGAGGGTGACGTCGCCCCGATCGGGGGTCAGCACGCCGAGGAGGACCCTCAGCAAGGTCGTCTTGCCGGCGCCGTTCGGACCAAGGAGCCCGGTGAGCGCTCCGGGCGCAACCGTCACGTTCACGGCGTCAAGAGCCGTCCGCTCGCCAAATGCCTGCGTCACAGCGCGAATCTCCAAGGCCACTCCTCGACCATACTCACGTCTCTTGACCAGAGGTCTTGGTGCTCGTCCGGGATCAGCCACGCCTGCGCGGCAGTCCCGAGCGGCAGCCCTCTGCGGATTCCTGTCAGGGCAGGGGTCGAGCCAGCTGGCCGAGGGCCGTCGTCACCGCGGCCCGGGATCGCTCGGGCAGCCGGCCGAAGAAGGCCTCATCCGCCGCCTCGACCGACTGCAGGGCCGGCCGGACGGTGGCCAGCCCCGCCGCGGTCGGCTCCAGCCGGTAGGCGCGGGCGTCGTCGACGTCTCGCGTACGGGCGATGAGCCCCTTGTCGACCAGGGCACGCACGACCTGGCTGGTCATCATGGGATCGGTGCCGGCGTGATCGGCGAGGTCGCGCTGGCGCGGCGGCGCGCCGTTCGCGACCAGCCACCACACCGACGCGAGGAGCACGAACTGCACATGCGTCAGCCCGTGCTCCTCGAGCGCCGCCGCCATGGCCCGCTGCCATCGCAGGGTCGCGTGCCACAGCAGGAAGCCCGGGGAGTCCCACGCGTCTTCGTGACGTGATGCCGGTGGCTCCATTCCCGTCACACTAGGCCCCGCAGACGTCAGGAACAGCGCCGCTCGGCCAGTCGGGCCAAGGACTCCATGGCCTCGGGCATGTCCGACGTGACGGCGGGCCCGAACTGCAACGCGGCCGGCCCGGTGACGACCACCTCGTGCGTGATGACCGAGCCCGTCGAGCTGGGCTCGATGCGGTGGTGGAACTCGAGCACCGCGACACCGGGTACCTGCGTCACGTCGGAGAACGAGCGGGCCTCCTCCACGGCCGTGAGCCGGAACGGCAGAGGTGGCTGCCCCTCCACGGTCAGGACCCCCTCCGACCCGACGGCGAAGGGACCGTCCAGCGTGACGTCCACCAATCCGGCATCCCAGTCGCGCCAGCGCGCGACATCGCTGTAGAGCTCCCAGACGGCCTCCGGCACGGCGGTCGTCTCGACGGTGTGGGCGAACGTGTACATGCATCTCCTCTGCTCGTTGATATGCGCGCATACTATATTCATGGGCTCCACCGGTCAAGGGCCGTCAGAGGCTTGCGATATGTGACTGAGTCAGGTATATGTATCCCATGACGAAGCAGACCGACGCCCGCGACGTGAACCTCCTCGGCGCATTGGTGGTGGCCGCCAACGATCGCTTCATCGCCGAGCTGGCGCGCAACGGGAATACCTCCGTCAGCCGAGCCGCCGCGCTGGCCAGCCTCAGGGACTACCCGGGCATCACGATCGATGCCCTGGCAACGACTCTGGGCATCACGGGATCCGGGGCGACCCGGCTGGTCGCGGGCCTGCTCGTCGACGAGCTCGTCACCAAGGCCCCCGCTCCCGACGGACGGGCGGTGGCCCTGCATCTCACCCGACGTGGACGCAAGGCAGCCGATACCGTCCGTCGCGTCCGTCAAGAGTGCTTCGCCGGGATGCTGGCGGCGCTGTCCCAGCGGGACAGGATCGCCCTGGTGCGCATGTGCGAGCTGATGCTTCCCACGCTGGGCTCGGGCCAGGCATGGGAGGACCACTCCTGCCGGTTCTGCGAGCTTCCTGCCTGCCCTCAGGAGCACTGCCCTGTCGCCCGGACCACGACAGCATCGTGACCCCGAAGCGCGCCCATCTCGCCCTCATCGCCGCAGCCGCCTGCTGGGGCCTGACCAACGTCGCCGCCAAGTCGGCATTGGACGCGTTCCCTGCGATGACGCTGCTCGTGATCGAGCTCGCCTCCGCCACCGGCGCCCTGTGGATCGTCCTGCTGGTCCGTGGTCACCGTCGCCCGGCCCGGATGGGCCGGTTCGCGCTGCTGGGCCTCCTCGAGCCGTGCCTGACCTACGCAGCGGTCAACCTCGGACTCGTCTACACCAGCGCATCCGATGCCTCGCTCCTGGCCGGAACCGAGACGGTGTTCGTCGTGGTCATCGCCGTCGTCTTCCTCAGGCAGCGGCTCGGCCGAGGATCGATGCTGGCGGTCCTCGTCGCCACCTGCGGGGTTCTCGCGCTCAACGGATCCGCTCCCTCGCTGGCAGCCGGGTGGGGGAACCTCCTCGTGCTGATGGGCACGCTCAGCGCGGCGATATACGTCGTGCTGGCCAGTCGGATCGCACCCTCCGTCGACGCCCTGACCATGACGGCCTATCAATTTCTGGCCGGCACGATCCTCAGCCTTCCGTTGGTCCTCGTGCAGGCCAGCCTCGACGGCACGCTCCACCTGGAAGCGGCCACGCCCGGGAACTGGCTGGCCGCGATTGCGGCCGGCATCCTCGGGCTGGCCCTGGCCTTCCTGCTCTACAACTATGCCGCGGGCCAGGTCAGCGCGACCACGGCCGGCATGAGCATCGCCCTCATCCCCCTGTTCGGGCTCCTCGGCGCCGCGGTCCTGCTCGGCGAGAGGATCGACGCCTGGCAGGTCATCGGAGGTCTCCTCATCCTGGCCGGACTTGCGCTCTTCGCACTCAGCCAGCGCCCGGGAACGAACGCCGCTTCGATCACGCAGGCCTGCCCCGCCGACTCACGCGCCTGAACGACCAAGGACGTCAGTGACGTCACCTTCTCGAACGGGTCTGGGCTGGTTCAGCGGCCACCCTCGAGGTGGCGTTCGACGAGGCGAGCGAAGCGGAACTCGTCCTGCTCCCCTGACTGCCGCCGGACGGTGCTCACCGGCACGTCGAATCGAGCCGCTACCGTGGATTCCCCGCAACCCGGCGACCGCCGGGTCGGGGAATCCAGCCCCCGCATCCCCGGGGGCGCGCCGCACCACGATCGGGAGCTTGAATGCCACGCTGGGGACGATCGGTGATCCTTGTCGACGACTACGAGAAGGCCGAACGGTTCTACTGCGATGCCCTCGGGTTCGAGGTCGTCTTCGATTCGGGCTCGTCGGCCGGACAGCGCTACCTCCACCTGGGCACGCACGGGGTCGCGAGCATCTGGCTGCTGAAGGCATCCGGCGCCTCGACCGAACGGGTCGGGTCGCAGACGGGCGGCGAGCCGCTCGGCGTGATCTACGTCGACGACCTGGACGAGGCGATGTCGCGGTTGCGGGACTTCGGGGCCACCATCACGGACGAGATAGGCAGCGACTCCGACTCCCGATACGTGCACGTGCCCGACCCGTACGGCAACGACCTGGTCCTCGTCGAGATGACCAGTCCCTGACGGCATCTGCTGAAGCACCCGGCCAACCTGCCGTGCGGGCGAGCCACATGACTGAGCTGCGGCGAGGGAGCGCGTTCGTCGTCAGGCATTGGCGGAACCGGATGGCCATCTCACGGCCACCGAGGTCGACCCGTCATCGTCGGGAGCCCGTGGATACGCTCGATGCACAGGCCAGGCGGGGGAGGCCCAAGAAGTCATCCTCCGGGAGTTGCCGTGATCAAGTACCTGCGGGGGCTGCCCGGACCGGTCTGGTCGATGGCGCTGTGGTCGTTGGGCCAGTTCCTCAACATCTCGGTCCTGTCCACGCTCATCACCGGCCCCGTTCACATGGACGCCAACTGGGCCCTGGGAGCCGCCTTCGAGCTGTCGATCGCCGCGATCTGCCTGGTCTGGGGAGCCAGGACGCCGGGCTGGTTCCTGCTCGGCATCGTCGCTGCCAGGATCCTGGTCGTCTTCGCCATCGCAGCCGCCTCCGGCGTTGGGGACGTCGTCGTCACCGGCGCCTTCAACTCGATCATCGCGGTCGTGTACGTCGGCTACTGGTGGCACTCCCGGATCACCTACCTGTACGCCGGCCTCGCATCCGGCTGCTTCCTGGTCCTCATTCATGTCACGAACAGCACCCAGACCCAGACCCAGGCGTGGTTCGTGCTGAGCACCCTGGTGTTCGGTCTCGCATTCGGTCTCGTGAAGGTGGTCGGCGCCAATGAGCAGCGCGCCAAGCACGATCCCCTCACCGGCCTGCTCAACCGCCTCGGCCTGGAGGACTACCTCGAGCTCCATCCGCGGGCTGGGCGCGTCGTGCTGCCACGCACGATGGCGGTCATCGACCTGGACGGATTCAAGGCCATCAACGACTCCCACGGCCACGTCGTCGGAGACCGCACCCTGCGGGACACCGCGGCCGCGTGGCGCACCGCGCTGCGCCCCGACGACGTTGCCGTTCGCATCGGCGGGGACGAGTTCCTCCTCATCCTCCCGAAGACCGACAACCGCGGCGCCGCCGCCCTGATCGCCCGCCTCCGCGACGTGTCGCCGACCACGTGGTCGTGCGGCATCACCCCCTGGCTCGCCGACGAGGACTTCGACGAGGCCCTGGCACGAGCGGACGGACTCATGTACCAGGCGAAGAACTTCGGGCCGCACGCACCCGAACGCTGATCACCCGGCGAGGCGTACGCTCCACGGTCGGAGGGGTTCAGCAGATGCGGGGGAGCTGCTCGGCCAGCGGGAGGTCGACCACGCGGGTGCCGCCGATGCCGGTCCTGGCCACGACGACCCCAGGATGCTCTGCGACGACGTGCCCGATGAGCGTGGCTCCTGCCGCGAACTCGTGGGCACGCATCGTCTCCAGGGCGCGCTCCGCATCATCGGGCCCGACGAAGGCGACGAGCCTGCCCTCGTTGGCGACGTAGAGCGGGTCGAGGCCGAGGAAGCTCGCAGGCCGCGCGCACGTCGTCGGGCACCGGCACGTCTCGCTCGACGATCCGCATGCCCGTACGCGGAGGACTTCGCGATCTCGTTCAGGGTCGCGGCGACGCCGCCGCGGGTCGGGTCGCGCAGCACGTGCACGTCGATCCCCGCGTCCAGCAGGGACGCGACCAGGCCGTTGAGCGGGGCGCTGTCGGTGACGATGTCGGAGCCGAACTCCAGGCCCTCGCGCACGCTCATGCACGGCGATGCCGTGCATGCCGATCGGACCGGACACGATGACGGCGTCGCCGGGGCGGACGCGATGCGGCCCGAGGTCGACGCCGGCCGGGACCAGGCCGATGCCTGCGGTGTTGATGTAGATGCCGTCGCCGTGGCCCCGTCGACCACCTTGGTGTCGCCGGTGACGATCGGACACCCCGGCGCGCCGCGCTGCCGCGCCCCATGGCCTCGGCGATGACGCCCAGCTCGTCGATGGGCAGGCCCTCCTCGAGGATGAAGCCTGCCGACAGCGCGATCGGGCGGGCGCCGCTCATCGCGAGGTCGTTGACGGTGCCGTTCACCGCGAGGTCGCCGATGTTGCCGCCGGGGAAGAAGCAGCGGCCGCACGACGTACGAGTCGGTGCGTGAAGGCCAGGCGCGCGCCGCCGATGTCGAGGATGGCGGCGTCGCCGAGCTGCCGAGAGCGGCGTCGTCGACCATCCCGGAGAACGCCGGCAGGAACAGGTGCTCGACCAGCTCCGCCGACAGCTGGCCGCCGCCGCCGTGGCCCATCACGATGCGTCGGGTAGTCGCGCAGCGGCAGCGGGCAGGACCAGCTCTCGAGGTCGACGTGGGTGCCCACGGCGTGAATCGGTCATGCGGTCACCGCGGTGTCGATGCCGGCGGTACTGGTAGTACGCGGCGCACGCGCCCTCGCTCGACACCATCGTGCGCGCCCAGCGGACTGCGCGGCGTGCACTCGTTGCCGAAGGCCTGCACACTCGTTCGGCTTGATCAGGCCCTGCAGCACCTCGCCGCTTCGGCACAGCGGCGACTCCTCGGCGTGGATGCCGGCGACGTCGAAGCGCAGCTCGGCGTCGAAGTCGGCGTAGGCATCGGGCGAGCCGCCAGCCGCTGACGACGGGATCTCGCCGATGCCGCGCCAGGCGCGGTCGCACGCGCTCGAACACGTCGCGCGACGCACGGCCTGCGCGGCGACGTTGCCCTCCGGGCTGCACGGCCCGCGCGTACGCGTTCTCCACCTCGGCCCGCCCCTCCTCGAGCTGCACGACGCACCCGGCGGATCCCCTCGAGCACGTCGAGCGGCTCGAAGCCGGTGACCACGATCGGCACCCGGTACTCGCTCGACGAGCGGCTCGTACTCGCCCAGTGCCCATCACCGTGCACACGTGGCCGGCGGCCAGGAAGCCCTGCACCCGGTTGCTGCGGGCGAGTCCAGGATCGCCTCGATCGCCGGCGGCACGAGCACGTGCGAGACGAGCACGCGAGAAGTTGGTCAGGCCCACGCCGGTGCGCCTGCATGACGGCCATCGCGTTGGCGGGCGCGGTCGTCTCGAAGCCGATCGCGAAGAACACGACCTGCTTGTCCGGGTGCTGCCTGCGGCGAGCTTCACCGCGTCGAGCGGGGAGTACACGATGCGCACGTCGCCGCCGCGCGCTCTTGACGCGGAACAGGTCCGTCGCGAGCCCGGCACGCGGAGCATGTCGCCGAACGAGCAGAAGATCACGTCGGGCCGGGCCGGCGATCGCCAGCGCCTGGTCGATCATCTCCAGCGGCGTCACGCACACCGGGCAGCCCGGGCCGTGGATCAGCTCGATCCCCTCCGGGAGCAGCTGGTCGATGCCGTTGCGGATGATCGTGTGCGTCTGCCCGCCGCACACCTCCATGATCGCCCACGGCCGCGTCGACGATCTGGCGGATCTCGTCGAGCAACCGGGCGGCCAGATCCGGATCGCGGAACTCGTCGAGATACTTCATGACCTCCCCATTTCCCTCGTCACGCTAGCGCGGATCGAATGTGACGCCGAGCTCCTCGTCGAGCAGCCCCACGCTCCGGAACAGCTCGAGCGTCTCCAGGGCGGACTTCTCGTCGAGCTTGGTCAGTGCGAAGCCGACGTGGACGATCGTGTAGTCGCCGACCACCAGTTCAGGCACGTACGCGAGGCAGACCTCCTTGCGCACACCGCCGAAGTCGACAGTGGCCATCCGGGTGCCACCCGCCTCCCATATGTCCTCCACCCTTCCGGGTACGCCCAGGCACATGCTCTAGTCCCCTTCCGTCGTCGCGCCGCCGGCCGCCGCAACGGCCACCTGTCCGAGCGCCAGGCCCCCGTCGTTGGGGGGGACCCGATGGTGAACGAGGACGGCGAAGCCCTCGTGCGCAAGCCTGCCCTGACACTGCGCCGTGAGCAGGGTGTTTGCGAAGACTCCTCCGGTCAGGCCGACCGTGTTCACGCCGGTGGCCGAGCGGACGGCCACGGCCGCCTCGGCGACGGACACCGCCAGGCCCTCATGGAACAGGCGGGCCGCCACGCCTCGGTCCATTCCGGCCCGGACGGCCGCCACCGCGGCTGCGATGCTGGGTGTCGGGTCGAGCTGGATGCTCCCCTCGTGCCGCGCGACGACCGGTGCCCAGTCTCGCGGGTCGTCGGTCGTGCGCTCGGTCGAGGTCGCCAGGGCCTCGAGCTCGATGGCGGCCTGCCCCTCGTAGTCCACGTCCTGGCGCACGTCCAGAAGGGAGGCGATGGCGTCGAAGAGCCGGCCCATGCTCGTCGTCGGCGTGCATCCGGAGCCGGTCACCAGCATGCGGCCCACGACGGCGAGCTCGTTCGGCTGTGCGTACCGAGCCGTGGCGGGCAGGGAGTCGATCGGGAGGCCGGCCGCCGTCAGGTGCGCCAGGGCGGTCCGGAACGGTCGTCGGATGGCTGCGTCGCCGCCCGGCAGCAGGACCTGCCTCAGGTGCCCGACGCGCTCGACCGATGCGTACGAGCCCAGCAGCAGCTCGCCGCCCCAGATCGACCCGTCCGTCCCGTAGCCGGTGCCGTCGAAGGCGAACCCGAGGACCGGCCGGTCGGCCGCCCAGCCGTGCTCGGCCAGGAGGGAGGCCAGGTGCGCGTGGTGATGCTGGACGGTGAGGTGCCGCACCCCTCGACGCGCCGCCTCCTGTCCCGCCCACCGCCGCGACAGGTAGCCCGGATGGGCGTCGCTCACGATCGCCTCGGGTTGCACCCGCTGCAGTGAGGTCAGCGTCGCCACCGTGCGCGCCAGCATCGCAAGGGTCTCGAGGTTCTCCGTGTCGCCGACATGCTGGCTGAGCCAGGCCCGGCTCCCCTCGGCGACGCAGACCGTCGTCTTGAGCTCGCCGCCGACGGCCACCAGGGCAGGCGCCTCCAGTGGGAGGGCGATGGGCAGCGGCGCATACCCCCGGCTGCGCCGGACCGGCTGCGTGAGGCCTCCCGTGGCCCGCAGCACGGAGTCGTCGCAGGCAACGTGGATGCGCCGGTCGTGGTGGACCATGACGTCCGCCAGGGCGGCAAGTCGATCCTCGGCCTCGTCGGGACTGATGCAGATCGGCTCGTCGGACAGGTTCCCGCTGGTCATCACGAGCAGTTCCGGCGCCCCGGCGTCGAAGAGCAGGTGGTGCAGCGGGGCGTACGGGAGCATGACCCCGAGGTGGGTGTTCCCGGGGGCGACCGACTCCTGCAGCGCAGCGTCCAGCGATGGCGCGAGGACGATTGGGCGGGCCGGCGAGGCAAGCGCCTCCAACGCCGTGGGATCGGCGTGCACCACGCCGCGCGCGGTGGCGAGGTCGGCGGCCATGAGAGCGAACGGCTTGTCGCCGCGCTGCTTGCGCGCACGCAGCCGGTCCACCGACTCGCAGTTGCGGGCATCGCACGCAAGGTGGTAGCCGCCGATGCCCTTGATGGCCACGATCCGTCCGGCCCGCAGCGCGGCAACGACATCGTCGATCGAGGTATCCAGGCGTGGCCCGCAGGCGGCACAGGCGGTCGGCTGCGCGTGGAAGCGCCGCGACCCCGGGTCGTCGTACTCCGCCTGGCACGCGGCACACATCGGGAAGTCGGCCATCGTGGTCTGCGGACGGTCGTAGGGCAGCCCCGTGACGATGGTGTAGCGCGGGCCGCAGTGCGTGCACGCGATGAATGCGTAGCCGTACCGACGATCGGCGGGGTCGCGCATCTCGGCGAGGCACGCCTCGCACACGGCCGTGTCGGGCGGGATCGACGTCGTTCCCGTGGCGGTCGCGCTGGCGACGATGAGGAAGCCGTCCTCGCCGACGACCAACGCGTCGAGGGGCACCGCCGTGACGCCCTGGACCTGCGCCAGGGCCGGACCCTGGCGCAGTCCGGAGACGAACTCCGCCAGGCGGAGTGCGGCACCCTGGGCCTCGACGAAGACACCGGAGGAGTCGTTGCCGACGAACCCGGTCAGCCCCAGATCGCGGGCCAGGGCATACGTGAAGGGTCGGTAGCCGACGCCCTGCACGACCCCGGTGACGCGAATGCTGACGCGGCTCAGGTCAGACGCCACAGCATCACCCGGTTGTTCCCGGAGTCGGCGATGGCCAGGATGTCGCCGGCGAGGCTGAGACCGTACGGCCAGCACAGGGAGTCGTCCTCCACGGCCGTCCAGCGGTTCTCGCCATTGGCGTCCATGTCGGGCTGCGCCAGCACCGTGTCGGCGGGAACGCCCGCCCCGTCGCGCGGCCAGCCGTGCCACAGCAGGATGCGATTGTTCGACGTGTCGGCCACGATCAGTCGCCCGGCGTCGCTCACCACGGCATACGGGAACCGCATGCGTTGGGCCCCCTGCGGCCGGAGCTTGAACTCGTCGATGGCGCTGAGGTCCTCCTGCCCGAGGACGACGCTCGCCGCGCGTTCGCCGTGGATGGGAGGCGGGGACCAGCCCAGTACGCGGTGGTCGCCCGCATCGGCGACGTAGAGAGTGCCGTCGTCGCCCGCCACGGCGTGCGGCCAGCGGAAGGTCATGCCCCCGACAGCGCCGCCACGGTTGTCCGAGCGGTCCTGCGCCGCCGCCTGCCCGAGGAGAACGTCGGCGGGTCGGCGCGGGTCCGGCAGCGATGTACCGTGCCAGCCCAGCAGGCGGCGGTTGCCGGTATCGGTGACCCAGAACGTGCCGGCGACGACGCCGAGTCCGAAGGGCCAGTAGAAGCTGCCGAGCGTCGGATCGCCGCCGCTGTTGGGCTCGACGCTCGCGAGGTCGGGCTGCCCCAGCACGTAGGTGGGCTCGGCGAAGTCCACGGTCGGGATGTCATCCCAGGCGAGAACTCGATGATTCCACGCGTCGGCAACGACGAGGCGGCCGTCGATCACGCAGACGCCCGTGGGCAGGTTCAGGCCCCGCCGCACGTCGTTACCCGCCACATTCGGGCCTTCGGAGAGGAAGTCCGGCTGGCCCAGCACGACGTCCGCGGGGGCGCCGTCCTCGGACGGGAACGTGTGCCAGATGAGCACGCGATGGTTGCCGGTGTCGCAGGCCACGACCCGTTCGCCGTCGGTCCAGACCCCACGCGGGGCATACATCTGCCCCGGCGTGGGCGTCGCGGCCGGCAGCGCCAGTCCGCCGGGCGACGCAGCGCCAAGCCGGCGGACGGGGTGTGCCGTGGCACCGACCTCCGACCACGTCGTGACCGCGCCGGGGGCTCCCCGCCCCCTGAGTGAGGCGGGGAGCGTCATGCGGGCCCGATGCGAATGGAGTCGAGGCCGATGAAGGCGCGTCCCGGAGCGTCCTTGACTTCCTCGACTCCCTTGAGCCCGGGCACCCGTTGCCTGATGACGCCCATGATCTCGTCCTTGACGACCTGGTCCGGGGCGCTGCATCCGGTGGCGAAGCGTACGTGGGCGACGTCGCCTCGCACCGACTCGACGGTCATCTCGATGGAACTCGTGACGAGATAGGGGCGGATCTGCTCGACGACCCGCAGCACGTCGATCGTCCGGTCGGTCCGGATGATGCCGTGCGAGACGAACAGGGCCATGACCTCGGGCCGGTCGACCGCCTCGTAGAGCAACTCGCCACCGCGCTCGTCCGAGCGAAGGAGGTGCACCAGCGCGATGAGTCCTTGCCTGTTGAACTCGGTGATGGCCTCGAGGGTCTCATCGAGCAGGTCGCGCACGGCGACGTCCTGGTGCGCGACACGATCGCGCAGCCCGTCGATGCGCGCGGCAAGGCCCTCGAAGGTCTCCGGGCCCGCTTCGACCGAGGGTGCAGGCGTGGTCGTTGTCATGTCGGTCCCATCTATGTGTAGATCTGCTGTCGCTGGATGAGCTGTGCGGTCATGGTCGAGAGGACCTCCGCGAAGGCCGCCCTGGCGAGCCTGCCGAGCACGTCGCCGACGAGCCCGCCGGAGTCGGCCGGAACGGTCCGTCGCTCGAGGGCCTCCAGCACGAAGCAGTGCCCGGCCGCGTTGTCGAGCAGGTTCTCCTCGAAGAAGGCCTGGACGAATTGGCCCCGGTGGACGCCCTCGCCATCCGGGTCGTTCGTCAGTCGGTCGAGAGCCGGATCCGGTCCCCCGCACCGGTGCACGACACGCTCGGTGAAGTTGCCGGTCGCCTCCTGGAGGAGCAGTTCGAACTGCTGACGGAGGAAGAGCTCCATCACGCACCCGCTCGCGCCATCTTCTCGGCGTCGCCGAGGCTGGCGAGAGTCTCGTCGACGCCGGCCGCGGAGGCCTCGTCGCCGTTCATGGCGAAGAGGTCACGCGCGCGCTCGAGCCGCTCGCGGGCATCGCGGAACACCCCGAGGTGCCCGAGGGCGTTGCCCTGGTTCGCGAGGATCCGTGCATAGCCGATCGGGTCCCGGTCGGGGTCGCGGTACTGGAGGACCTCCTCGTACAGCTGAACGGCCTCATCGAGGTTGGACTCCTGGTGCACGCTCGGCAAGTACTGGAGGGCGTTGGCCAGGTTGAGCTGCGTGCTTGCCCAGGCCACCGGGTGCGTCTGCGCCGTGAAGACGCGCAGGGCGGCCCGCAGGGAGTTGACGGCGACGCCGACGCGGATGCGGTCGCCCTCGCTGCTCATCGGCATGACGAGATAGGCCAGCGCGAGGTGCTGGTTTATCGTCGCGAACATCTCCGGGTACGTGTTCTCGCGGAAGACCTTCGATGCCTCGGTCAGGTCGGCAACGACCGCCAGGAGGGCCCCACGCTCGGTGCCGGCCAGTTGCTGGCGGGCGAGCGCGCGCGTGACCTGCAACTCGGCCCGCAGCTCGCTCGGGGCGGTCAGGGGCAGCTTCTGCATGGCCTGATCCACCTCGCGAGCGGCCGCCGTCGGGTCGTCGAGGCGCTCCCGGAGCAGCTCGGCACGAGTCAGGCGCAGCGAGGCCGCGAGGATCGGGCTGCCCGCGGCATCGGCGTGCCGAGCGGCGACGCCGAGCTCGCCGGCTCCGGCGGCGTAGTCGGCGCGCTCCAGCGCAGCCGAAGCCCGTGCACTGCCCACGACAGCGGCCACCTCGCTGGACGCGCCCTCGAACGTGGGGGCCTCGTCGAGGAGTCCCACGCTGTAGCGGGCGGTGTCCACCAGGGCCCGCAGGTCGCCGGTGGTCTCGGCGGCCAGCGCGGCCCAAGCATCGTCACCCCCGATCAGGACGGCGCGGTTGTAGCGGCTGACGACGTCGTCGCCCGGCAGGTCGGCAACGGCCTGGGCGACGTCGTCGTCGAGCGCGCGCCGCATGAACTCGGTTCCTTCCGGCCATTGATCCGGGAGGGTGCCGACGACGAGGGCCGCCGCGACCTCGGCGGCCCCGGGGCCGTCGGGCAGCAGGAGCATGCCGGCCGGCCAGGGCAGTGCGCCGAGGGGCTGCGGGCGGGGGCCGGGCAGTGTCGAACCGGTGCTGGTCACGTGGTCTCCTCGTCGGGGATCGCGGTCAGGCCGCTCGGCCACGGTTCGGGAAGGCGGCTGGGGCCCATCGGAACCGTGATGCAGCGACGGGCATTCCGCTCGATGATGCGGGCGGACTGGAGCGCGCGGCGCTCGTCGTGGTACTCGCCGACCCTACGGCGTACGGCGCCGGATGCCAGCACGACATCGAGGTAGACGATCCACCGGCGGCGCTCCTCCACCACGACGGCATCGGCCGACATCGCCTCCTCGACGCGCGGGAAGGCCGGCGGCTGCCAGCCACCGACCGCCGCGCCGTCACTCGTGGTCACCACGCGCTCCTCGAGCCATCGCGGTATCCGCGACGATCTCGTCGGCGATCCGCTCCACCGCTGCCTGCACGGCGGGCGACAGCGGGGCGCCCGCGTCGAAGGACTCGCCCTCGACGAGCCACACGGTGACATCCTCGGGGTACTCGTCCTTGAGCAGCCAGGTCGCGAAGCCCAGGGCCTGGTCCCACCGGAAGGAGTGGAGGTTCCCCTCGGGCGGTGACAGATCACGCAGCTCCTCGCCCGGCACTCGGTGCACGGTGCCCGGTTCGACACCGATACGCGAAGCGTCGACGACGACGACGCGGCTGGCGCCACGCATCGCGAAGGCCACGTCCATGCCTGCCGTTCCAGCGTCGACGAGTCGCACGCCGCCGGGCAGGTCGCGCCCGGCCAGGATGCGCACAAGAACCGGGCCGGCTGCGTCATCCCCCCGAAGGAGGTTGCCGCAGCCGACCACCAGCGTGTGAGTGGGGGGTGGCGTGAAGATCAGCCGCCGCCCATCCGGAACTTCGCCAGCTCTCGCCCGGTCTTCCCGTCGTAGGCATGCACGGTGCAGACGAGGCAGGAGTCGTAGCTGTGCGCAACCTGCGCGAGCTCGACGGGGAAGTCCGGGTTCTCGATGGGCGCGCCGAGGAACGCCTTCTCCATCGGACCCAGGTTGTCGCTGCCGTCACGCGGACCGATGTTCCACGCGGTCGGCGTGATCACCTGGTAGTTGGCGATCTTGCCGTCCTCGATGACGATCCAGTCCGACAGCGCGCCGCGGGCGGCTTCCGTCGAGCCGAAGCCCTTGCCGGACTGCGGCTCGGCAGGCTTGGCATAGAAGTCGGCATGCAGGTCGATCTCCGTCAGCCACTTCCTGGCGTTCATCCAGTACTTGGGCGCCTCGTGCATGCGGGCCAGGACTCGGGTGAGGACGTTCGGGCCGACCTTGGCGATCATGTCGGCGACGAACGGGTCGTAGTCCTGATGGTCGGCCGCGTCCGGTCGGTTCGCCATCATCTGGCGGGCCAGCGGGCCGACCTCGAGCGGTACGTAGCCCATGCCCGGGACGTCGTAGCGGGGCGCCTTCGCCCACGTGTACTTGTCCTGCGCGGCTCCGTCGGCCGGGTCAATCGGATCGGTCACGCCCTCCCACGGGTGCCGTGAGCCGGTACCGCGGTAGAACGAGTGCGTGATGTCCTCTGTCACTCGGGCCTGGTCGAAGTCGAAGTACTGCCCGTTCGCGTAGATGCCCGACCGGGACTGGAGTGCGGCATTGCGGCCGTCGACTGTCGGGTGCTGGTAGAGCTCGGGGCTGAGGAAGGTGCCCGTGGCCAGGAAGTTGCCATAGCCCTGCCCGTACGTGTCGAGGCCGATCTCCATCGCGTGGCGGTAGAAGAAGGCGAGGTCGCTGTTGTGCTGCGACTCGTTCTCGTCCATCCAGGCGAGGAAGTCCTCCCACGTCTTGATCTCGAGGTACCGGCTGACCGAGCAGCCGAGCCACTGCCCCTCGAGCCACTCACGGCCCCAGTGGTCGAGGATGGCCGTCGACCGCGTGATGTCCGAGAGGGTCGGGGCGCACATGACGCCGCCGGGGATCATGAAGGACGAGTGCGGCCACTGCCCGCCGAAGATCGCGTAGACCTCCACCGGAAGCGCGGACAGCGTGACCCCCGTCTGGTAGCTGGTGCCGACGTACGGCGCGAAGCGTCGGGCCGCCTCCTCGTAGGTGCTCGCCCCGGCGTACTGGGCCGCGGTGAGGTCCGGGCCCATGATCGCGTAGAAGTACCGCGGCATGCTCTGCAGCGTCTCCGTGATCTGGCCGAGGTTGCGGATGATCGTCGCGTTCGGGGGCACGAACGTTCCCCAGGCGGTGTCGACGGCGTAGCAGGCCTTGTACAGGTGGCTGCCGCCGCAGATGCCGCAGATGCGCGGGGTCATGATGAGGCCGGCCTGTGGGTCCTTGCCCCGCAGGATGATCTCGAAGCCGCGGAACATCGCCGCTTCGGTCCAGGCGTTCGTCACTACGCCGTCGGTGATGGTCACCTTGACGTCGAGGTCACCCTCGACCTGCCCGAGCGGGCTGACATGCAGGTCCATGGTTGTCATCTGAGCTCTCTCCTGTGAATTCGTCAGCGTGTGGGCGGGCGCGTCAGACGACGAACATGTCGTCCTTGGACCATTGCGGGGCGACTGCGCGGCTGAGGCCTGCCAGTGCCATGTACGAGCCGGCATCCATGCCAGCGGGCTCGTCCTTGGGGATGACGCCCGCGACCTTCTGCGTCTTGAACACGGTGTTGACCTCGAGGTCGCCGAATGGGAACCCGGGCTCCGTGCACCCGGTGCACGGGTGTCCCGCGCGGGTCTTGGAGGACTGCCGGTTCCACAGGATGCGGTTGCAGGACGAGTGGGTCATCGGCCCACGACAGCCGAACTCGTAGAACAGGCAGCCGGTGCGCATGCCCTGGCCGAAGCTCGGCGGGTCCTGCTTGTACGTGTAGAACTGAACGCGCGTGCACCCCGTCTGGGTGAACGACGTGAAGAACGTGGAGGGCCGCTGCAGCTCGTCGAGGGCGAGATCGCCGACCCGTCCGGCGGCGAGGGCGACGATGATCTGCGAGATCCAGTCGGGGTGAGCGGGACAGCCGGGGATGTTGATGACCGGCAGGCCCATCCTGCTCACGAAGTCGGGGCCGAGGTGACCGCCGCGCTTGCCCCCGCGATCGAACTGCAGCCCACGGCTGTCGGAGGGGTTCGGGGGCACCGCCGGGAGGCCGCCCCACGTGGCGCAGTCCCCGATGGCCACCACGATGCCGGCCTTCGGCGCGATGTCGTCGACCCAGTCCTTCATCGGGCGGCCGGCGAACATGTCGAAGCGCCCGGTGCCGTTCGGGCCCTCGATCACGGTGCCCTCGTACACGAAGATGTCGATCTCCTTCTCGCCCTTGGCATAGGCCCAGAAGAGATCCTGTGCCGTCTTGCCGATCTCCATCGACAGGGTCGGGTGATAGACGATCTCCAGGCCGTAGTCGACGATCAGGTCGACGACGGAGGGCTCCGCGGCGTTGATGAACGACATGGTGTTCCCGGAGCATGCGCCGCCTTGGAACCAGAGCACGGATGTCACGGTGCCTCCTGCAGTTGTGGTGAGGGTGTCAACAGCGTGTGGAACAGCTCGAGCGCGCCGGGACTCGCGGCAAGGAGCGCGACGAATCGCGGCTGCCCCGTCATGAGACCGAACCCGCCATGACGTCGCTCTCGTCGAGGGTGACGTCGAGGATCTCGAGTTCCTTGCCGCCGATCACGTTGCCGCAGGGCGCGTGACATGACGGACACCGGAAGTCGCGGGCACTGCTGAGCTCCCGGGGGCCGCAGTCCGGACACGAGATGATGATCGGGCTGCGCTCGATGACGAGCACGGCATCGGCCAGCGCAGTGCCCTGGACGGCAACGTCGTACGCGAACTCAAGGGCCTGCGGCACCAGCCCGGAGAGCTCGCCGATGCGCAGGCGCACCTGCAGCACCCGCGGCGCGGGGCTGGGCAGGGCGTCGACCACCGTGGAGACCACGGCGTGCGCGACGGAGAGCTCGTGCATCGGGCTAGCCGCCCGACCGCTGGTGAGCGCCGAAGACCCGCGCGAACTCGACGAGGAAGCCCAGGGTCTCCTGGACCTCGGGTTCCTTCAGCACCTTGTTCAGCGCGAAGATGCTGCCGACCTCGACCTGACGCCCGCGCGTGCGCTTGTCCGCCTCGAGGGCTGCCTCGCCGAGCGTGCCGACGACCTGGACGATCTCCGGTCGCAGGATCGCCGAGTCGAGCAGTCCCTGGACGGTCTCTGAGCGGGTGGCGAGGGTCTCGGCCATCGGGGCGAGCTCCGCGAGTGCGCTCACCGCCGCACCGATCTCGCCGACCTTGCCGCCGGTCTCGGTCCCGCGCAGTTGGCGGATGCTCGCGTTGATGTTGTCGGTGATCTCCGGCCCGCGCTGGAGAAGGGCGGTGCCCATCGAGGCGAGCGCGGCAAGCGTGGGAGCGTTCGCCACGATGACGGCGAGCGACTGCCTGATCTCCGGGTCGGCGAGCATGGCGTCCAGGGCGTCGCTGTCCATCGACAGGTCCGGGGACATCGTCATGGCATCCTCCTCCGGGTTCCGCGAACGGGCGGCCGCCTCACGGTGACGGAAGACTACGCGCGAGTGAGGCATCTCACACCGGACTTTCGAGCCATCCCACGCAAGGCTTTCTTTGCCCGGGGCGTAGATCCGGTTTGCCGGGTTCGGAGGTCAATCCTGCGTAAAGAATCCCTGATGCTCTCCCCTGCCGAGCAAAGTGCACATATCTTCCGCTCATGAAGGACGTGACGCTGCGCCAACTGCGCTTCCTCGCCGAGACGGTCCGCACTCGCTCGCTCGCGGGGGCCGCCGCGACCATGCACGTGACGGCGCCTGCCGTCGGCCAGCAACTGCGCCTGCTGGAGCGGTCCGTCGGGCTCGTGCTGCTCGAGCGGGGCCCTGACGGGCAGCAGGCGACCGAGGCCGGTCGCATCCTGGTCGCGGCCAGCCACCGCGTGGAAGCCGAGCTCTCGGCGTGCAGCGACACGCTCGACTCGCTGCGCTCGGCCAGCAGCGGCCACGTCACCCTCGGCGCGGTCAGCACGGCGAAGTACTTCGCCCCGCAGGTGCTCGCCCACTTCCAGCACGCCCATCCGGGCGTTCGTGTCTCCCTTGTCATCGGCAATCGACGGGAGATCGTCGCCAGCCTCGAGGAGTACCAGTGCGACCTGGCGATCATGGGACGCGCTCCGAGCCGGTTGGAGGTCGCGCAGGAGGTCGTCGCCGACCACCCCTATGCGATCATCGCTCGCCCCGACCATCCCCTTGCCGGTCAGGAGGCCATTCCCTTCGCGCAGGTGGCACAGGAGCCATTCCTCTTCCGCGAGTCGGGTTCGGGCACCCGTCGGCACGCGGACGACCTGTTCGACTCGGCCCGCATCGCACCCAAGGTGGTCATGGAGATCGCGTCCAACGAGACCATCAAGCAGGCCGTCATGGCGGGCCTCGGCGTGGCCCTCATCTCCGAGCACACGGTGGTCGCGGAGGTCCTCGACGGCCGGCTGGCGATCCTCGACGTCGAGGGCCTGCCGATCATGCGCCAGTGGCTGGTCGTTCGCCTGGAGAGGCGCACGGTGGCACCGGCCACCGACGCGATGTGGGACTTCTTCGTCGCCGAGGCCGGGGGGCTCATCCCCTCGCCGTGACCATCCCCGGGGCGATGACCGCTACGACGCGGCGCCGCGATGGACCACGATGGCCAAGCCCAGCGTCTGGCGGCGGGGGTCATGGGCCACCAGCCGCACATGGTCGCGGGGATGCGCCTCGCGGCACTCGTCGAGCTCGGCCATGACGGCTGCAGACGAGTTGGCGCCGAACAACGGCAGCCTCCACATGTACCAGTAGGTGGTGATGGCTCGCGCCGGCTCGACGTACTCGATCGAGCAGACCCACCCCTGGGCGAGCATGTAGTCGATCTGGCGTTCGACCTGGTCCCGCGTGAGGGGTGGCAGGTAGGAGAAGGTCCCGAATCTGCGTGATGCGGGATCGTCCAGTCGCGAAGCGAAGTTCTGGATCGTCATGGTAGGCGCCCTTTCCTGGTGGGGATCCCGTGACCGGGTGGAGATGGTCAGCCGGCGGCAAGCTTGTCGACGACGTCGTAGTCGAACCGCACTTCCTTCCACGTCGCCATCGCTATCGCGAGCTCGGGACTGTGGGCGGCCGCCTCGGACAGCACGGCGCGGGCCTCCTGCTCGACCGCCCTGCCCTCGTTGCGCGCGCGCACGCACGCCTCGAGCGCGACACGGTTGGCGGTGGCACCCGCGGCATTGCCCCACGGGTGCCCGAGAGTGCCGCCGCCGAACTGCAGGACGGAGTCGTCGCCGAAGATGGCGACCAGCGCCGGGATGTGCCACACGTGGATCCCGCCGGAAGCCACCGGGAAAACCCCGGGCATGTGCCCGAAGTCCTGGTCGAAGAAGATCCCGCGGCTGCGGTCCTCGGGGATGAAGGACTCGCGCATCAGGTCGATCCAGCCGAGGGTCGCCTGACGATCGCCTTCCAGCTTGCCCACGACGGTGCCGGAATGCATGTGGTCGCCACCCGAGAGCCGCAGGCACTTGGTGAGGACGCGGAAGTGGATCCCGTGGTACGGGTTGCGGTCCAGGACGGCGTGCATGGCGCGGTGGACGTGCAGGAGCATGCCGTTCCTGCGACACCAGTTGGCCAGGGACGTGTGCGCCGTGAACCCGGCCGTGAGGAAGTCGTGCATGATGATCGGCATCTCGAGCTGCTTGGCGAACTCCGCCCGCTCGAACATGTCCTCCACCGTCCCGGCAGTGACGTTGAGGTAGTGGCCCTTGCGCTCGCCGGTCTCCGCCTCGGCCTGCTTCACGGCCTCGGCGACGAACTCGAATCGATCGCGCCACCGCATGAAGGGCTGCGAGTTGACGTTCTCGTCGTCCTTGGTGAAGTCCAGTCCGCCGCGCAGGCACTCGTACACCGCCCGGCCGTAGTTCCTGGCCGAGAGCCCGAGCTTGGGCTTGATCGTGCACCCGAGCATCGGACGTCCGTACTTGTCCATCTTGTCGCGCTCGACCACGATGCCGTTCGGCGGACCGCCGCAGGCGAGCACGAATGCGAGCGGAAACCTGATGTCCTCCAGCCGCAGGGAGCGGATCGCCTTGAATCCGAACACATTGCCCACGAGCGACGTCAGGACGTTCACGACGGACCCCTCCTCGAACAGGTCGAGGGGGTAGGCGACGAAGGCGTAGAAGGCGCCGGGATCGCCGGGCACGGCCTCTATCCGGTACGCCCGGCCCTTGTAGTGGTCGAGGTCGGTGAGCAGGTCCGTCCACACGGTGGTCCAGGTGCCGGTGGAGCTCTCCGCAGCCACGGCGGCCGCAGCCTCCTCCCGGGGGACGCCCTCCTGCGCCACGATCTTGAAGCAGGCGAGCAGGTCGGTGTCCTTGGGATCGTAGGACGGATCCCAGTACGTCAGGGCATAGTCCTTCACGCCTGCCGTGTACGTACCGGAAGTGGGGGTCGTCACGTTGGACTCCTTGGCAATCATCTCGTGGACAGGGAATGGTCGAAGCGGCCCTCTCGGTACATCACTGCCATCACGCTCAGGCTGAGCGGCACGATGCGGGCTGCCTGGCCCGCCGAGCCGAACTGCTCGAACCGCAGGCGGCACAGGTCGGTCAGCGCGGCCATCGCGGGGATCATGAACTTGCGGGGGTCGAACTCCTCGGGCCTGGTCGTGGCCACCATGCGCATCGCGCCGGCCATCGCGAGACGGCAGTCCGTGTCGATATTGACCTTTCGGACGCCAAAGCGAATGCCCGTCTGGATCTCGTCGACCGGCACCCCCCAGGTCTGCGGCAGCTCCCCGCCGTAGGTGTTGAAGATCTCCTGGAGGCCCTGGGGAACCGACGACGAACCGTGCATGACCAGGTGGAGGTCGGGCAGCCGCTGGTGGATGCGCTGCACCACCTCCATCGAGAGCACCTCGGCATCGGGCTTCCGGGAGAACTTGTACGCGCCGTGGGAGGTGCCCATCGCGATCGCCAGCGCATCGACCTGCGTCCTGGAGACGAAGTCGACGGCCTGGTCGGGATCGGTCAGCAGCTGGTCACGGCCGAGGGCACCGGTTGCGCCATGGCCGTCCTCCTGCTCGCCGGTGCCGGTGTCGAGCCGCCCGAGCACTCCCAGCTCCCCCTCGACGGAGGCACCGCGTGCGTGGGCGTACGCGCTCACCCGGCTGGTGACGTCGACGTTGTCGTCGTAGCTCGACGGCGTCGCAGCGTCCTCGCCCAGGGATCCGTCCATCATCACGCTGGTGTAGCCCTGGTCGATCGCCGACCGGCAGGTGGCGAGGCTGTTGCCATGGTCCTGGTGCAGGCAGATGGGGACCTCCGGGAACGACTCCTCTGCGGCACCGACCATCCCGCGGACCATGGCATCGCCCGCGTACGAGCGTGCGCCTCGACTCACCTGGAGGATGACCGGCGACGCCACCGCCTGCGCGGCCGTCATGATCGCCAGGATCTGCTCCATGTTGTTGACGTTGAAGGCGGGCAGGCCGTAGCCGTTCTCCGCAGCGTGATCGAGCAGCTGGCGAAGCGTGATCCTCGTCATGGTGTCGTCCTCATTTCGCGTCGATGAGATCCGGATGGGCGGCCATCGCCCGGCGGGCGGCCGCGGCGACGTCGTCGCCGGTGATCCCGAAGTGCGCGTACAGCTCCTCGGCCGGGCCCGAGGCGCCGAACCCGGTCATCCCGACGAAGTCATCGCCGGGGCGCAGCCAGGCGTCCCAGCCCTGGCGCACCGCCGCCTCGATCGCGACGCGGGGTGCCGCGCCGAGCACCTGGGCCCGGTGATCCGGGTCCTGCTGCACGAACAGCTCCATGCAGGGGACGGACACCACGGCCGCCTGCACGCCTTCCGCGCGCAGGATGCCGGCGGCGGCCAGCGCCACCTGCACCTCGGAGCCGCTCGCCAGCAGGGTCACGTCCCTGGCACCGTCCGCGTCGACCACGACATACGCACCCGTTGCCACCTGGTTCGCCTGCGCGGCAGGACGCGGCAGGAGCGGGAGGGACTGCCGGCTCAGGACGAGGACGGTGGGCGTCGCCACGGCGCGCAGCGCGCACTCCCAGGCCTCTGCCGTCTCGCGCGCATCGGCCGGGCGGATGACATTGACGTTCGGCATCGCCCTCAACGAGGCCAGGTGCTCGACCGGCTGGTGGGTGGGCCCGTCCTCACCCAGGCCGATCGAGTCGTGGGTCATCACGTAGACGACGCGAAGCCCCATCAGCGCCGACAGCCTGATGGACGGACGGCAGTAGTCCGCGAAGACGAGGAACGTGCCGCCGTACGGCAGGAATCCGCCGTGCAGGGCGACTCCGTTCATGACGGCGCCCATCGCGTGCTCCCGTACCCCGTAGTTGACGTACGAGCCGCTGAAGTCGTCGGCCGTCACGGCTCGGGCACTGGGCGTCCGCGTGCCATTCGATCCGCTGAGGTCCGCGGAACCGCCCAGCAGGTTCGGCTGGGCCGCAGTGAGGGCCTGCAGCACCTGCTGCGAGGCCTGCCGGGTGGCCAGCGCGGTGTCACTGCGGGCGTACTCCGCCGTGAGATCGCCGACCGTCGTCGCCACCTGCGGCGCGAGCCGGCCGGCCAGCGCGGCCTCCAGGCGCGTGCGGTCCGCCTCGGGGAGGGCGGCGATCCTTGCCTCCCATGCCGGCCGGGCCTGCCGACCGCGATCGCCCGTGCGCATCCAGTCGCGACGGATCCCGTCGGCGACCTCGAACGCGTCTGCGGGCCAGCCGAGTGCGAGCTTCGTGGCGGCGAGCTCGTCCGCACCGAGCGGACTGCCGTGCACTGCCGCCGTGCCGGACTTGGTCGGTGCACCGAAGCCGATGACGGTGCGGCACGAGACGAGGGTCGGCCGGTCGCTGTGCCTCGCCTCGTCGATGGCGGCGCAGACGGCGTCCTGGTCGTGCCCGTCGACGGTGAGCGTGTGCCACCCCGAGGCGGAGAACCGCCGGGCCTGGTCGATGCTCGTGGACAGGCCAGTGGAGCCGTCGATCGTGATCTGATTGTCGTCGAACAGGACGGTGAGCCGGTTCAGGCGCAGATGCCCCGCCAGGTCGATCGCCTCGTGCGAGATGCCCTCCATCAGGCAGCCGTCGCCGACGATGACGTAGGTGCGGTGGTCGACGATCCCATCGCCGAACCGGGCGTTGAGCATGCGCTCCGCGAGGGCCATTCCCACGGCGGTCGCAAGGCCCTGGCCCAGCGGTCCGGTGGTCGTCTCGACGCCCGGGCAGTGGCCGTACTCGGGGTGGCCCGCCGTCTTGGAGCCCAACTGGCGGAAGCTCCTCAGGTCGTCCAGCGACACGTCGTAGCCGCTGAGGTGGAGCAGGCTGTAGAGCAGCATCGAGCCGTGCCCGGCGGACAGCACGAGTCGGTCACGGTCCGGCCAGTCGGGAGCGGCCGGGTCGAACACGAGGTGGTCGCGGACCAGTGCCGTCGCTACGTCGGCCATGCCCATGGGCATGCCGGGATGGCCGGACTGGGCCCGCTCGACGGCATCCATGCTCAGTGCGCGCAGGGCGTTGGCCATCATGTCCTGGTCACGGTCGTTCGCCACTAGAGGGACCTCCTTCGGTTCTCCACGATGCGCTGGATGAGCGGCGTGAGGATGAGCTGCATCGCGATGTCGAGCCGACCGCCGGGGACGACGATCGAGTTCGCACGCGACATGAAGCTGTCGTGGATCATGGAGATGAGGTACGGGAAGTCGATGCCGCGAGGGTCGCGGAACCGGATGACGACCATCGACTCGTCCAGCGTCGGGATGGCGCGCGCCACGAAGGGGTTGGACGTGTCGACCGTCGGGACTCGCTGGAAGTTGATGTCGGTCTTGGTGAACTGCGGGCAGATGGTGCTGACGTAGTCGGGCATGCGCCGCAGGATGGTGTCGGTGATGGCCTCCTCGGAGTGCCCGCGAGCGCTCTTGTCCCGATGGAGCTTCTGGATCCACTCGAGGTTGATCACCGGCACGACGCCGACCTTGAGGTCGCCATAGGCGGACAGGTCCGTCGTGCGCGTGACGGCGGCCCCATGCAGGCCCTCGTAGAAGAGCAGCTCGGCGCCTGGATCCAGCGGCTCCCAGTCGGTGAAGGTCCCGCAGTCGCGGCCGAGGCGGAGGGCCTCGTCCGCGTCGTGCACGTAGTATCGGGTCCGACCCGTGCCGTTCTCGGAGAACTCGCGGAAGACCTCTCCGAGCTCGTCGAGCAGGTTCGCGTCCGGGCTGAAGTGGCTGAAGTGGTTGTTGCCCTTCTCGGCGGCCCGGGCCAGGGCGACCTTCATGCCCGCGCGGTCGAAGCGATGGAACGCGTCGCCCTCGATGTGGGCCGCGTGGACTCCCTCGCGCCGGAAGATCTGGTCGAAGGTGTTCTTGACCGTGGTGGTCCCCGCTCCGGACGAGCCCGTGACGACGACGATCGGGTGCCGAAGTGACATGGCCCCTCCTCAGCTGCGGAAGAGCCCGCGCTGCGAGAACAGCGCCGACTCCTCGTGGATGGTGGGCGGATCGACCACGTACCGACGCACGCGGTCGACCTTGTTGCGCGACCCGAAGACGAAGGGGGTCCGCTGGTGCAGGGCGGTCGGCCGCCGGTCGAGGATCGAGTCGACGCCGTCGGTGGCGCTCCCCCCGGCCTGCTCGCACAGGAACGCGACCGGGTTGGCTTCGTACACGAGGCGAATTCGACCCTCGCGGTAGGCGGGTCGCTCGTCGGCGGGGTACAGGAAGATCCCGCCGCGCATGAGGATGCGGTAGGTCTCGGCCACCAGCGAGGCGAGCCAACGCATGTTGAAGTCCTGGTCGCGCGGCCCCAGGGTGCCGTTCACCAGATCGCTGACGTACGCCCGGATTCCAGGACTCCAGTGCCGGGCGTTGGAGGCATTGACGGCGTACTCTCGCGCGTCCGGGGCGAGATCGACGGCCCGGTGCGTGCGCACGAAGACGCGCGCGCTCGGGTCGAGGGCGTAGAGGTCCGTGCCCTCGCCGAGAGTCAGGGCCATGACCGTGCTGGGCCCGTACACGATCAGACCGGCTGCCAGTTGGGCACGCCCAGGCTGCAGGAGCGCTCCGACGGGGTCGCCGTCGTGTCCCGCGGTGGGCAGGACCGCGAAGATCGTTCCCGTGGGCGCGTTGATGTCGATGTTGGACGAGCCGTCGATGGGGTCCAGGGCCACGACGACCGACCCGGTCGGGTGCATGACTATCGCCGCCTCGGTCTCCTCCGAGCAGACTGCAGCGACGTCGCAGGACTCGAGGGCGGCGAGGAAGAGGGCCTCGGCCCGGACGTCGAGTGGCTTCTGAACATCGCCGCTCGCGTTCGTCCCGGCGGCGCTCGCGGCACTCGCGCCGGCTTCGTCGGCGGCCAGGGGACTCGCAGCGACCAGCGCCGCCACGGCGATGCCCGTGCCGGCCATCGCCTCGACCACGGCGGCGACCGCTCGCCTGGTCGGGTCGGTGCCGCACCACTGGGTCAGGGCCTCGCCCAGATCCACCGCTCCGGTTGCTGGGTCACTGCGCATGCACGGAGTCTGCTGCGGGGTCGACCAAAAGTACAGTCATTGCTTCTTCACGAAAGGCAAAGCAACCCTTTTGGCTACCTGCGCACGAGTGCCGGGGCCGACAGACCCGCCAGGGCCAGGCAGAGGGGGGAGTACACCTGCCGGTCGAGGGCTCGGAAGCGCGCGCTCGTGGATCCGGGGCTCACGAAGTCGGTCCGTCCGAGGAGGCCAAGCACTCCACGGCTCGACAGGACGATGACGGTGCCCCCGACCGCGATCCTGCGCAGTCCCAGGCGACCTGCAGGCAGCCCCGAGACGGCCGCTGCCGCCGTGAGCAGGGCGCCCGCAACGGCGAAGCATGCCAGCGGTCCGGGCACCTCGTCGGTTCCGACCACCACGTCGGCCAGCTCGTCTCGGTCCGCCAGCGGGAAGGAGGAACCCAGCCCCCACGCCACGTGCAGGCCGCCGATCGCGAGGAGGCCCAGGGCGGCGGCGGAGGTGAACGGCGTCGATGCTCGCATGGGGCCAGCGTAGGTGCGCGCCTTCCCGTGACGGCTATGCGCGGGCGCTCCTGCGTCCACCAATGGTCGGTGACAGGCCCTCGCCGTCCGCGAGCCGTCGAAGGCCGGCCGCGTCGATGACGCCGACACGGCCGCGCCGAAGGTTGATGAGGCCTCTGTCGCGCAGGTCGCCCAGCACCTTCGTCGTGGTCTCCCGGGTGGTTCCGATGAGGTCGGCGAGCTGCTCGTGGGTCAGGCGCACGTCGCCGCGGCCGCTGCTCGCCATCACCGCGAGCGCCGACGCGATGCGGGAGGGGACGGACATCAGGACCGTGTCGCCCAGGCGCCGCTCGAGTTCGGCGACGCGGGCCCCGAGGGTCTCGGCGATCCGGGCGGAGATGCGCGGGTCGGACAGGAGCAGCTGGTAGACATCGCTGCGGCTCATGATGCACACCACGCACCGGTCGATGGCCTCGCCGTAGGTGTCGTCCAGCCGCTGGCCCAGGGTGACCATCTCGCCGAAGATCTGGCCGGCCTCGATGATCGCGGTGGTCAGGCTCCTGCCATCGGCGGCGACGCGATAGAGACGAACGCGCCCCTTCTTGAGGATGAACAGCACCTCGCTATGCCGGTCTGGGGAGATCAGCAGTGTCCCGAAGGCGACCTCGCGCATGGGAGCCGATCGAGCGATCCCCTCCATCTCCTGCTCGGACAGGTCGCGGAAGATGTCGAACTCCGACAATCGCCAGGTGCGGCCGGGATCCGACCAACCAGCCTGGAAGCCGGGCGGGGTATCAGCCGTCACGGGTCGGCCATCCTTCGATGAGGGCCACCAGGTCCTGCGGGTCCGGGTTGCCGAGCGAGACGATCCGGTCGCCGATCAGGTAGGCGGGGGTCCCGACGAACGCTACGCCATCGGGGATCCCTGCGGCGTCGATGTCGATGACGTCAATGCGGACTCCTGGGCTCAGGCGCCGGGCCTCGTCCACCACGTCGCGGGCCCGCGAGCAGGCCGGGCAGTCGCGGGACACCAGGACCATGACAGGTGGGGCCACCGAGGAGACCCCACCTGCCGGGGAAGCGGCGGCCATCAACCGTTGTGGGGGGTACGGCGCAGCCACGCTCCGGTCACCAGGGCAAGGACGCCACCGAAGATCATGTGACCCATCAACGACTTCCACGTCATGGAATCGAACTGGAACGTCGGCATCCCCAGCCTCGCCGGCATCAGCAGGAGCGGTCCGAGCACCCACCACACGACGCCGTACGCGATTCCCGCACCGACAAGGACGCCGAGTCCCAGCGAGCGCCCGGCCACGGCCAGGCCGAAGATCGCACCGATGAACGCCGAGATCGCCAGGTGCACACCCCAGGCCACCGCGATCGAGTCGCTGCCCACCAGCATCGCGATCATCGGCATGAAGTCCATCACCTGCATCATCATCCCGAAGACAAGTCCCCCGGCGAGACCGCCGAGGATCCCGCCGACCAGCCCGTTGGCCAGCGTCGATGTCCTGCCCGTCGTCCGTGCCGTCGTCGCTGTTGTCGTCATGAGTGGTCCTTCCCTCGGGCACCGTCCGTCGGCGCGCTTCGCAGACCGTATGAGCCTGGGCCGGCGCACTTCTGTGATCGCACCCACATTCAGGCCGAGATCCACCTCAGGGACTGCCGGCCCTGCGGATGCGGGCCAGACCCGGGTCCGCCTTCCCCGAAGTGCGCTCCCCTGAACCCGTGTCGGCTGACCGCATAATGGGCGGATGGAGGTGACCTTCGCCGCTGAGCTGTGGCTGTGGCCAGGCGACGCCGGATGGCACTTCATCTCACTGCCGGAGGCCGTCGCCGACGACATCCACGCGCGATTCGCCGGCAGCAGGAGAGGGTTCGGCTCCTTGAAGGTGCACGTCCGCGTGGGCGACACCGACTGGGATACGTCGATCTTCCCCGACTCCAAGGCCGGCACGTATGTTCTGCCCGTCAAGAGACTGGTACGCGATCGCGAGGGAATAGTGGCCGGCGACACCGTCGGCGTGCGATTGACGGTCATTGCCGCCTGACTCATGACGACGCGACCAGTACCGTCATGCGTCCGATCGCGCCGTGCGCGTGCGTGGCAGGACGGTGTCGAGGAGCGACTCGACCTGCTCGGGGGGCACGGCACTGGAGTAGTGGAATCCCTGGGCCGAGGGGCAGCCGAGGAGACGAAGTGCCGCGGCCTGCTCCTCGTTCTCGACTCCCTCCGCGGTCACGGACATGCCGAGGGCTTCGGCGAGAGTCACGATTCCCGCGACAAGGCGCCTGCCGCGCTCGTTCGTGGTGACGTCGGCGACGAAGCTGCGGTCGATCTTGAGCACGTCGACGTGGTGGCGCCGAAGGTAGGCAAGGGACGCATAGGCGGTGCCGAAGTCGTCGACGGCGACGCGGATGCCCCGGTCGCGGATGCCTGCGAGATTGGCATGCACCGTCGCGGTGTCACGCAGCATCGCCGTCTCGGTGATCTCGAGGCACAGCCGGCCAGGGTCGAGCGCGCTGGCGGCCAGCGCTTCATCGACGCCGTCGAGCAGGGTGTCCTCGGCCAGTTGCAGCGCGGACACGTTCACCCGCACGGTCAGCAGGGTGTCGGGGCGCTCGCGGACCCATCGCGCGGCTTGCGCACAGGCCTCGCGGAGCACCCAGTCCCCGATCTCCAGGATGAGGCGTGATTCCTCGGCAACCTCGACGAAGCGGTCTGCGGTGTAGAGATCCCCGTCCGGGTGGTGCCATCGCAGCAGCGCCTCCACCGCGGTGACCGCCCCTGTCGTCAGGTGGACCTCGGGCTGGTACCAGACGGCCAGCTCACCACGCCTCAGCGCGTGCCGCAGCTCCGACTCGATGGCCAGACGAGACGTCACGGCGGTGCGCAACCGCTCGTTGAATACCATCACTCGATCGCGGCCCTCGCCCTTGGCGGCATACAAGGCCGTGTCCGCCTCGAGCAGGAGCTGATCGGCCTCGGCGGCGCAGGAGTCGATCGCGACGGCAACGCCGATACTCGCCGTCGAGTAGACCTCGCTGCCTCGAGCCGTGAACGGGCTGCGGAACTCGGTCACGAGCCGTTCCGCGAGCCGGACCGCCTCGGTGGGGTCATCGAGGTCCCTCATGACGATGACGAACTCGTCGCCGCCCGGCCGGGCCACCAGATCCCCGCCGCGCACGGACGCGCCGATGCGTGCGGCGACGGACTGGAGGACCTCGTCGCCAGCGGCATGGCCGAGGGTGTCGTTCGCGTCCTTGAAATGGTCGAGATCGATGACCAGCACCGCGGTCGCCCGACCTGATCGCTGCCCCGAGGACAGGGCGCGCCTGACCTCATCGAGCATCGAGGCCCGGTTGGCCAGGCCAGTGAGGCTGTCGTGGGTCGCCAGGTGGCGCATCGCCTCCTCGTCACGCTTGCGGTCCGTGACGTCACGGTTGGTGGCGATGACGTGGGCCACCGAACCGTCCGGTGCGAACTCGGGAACCAGGCGCCCCTCGTACCACCGGCGTCCCTCGACCGTGTCGATCTCGAACTCGTAGACCAGGGACTCTCCGGTCTCGAAGACCGCGAGGCCGTGCTCCCTCCACCGTTCGGCGAGATCGTCCGGGAAGCCGGCCTCGCGGGGCGTCTTGCCCACCACGTCCGCCACCGCGAGTCCGGTGACCTCGGTGATCCGCTGGTTCACGTACTCGGTTCGGATGTCCCGATCGATTCGGATGATGATGTCGTGGGAGCTGTCCAGGACGTCCCGCAGCAGGTCCTCGGACTCCGCCAAGGCGTGTTCGATGTCGATGCGAGCGGTGACGTCGACTATCTGCGAGACGAGGTACCGGGCCGTGCCGTCGTCGTTGCGGACTGCGGCCACGGACAGGTCTCCCCAGACCACGCGGCCATTCGTCGCGATGAATCGCTTGAGCAGGCGGTACGTCGATCGGGAGCCGTCAAGGACCCCCGCGACGAGTGCGAGATCCGCCTCGAGGTCATCCGGGTGAGTCAGCACCTGCCACGTCGTCGCCTGCAGCTCCTCGGCACTGCGGTCCAGCATCGCGCACAGCGCCGGGTTCACCCGCAGGAACCTGCCCTCGCGGGACACCAGGCACATTCCGATCGCCGAGTTGTCCATCGCCAGGCGGAACTGCTCCTCCGCCGTTGCCAGCCTCTCGGCGTTCGCGCGCTCCTGCGTGACGTCCTGGTACTGGGAGACGTAGAAGAGCGGAGTGCCCTGCTCATCGCGGGCGAGGCCGACCGAGTGCACGACGTTGAGCAGCGTGCCGTCGGCGGTCAGAACCCATCCGTCGTGGACGTCGCTGGCCGCTTCCCCCCTGAGGAGCCGCTCGTGGATCGCCGTGTGGTCGCCGGCACCGGCAGGAAGCGAGATGTCGCTCTCGGTGTGCTCGGAGAACCACTCCCATTGCCGTCCCACCATCTGGCACAGCGCGGCGTTGGCACGCAGGAAACGGCCATCCAGTGCGACGACGGCCATTCCCAGCGCGGCGCCGTCCATCGCCAGCTCGAGGGTCCGCTGCTCGCGCTCCAGCGAGTGCTTCGCCTCCATGCGCTCAGTGACGTCCTCGGCGGTTCCTGCCATCCGCAGGGGACGGCCATCGGCGGCCCACTCGACGATTCTGCCCCGATCCCGGATCCACACCCAGTGACCGTCGCGGTGCCGCATCCGCAGCTCCACGTCGTAGACCGGGATCAGCCCCTTGGCATGGCTGGCGGCCATCGCGTTCCCGGCGGTCAGGTCGTCGGGGTGCGTAAGCGAGTTCCACGTGTCGCTCGTGATCGGGTCGAGGTCCGCCCGTCGGTAGCCCAGCATCTGCGCCCAGGCCTCGTCCACGACTCCCACATTCGTCTGCATGTTCCAGTCCCACAGACCCAGTCGCGATGCTTCGAGAACGAGGTGGAGGCGCTCCTCGGACTCGGCCAGCGCCTGCCGGGCGAGCACCTGCTCGTGCACATCCCGCAGAGTGACCAGCCGACCGACAAACCGTCCTTGCGGGTCCGTCATCACTCGCGTGGAAGCAGCCATCCATCGGTACTGGCCATCCTTGCGGCGGAACCTCATCTCCGTCGCCGGTGCCTCCGAATCCGGCCAGCTCCTCGTGACCCTGGCGCGTGCCGCCGCAAGATCGTCGGGATGAACAAGTGACGCACCATCGAGCCCCATGACCTCGCCTGCCGTGTAGCCGAGAATGTGCTCGAATGATGGGGACGCCCACGTCACCGCTCCCTGCGGCGAGACCAGCAGCACCGCTCCGTCGGTGTTCTCCGCGATCATCCGGTAGCGCCGCTCCGCTTCCGCCAGCTCGGGCGCCACCCGTGTCCACTGTGTCTCGTCGTGGATGATCGCGAGCAGCGGCCGGCGCCCGCGCTCCTGCATGGCAGACGAGCGGACATCCACCGTCCGGACCTCGCCGCTGGCCAGCCGGTGGGAGGACAGGAAGTCGCCGCGTCCGCCCGAGGACGCCTCAGCCAGGCGCTCCGCAACCTCGCGCGGGTCCAGCATGATGATCTGCGTGATCACCATCGATCGCAGACCCGCGATCTCGTAGCCGTAGAAGTGCGATGCCGCAGGGTTCGCATCGACGATGTCCCCGGTGTCGGGGTCGATCAGGAGCATCGCGGCACAGTGCTCGTGGAGCATGGGAGGGAGCCGGACCTCGCTGCCCGCGGAAGGCCGTCGTGCAGGCTCCGGCTCGCTCATGCCGCGGGGGCCGAGCCGTCGCTCCAGGGTGCCAGGTGCCGTTCCTCGGTCCAGCACCCGCCGGTCAGCGGCGAGCAGGAGTCAACCTCCCTCACGTACCGGTCAGCCGCGCTGCCCGGCAGCGGATCGCAGACGGAAGGCAGGAATCTCACCATCGTCCCCCAAACCGCTCGGTGTGATGCAGCGCGTACAGGCTAGCTCCCGCACGCGGAGAAGTCCCGGCGATCAGTGGTCACGCAAGCCACGCCCCCTTGCCGAGCCCGACAGGATTACGGAGCGTCCCGATGCCGCCAATGCGTATCTCGACCTCGTCTCCCGGCTGCAGCGAGAACGACAGCTCGGGAACGATGCCCGTCCCCGTGGACAGGATCATCCCGTCGGGGTGCTCCTCCTCGGCGAAGGCCCACGTCGCCAACTCCTCGAAGCGGCGATGCAGTTGCGACGACGACGTCGATCCCTCGAACACGCAACTGCCGTCCCTGCGGATGGTCATCTCGATTTCGAGGCCGAACGGGTCGCCCGCGTCCTCCATCAGGAGGATCCCCGGGCCCAGCGAGCACGCACCCATCCAGACCTTCGCCTGCGGCAGGTAGAGCGGGTTCGCTCCCTCGATGTCACGCGAGCTCATGTCATTGCAGATCGTCAATCCGACCGCTCGTCCCTCCGGGTCCAGCACGACAGCCAGCTCTGGCTCGGGAACGTTGATCCTCGAGTCACGGCGAACCGTGACGGTTCCCCCCGGACCGACGACTCGCCACGCCGCCGACTTGAAGAAGAGCTCCGGTCGCTCGGCGTCGTACACACGGTCGTAGATGTCGGGCGTGCGATCGCTCTCCGCCATCCGTGCGTCGCGGGACCTGATGTAGGTGACTCCGCAAGCCCAGACCTCCATGCGGCCGTCGATGGGGGCGAGGATCTCCACGTCGTCGTGTCTCCATCGCCTCCCGTTCAGCACAGCTCGTTCGAGCTTCGATCGGCGGACTCCGGGGTCCGCCGAGACGAGGGAGGCCACGGTCTGGTCCTCGCACTCGTGGACGATGCCATCGTGGAGGGCGCCCACCCGCACCACACCGGCGGAGTCGCGGAACCGGAGGATCATTCCCCCATCCTCGCGCTGCCTGAGCGGATCCCATGCATGCAGTCGCGATCCGGCTGGTTCGTCGCCCTGCTCGCGTCCGCATCACTCACCACGTGACCTGGCCCCCCGTGAAGTTGATCCCCTGGCCGGTCATGTACCCGGCGTCGTCGGAGAGCAGGAACCAGATGGCACCCGCGCACTCGTCGGGTGTTCCCGCGCGCCCGAGCGGGATGGACGCCGTGCGCGCCAGCTCGAGCTGCTCCACTGTCAGTCCCCGGGCCACGGCGGCATTGTCGCGGATGGCGTCCTGCATCGGGGTCTCGATGACCCCAGGGCAGATCGCGTTCACACGGACCCCCTGGGCGGCGAAGGCCTGCGCGAACGATCGCGTGATGCTCAGCACCGCTGCCTTCGACGACGCATAGGGTGCGATCTGGTTGGTGTTCGCGAACTTCGCCGCGCTTGAGCTGAGGTTGACGATGGCTCCGCCCTCTGGCATCGCCCGCCCGATTCGGGAGCACAGGTCCCACACCGCTTCCACGTTCACGGCGTAGACGTAGCGCAGGTCGTCGATCGTGACGTCGAGAATCGGCTTGAATACCAGGATGCCTGCCGCGTTGACGAGGTACCGGCACCCTTGTGCGGCCGCCACCAACCTGTCCCGATCACCGGCGGCCGCGAGGTCGATCTGCATCGTGGCCATGCCCTCCGCGGCAGCGTGCCCCAGGCCCTCGGCATCTCGATCCACGGCGAGCACCCGCCACCCCTCCCGCCGGATGCGGCGTGCCGTCGCCAGGCCAATGCCGCTGGCGGCACCGGTGACGACGGCGTCGAACTGCGGCTCGATCGTCGTCATCGATCGCTGTCCGGGAGTCGGTAGAACTCGATGGCGGTCCCGCCCAGAATCCTGGCACGCTCCGCCTTTGCCAGATCCGCCAGCAGGGCCTGCGTGCCCGCCCACATGCGGGCATATCCGCCGGCCAGGACGGAGACCGGCCAGTCCCCGCCGAACATCAGGCGTTCGGGACCGAAGCGATCCACCGCCCAGTCGACGTAGCGCTGCATGTCTGCGGGTCGCCAGGCCTCCCAGTCCGCAAGCGTGCCGAGTCCCGACACCTTCACGAAGATGTTGGGGTGCTCGGCAGCCCTCCGCATGAGGCTGGCCCACGGTTCCCAGCCGGCGGCGCGGATGGGGGGCGACCCGAGGTGGTCAAGGACGAGCCTGAGCCCGGGCAGTCTCTCTGCGATCGTGACCGCGTGCTCGAGGTGACGGGGAATCACGCCGATCACGTCGTACGAGAGGCCGGCGGCGGCGAGCAGCGCCAGGGACTCGAGCACCTCCGGCTGCATGATCCAGTCGGCGTCGGGCTCATCGTGGATCAGGTGTCGCACGCCGACCATTCGAGGATCGACACTCCAGGACTCGATCGTCCGCGCCGCCGCCGACGGGTCGACGAGATCAGTCCAACCGACGATCCCGGCGACGCGATTCCAGCGGTCGGCAACCGCGACCATCGCAGCCGTGTCGGCGACGGTGTTCGCCGACTGCACCATGACCGTTCTATCGACACCTGCATGAACGAGTTTCATGTCGAGGTCATCCTCAGTGAATGTGCGCGCGATCGGTGCCAGAGACTCGGCATCCAGCCACCCGTAGTCGCCGTAGTCGCCGGCCTCGACCGCCCAGAGATGCTGATGCGCATCGATCGTCAACATCTCGTCACCCTTCCCGCGTGGCTTCCCTGAATGCCTCTGACGACACGACGGGCACGAAGGCGTCCACCTCGGCCCACAGTTCCGCCGGGACCTCCGTCATGAGCAGTGCCACGTTGTCACGTACCTGGTCAGCCGTCCGGGCACCGACCGCCACCGTGGCGACAGCGGGGTGCCGAAGCGGGAACTGCACGGCCACCGCGCGCAGCGGAACATCGAAGGACTCGCACATGGCCTTGAGCCGCAGCGCCTGCTGAACGGTCTCGTCGGGTGCCGCTCCGTAGTTGAAGTTCGCCCCCGCCCTCGGATCCGCCAGGATCCCGCTGTTGTAGACCCCGACCGCGATGATCGACACATCCCTCTCCAAGCACGCCGGGAGCAGGTCCGCCTCCGCCGAGCGATCCAGGAGCGTGTAGCGGCCGGCCAGCATCACCGTGTCGATGTCGGTCTCCCGAACGAACCGCGTCAGCTCCGAGGAGAAGTTCATTCCCGCGCCTACCGACCGGATGACACCCTGCTCGCGCAAGTCGATGAGCGCCGGGCAGGCATCCGTCAGCGCCTGGTCCATGAAGTCCTCGGGATCATGGATCAGCGCCGTGTCGACGCGATCCAGGCCCAGTCGCTCGAGGCTTTCCTCCAGGGATCGTCGCACGCCCTCCGCCGAGTAGTCACGCACCCGTCGATTGCCATCACCCCCGAAGAACAACTCCGCGCCTTCGACATCGTCATCGGTGGGGACGAGCAGGCGGCCGACCTTGGTGGACAGGGTGAACGAGTGCCGAGGAAACTGCTGCAGGAATGCGCCGAGGCGCCTCTCCGACAGCCCCGCCCCGTAGTGCGGAGCCGTGTCGAACGCGCGCACGCCCGACTCCCACGCCGCCTCGAGCATGCCCAACGCCGTCGCTTCGTCGACTGGTCGGTAGAGACCGCCGATCACCGCGCATCCAAGGACGAATCGGCTCATCCGGGACTCCTCCTGCGTCACGTCAGCTCCCTTCCCGCGCCGTTCCACTCCGGCCCTCCCGGGAACGTGAACCGGCGAATCGAATCGGCCTTCATCGTCGCCCCGAAACCGGCGTACTCGGGAGCGCGATAGCAACCGTCCTCGATCACGACCGGATCGACGAAGTGCTCGTGGAGGTGGTCGACGTACTCGATGATCCGACCCTGCGTGCTCCCGGCGACGGCGACGAAGTCGAACATCGACAGGTGCTGCACGAGCTCGCACAGCCCGACGCCCCCGGCATGCGGGCACACCGGAAGCCCGAACTTCGCCGCCAGCAGGAGGATCGCGATGTTCTCGTTGACGCCTCCGACCCTGGTCGCATCGATCTGCACGACGTCGAGGGCCTCGGCCTGCATGAGCTGCTTGAAGACGACCCTGTTCTGAACGTGCTCCCCGGTCGCGATCCGGATGGGAAGCACCGCGCGGCGGATCGCGGCATGGCCGAGCACGTCGTCGGGGCTCGTCGGTTCCTCGACCCACCACGGATCGAACTCCGCCAGCGCCCCGATCCACCGGGTGGCGTCGGCGACGTCCCACCTCTGGTTGGCATCGATGGCGATGGGGAAGTCGGGTCCCAGCGTCTCGCGCGCGATTCGCAGCCGTCGGATGTCGTCCGCGATGCTGCCGCCCACCTTCAGCTTGACCTGGCGGAAGCCCTCGGCCTCCGCTTCCAGACACAGCCGGGCGAGCTTGTCGTCCGAGTACCCGAGCCAGCCCGGAGATGTCGTGTATGCCGGAAAGCCCGTGGCACGCAGCTCGGCGATCCGCCCCGCACGGCCGGGCACGGCCTTCCGCAGGATCTCAAGGGCTTCGTCGCGGGTCAGTGCGTCGGTCAGGTAGCGGAAGTCGACCAGGTCGACGAGGTCCTCGGGAGGCATCTCGGCGAGCACCAGCCACAGGGGCTTGCCTTCTCGCTTCGCCCTCAGGTCCCACATCGCGTTGACCACCGATCCGATCGCCATGTGGGCGACGCCCTTCTCTGGGCCGAGCCAGCGCAGTTGGCTGTCACCGATCAACGCACTCGAGAACCCACCCAGATCGTCGAGCGTCGCGTCGACCTCACGCCCTATCACGTGACTCTCCAGGGCCTCGATGGCCGAGATGAGCACCTCATTGCCGCGACCGATGGAGAAGACGAAGCCGTGACCCTCCAGCGCATCCGGCGCATCGGTTCGAAGGATCACGTACGCAGCCGAGTAGTCGGGGTCCTGATTCATCGCATCGGATCCGTCGAGGGATCTCGATGTCGGGAAGCGGATGTCGTGCGTCTCGACCGACACGAACGTCGCCGCAGTCATCACGCCTGCCCGGGAGGGCCGATGCGAAGGGATTTCATAGTGGTGTACTCCTTGTAACGGGTTCGCGTGCGCTTGCGGACGGTCTTGTCGGTCGGTCCGGCTACTGCGTGTGGAAGACCTCCTCCATCGGCACCCAGTGCTCCTCCGGTGAAGCCGACTCGAGCGGCATCTGGCAGGGGTCCGTCAGGGCCCACCACCGCTTCGTCGCCGGGTCCTCGGCCATCAGTCTCATGTCCGCCTCCCAGTCATCGCCGAAGTACTCGAGGTAGCCGAACAGCAGTCCGTCCCGATGGAATATCGAGTAGTTGCGTATGTGGCAGCGGCGAATCTGCTCGAGCACCTCGGGCCAGACGTCGGCGTGCAGTCGCCGGTACTCGTCCAGCCTCTCCGGCCGGACCGCGATGACCATGGCGCGCCGCTGAGACGATGCGGTCACGGCGCGGCTCCGTTCGCGGCGGCCGACTCGGCCGGATCCCTGTGGATGAGGTTGATGACGGCGCGGCTCATCTCGTCATAGGCATGGGTGTTGTCGACCTCACCCTGGACGGTGAAGTCGCGCATGACGGCGATGCGGTCGGCGAGCTCGACCATCTCGGGAAGGTCACTCGAGATGAGGAGTACCGCCAAGCCCTGGGCCGCGAGATCCCAGATGATCTGGTGGATGGCACCCTTGGCGCGGATGTCGATACCGACGGTCGGCTCGTCGATGATGAGGATCTCCGTCTGCGCGGCGAGCCACTTGGCGAGCGACACCTTCTGCTGGTTGCCGCCCGAGAGCAGTCCGGCGTACTGGTCCGGGGAGGAAATCCGGATGGAGAGCTTCTCGACGTACTCCTCGACGAGGGCGTTCTCCCTGTCAGCCGGCACGTAGCCACCGATACGCCTGATGCGGTCCCACACCGTGACCGCCACGTTGCGGGACACCGGCTGCTCCAGGAACAACCCCTCGTTCTTCCGGTCCTCCGGTACGTAGCCGATGCTGTAGGTGTCGAGGGCGTGCCGCACGTCCTTGATCCTCGCGACCTCGCCGCCGACGCGGAGCTCACCCGAGGTCACCTCCTCGAGGCCGATCAGCGACTTCGCCAGTTCGGTCCGCCCTGCGCCGACCAGGCCGTACAGGCCGTAGATCTCGCCGCGGTAGACGTCGAAGGAGATGTCATCGTGTCCTGCCGCCGTCGTCACGTGGCGCAGCGAGAGCGCCGGGACGATCGATCGGTCCACCCCGCGCGGTGCGAGCGCCAGCGTCTCGTGGGTGCGGCCGACCATGGCGTTGATGACATCGCTGCGCGAGTAATCGCGCAGCGTCCCCGCCTCGAGGACGCTGCGCCCGTCACGCAGCACCGTCACGGTGTCGCACACCCGGAATACCTCCTCGAGCTTGTGACTCACGAAGACGATCGACGTCCCGTTGTCGGCCAGTCGCCTCACGACGCCGAAGAGGGTGTCGGCCTCACTCGGCGTGATGGAGGCGGTCGGCTCATCGAGGAGAAGCACCCGGCTCTCCATCGAGAGCGCCTTGGCGATCTCCACGAGCTGCATCTGCGCGACGGAGAGGCCGAGCACGGGCTGGTCGACATCAAGGTCGAGGTCGAGCATCTCCAGGCACCTGCGCGCCACGGTCCGCATGGAATCCCGGTCCACCATGCCGTGCCGGGCCGGCGGATTCTGCAGCATGATGTTCTCGGCGATGCTGAAGTCCGAGATCAGGTTGCGCTCCTGGTGCACGACGCCGATCCCTGCGGCTGACGACTGGTGCGGTGAGGTGAAGCGCACCTCGCGGCCATTGAGAACGAGGCTTCCCCCGTCTGCCTGGTACACCCCGGTCAGGATCTTGATGAGGGTCGACTTGCCGGCACCGTTCTCCCCGAGCAGGGCGTGCACCGAGCCGGACCTCAGTCGGAGGGTGGCCTCGTCGAGGGCCCTGACTCCTGGGAAGACCTTGACCAGGCGCTCGGCCAGGAAGACCTCCTGGCCCAACTCGCGCGTCGCGGCGGACTCGGTCGTCATTTCGCCCCCTCGGTCGCGACGACTGGAGTTCGAACGCGCCGGGACTTGACCAGCGTGGCCCGGTTGGCCCGGACGTTGGCCGTGACCACCGTGCCGAGCACGACCGCGCCGATGACGAAGTTGACGACGCTCGGGTCGAGGGAGAGCAGGGCTCGGGCACTGTCGACGAGCCTGATGATGAATGCGGCGAGCACCGTTCCCAGGACAGCGACGCCACCGCCCACCAACGGGACCCCGCCGATGATGGGAGCCGCGAAGCTCGGCAGCAGCCAGTCGCCGCCGACGCTCGCATTGACGCCGGGCAGTGACGCGACGGAGATCACCGCCGCCACACCGATGACCAGTCCGGACAGGGAGTGCGCCATGACGATCGACCTGTCGTTCGAGATTCCCGAGAGACGGGCGGCCACGGGGTTGCCACCGCTGGCGAGCAGCCTGCGACCCGCCACGGAGCGGCGGTAGAACCACGAGAGGGCGCCGGCCACCGCAAGCGCGAGGAGGAAGATGACCGGGGCCGGACCCACGGTGGCCTCCCCGAACGACTTCAACGCCTCGGAGTAGCCGTCCACCGTGCGCGTGCCCACCAGCTTGTACTGGCCACCCATGAGGATCGTCATCGTCGCGAGGGTCACGATGAACCCGTTGATCCGGGTGCCCACGATGATGAGGCCGGTCACCCCCCCGATCACCGCACCGGCCGCTAGTCCGATGACGAGAACCAATGGCATCGGCAGGCCGTTGTCGACCATCAGGACCGCCATCAGGCAGGCGAGGAACCCGCCGAGTGCCCCGACCGCCAGGTTCAGCTGCCCGACGCACAGGGCGACCATCTGCGCGAGCCCGATGAGGATGGGGACCGCGAGGAAGGTGAGGAACGTCCGGATCGAATTCGCCGACAGGAAGTCGCCTCGAGAGTAGACGGTCAGGGCCAGGTATCCGACGATGGAGATGGCGACGAGGGTGGCGTCGGTCCCCTTGATGGACCAGGATCGGCTCTTCACAGCCTGGTCACCCGCCTCTCGGACAGGACGCGTCTGCCGCGGTCGACCGACAGAGCCGCGAGCAGGATGAGGCCGATGAGGATGTTCAGGTTCTCCAGACCGATGCCGAGGAGGTTGAGTCCCGTCCGGATCACCACCATCAGGATGGTGCCCAGTACCACGCCGAGCGGTGAGACGAGGCCGCCCGCGAGGGCCGTCCCACCGAGGATCGGTCCGAGGAAGGACGCGAGCATGAAGTCCTCGCCGATCGAGGCACGGAACGACCCCGTGCTCACGGCCGCCATGAAGCCTGCGAGCGCGGCGAGCAGGCCGGAGAGCGTGTGGGCGGTGATGATCACGCGGTTCGTCGGAACGCCGGACAGCTTGGCCGCAGTGAGGTTCGACCCCGTGACCAGCAGTCGCCGGCCGAGCCGGCTCTTGGCGTAGACGTAGCTGATCGCGGCGAAGGCGATCAATGCGAAGACGGTCAGCGTGGGGATGGCCGGGCTGCCGCAGACGGGCCCGATGCAGACGTCGGCGAAGGAAGCGGAGCGCAGTTCCTTCATTCCGTCCGGCTTGACCACGAAGGCCGCACCGTCGGCTAGGGCCGCGTAGACCAGGGGGATGAGCCCGAGCAGGGCGAAGTCCATGGCGAGGGTCACGACGAAGCTGTTCACGCCAGTGGTGGCGATGATCCAGCCGGCGAGGGCACCGATACCCGCACCGGCCGCGAGCCCGACGAGCAGCCCGGCGTACAGCGGCAGGTGCAGCAGGTCGAAGGAGATCCCCATGAACATCGCGCCGAAACTGGCCATGCGGCCCACGGCAAGGTTCATGTGCCCGATCGACAGGACGACCATCTGCGCGAGCCCGACGACCGTCAGGATGGCGACCGTCCGCAGCGCGGGGAAGAGCACGAACTCGACGTTCAGGAACTTCGAGTCCAGGGTCGAGAAGATGGCCAAGGCCACCACGATCAGTATGGCCAGGCCGAACCGCGGATTGGCCCAGAATGGCAGGTCGCGTGTTACCGGCGCATCGGACTCGTGCTGGGGCGGCTCCGCTCCCCCGAGGACGACTGTCGCACCGTCGATCACGCTCACGAGACGCGCCTGGCGTCGATCGCGTCACGATCCCAGTCGATGCCCAGCCCCGGCTCCGATGGCGCCACTGCGTGACCCTCCTCGATAGCGATGCCCGATCGGGTGATCGCCCGCAGCTGCGGAATGTGCTCGACATAGTGCCCGTTCGGGATGGCCGCCGCGAGGCTTACGTGCAGTTCCATCAGGAAGTGCGGGCAGACGGCCACGTTGAAGGCCTCAGCCATGTGCGCGACCTTGAGCCACGGCGTGATGCCACCGACCCGAGCGGCGTCGACCTGGACGATGGAGGCCGCCCCCGAGTGCAGATACTCCTTGAACTGGGCGATCGAGTAGATGGACTCCCCGACCGCGATCGGGATCGATGTCGAGCGCGCCAGCGCGGCGTGCCCGCTGAGATCGTCCGCCGGGAGCGGCTCCTCGAACCAGGCGAGCTGGACCGGCTCGTAGGCAGCCGCCCGCCGTCGAGCCTCTGCCGAGGTCATCGATTGATTGGCATCGACCATGAGGTCCATCCCATCGCCGATCGCCTCGCGTACCGCGGTCAACCGCTCGGTGTCTTCCTGGATGCGGGGCTTGCCCACCTTGACCTTCACGCCCTGCCAGCCCGCGGCCTTCGACTTCTGGGCCGAGGCGACGAGTTCGTCGATGCTCAGGTGCAGCCAGCCGCCCTCGGTGTCGTAGAGCGGCACACGCCGCGCGAATCCGCCCGCCAGTTGCCAGAGCGGCTCGTCGGCGCGCTTGCCCTTCAGGTCCCACAGGGCCGTGTCGACTGCCGCGAGTGCCAGTGAGGTGACGGCTCCTGTCGTGGTGGCGCGGGTCGAGGCGAACAGGTCGAACCAGATCGCCTCGATGTCGCGGGAGTCCTTGCCGACGAGGCGGGGCACGAGGTGCTCGCGGAGCATGGCGAGGACCGCTCGGCCGCCCGTACCGATCGTGTAGGAATACCCCGAGCCCTGCAGTCCGTCGGACGTGAGGATCTCGACGAAGAGCGTCTCCTGCTTCAAGAACGCCTGCACCGCGTCGGTGCGGACTGTCTCCACCTCAAGGTCGACGAGGTAGCACTCAGCGCTCACGATGGTCGTCAAGGGTTCTCCTGTTGGTGAAGACGGGATGCCGGAAGTCGTGGTGCCTCGCTGGGGGAGGCCGTAGTGATGGGCCTCCCCCAGCGAGAGGGACCAATCGATCAGCCGGTGCAGGTGAGCAGCTCGCTCGAGAAGGTCGCCTGGAGCTCGTCGGCCTTCGCCAGGCGCTCGGCGTCGTACGTGTCGACGTTGTCCTTGGTGACGACGAAGGACCCCGAGTCGACGATCACGCCGGGTGTCGTCATCGTGCACTGACCGGACTGGAGCAGAGCCAGGGCCCAGCCACCCACGTCCGCCTGGCCCTGCGGGTTCTGCGTGACGGTGGCAGCCACGGACCCGTCCTTGATCCCGGCAAGGATCGTCGGGTCATCGTCGATCGCGACGACCTGGATCGGCAGGCCGGCCTTCTTGACGCCCTCGGCCGCCGCGACTGCCGGGTTGTACGCCGTCGTGACGATGCCGTTGATCTCGCTGCCCTTGGCGGCGAGGAGGTCAGCGACCGCCTTCTGCGCCGTCTGGAGGTCCTTGTCGATGTCCGTGACGGTCTGCAGCAGCGTCACGTCGCCATTGGTCTCCGCGACGGCCTTCTCCACGCCGGCGATGCGACGCTGCGTGTTCGAGTCGACGTTGTTGCCCGTCAGGTGAACGAGGTTGCCCTTGCCACCCATAGCGGCAATGGCGGCCTGCGCTGCCTTGTAGGCGGCCTGCTCGGTGTCGGTCGACAGGCAGAAGTCGGCCTCGTTGACGTCACCTGCGGGGCACGACGCCAGAGAGGCGACGGCGAAGCCCTTGCTCTTCAGGTCGCTGAAGGTGGTGTTGATGTCGGTCGGGGATACGCCGAAGATGCCGAAGGCGTTGTAGCCCTGGGCAGCCAGCGAGTCGAGCACCGCGTTCTGCTTCGCCTGGTCCCACTCGCCCGTCTCGTTGAATGTGGCGCCGGCGAGGCCGAGGCTGCTCTGCAGGAGGGGTGCCTCCGTGTTCCACGGCTGGAAGTACGGGTGCGCACCGCCCGGCACCAGCGCGAGCATGACCTGGGAGCCGTCCTTCAACTCAACCAGGCCACCGGCTGCTGCGCTGCTCGAGGCGGGAGCCGCAGACGAGGCCGCGGGCGCGGCCGACGAAGCAGCGGCCGAGGAAGCGGCGGGTGCCGCCGAGCTCGCGGTCGTCGAATCGCTCTTGGTACTGCAGCCAGCCGCTGCGAGCAGCGCGAGCGCCGCCACACCAGCAACACCAGCGACCCTTCGAGCCCCCGTTGTCTTCGTCCGCACCATTGCTGCCTCCAAATATCCTATAGGGTCTTTCCCATTGCGGATGGTCTACTCGCTTCCGGGTATTGTCAACAGTGCGGAACCATTTCGTTATCATTTCGTTTCCCAACGCTGGGAGGAGCCGGAGGTGAGCGCTGTGAAGAACGTGGCGGCCACCGGGCCGGAGGGCGGCCAGGTCATGCGGCTCCCCCAGCGGCAGGCCCTTGCCGACGACGTCTACGAGGCGATCAACGCACTCCTCATGGACAGCATCATCGCTCCCGATGCGCGTATCACGATCGACACGCTCGCCCGCCAGCTCGGCGTCTCGCCCACTCCCGTTCGCGAGGCCCTGGCGCGACTCGAGTCCGATGACCTCGTCGTCAAGCGGGGACTGCGGGGCTACTTCGCCACGCCCAGGCTGAGCCTCGAGGAGATCAAGGACATGTACGACCTGCGCCTTCTCATCGAGCCGTGGGCCGCGGGGCGCGCAGCCGAGCGGGCCGACGCCTCAGGAAGGCTGCGCCTGACCGAGGAGCTGCGCACGTTGCCGGTGGCTCCCCGCCAGCCGGACTACGCGCAGATGAAGGCGATGTCGAACCACGACGGGCGGTTCCACGACCTGGTCCTCGAGCTGGCGGGCAACAAGTTCGTTCGGCAGAGCTTCCAGCGGAGCCATTGCCACCTGCACATCTTCCGACTGCAGTACGGGAAGTCGTCGACAACGGTGGCCGCCAGCGCAGCCGTCCAGGAGCACAAGGTGATCGCCGCAGCGATTCGCAAGCAGGACACCGCAGCAGCGGAGAGGACCATGCGACAGCACCTGGCATCGTCGCGCGATCGCATCGTCGCCATCTTCGAATGACGACCGTCCTCATCGAGTAGGCCGCCCGAAAGGTGTCGCGCCAACGACCCCATGTGGTTAAATCCTATATGCCGTTGGATTTGCGGTAGAGGATGAACCGACATGTGGAGGCCGCGACGATGCCAACGCGCCAACGAGTGCTGGTCACCGGGGGAGCCTCGGGAATCGGTCGGGCGATCGCCAAGGCGTTCGCCAGTCGCGGTGATCGCGTGCACATCTGCGGAACCGACGAGCTGAAGTTGAGGCACAGCCTCGACGACGACCCTCGGCTCGAGGGCTCCGTCTGCGACGTGACCGACGAGCGGCAGGTCCGCGACATGATGACGCGGATCGAACGCTCCTGGGACGGTCTCGACGTGCTCGTCAACAATGCCGGGATCGCGGGGCCGACCGCGAGGATCGACGAAGTCACCACGGCGCAGTGGCTGGAGACCATGGCGGTAAACGTCACCGGGGTATTCCTCTGCTGTCGCGAGGTCGCACCCATGCTCCGCGCCTCGGCCGGCAGCATCGTCAACATCTCGAGCGTCGCCGGCCGGCTCGGCTATGCCTACCGGGTGCCCTACTGCGCCTCGAAGTTCGCCCTGGCCGGCATCACCGAGTCCCTCGCCCGGGAACTGGGTCCGGACGGAGTCAGGGTCAACTCGATCCTGCCGGGTTTCGTGGACAGCGATCGCCTTGAGCGCACCACGACCGCACGCGCCGCCGCACTCGGGATCTCCTTCGAGGAGATGGAGGCGAGACTTCTTCAGAAGACATCACTTCGAAGCAAGGTGACCGAGGACGAGGTCGCCGAGATGGCGCTGTACCTTGCCTCCCCCGCTGGACGGAGCATCTCGGGGCAGTCGATCAGCGTCTGCGCGAACGTCGAGTACCTGTGAGCAGGCAGGAGATCGTCGCGATCATCGGAGCCGGAATGGTCGGACGCGCCTGGGCGTCCGTGCTGGCCCGGGCGGGCCATGTGGTTCGCCTCTTCGACGATCAGCCCGGCGCGGCTGTCCGCGCACTCGACGATATCGACGCCATGCTCACCCTGTTCGACGCCAGCCACCTGCTCGGTGAGGTGGACCGTGCATCCGCGCTCGCCCTGATCCATCCGGCCGAGAGCCTCGCGGAGGCCGTGGCCGGGGTCGACTACGTGCAGGAATGCGTGCCCGAGATCCTCGAGGTCAAGCGATCCGTCACTTCGTCCATCGCCGAACTCGCTCCGCCGACTGCGATCCTCGCCTCGTCGACGTCGGGCCTGGTCCCGTCGTCCTTCTCCGCCGACGCGCCCGCTCGTCATCGCTGCCTCGTGGTGCACCCCATCAATCCGGTTCACCTGCACTCGCTGGTGGAGGTCGTGCCGGCCCCCTGGACGGCGGGCGACGTCGTCAGCCGCGCGGTGGATCTCCTGCGACGGGCGGGCCTGGAGCCTGTGCGCCTGAACGTGGAGATCGACGGGTTCCTGGTGAACCGCCTCCAGGGCGCCGTACTCCAGGAGGCCTTCCGGCTCGTCGCCGAGGGAGTGGCAACGGCCGCGGACGTCGACACCGCCGTGAGGAGCGGCCTCGCGCCGCGGTGGTCGTTCATGGGCCCCTTCGAGACGATCGACCTCAATGCTCCCAAGGGGATCGCGGACTATGTCGAGCGCTACGAGCCGATGTACCGGCGACTCGCCTCGCAGCAGACCGAGGCGGTCGACTGGACGACGACCCTCGAGTCCGGCCTCCTGCGTCAACGGAGGGAGGCGCTTCCGCTCGAGGACCTCCCGGCCCGGCGCGCCTGGCGCGATCGGGAACTGCTCGACCTGCTGATCCACCGGAACAGGCACCGCGAGAGCCAGTCGGCAGCCGGAACCGCGCCGGAACTCAACTCAACCCCGACTCTCTACGATGGGCGAGGCGAATGACTCCCGACTTGACGACCGTGGCCGAGTGGGCCCGGGATCTGCTTTCCGCATCGGGCCTGGACGGCGCGGCGGTCGACGCCGTGGTGGACACGCTCGTGTACGCGGAGCGAAGGGGCTTCGCCAGCCACGGGTTCATGCGACTGGGGATCTACATCTCACGCATCCAGGAAGGCGGCATCAACAGGAGCGCCCAGGTGAGCGTGGTGAGCGATCAGCCGGGGCTGGTGATCGTGGATGCGGATGCCGCAGCCGGGGCCTTCTCGGCGATCGCCTGCGTCGAGCTCGCACTGGGCAGGGCCCGCGAGTCCGGGGCCGCCGTCGTGATCGCGCGAAACGCCAACCACTTCGGCTCAGCGGGCTTCTACACGGACTTGATGGCGTCCGCGGGCTTCTTCGGAGTCGCGGTGTGCAACACGGATCCGTGGATGTGCGCGCCCTTCGGGGGCCGCGCCGTGCTGGGCACCAATCCCATCTCGATCGCCGCGCCTGAGGCGGGCGTCGTCGGTCCGCAGTTGGACATGGCGACCTCCGAGGGCAACTACGGCAAGATCGCTGCGGCCCGCGACCACCGGGAGCAGATCCCGACTGGATGGGCCGTCGATGCAGACGGCAATCCCACCGACGACCCCGCAATGGCCCTCGCCGGCGCGCTGCTGCCGAGTGGCGGGCCGAAGGGCTTCAGCCTCGCGTTCATGGTGGACGCCCTCCTCGCGATCAGCGGTGCACGGACCAGCGACAACGCGGGGCCGCTCTATGGCGATCCGGCCGACCCGCAGCAGCTCGGGCACGCCTTCATCGCCGTCGCGGTGGATCCCATCCAGACGGCGTCCGAGTACTCCGCCCGCATCACCTCGCTCAGCAAGGCCGTGCACGAGAGCGGCACGCCCGGCTCCCGGCGTCCGCCGATGGTTCCGGGGGAACCCGAGAAGAGGCGTCTCGAGCTCTCGTCGGCGTGGGCGCTCGACGACACCACGCTTCGCGCGTTCGAGGTCCTCTCACAGGAGCTGAACGTGCCCATCCCCGCCGAGGCAGTGCGCCGACGCACCAACCAGACAACCACGCCGAAGGAGACACCATGACTGGATCGATGACCGTTCACGACTCTGCAGGGGTGCGGGAGCTGCTCGCCGGGGTTCCGGTGGGGATGCTGATCGGGGGTGCGTGGGTGCCGTCGGGTGACGGCCGGGAGATCGACGTGCTCGATCCGGCGACAGGTGCCCTGCTCGCCCGGGTCGCCGACGGCTGCGTCGAGGACGGCCTGGCCGCGGTGAGCGCCGCGAGTGACGCGCTGACGGCGTGGTCGAAGACCGCCCCCCGGGTGCGGGGGGAGATCCTGCGCAAGGCGTTCGAGCTGATGACCGAGCGGTCGGAGGACCTCGCCCGGCTGATCACCCTGGAGAACGGCAAGGCCCTGCCGGACGCACGGGGGGAGATCGCGTACGCGGCGGAGTTCTTCCGCTGGTTCTCCGAGGAGGCCGTCCGCGCGGTCGGCGACATCCAGACCGCCCCGTCGGGGGCGAACCGGATCCTGGTGCTGCGCCAGCCCATCGGCGTCGCCGTCCTGGTCACCCCCTGGAACTTCCCCGCCGCCATGGCCACCCGCAAGATCGGCCCCGCCCTGGCCGCCGGCTGCACCGTCATCCTCAAGCCCGCCTCCGAGACCCCGCTGACCGCCCTGGCGATCGGGGCGATCCTGGCCGAGGCCGGTGTCCCCGCCGGCGTCGTCAACATCGTCCCCTCCAAGCGGTCCGGCGCCGTGGTCGGCGCGATGCTCGCACGACCCGCGGGTCCGCAAGATCTCCTTCACCGGCTCCACCGAGGTCGGCCGCCGCCTCCTGCGCCACCGCATCCGAGTGCGTGGTGAACGCGTCGATGGAGCTCGGCGGCAACGCCCCGTTCCTCGTCTTCGACGACGCCGACCTGGACGCCGCCGTCGACGGCGCCATGATCGCCAAGATGCGCAACGGCGGCGAGGCCTGCACCGCCGCGAACCGCCTCTACGTCCAGGCCGGCATCGCCGCCGACTTCACCGCAGCCCTCACCGAGCGGATGGCCGCCCTGGCCGTCGGACCGGGCCTCCAGGACGGCATCAACGTCGGGCCCCTGGTCAACGCCGAGTCCCGCGACAAGGTCGCCGAGCTCGTCGACGACGCGATCGCCAAGGGCGCCGTCGCCACCACCGGCGGGACCACCCCCGACGGCACCGGCTGGTTCTACCCCCCGACCGTCCTGATCGACGTCCCCGCCGACGCGCTCATCCTGCGCGAGGAGATCTTCGGACCCGTCGCCCCCATCGTGGTCTTCGACACCGAGGAGCAGGCCATCGCGCTGGCCAACGACACCGAGTACGGCCTCGTCGCCTACCTCTACACCACCGACCTCGCCCGCGGACTACGCGTCAGCGAAGCCCTCGAATCCGGCATGATCGGCCTCAACCGCGGCCCTCGTCTCCGACCCCGCCGCACCCTTCGGCGGCGTCAAGCAATCCGGCCTCGGCCGCGAAGGCGGCCACGACGGACTCCTGGAATACCTCGAAAGCAAATACATCGCCCTGTCCTGGTAACCGTCGCCGGACGCCGGCGCCGGAGTCAGCGTCCGCGCTGCGGGAAGAGCTCGGGATGGTGCTGCAACTCGATGCGCGTGCGCCGGATGTGGACGCAGGAGAACTGCTCGGCGTCCACCAGGTCACGTCGACGGATGGCGTCGAGCAGGAGGGCGTGCTCGGCGTTGACGACCCAGCGGCGCTGGGGGCCGGTGACCATCATGAAGGCCCGGCGGTAGTACTGGGTGGAGTTCCACAGGCGGGTGACAGCGTTCATGAGCTGGTCGCTGTCGCAGCCGGCGTAGGACAGCAGGTGGAACTCGCGGTCGAGCTCGAGGAAGTGCGCCAGGTCGTCGTCCCTCTCGATGCGGTCCTGGATCTGTTCGAGTCGGTCGAGCTGCGCGTCGTCGAGGGAGGGGATGCTCTCGATCAGCGCGAGGGGTTCCAGTCGCTCGCGCATCTGGTACATCAGCGCGACCTGGTGCATGTCGAGCATCGGCACGCGGGCGCTCTTGTTCGTCTCGAGCTCGGTCAGGCCCTCGGCCGCGAGCATCCGCAGGGCCTCGCGGACCGGCAGTCGGCTGACGCCGAATCGCTCGGCGACCTCCTCCTGTCGGATCCGCGTGCCGGGTACGATCTCCCCGGCCAGGATGCGCTGTCGCAGGTCTGCCGCCACCTGCTCGCTGACGGCGGCCAAGGGCACGGCCGACGGGCATGCATCAGCGGTGTTGCTCATCGGTCACCTCCAGAGCGAGGGATCTCGCTCGAATGCCCTGCCCTCCGGGTAGGACACTAACTCGAACTGCATTCCCCACGGCGCGAGGAAGTAGACCCAGCGCTGTCCTTCGTTCGGGCCCCTGCTCGCGGTCGGCTCGCCGAGCACCGTGACGCCCTGCTCGCGCAGGTAGGCGACCGCGGCGTCGATGTCGTCGACGTAGAGCGCGACGTGATGCCCACCGATGTCGCTGTTGCGCGGGCCGAGCGGGTTCTGGTCCGGCGCGGTGTACTGGAACACCTCGAAGATCGCCTGGCCGCCGCAGCGGAAGAACCTGTTCTGCTCGATGACCGCGCGCGCGTGGACGTTCAGGTGCTCGGCCATCCAGTCGCCGTCATCGTCACGGAACGGCCCCAGCGGGTACAGGTACTCGCAGCCGAGCACGTCGACGAGGAACGCGCTGGCCTGGTCGAGGTCGGGCACGGTGAAGCCGACGTGGTCCAGTCGCGACAGTCCCGGCAGTCCCTTTGTCGACATCCGATCTCCATTCTTGGATCCACAAATGCCTATCTAGTCCTCGTTTCACGACGAGAATACCGTCGTTCCTGTTGATCTTGGATCCATTTCGTGGAAAACTCCGGTGAACCGTCCATCAGAGTGGGGATCACCGTGACTGAAGCCAAGCGCCTGGAGCCGTCCGTTCCGTGGGTCCAGATCGTCACCACCGACGCCGACTGGGATGCCGCCGATCCCGGGCTGCTCCGGTCGATGCTCAGCCAGCTCGTGCTGATCCGCACGTTCGAGGAGTTCGTCCTCGAGCTCGCCGGCGAGGGGCTGATCCACGGGCCGGCGCACTCCAGCGTCGGGCAGGAGGGCGGGGCAGTGGGCTCGGCGATCGCCCTGACCAGTGCCGACACCGTGAACGGCTCGCACCGCGGTCACCACCAGTTCATCGCCAAGGTCCTCGGGCACGTGGCCCCGGCCGGCATCGACCCGACCAAGCCCTACCCGGAGGCAGTGCGCGCGGTGCTGCTGCGCACGCTGGCGGAGATCTGCGGCCTGGACCGCGGGTTCAGCCACGGCCGCGGCGGCTCCATGCATCTGCAGTGGAACGAGGCCGGCGCCATCGGCACCAACGCGATCGTCGGCGGCGGGGTGCCGCTGGCCGCGGGATCGGCCTGGGCCCATGCCCACGCGCACACGGACGCCGTGGCGGTCACGTACTTCGGCGACGGCGCCACGAACATCGGCTCCACCCTCGAGACCATGAACCTCGCCGGGGCCTGGGACCTGCCGATCTGCTTCTTCATCGAGAACAACCAGTACGCCGTGTCGACCAATGTCAGCGAGGTGACGGCGGAGCCGAGGCTGTCGGCGCGTGGCCTGGGCTTCGGGATCCCGAGCTGGAAGGTCGACGGCATGGACCCCCTGGCGGTCTACCTGACGATGCAGGAGGCCCTCGCCCACATGCGCGCGGGCAACGGGCCGACCGTCGTCGAGGCCGACGTCTACCGGTACTTCCACCAGAACGGCCCCTTCCCCGGCAGCGCGTTCCGCTACCGCAGCAAGGAGGAGGAGGCCCAGTGGCGCCTGCGCGATCCCATCGACCAACTCGCCTCCCATCTTGTCCGGCGCAGCATCCTCACCCCGGAAGAGATCGAGACCGCGATCACCGGCGCCAAGCAGCTGATGGCCGACCTCGGCGGTGAGCTGCTCGAGCCGCTGCCGGGCGGCAAGCCCGGGCAGCGCCGGATCAAGGCCTCCGAGTGGCCCGACCCGGCGTTCGCGAACGTCGGCGTCCGGGGAGACCTCAGCGAGTTCACCGGTGCCCGGTTCGCCGACCGCGACACGTTCACCGGCGAGGTCGTCGAGATGAAGTTCATCGACGCCGTCGCCAATGTCATGAACCGGCGGATGGCCACCGACGAGACCATCGTGGTGATGGGCGAGGACGTCCACCGCCTCAGCGGCGGCACCAACGGCGCCACCCGCAGGGCTGAAGGACGCCTACCCGGACCGGATCCTCGGCACGCCGATCAGCGAGAACGCGTTCACCGGCCTTGGCGGCGGTGTCGCCCTCGACGGCCGTTTCAGGCCCGTCGTGGAGTTCATGTACGCCGACTTCATGTGGGTCGCCGCCGACCAGCTGTTCAACCAGATCGGCAAGGCCCGGCACATGTTCGGCGGCACCGGGTCCGTCCCGTTCGTCCTGCGCTCCAAGGTCGCGATGGGCACCGGCTACGGCTCCCAGCACTCCATGGACCCCGCCGGGATCTTCGCCACCTCCCCCGGCTGGCGCATCGTGGCCCCGTCCACCCCGTTCGACTACGTCGGCCTGATGAACGCCGCCCTGCAATGCCAGGACCCCGTCGTCGTCCTCGAGCACGTCGACCTCTACACCTCCACCGGCGAAGGCCCGGTCGACGACTACGACTACTGCCTTCCCGTCGGCAAGGCCGCGATCCGCCGCACCGGCAGCGACGTCACGATCCTGACCTACCTCGCCATGACCGGCTACGTCCTCGACGCCGTCGAGCAGATCGGCACCGTCGACGCCGAGGTCATCGACCTGCGCTGGCTCGACCGCGCCAGCATCGACTGGGACACCATCGGCGAGAGCATCCGCAAGACCAACAACGTCGTCATCGCCGAGCAGGGAGCCCTCGGCACCGGCTACGGCGCGTGGCTGTCGGACGAGATTCAACGGCGCTTCTTCGACTGGCTCGACCAGCCGATCCAGCGCGTCACCGGCGGCGAGGCCTCCCCCAGCATCAGCAAGGTCCTCGAACGCGCCGCGATCGCCCAGTCCGCCGAGGTCGTCGCCAAGCTCACCGAGATCACGGGACACTGACCATGGCCGAACTCCTGCGCATGCCCGAGGTCGCCGCCGGCGTCGAAACCGTCATCCTCTCGACGTGGACGGTCGCGGAGGACACTCCGTTCTCCGCCAAGGACGTCATCGCCGTCCTCGAGACCGACAAGGCCGTCGTCGACGTCGAGGCCGAGACCGACGGCGTCATCCTCCGCAAGCTCGTCGTCGACGGCACCGACGTCCCCGTCGGCGACCCCATCGCTCTCATCGCCACGTCGGATGAGACCGTCGACATCGACGCCGCCCTGGCCGAGCTCGGCTACGACGCGGCCTCGACATCGGTGGCCGCATCCAGTTCCTCTGCGGTCGCCGACGCCGAGCCGAGTCGTACGCCACCGGCCGTGGCAGTCGGTGCGGCGGCGATCGATGAAGCACCCTCCGCCAGCATGCGTCACGGGCGCCTGTTCGCCAGCCCGCTGGCCCGTCGTATGGCCCGGCAGGCCGACCTCACGATCGCGAGCATCACCGGCACCGGCCCGGGCGGCCGCGTCGTCCGCCGCGACGTCGAGGACGCCATCACGACCAGGACGTCCACGCCAGGGCCATCCACGCTGCCACCCGCGCCGACGCCGACGTCCGACCCCGCTGGCGCGCCCAGCGGATCGCCACGGGCGGGATTCACCGACACCCCCCACACCCGCCTTCGCCGGGCGATCGCCGCCCGGCTCACCGAGAGCAAGCAGACCGCACCCCACTTCTACCTCCGAGGGACGGCGCGCGTCGACCGCCTCCTCGCCATGCGGGAGGAGCTCAACGCCGGCGAGGCGACGCGCGTCTCCGTCAACGACCTCGTCATCAAGGCCGTCGCCCGCGCCCACATCCTGGTCCCCGCCCTCAACGTCATCTGGACCACCGACGCGATCCGCACCTTCGACAGCGTCGACATCTCGGTCGCGATCGCCACCGACCACGGCCTCGTCACCCCGGTACTGCGCTCCGTCGAGAACATGACGATCACCACGCTCGCTGCCACCGTCAAGGACTACGCCGAACGCGCTCGCGCCGGACGCCTCCAGCAGAGCGAGCTCGAGGGTGGTGTCATCAGCGTCACCAACCTCGGCATGCTCGGCACCGAGGAGTTCTCCGCGATCATCAACCCGCCCCAGGCCGCCATCCTGGCCGTCGGCGCCGCACGCCCAGAACCCCTCGTCACCGACGGGGCAGTCACCGTCGGCACCGTCATGCGCGTGACACTGTCCGTCGACCACCGCCCCGTCGACGGTGTCACCGCCGCGCAGTGGATGCGCATCCTCCTCGGCCTCCTCGAGAACCCGGCCAGGATCCTCTCGTAGCTCGGGGGCGACTTCGACCCACCCCCGGGTCAGCTGACGAGGTCGGCGACCGCGTCCACGTTCTCCTTGTCCTGGCGGATGGATCCCCAGATCGTGCCGAAGACGAAGAGCACGAACGGGGCCGTGATGAGGATCCAGCCCGTGAGGTTGAGACCCCATGCCTGCTGGCTCGGATCGACGCCTTCGGCCACCGTGCCGGCCAGGAGGCCGAACCGCGAAGTCAGGAGGTACTCGCCCAGGCCCAGGAAGAAGGCCGCGGCGAGTGGGGCGATCAACGTGTTCCAGACTCGGGTGTCCAGCTTCGTCCGCCGGAAGAAGATGATGACGGAGAAGCACACGAGGATCTCGACCCAGACGATCGCGACCACCGTCATGCCGCTGAACCAGAAGAACATGTTCAGCACCGGGTCGAGCTTCTGGATGATGAACCACACGATGATCAGCAGCGTGATGACCGAGGTGGTGATCGAGGCGGCGACCGGCGCGCCTGACTTGTTGACCCGGTCGAGGCGCGTCGGCAGGACGCCGGCGCGACCCATCGCGTAGAAGTAGCGGGCGGCGGAGTTCTGGAAGGCGAGCAGGCCGGCGAACAGGCTGGAGATCACCAGCCAGCTCATGACCGTGGCGAGCCATGACCCCACGTACTCCGTCGCGACCGCGAAGAGGACTGCGGCGGGATCAGCCAGCGGCGTTCCGTCGATGCTCGAGATCTCGACCATCCTGTCGACCACGACCGACGGCCCGAGGCCGGAGACCATTGCCCACGACGTCACGGCGAAGATGATCGTGATGGTGATGACGGCCACGTACGTGGCGGTCGGGACCGTGCGGTGCGGGTCCTTCGCCTCCTCGCCGTAGATGGCGGTCGCCTCGAAGCCGATGTAGGACGCGAAGGCGAACGCGAAGGCGATGCCCGATGCGCCCGCGAGGCCCCCGACGAAGATGTTGCCCGGCGCGAAGGACGCAGCCAGGTCGAATCCCTCGGGGCCGCCGCCGTGGAAGAGGACGGCCAGGAAGGTCACGACAAGGGACAGCAGTTCCAGGCCCATGAGGACGCCGAGCAGCTTGGCGCCGACGTCGACGCTGGCCAGCGACAGGACGAGGACGAGGACCCAGGCCATGAGGGTCCATGCGTACCAGGGCCAGTCGACGCCGAACGTGCTGTTCATGGTGCCGCCGACGACCGCACCGAAGAAGCCGAAGATGGCGAGCTGGATGGCGATGTAGGCCACGAGGGAGACGAACGCCGAGCCGACGCCGGGAGCGATGCCCATTCCGCGTCCGACGTAGGCGAAGAATGCGCCCGCATTGGTGACATGGCGCCCCATGGCGGCGTAGCCGACGCTGAACAGCAGCAGGACCAGGCCGATGCAGACATATGCGCCCGGCGCCGCAGCGCCGTTGCCCACCACGACCGCAACCGGCACGGCTCCTGTCATGCCGACGAGGGGGGCCGCCGCGGCGACGACGAAGAAGACGATGCCGAAGACGCCGAGGCGACCGTGGTGGAGCGCGGTCTCCTCGGATTCGGCTGGCGCCGGCTGCAGATCGGCCATGAGATCTCCTGGGGTGTGGCCCGGAACGAGGGATTCGCACGAACTCGTATGGGTCCGAACGAACGCGGATGTCGGGAAGAATGGCGGAAAGGAGGGCGGCCGTCAAGTGTTTTCGCCGAGAAGATCACCCTCCACCGCCGATGCGGGCGGCGGTGACGGGTGAGACCAGCGTCGGCTAGAGGTCCTCGAGGTACTCGTCGATCTCCCACTGGGTGACCTCGCGGGTGGTGGGGTCCTCGACCTCGGCCTCGTAGCGTGCCACCTCATCGCGCTTCAGCGCCGTGAAGGCGTCGATGAAGTTGTCGGGCAGGTGATGGCGCAGGTCGGAGTCGGCCTGGAGCTCGTCGAGGGCCGCGCCGAGCGACATGGGCAGGATCGCCTGGCTCTCGTCGTCGTATGCCCATCCCGTCACCGGCTCGGGCGGGCTCAGCCTGTTCTTCAGGCCGTCGAGCGCTGCGGCCAGGACGACGGCGATGACGATGTAGGGGTTGCCCGTGCCGTCACCGATCCGCAGCTCCAGCCGCGTACCCGGCCCGCGCTCGGGTGGCACGCGGACCATCGCCGAGCGGTTGTCGTATCCCCAGTTCGCGCGGTACGGGGCGAGAGTGTCCGGGCCGAGGCGCTTGTAGGCGTTGACGGTGGGGTTGGTGAACGCGGCGATGGCCGGGGCGTGCTTCAGCACGCCGGCCATCATCTGCCGCGCCGTGTCGGACAGGCCGCCCTCGGGGGTGCCCATGAGGTTGACGCCGGCCGCGTCGACCACGGAGAAGTGCAGGTGGAAGCCGCTACCGCCCTCGTCGTTCCACGGCTTGCCCAGGAACGTGCCCATCACGCCACGTGAGGCGAGGACGTCCTTGATCGCGGTCTTGAACAGGAACGCGCGATCAGCGGCATCCATGGCCTCGGAGTGCCACAGGTTGATCTCGTACTGGGACGGGCAGAACTCGTGGTTGCCGGCGAAGGCGCCGATGTTCAGCTGGTCGATCATCCTCAGCAGGTGCAGGTAGTGCCCGTCCGGGTCGACCATGGAGCCGGTCATGTAGACGCGCCCCGTCTTGTTCAGGATCCGCTGCCAGCGACCATCCACCTTCTCGGCGAAGTAGAACTCGATCTCGGGCCCGCAGATCGGTGTCAGGCCCAGGGCGTCGTACTCGTCCAGCACCGCTCGCAGGACCGCCCGCGGCGCGAACGTGCTACGCGAGCCGTCGGCGTTGTCGATGTCACCGATGGCGTAGGCGACACCCGGCAGCCACGGGATCGGGCGGATCGTGTCGGTGTCCAGCTTGGACACCATGTCCGGCAGGGAGTCGTCCGTGCCGCCCTCGCCGATGAGAACCCCGCCGCGTGTCGTCGTCACCCAGGTGGCCTGGCAGAACGCCGGTCCGTGCGCCGCTGCACGCTCGATCTGGGAGACGAGGAGATCCTTCGACCGCGTCATGCCGAGCAGGTCCGGGAAGATCAGTCGCACTACGTCGATGCCCTGGGTCTCCAGGATCCGGCGGGTCTCGGCAAGGTCGTGCTTCATCGAAGGGACTCCTCGTATCTCGACTGCCCGAATATCGACATTTCGTTCGGGCCCACATGATTCCACCGATAGCATGTCCCGTCTAGGCATTCCGGCCGACTACTTCGCCAGCGATCCATGGGGTGACGATGCGGGTCCTGATCGTGCAGCACGACCACGTGAGCCCGTCAGGTCCGGTCGCGGAACGCTTCGCCCACCGCGGCTACGAGGTGGTCGAGCTGGTCGTCGTCCCCGAGGGGAGTGTCGGCGATCCGAACGTCCACTTCGAGTTCCCCGATCCGGCCGACTTCGACGTGCTCGTGCCCATGGGCGCGCCGTGGGGTGCCTGGGATGATGCCACGATCGGCAACTGGCTTCGCCCGGAGATGGACTGGCTTCGCCTGGCCGATGCCGAGCAGATCCCCGTTCTCGGGATCTGCTTCGGCGGTCAGCTGCTGGCCCGGGTTCACGGCGGGTCGGTGGCCCGCGCGCACCGGCCGGAGATCGGCTGGTCGTCGATCTGGACCGATCGACCTGATGTCGTCGGTTCGGGCCCGTGGTTCCAGTTCCACTACGACCGCTGGACGGTGCCCCCCGGCGCCGTCGAGATCGCCCGCAATGCGCTGGCTTCGCAGGCCTTCATCCTCCGTCGCAACCTTGCGGTGCAGTTCCACCCGGAGATCACGCCGTCCTCGTTGGCCGGCTGGATGGCCAATGGGGGGCGGGATCTCATCGAGTCCGACGGGCAGGATGCCGACGTGCTGCTGGGGCACCTGCTCGCTGAACAGGACGCGGTGGCAGATCGCGCCCATAATCTCGTGGACGCCTTCCTGGATCGCGTCGCAATGACCGCCTGACCTAGAGTCGGTCCAAGGAGCAGGGAGAGGTGACGCAGTGACAGGCCCGCACACACTCGCGGAGACGGAGCGCACGGCCGAGTCGCGAATTGCCGACCTCGAAGTCGATTTTCGCGCTCTTGCGGTGATCTCCAATCTCTTTCGCGCGGCCAATGCCGTGCGCAACCACATGGAGAGCACCGTCCTGTCCAAGTCGGACCTGACGTGGACGGCGTTCGTCGTCCTGTGGATCGCGTGGATCTGGGGCTCTGCCGAGACGCGCATGATCGCCGAGGAATCGGGCGTTTCCAAGGCAACGCTGAGTGGCGTCCTGAACACCCTCGAGAGGCGGGGACTGCTGACCCGCAGCCGCTCCGCGGAGGACGGCCGCCTCGTCATCGTCGTCCTCACCCCGGCCGGGACCCGGCTCATCAAGCGCCTGTTCCCGCAGATCAACGAGCAGGAGCGGGTCGCCACGTCCGGGCTGACGCAGAAGCAGCAGGAACTCGCGGCCAGCCTGTTGCGCGAGCTCGTCCTCGCGACCGGGCACCCCGAGGGCTGAGCCCGGCGAGCGAGCGCTGCTCAGCGTCCTGCCGATAGGCGGGCCTCCAGGACGAGCCGCTCGAACGGCTTGAGCTGGGCAGGGTCGGTGTCGAAGCCGTCCTCCGGGTGCCATTGCACGCCGCAGGCCCATGCCCTGGACTCGATCGCGATGGCTTCGACGGCGTCGTCCTCGGCGCGGCCGAGAACGGTGACCCGGTCGGCAACGCGGTCGATCGCCTGATGGTGGTAGCACGAGGCCGCGACGGCGGGACGGCCGAAGCCAAGGCGATCGGCGGGGTCGCGCAGGGCAACGACGTGCTTGTGGTGCCGGTGGTTGACATCCATGTCGATGATGAGCGTGCCGCCGAGCAGCGCGTTCACCACGTGCAGGCCCCGGCACACTGCCAGCAGCGGGATGCCGTGATCCAGGGCGTATGCAGCCAGGGTGAAGTCGGACTCGTCCTGGATATCGTCAACGTCATACAGTGACGGGTCATCGTCGCTCATGCCGTACCGAGCAGGATTCACGTCTCCGCCACCGGGCAGCAGCACGCCGTGGAAGCCGGCCAACCGCTCATGCCAGTCGGTCCCGTCCGGCCCGGCGGCGGGCAGGAGCGTCACCGGGTCGCCGCCGGCCAGCCATACTGCTTCGACCAGGCGTCGGGCGGACACCAGGCCTCGGTGCCGCAGCGCACTGGCGGATTCGGTGAAGCGCCCGGGCAGGGCGATCCTGGGTCGGAACACGGTGGCCTCCATCGTCAACTGTCGGAGGGAGTCTGCCCTATTCCCCTTTCCGTTTGGAAGCGAACGATCTATGCTGTGGCCTCGTCGCACAAGTTTTGACGGCTTCCCGGCGCAAGGAGTCCCATGTCCACGATCACCATCGCGGGTACCGAGGTCGACACCAGGCACTGGATCGGCGGCCGGCGCGTGGCCTCGGAGGGCACCTTCGAGGACGTGTCCCCCATCGACGGCACCGTGCTCGGCCGCGTCAGCCGTGGCGGCAGGGTCGAGGCGGACGCGGCAGTGGCCGCCGCCAAGGCGGCCTTCCCGTCCTGGGCCGCCCTCTCCCCCCAGGAGCGGGCGGGCATCCTCTACCGGGTCGCGGACGCCGTCGAGGCGAACATCGAGACGCTGGCCCAGATCGAGACGGCCGACAACGGCTCGCTGCTGCGCTCGCACCGCCGGGGTGTCATGCCCCGAGTCGCGATGAACATCCGCTTCTTCGCCGACTTCGCCGCCAACCGGCTGGGCCACCCCGACTTCGAGACCCGCGGCCACACGAACCACGTGTCCTGGGATCCGTCCGGGGTCGCCGCGATCATCACGCCGTGGAACGCACCCCTGATGCTGGCCACCTGGCGCATCGGGCCGGCCCTGGCCTCGGGCGACACCGTCGTGCTGAAGCCGCCGGAGTGGGCACCGCTGACCGCGTCGTACTTCGCGATGCTCGCCCATGAGGCCGGGCTGCCCGCCGGGGTATTCAACGTGGTGCAGGGCCTCGGCGTGGAGGCGGGCGCACCCCTCACCGAGAACCCGGACGTCTCGCGCATCTGCTTCACCGGCTCCGTCCCCACCGCGAAGGTGATCGCCCGTGCCGCTGCCGAGAACCTCACGCCCTGCTCGTTCGAGCTGGGCGGCAAGAGCCCCACGGTGATCCTCGACGACGCTGACCTCGACCTCGCGGTGGATCTCGCGATCGAGCAGTACGACAACGCCGGGCAGGTGTGCCTCGCCGGTACGCGCCTGCTCGTCCAGGAGGGTATCGCCGACGCCTTCACGGCGCGGTTCGTCGAGCGGGCCGGACAGATCCGCCAGGGCGACCCTCGCGACGAGGAGACGCAGATCGGGCCGAACATCCACCTCAAGCACGTCGAGCGGGTGCAGGGGTTCGTCGACCGAGCCAAGGCCGGCGGCGCCACGATCGCGTACGGCGGCGAGGTCAACGCCGATCTCGGAACGCACTACTTCAAGCCCACTCTGGTGGTCGATGCCCCGGTCGGCAGCGAGATCCTGACGCAGGAGGTCTTCGGGCCGGTCCTGACCATGCAGACCTTCGGCACCGACGCGGAGGGCCTCGCCCTGGCGAACGGCACCGAGTTCGGGCTGGCCGCCTGCCTGGTCAGCGGCGACCGTGATCGGGCCGAGGCCTTCGCCAGGCACCTCGTCGCCGGCACGATCTGGGTGAACTGCTTCTTCGTGCGCGACCTTTCGGCGCCTTTCGGCGGGTCGAGGAAGTCGGGCATCGGACGCGAGGGCGGAGCCTGGTCCTTCGACTTCTACGCCGACGTCAAGAACACCGTCTACGCCCCCACGGGCTGGAAGCAGGGAGATCATCATGGGTGAGGTTGTCGCCGCAGGGTTCCTGTCGCACGTGCCGACGATCATGCTCCCGCCGGAGACCCGGCTGGAGCTGAACGAGGGGAAGGAGATCTCGCTGGTCCCTGCGCTGCACAAGCTGCGGTCCGATCGGTTCGAGACCCTCGACTACGACACGGTCATCGTCCTGGACTCGCACTGGTTCACGACCGTCGAGTTCATCGTCACCGCACAGGACCGGCGGGCCGGCCTGTTCACGGCCGAGGAGCTGCCCCGAGGAATGTGCCGGATCCCCTATGACTGGCGGGGCGATCCCGAGCTGGCGAATGCGATCGCCGCCGAAGGCGAGCCGCACGGCACGTGGATCACGCCGATCGACGACCCGTACCTGCCGCTGTACTACCCGTCGATCAACATGTGGAGCTTCCTGGGCAAGGGCCTGGACAAGCAGTGGATCTCCATGAGCGTCTGCCAGACCGGCGACACGGAGGACTTCCTTCGCGTCGGCCGTGCGATCGGCGAGGCCATCGCGAGGACCGACCGCAAGGTCATCCTCATCGCCACTGGCTCGCTCTCGCATACGTTCTACCCACTGCGTGAGCTGCGCCAGCACGAGGCGAGCGACCCTTCTCACATCTTCAGCCGCGAGGCATACGACGCCGACCAGCAGCGCCTTCAGTGGTTCAAGGAAGGCCGTCATGACCTCGTGCTGGAGACGATGGACGAGTTCATGCCCTTCCGCCCTGAGGGCAAGTTCGCCCACTACCTGATGATGGCGGCGGCCCTGGGCGAGCGGGACTTCGCTGCCCCCGGTGTCCAGATCAGCGACTACGAGAACTCGGTCGGCACGAGCCAGGTGCACGTATGGTTCGACCGTCCTGAGACAGGGTGGAAGCGAAAGGGAGCTGCAGCGTGACCGAGTACCGACGGATCCTCCTCGAGGGAGCTCCGGTCCAGGCCATCCGGCACGGGGACGAACTCGTCGCTGCCGACGGCCGCGCTGTCGGCATCGACGATGCGATCCACCTGCCGCCGTGCGAGCCGACGAAGATCATCGCGGTGCACCTGAACTACCAGTCGCGCACTGACGAGTTCATGACGAGACTCCCGGCGGCGCCCACGTACTTCCACAAGCCGATCACGGCGCTGAACTCCCACAAGGGGGCCGTGGTGCGCCCGGATCGCTGCAAGTGGCTGAACTACGAGGGCGAGATCGTCATCGTCATCGGCCGCACCTGCCGCAACGTCTCCCCCGACGAGGCGGGCGACTGCATCGCCGGCTACACCGTCGGCAACGACTACGGCCTGCACGACTTCCGCGACACCGACGCGGGCTCCATGCTGCGGGTCAAGGGCTCCGACACCCTCGCCCCCATCGGGCCCGGCCTGGTCACCGGCTGGGACTTCCGCAACAAGGGCATCCAGACCCGCGTGAACGGAGTCGTCAGGCAGGACTCGACCACCGCCGAGATGGAGTGGGACATGCACTACCTCGTCGCGGACATTGCCCGCACCATCACGCTGGTGCCGGGCGACATCCTGTTCTCGGGCACCCCGGCGTTCTCCCGCACCGTCTACCCGGGCGATGTCGTCGAGGTCGAGGTCGAAGGCCTCGGAACGCTCAGCAACACGATCGTGCAGGGCCCCACGCCCATCCGCTCCGACGTGGGCGCGCAGCCCACCGAGAGCGAGGAGGTCGTCTCCACCGCCCAGGGCGGCGACTGGGAGTTCCGCGGAATCCGCACCCCGTCCAGGGACCTGTACCCGTCGACCGTCGAGGAGAAGCAGGCATGACCCACTCCCAGGGCTTCCTGCCCCCGTACACCGCCTCCGGCCGCAGCGCGATCGTCCCCGAGATGCCCTGGCACTACTCGGGCACGCTCCTGACGATCGAGTACCGCACCGATCCCGCGAACGTCCGCGCGATCCTGCCTCCGGATCTCGACCTGGCCCCGGAGGATCCGGGCGCCGTCGCCTTCATCTGGGCCGACTGGCAGTCGTGCAGCACGGGCGGCGAGGAGTTGCTGGACCCGTCTCGCTCGCAGTACCTGGAGGCCTTCGTCGTCGTCCGCGCGCAGTACCAGGGCGTGACGTACAGCCGCTGCGTCCTCATCTGGGTCACCACCGACTTCGCGATCGCCCGCGGCTGGTTCCAGGGCTACCCCAAGAAGCTCGGCAGCGCGTACGTCACCCGCCCCTACAACCGCGGCAAGGCGTCCCCCCGCATCGCCGAGGGCGGCACCTTCGGCGCCTCGCTGGCCGCCTACGACCACCGCCTGGCGACGGCCAAGGTCACCCTCCGTGAGCCAGCCGCGTCCAACGGATTCGTCAACGCGCACAGGATGGTCCACCACCGCCTCATGCCCTCCCTCGTCCCGGGCGCAGGCATGTCGATGAATCAGGTCGTCACGATGGGCGGGGTCGACCTCGATCTGGGCCAGCCATGGGTGGGCGATGCGGAGCTCAGTCTCTTCGACTCACCCTGGGACGAGCCGGCATCGCTGCTCCCGGTCGACGAGATCATTGCCGGCTACTACTGCGAGGTTGGCACCACCTTCAACGGCGGAATCCTGCTGACGGACGGTTCCCAGCCCATCTGACGTCGGCTGGGAGAACGTTCCGCCAATCCCTTGACGGAGACCATGCGTCCCCCTAGCCTTCCATTCGGACCCGAACGATTTTGCCGGTCGCCTGCCATCTCCAGAAGGAGCCATCCATGCAGCCCAATCCCGTCCCCCTCCAGGATGTCGATCTCACGAATCTCGACCTGTTCGTCAAGGACGAGGCGTGGGGCATGTTCGACACGCTCCGGCGTGAGGATCCGGTGCACTGGTCCGACGAGTCCGGCGACGGCGCCGGCTTCTGGTCGGTCACCCGCTACGCGGACATCGAGATGGTCAACAAGGACTCCGAGACCTTCACGTCCACGAGGTTCGTCAATCTCGAGGAGCCCCCGGAGCAGTTCCAGGACCTGCGTCGCTCGATCCTGGAGTCCGACGGGACCCGGCACCAGGCACTGCGCAAGCTGCTGGCTCGCGACTTCAGCGTCGCCCAGCTGAGGCGCTACGAGGAGTTCCTGCGCGACCTCGCCCACGTCACCGTGGACGCCGCGCTGCAGAACGAGGAGTTCGACTTCGTCGACGCGATCGCAGCCGACTACCCGATCCAGGTTCTCGCCCGGCTGCTCGCCGTGCCGGACGAGAAGATCCCGCAGCTGATCTCCTGGGGCAACGAGATCGTCGGCTTCAGCGATCCCGAGCTCGCCCGGGTCCTCGTCGACAGCGCCGAGGCGGAGAAGTACACGCACCTGCCCTTCCGCTCGCCGGTCTCGCTCGAGATCTTCGAGTACGGCCGGAAGCTGGCCATGGATCGCACCGGTGGCGATGGCGAGGACCTCGTGAGCAAGCTGGTGAACCGCATTCCCGAGGATGGCATCCCACTGTCGCAGAGCGACTATGACAACTACTTCCTGCTTCTCGTCGTCGCAGGCAACGAGACGACCCGACAGGCCATCACGCTGTCGATGAAGGCCCTGATGGAGAACCCTGACCAGCTGCAGTACTTCCTCGACAACCCGGACAAGGCGCAGATCGCCGTCGAGGAGCTCATCCGCTATGCATCGCCGGTCTACCACTTCCGGCGTACCGCGACCAAGGACGTCGAGCTGCACGGCAAGCAGATCAAGTCCGGTGACAAGGTCGTCATGTGGTTCGCCTCAGGCAATCGCGACGAGGAGAAGTTCGCCGATCCGTACCGCCTCGACCTCACCCGCTTCCCGAACGACCACATGACCTTCGGCAAGGGCACCCATAGCTGCCTCGGCGCCAACCTCGCCCGCCTGGAGATCAAGATCCTGTTCGAGACGCTGCTGCCACGGCTCGCCTCCATCGAGCAGACCGGCCCGATGGATCGCGTCCGCAGCAACTTCGTCAACGGCGTGAAGCGCTTCCCCGTCCGCATCACGGCGAAGTGACGGTGGCATGACCGAGACTGCGACCACGCTCCGCGAGTACGAGGCGGATCTGCTCGTCGAATCCGTCGAGCAGGCAGCGGACGGTGTCGTCATCCTCTCCTTCAGGCACCCGGACGGGGACGCACTGCCGCCGTGGACGCCCGGAGCGCATGTGGACCTCGTCCTCACTGCGGACCTCGTGCGCCAGTACTCCCTGTGCAGTTCGCCATCCAACAGCCACCGGCTCCAGGTGGGTGTCCTGCGCGCCGAGGACAGCCGCGGTGGCTCGGCCCTCATCCACGACAGCCTCAGGGTGGGCAGCACCGTGCGAGTGCGCGGACCTCGCAACCACTTCCCGCTCGTCGCCTCGCCGCGCTACCTGTTCATCGCCGGCGGCATCGGGGTCACTCCCATGCTGCCGATGATCGAGGAGGCAGCCGCCGCCGGCTCGCAGTGGCAGCTGGTCTACGGCGGTCGTTCGCGAGCGTCGATGGCGTTCCTGCCGGCCCTCGAGGCGTACGGAGACCGCGTCATGCTGCTGCCACGGGACGAGGCCGACAGAAGCCTCAGCCAGCGGATCGACGAGCTGCTCGGCTCGCCTCAGGCGGACACGCTCGTCTACTGCTGCGGCCCCGAGGCACTGCTTGCGGCCGTGGAGGCGGCCTGCGCGACCTGGCCCGCCGGAGCGCTGCATCTCGAGCGCTTCCACGCCAAGGCGGCCGAGGAGGGCCGCGTCGACACGGCCTTCGAGCTGGTGCTCGCCCGCTCGGGCCAGACGATCACCGTGCCCGCCGACTCGTCGATCTTCCACGCCGTCGAGGACGCGGGCATCCCCGTGCTCGGCTCCTGCCACGAAGGCGTCTGCGGCACCTGCGAGACCGTCGTCCTCGAGGGCGACGTCGATCATCGCGACGTGGTGCTCAGCGACTCCGAGAAGGCATCGAACGAGACGATGATGGTCTGCGTCTCCCGGTGCCTCGGCGACCGACTCGTCATCGACCTGTGAGGAAGGGGCACCGACAATGACCCACTCGTTCCACGGCCGCATCGCCTCCCCCGTCGTGGTGCCGACGGACTGCTGGTACGCCGTCGCCCCGTCCACCACCATCGGTCGCGACCTCACGGCCGTCCGCGCCGTGGGTCGTCCCGTCGTCATCTTCCGCACTGCCCAGGGTGTCGCCGTCGCCCTGGAGGACCGGTGCGCCCACCGCGCCTACCCACTCAGCGCCGGGACGCTCGTCGGCGACTGCGTCCGATGCGGCCTGTGCGGCTTCGTGTACGACTCCGGGGGCCAGTGCGTCAGCGTGCCCACGCAGGCCCGCGTCCCGCTCGGTGCATACGTCGTCGCCTATCCCGTTCGGGAGTCCGACGGCCTGGTGTGGGTCTGGTTCGGCGAACCCGGTCGGGCTCGCCTGCATCGCCTTCCGGAGCTTGCGTGGCTGGCCGACCCGGCGTGGGCGACGGTGCGCGGCGAGGAGGACGTGGCCGCGAGCTTCCTGCTGCTGCACGAGAACTTTGCCGACGTCACGCAGGTGCCATTCGTCGCGCCCGAGATATCCCCAGCCGTGCTCGGCAGCGCACCACCGCCGCTGGACGTGATCGTCAGCGAGACGACTGTCTCGCTGCGTCGCGAGTTCCCACCGGCGCGCATGCCCGCCTGGCAGGCCGGCCTCGTCGGCCTCGGCGACGAGGCCGAGTTCGCGACCGTGCAGGAGGGATACCTGCTCTCGCCGGCCGTCTGGGTCGACCACTGGGACGTGCGGACGGGCGAAGCATCGTGGGCGCGCCTGCGCTTCACTCAGCTCGTCACCCCGATCGACGAGCGCTCGAGCCGGCTGCTGTGGGCGGTCAGTCGCGACTTCGCGGTCACTGACGCGGCCGCCACCGAGCGGCTGACCGGGATGTTCACCGACTACTACCGCCGGGTCCTGACGGCGATGGAGACTGCGCAGTCCGTCATCGACCGTGACGGTCCTGGCCGCGAGGTCAACGTCAGTGCCGACGTCGTCGGACTGAAGATCCGGGAGATCGTCGAGGCGCTCCTGGCCGAGCAGGGCGTATGACGGTCACGGACCGGGCGGCGCGGCAGCGGCTCTCACTGCCGCGGACCGTCTCCGGGGGCTAGCTCTCCGATTCGTGGCTGCGGGCGTAGTGGGAGCGGACCTTGGCCCGGTTGCCGCAGCGGCGCATCGAGCACCAGCGACGGGACCCCGGGCGTGAGGTGTCGACGAAGATGAGCCGGCAGTCCTCGGCCGCGCACTCGCGGACTCGCGTGCCATGCGGGCCGAAGGTGGTCACGGCGTCGCGCGCCACCGTGGCGAGCATCTGCGTCGGCGTTGCCGGCGGCGCCCTTCTGGTCCCGCCGGCCAGGCGGAGCGGGATGCCGGGCAGGCTGGCCCAGTCGTTGATGTGGTCGACATCGCTCGGTGCGAAGGCCTGGCCCGTAGCGGCGCGCCGAGCGGTCGCGGTGATCGCGGCGCGCAGTGCATGGGCGTCGGCAAGGTCCGTCGCATCGCACAGTCGAGGCGAGTCTCCGAACCGAGCGGCGAACCAGGCATCCGCGGCGCCGGACGTGCGCAGCTGCTCCCAGGCAGGGACGCCGTAGCCGAAGTCCCCGGTGTAGCCGAAGTCCAGGCACAGCGCACCGGAGTCGAAGAACCACGTGGCCCCGTCGGCGGTCGTGAGCCACTGACCGGTGGTGGCCGGTGCCGCGGTCACGGCGCCCGACGTCATCGTGGCTTTCGTGAAGGCCGGTGCTGCATGCCCATGTACACGCCACCGGCATGCAGCTCGCCGAGCATCTGCTCCAGCCTTCGGCGGCGGGTACCCGTGGTCCTTGCGCGATCGATCCAGCCGAGGTAGTCGTTGCGCTGGTATGCCGGCCGAGCCTCGTACTCGGCCCGGACTCCCCCCTCGGCGAGCGCCAGCGCGACATCGTCGGGCATCGGGTGACGTGCTCGGCTCAGCATGAAAGCAGCATAACCGGTACAACCGGTTAGTGTCCACGTCCTCGGTCGACGACCTCGAAGGCGACTCGGCCGACGCGGTCAGCAGACCCGGGTGCGGACGAAGGAAGCGATGTGCCGCGCGATGTCGTCCGGGCGATCCTCCTGCAGGAAGTGGCTCGCGTGGTCGAGCAGGTGGACGTCGGAGTCGGCGATCCGCAGGTCCTCGACGAACCGGGGCACCAGCAGCTCGTGCCGCAGCACCGGGTCCTCGGTGCCCCAGACGAGGGTTGCGGGCACGTCAAGTCGCCGGAGGGCCGCAGCGTGGCGGGCGAACTCGGCCATCGTGGCGTCGAGGCCGACGGCGAAGGCACGGAAGGCGCGGGTGCCACCCTCGTGGAGCGGGAGCCAGTATGCGTCGGTCACGGACCGGTCCAGGGCCTTCCCTGTCGAGGTGAAGTCCGCGATGAACTTGCGAATCATCGCCCTGCCGGCTCGCGATCCCATCATCCCCACGACGACGGGACCGATCGGGCCGCCCACCAGGCGGGCCTCGCGTGGAGGAGTCATGAGCTCCGCGTATGCGGACGTGTTGAGCACGACCAGGCCGCCGATTCGCTGCGGAGCCGTGTCCGCGAGCTCGAACACCCAGGGACCGCCCAGGTCGTGGCAGGCGAAGACGGCCGACTCGAGCTCCAGGTGATCCAGCAGGAGCGCCAGTCTCCCGGCCTGTGCCGACAGGCTGTACGCCACCGGGTCCGTGGGCTTCACGCTGGCTCCGAAGCCGGGCAGGTCCGGTGCCACGACGCGGACCCCGTCGTCCGCCAGGCGCGCGGCGACGCGGCGATAGAGCCACGACGACGTGGGCATCCCGTGCACCAGCACGACTGCTGGACCAGTGCGCGGGCCTGCTTCCAGATAGGCCATCTGGCCTGCGTCGACGGTCAGGTGCTTCATGGATGCGCGGTGGGCAACCAGCTCCGGGCTCCAGCCCAGCCTCTTCGTCGTCATGTCTCGTCCTCCCTATTCTGGATCGTTCGATCCAGAAGGTTCGACGCTATACTGGACCAATCGATCCACTACGTCAAGCCGGAGATGAGCCATGGGGCGACCTCGCGCATTCGACACAGATCAGGCACTGGACGCCGCCAAGGACGCCTTCTGGGGGCGCGGCTACGAGGCCACCTCACTCGCCGTCCTCGAGGCCAGCACCGGCTTGTCGCGCTCGAGCCTCTACCAGGCCTTCGGCGGCAAGCGGGAACTGTTCGACGCCGTTCTCGCGCGATACCAGGCGCAGCACATCGACCCCGTCCTGCGAGACCTCGAGCGCCCCGGAGCCGGCCTAGCCGAGCTGCGCGCCTACCTGGCGCTGGTGGCCGCGACGCTGCGGACCGACCCTCGGCTGGCGCAGCGCGGATGCCTGATCGTGAACACCATGACCGAGCTCGCCTCGCACGACGAGGAGGCCCTCGCCATGGCCGTCGGGTACCGGGAGCGCATCGTCGCCGCGCTCGCGAATGCTCTGCGTGGCGCCGCACGCGACGAGCAGCAACGCAGGCAGGTGCCCAGACAGGCCCGGCTGCTCGCGACGACCGTCATCGGCATCCTCGTCACCGCCCATCTCGACCCCGAGAATGCCGCTGGCCTCTGCGACGACCTGCGTCGAAGCCTCACGAATGGGTAGTCAGGCTGTGGCGTCCAGCGACCGCGCCACCGCCACGAGCTGCCGCCACGTCAGGTACTTGGTGCCGCCCCAGGTCTCGATCCACACCCTGGTCGGGCGAAGACCGGGACGCCGCGGCTGCATGACCTCCACGTGCCCGCCGTACTTCGCCACGTCGCCCTTCGTGCAGTGGGGGACGTCAGCCGGGTCGCAGTAGGCGACGACTCGAGCGGTCCTGCCCCGCAGCTTGAACGTGAAGACCGTCGCGCCCTCCCCGATGTCGGAGCACATGGGGTTGCCCTCCTCCACGATGAACATCGCGCCGGTCGACCTGCCATACGTGGCCGTGAACGGTGCCTCCGTCCCGGCGGGGCAGTCGGTTCGGCCCTCGAACGAGGTGAGCTTCAGGCCCGCGGTGCTGGCCGGCTCATAGACCGTGTAGGTCACGCCCACCTGGTAGTCGGCGTAGTCGTCGCCGGATCCCATGGCCGTAGCCGATCCAGCAAGACCCACCACGAGGGCGAGAGTGGACGCGGCGGTGATCAGGACCTTCATCGGACTCCTCCGTGCGATCGGGTGCCATGATCGTAGGGCCCGGGGGCACGCCGTGGCGCAGTCACGCGCAACGGTGCGCATCTCAGCCGGAGCGGAGCGCAGTGTCCAGCGCCTTGCACAGCCGTTCGACGCGGTTCCTCCCTTCCGGTGCGGGCGGGTAGCGCCGCAGTACGTCGAGCAGTGCCGGAGTGGCACGAAGGCGGGCCCGCTCCATCACCTGCGCGCCGGCCTCTCCGTCTCCCGCGGCCAGCTCAGCAGCTCGAGCAGCAAGGGCGGCGGCGCGCAGGATGTGCCCGACCTGGGTCGCCCTGGCCAGCGGATGCAGGTAGGCGGCGGCAGCGGCATCACCGGCCGCGCGGGCGGCGGCGCCCGCCGCGGGCGTGCTCGCGTCCTTGGCCGCGCGATGAGCCTCCATCGCGGCGACTCGCTGGAGATTGGAGCGGGGGGCGCCGCCGACGAACTGCCAGGCGGCATCGAGAGCAGCCCTGGCTCGCGGATCGTCGGGGCGGTTCGCCTCGAAGATCGGCAGGGCCTCCTGCGCGCATTCGGCGGCGTAGCGTGCGACGACGCGCAGTTCGTCCGCCGTGAGCTCGAAGTCGCCCGGCCGATTCATGTTCGTGCACGCCCTTTCGGACGAACCCCCCGAGCACGCTGACCCACGGTCGCACCCCTCCTGATGCAAGCCCGCTTCACGTTGCGGGCCAACCGAGGTTCTCATGCCCGGGCCATTCGTGCACGCGCGGCTGCGTCCGCATCCTGACCGATCCGGGCTCCGGCCCGGTCAGGCCGATCGCTCCGCACCCTCTGCCAAGCGGGCCCAGCATTGACGCGGTGTCCATATACGTAATACCTTACGCATATGGACGAGAGCAAGCTCCTGGCCGCCAGGGCGGAGCTGTTCGGATCGGTCTTCGTGATCGTGCAGCATCTGACCAGGAATGCGGACAGGGAACTGGTCGACCTGGGCATCACGACGCGCCAATGGCTGCTCCTGGCGGTCCTCACCAAGGTGTTCCGCGGCCATAGCCCCTCGCTCAGCGAGGCTGCGGACGAGTACGGCAGTTCGCGGCAGAACATCAAGCAGATCGCCCTGAGCCTCGAGGCGCGTGGCTTCGTCCGTCTCGTGCCCGACCCGAACGATGCGCGGACCACCCGAATAGAACTGACCGAGCGAGTGCGCGCGTTCGACGAGCGCCCGATGGTGGAGCGGACCTCCGCGATGCTCGCCGACGCCTTCGCCGGCCTGACACCGGCCGAGACAGGCGAACTGCGGGACCTGGCGCGGCGGTGGCTCGCCGGCCTCATCACCACGAACTCGCGAGAGGACGCACTCACATGATTCGCCTGGCAGGAAGGGTGGCGGTCGCCGTCCACGGAGTGACTCATCCGATCGGCTTCGTGGTCCCGCGGCGAATCGCTCCGGTCGAGGCGACGTCATGACGAACGCCGCCGGGACGGGTCCGGACCAGGCTCCAGTCGCGTCAGGCCGATCCCTCCGGGCGCGCTTCGACCGGGCCGTGGCCGAGGAGTTCGCCATCCAGCCGCTTCGGCCCGCGGGCGATCCAGTGACCGCCGACAAGCTCGCCTTCCTGCCGGAGCCCGTGCGCCGCTATGTCGGTCAATCGGGGGCGGTGGGGCGGCCCCGGCCGCAGAACATGCGTGTCGTGCTCGATGCGAGGATGTACCGCAAGCCCGGGCAGGCACCGATGCGCGCGCGCTCGGTGCAGTACAACTTCTTCGGCCGACCGACGCGGCTGTTCCTCATGGAAGCCCGCATGCTCGGGCTCCCCGTGAGGGCTCTGCACGTCTACCGCCAGGAATCGGCGACGTTCACCGTCCGGGTGGCCTCCACGGTGAACATGGTCAACCTGCACGGAGATGAGATCAGCGCGGCAGAGACCGTGACCGTTCTCAACGACCTGTGTCTCATGGCACCCGGCGCCCTGCTCGACCCGCGGCTGACGTGGACGCAGACGGACGACCGCAGTGCCGTGGTGGCCTTCGCCAACGGTCCGCACCACGTCGCCGCGACGCTCGTCTTCGACGACGGCGAGCTGGTCGAGTTCTGGTCCGATGACCGCCCGGACAGCAGCGGCGGGACGTTCATCCCCATGCGCTGGTCGACTCCGATCAGCGAGTACCGCGACCACGGCGGCTTTCACCAGCTGCACCAGGGCGGCGCGGTCTACGACCGCCCCGACGGGCCCTTCACCTACGGGGAGTTCACGGTTCGGTCCATCGAGTACGACGTCGCCGGTCCGATGCCCATCCGATGAGCGCATCGGCGTTCACCCCCGTCCGATTCCCTCCGGAAGGGATCCCGTTGGGGGCGAGCTGGCACCTGACGCGCAACCGGTCGTACCGGGACTCGGCGGAGTAGCGTCACTTGATATCGGCGCAAGCGAGCGGAGGGCAGCCATGGCTAGCAACGGGCAGGCGACGGCGGCGGGAGGCGGAGCGGTCTACGGCCTCGGACTGATCGGCGCGCTGGTCTGGAACTTCCAGCAGGCTGACACGCTGCTGGGCTACGTCGGCGGGTTCCTGGAATCCCTGGTCTGGCCGGCCTTCCTGGTATGGGAGCTGTTCAAGCTGTCGGCCGGGTGACCCCGATTGGCCCATCGCCAGTCAGGTGGAGCTGGTGAGGTAGCGGTGGCCAGCCCATGCGACTGGCCACCTCACGTTGATGTGCGGCTCAGCCAACTTGGGAAGTCGCCGCGGTGGCGAGGATCCGGGCAAGGTCGTCGGGGCGGCTCCACATGGGCCAGTGGCCGGTCGGGAGATCGATGAGGTCAAGGTGCTCGAGCTTCGCGACCTCGGCGAACATCGGATGACCGGCGTTGGCCAGCTCCATCATCTGTGCGCTCGGGATCGAGCAGCACACCAGCGTGGTCGGGACCAGCAGACGTGCACTGTTGGTGAGTTCCACTGGCTGGCGGAGCACGGGGCCGGGCTCCGGGACGGCCCGCGCCCGGAAGCGCTCGAGATCGTGACCGCTCAGGCCTTCGAGGCTGGCCTGCTCGGCGAGGGCGTCGAAGGGTGGCAGCGGCAGTTCGTCCAGATCGTCCGGGAGGTCCGGAGCGAAGGCGCTTCCGGGTGCTGCCGGCCCGCTGTCCACCCAGACCACGCGGCGGACGAGCTCGGGGTGCTGATCGAGCACCAGGCTTACCGGGGCGTTGGCTCCGCTGTGGGCGACGATGACCACCGGCTGCTCTGCGGAGGCTGCGGCCTGGTCCATGGCCTGTTCGATCGCCGCTGCCTGGTCGTCGAGTGTCCGGGACGCTCGCTCGCGGTCTTCCTCATCCAGGCCGGGAAGGGTCATCGGGATGGCTCGCCGGCCGGCAGCGGTCAGGTGTTCCACCACCTCGTCCCACGCCCACGCCCCCAGCCAGTGGCCGGCGATCAGGATGATGGTCGGTTCGCTCGTGTTGGTCGTCATGCCGCGATGCTCGCATGCCCCTGGGACAAGGGTGTGTCACCATTTCTGACATGATTTTCGCCGGGGTGCAGCAGTGAAGCGGGCGGAGCGGCTCCACGCACTGTCCGAGATGCTGCGCCGCGCCGGCTCCCGTGGCTGCACTGCTCAGCGACTGGCGGCGGAATTCGGCGTGTCGGTGCGGACAGTCAAGAGGGATCTCACTGCCCTCGAGAACAGCGGTGCGCCGATCTGGTCGCGACCGGGGCCCGGCGGCGGCTACGGTCTAGCCACTCGGGCGAGCCTCCCGCCAGTCAGCCTGACCCCCACGCAGGCGGTGGCGCTGCTCGCGGCCGTCTCGGCTGCCTCCGATGCTCCCTATGCGGACCTGGCCTCAGCCGGAGTCAAGAAGATCCTGGACGTCCTCGACCCCAGGACTCGGACGAGAGCCGATGAGCTCGCGAGTCGCATCTGGGTGAACACACCATCGTCTTCCGTCCGCGCGGTCAGATCGGCACTCGAAGAGGCGATGGCCGAGCAGCGCGTCGTACGCATCCGGTACGTCTCGGGCGACGGCAGCAGGACGACCCGCGATGTCGAGCCGATCATGTTCGGATCCACGAACGGCCGTTGGTACCTGATCGGCTGGTGCCGGTTGCGCAGCGGTATCCGGTGGTTCCTCATGACGCGAATCGAGCACGCCAGCGTGACCAGGATTCCCTGTGGTAGCCACGACATCCAGGAGGTCGGCATCCCCCCAGCAACCGCAAGGTCCGTGCAGAGCCGAGGTGAGTGAGGGAGCACGCGACCTCGGCCGACCGGTCCCACGTCACGTCCCCGCTTCGAGCGTCGAGTACGCAGGCGTGGGTCAGCCAGAACTGGGCCGACAGATGGCTGCGCGATTCACCGGTAGACCTCGCGGCGATGCACGACCCGCACGACATGGATGAGCAGGACGGCGTCGAGCACCTCGTACACGATCCGGTAGTCCCCGACCCGGACCCGGTACACCGAGTCCTCTCCCTGCAACGCCACGCAGTTCGGCGGCCGGGGGTTGCCGGCCAGCAGATCCAGCGCAGCACGGATGCGCTGCTGCTCACGACGCTCCAACGCTCCCAGCGACCGCTCGGCACGCCGGGCGAGCTTGACCTCGTACCGGCCGGTCACGTCATGCCGAGATCGGCCTTGACCTGCTCCCACGGCACGTAGTCGTCCTCGTCCCGCGCGATCGCCAACTCGGCACGGTCAAGCGCATCCTCGGCATCCTCCAGCAGCTTCTCGAACACCACCGGATCGACGACCACTGCCACCGCACGACCGCGTCTCGTCAAGTAGACCGGCTCACCGGTGCGCTGGGCGCTGTCGATCACCTCGGCCAGGTGCTCACGGGCTTCGCTCACCGCCATCTCCGTCATGTACGAATCGTACAATACGCGTGCGCGTCCACGCGAGACGGCTGGATCAGCGGATGAGGCCGCGGTTGCGCAGGGTGCGTTGCCGGATGGGTGCGAAGGCGACGCGCTCGACGAGGATGCCGACGGCCATGATCATGGCGATGGAGCCGAGGACCAGGGCCATGTCGCCGAGGGTGCGGCCGACGTCGAGCATCTGGCCCAGGCCCGGTCCGAGGGCGGGTGAGACGGCGATGAGCTCGGCGGCCATGAGGGAGCGCCAGGCGAACGCCCAGCCCTGTTCGAGGCCGGCGAGGTATCCGGGCCAGGCCGCGGGCAGGACGATGCGTTGGGCGCGTTGGAGTCCGTGGGCGCCGAGGACCTGGCCGGCGCGCAGGTAGATCGGGGGGATCTGGTCGATGCCGGCGATCAGGCCATTGGCGATGGAGGGGACGGCGCCGAGGAGGACGACGGTGTAGATGGTGGCGTCGGACAGGCCGAACCAGATGATGGCGGCGGGGACCCAGGCGACGGAGGGCAAGACCTGCAGGCCGGTGAGGATGGGGCCGAAGATGGCGCGCAGCCTGCTGTTCAGGCCCAGGGCCAGGCCGATGGGGGTGGCGATGACTCCGGCGATGAGGAAGCCCTGGCCGGCGCGGCGGATGCTGTTGAAGGTCGACTGCCACAGGATCTGCTGCTCGGCCTGCTGGGCCAGGGCGTCCCAGACCTGGCGGGGGCCGGGGATGATGTAGTCGGGCTGCAGCTGGAGGTAGAACACGATCTGCCAGATCGCGATGATCACGGCGATCGCGATCAGCGGGGACAGGGCCCGAGCGAACAGGGTCCTGGCGCTGGGTCCCTGGCGGCCACCGGTCTCCAGGGCGTCCAGGCCTGACTCCAGGCGACTGAGGTCGCTCGCCGCAGGCGTGTCGTCGACGTCCTGGTCGTCCACGGCCGCCTCGGCGTGCAGGTCCTGGTCAGCGGGCATGGCGGATGATCTCCTTGCGCAGTTCGTCGGTGATCTCGCTGGCCAGGTTCGCGACGTCGGGTGAGTCAAGTCGCCAGGGCTCATGGCCGCCGATGTTCCAGTCGTGGATGATCCGGCCCGGGCGACTGGACATGAGCAGCACCCGCTGGCTGAGGCGGACGGCCTCGCGCACGTTGTGCGTGACGAAGATGATCGTCATCCCGGTCTCGATCCAGATCCGCGTCAGCTCCTCGTGGAGCAGGTCGCGGGTGATGGCGTCGAGCGCCGCGAAGGGCTCGTCCATCAGCAGGATCGACCGGCCCTGGGCCAGGGCGCGGGCGATCGCCACCCGCTGGCGCATGCCCCCGGACAGCTCGTGGGGGCGCTGGTCGTACGCCCGGTCCAGGTGGACCAGGGCCATCAGCTCCCTGGCCCTGGCTTTGCGCTCGCGGGCCGGAACGCCCCTGAAGAGCAAGGCGAGCTCGACGTTCCTGCCGGCCGTGAGCCACGGCATGAGGGCGGCTTCCTGGAACATCAACGTCGGTGGCCCGGACGTCTCGATGACCCCCGACGTCTGGGTGTCGAGCCCGACGATGAGGTTCAGCAGGGTGGACTTGCCGCAGCCGGACGCCCCGACCAGGGAGATGAACTCGCCGGGGCGCACGTCCACGCTGACGTCGTCCAGCACGATCGGGCCGTCGGCCGTGAACTGCTTGACCACGTGCTCGATGCGGACCGCGAACGTCCGGGGACGTCTGCGTCACCGAGGGCGCGCCACTGGCGAGACTCATGTCAGATCCCAACTGTCGGAGGTGTCCTCGGCGCTACTGCCGGCCGAGGCCGGAAGCGATCACCACACGCGCATTGGCGACCCGGAGGACCGAGTTCAGCAGCCGGAGGTCATAGATGCCCGACGAGCTTGTTCGGTCCGAGTGTCAGCAGGCCCGCGTTGACCGCGTCGTCGGCACTCTTCTTGAGCGTCAGCGGCAGCGGATCCCACGTGAAGCGAAGGTTGCCCCACGAGCGGGTGATGACCGCGTCGGGAAGCGGCTTGCCGGTCCACTTCGCTGATCTGCTCCTGGACGACGTCCTTGGACTTCAGCACGTTCGCGGCGATGTACTTGATTGCGCTGTTGTTGGCCTGTAGGACTGCGCGAACAGTGCCGGGGTACTGATTGAGGAACTTCTGCGACGCGATGATGTTGGTCGTGACGAACTGACCGGCCGGCCAGAGGGTCTTCTCATCAAGGAACACCTTCGCGCCCGCCTCGAGGACGAGGCGTGAGGCCCACGGCTCCGGGAGCCACGCGCCATCGAGGTCACCACGCTTGAACAGCGTCAGCGTCGTCGCGTTCTCGGTCGGAACCACGGTCACGTCCCCGCCGCCGGTGGTGCTCGTCGACAGGCCGTTGTCCTTCAGCCACGAGCGCAGGGCCACGTCCTGGGTGTTGCCGAGCTGAGGCGAGGCGATCTTCTTCCCCTTGAGATCGGCAACCGAGTTGATGCCCTGCTTCACGACGAACTGGGCGCCGCCCGACGTCGCGCCGGACACCACGCGCAGGAGCGTCCCGCCGGTGGACGTGTAGCCCGAGATCGACGGGTTGGGCCCGATGTACGAGACGTCGATCGCGCCGCCCTTCATCGCCTCGATGGCGGCCGGACCGGCGTTGAACGCCACGTACTCGACCTTCGTGCCGTCCTTGCCGAGGAACGTCTCGAACAGACGCAACTGCTGCGCGACCAGCGCCGGTGCATGCGTCACATTGGCGAAGAAGCCAATCCGCACCACCGGCGCCGTCGGCAACTTGGGCAGCGGAGCGGCGGCCTGGTTACCGTGGGCGCGGACGCGGATGCCGGGGCGGCGAACGCCGCATTGGCACCGAGGCCGACCGTGAGCGCCAGGCCGACGGCATGCCGGCGACGAGGCCCCTTCGAGTTGTTCTCGTTCGGGAGGTCATGCGTGTCTCCTTTGACTCGGAGCGTGTTCGCTGGTGGGCGAGCAGCGGATCGGGTGGATGCGTGCGCGCCTGACGGCTCAACACGCCGTTAATCAACTTTGTCTATAAAGTTACTTGTCTAATCTACCCACGGGCACCCAGCTGTCAAATCCCCGGGTGTCGGCGCGCCAGGACCGCCGCGCGGAGTGGGAACCGCGGAGAACTTGACGTCTGCGGGGCAAGGCCCTATTTTCCCACTAAGTCAATGGAGTAGGTGAACAAGACGGTGCGATGGGGAGAGCGAGACGGCCGGGCGAGCACCATCGGGAACCATGACACGGAGACGGTGGATGCCGTGCATGCCGCGGGCGTTCCTGGACTGGTGATCTCCGCGCGATCCGACTATGGCATGCGAGCCCTGCTCGAGCTGACCGCCGCCTACGCCCGGGACCCCGAGGAGCTCGTCAAGGCAGAGATGATCGCAGCCGCGCAAGGGATCCCTGCGAAGTTCCTCGAGGGGATCCTCACGCAGCTCCGACGCGAGGGACTGGTGCACAGCCTTCGCGGCCGGACCGGCGGATTCCGCCTGGCACGGCCACCGGGAGGGATCAACCTGGCCGAGATCATGGGGGCCCTGCACGCTCCAATAGTCGGGCTCCGCAGTCAGCGCCGCGAGGACAGGCAATACCCGCGATCGGCCGCGCACCTCGCCGACGTCTGGATTGCCGTCCGGTCCGCTATGCGCACGGTGCTCGAGGCGGTCACCCTCGCCGACCTGGCCTCCGGACAGCTGCCCACCGAGGTGGCGGCACTGCTGCGCCGCAAGGGTCCGGCCATTCCGGGCGCCGATGAAGGAAGCGCCTGACCAGCCTGGCCTCGGATGCGCCGGCATCAGTGAAATAATGTTGATCAAAATAGTATAGAATCCGGTCAGCCGAGGGTCCGCCGCGGCGACTGGAGGAGGAACGATGCATTCACGCCCGCTGGCCACCGCACTCGCCGGAGCCACGATGGCACTGGCGGCCCTTGCCGGCCTGACCGGTTGCTCATCGGCCTCGAACTCCGGCGCGGCGGTGGCGTCAGAGGTCGATCTCAGTGGCACGCCCGTCACGGTCAAGGACGACATGACGGCACTGTGCGAGCAGATCATCGCCCAGTCACTGCCCCTGGAGGCCGGGGTTGCCCTGGCCGAGGCCAGTGGCTACACGACGCGCGTCGGCAGGGTCGATGGCGTGGACCAGGCGGTGACGTCCGACCTGCGCGAGGACCGCTTCACCTTCGAGGTCAAGGCCGACGTGATCGTCGGCTGCACCATCGGCTGATCCGATCGGCGCCTGCGCCAGCCGAACCGAAGGCCAGCCGTGGTGGTCGGCATGCCACCCGCGACAATGCGCGCATGAATGTCTCAGCGAAGGCCGACTACGGGATGCGCGCCCTGCTGGAACTTGCGGTCGCCTATCAGGCCGACCCCAGGAAACTGGTCAAGGGTGAGGCCATCGCTTCCGCCCAGGGCGTCCCGCTCAAGTTCCTCGAGGGAATCCTGCGGGAACTGCGCCAGGCCGGCATCGTCGCCAGCCAACGTGGGGCCGAGGGCGGCTACCGGCTCGATCGCGAGCCGAAGGACGTGACGATCGCGGACGTTGCCCGCGCGCTCGACGGCCCGTTGGCCGCCGTTCGGGGCCAGCGGCCCGAGGACCTCGAATACCAGGGAGCATCCGAGCACCTGCGCGACGTCTGGATCGCGGTCCGGGTCGCCATGCGCCATGTGCTGGAGAACATCAGCCTGGCCGACGTGACCTCGGGCAAGCTCCCCCGCGACGTGTCGACCCTGCTCAAGGAGCCCGGCGCCTGGCAGCGCCGCTGACCGTCAGCGTGAACGTGTCGCCGGGACCGGACCCCGTTGGCGCCGAGGGTCACTGGAGCGCGGTCGCAGCTCTCGCCATGGCGAGGATCGAGTTCGCGACACCGGCAGCCTGAACGCGGACCTCCGGCATGGCGATCGACTCCCACAGCACGCCGACGCGCAGGGGGCCGATCGTCAGGATCCTCGCCTCGGGTTCACCGGACTGCGCCGTCAGGGCGCCCGTCGTGGCGTCGACCAGGTAGCCGACCGCCAGGGGCCCCGGTTGCGCAACACCCTGCCCGATCAGCCTGCGGCCCAAGGGATTGCGGGTCATGTCACCGGATGGGCCGGTGCACACGACCACGTGATCGACCTCGAGCGACGTGCCGTTCGACAGGTCCGCGCGAATCCGTTCGCCTTCGACATCGACCGCGGACACGCTCGCCCGATGGAGACTGACTCGCCCGGATGACAGCAGGTCATCGAACGCGTGGGCCACGCCGGGCGCCATGCGGTGCCGGTGCGCATTCCAGTAGCGGGCCAGGTGCCCTACGAAGGACTCCTGAGTCGGTTCGTCCATGCCCTGCCACAGGGCGGAGGTGATGGGCCGCAGCGAGTCGATTCCCCGCCGCCAGTCGTCCCCGAAGGACCTCACGTACTGGAGGACCGCCAGCGGATCGACATCCTGCATCGGCAGGTCAGGTGCGCGGTGCGCCGGCCGCCACGGGTCCTCGTGGGCCTGCGGCAGCAGCCCGCATCGGGAGATCGCGTGCACGCGGGCCGTCGGGGCGTTGTTCAGGATCGTCAGGGCGACATCGACGAAGGTGAGTCCGGTACCGATGACAAGGACGTCGTCGCCGTCCTGGATCCCGTCCAGGCCCTCCGGCCGCCACGGGTTGCCGACCACCCGCGCGGCCGGCAGTCCACCGAGGACGGCCGGCACGACGGGCTCGTTGTGCCCCGTCGCCAGCACGAGCACGTCGAACTCCTGCACGTCGTCGTCTGTCTGCACCCAGAGCCCGGCGCCCACCCCGATGTCGGTGACCGCACCGCGCGCATGCCTCATCGTCACCTCCGAAGCCGCCTCCGACTCGCGCAGGAGGGCCTGGAGGTACTCTCCGTACAGCGTCCTGGTCGCGAAGTCGGTGGCCCCACACTGCGCCCACCGACGGAAGTGGTCGGGGTCCTCGACCAGGGCGCTCATGTTGCATGCGGGCACATTGAGCAGGTGCAGCGGGTCCGGCGTCTCATAGGCAACGCCCTTCGCCAGTTCCTCCCTCGGCTCGAAGATGACGATCTCGAGTGGCGCGTCGGCCTCGCGAAGCAGCCTCGCCGCGACCAGGGCGCCCGAGGCTCCGCCTCCGACGATGCCCACTCGCCAGGGCATCGAGCCGGCGCCCCGCGCGTCAATCCCAGTGTCCGTGACGGTCATCGTGGCCTCCGCGCCCGAAACGTAGTCGTGACGCGCGGACGCGCCACATTGTTGCCCTTGTCAGTGGAGTTACTATACATTGCCAGAAGCCAGGTTTGACAATGACTCCAACAAGGGAAGGCGAGGCGTCATGACGATCAACGCAGTGCCCACATGCGGGCTGGATGCCATCGGACGGGACCTCGGACTCGAGGCCACGGTCCGCGCGCTCGCGGCCGACACCGACCTGTGGACGCCACTCGTCCGCTTCGCGGAGCCCCGCGTGCGTATCCCCCTTCCCAGCGAGCCGGGGATCGAGGCGAGGCTGCTGACCTGGGGACCGGGCCAGGGTTCGGGGCTGCACGACCACGGCGGATCCTCGGGCTGCTTCATGGTGCTGAGCGAGACGGTGTGGGAGACGATCGTCGAGCTCGACGGCCATGCTCACGAGTTCACGCACGCTGCGGGCCACGTCGGCAGCTTCGCGCGGGACATCATCCACGACGTCCGCAATGACGGGAGCCGGGGCGCCGTCACCCTGCACGCCTACCGCCCTGCGCTCACGCGCATGACCGAGTATGTCCTCGAGGACGGCGTCCTGCGAGCCCTCGCGACCGACGCTCTGGACAAGGACTACTAGCGTCGGTGCTCCATCCGGCGCACGATCAGGTCGCCGAGCGACGTGAGCGCCTGCACAAGGACGACGAGCGTGAGCGTGACTCCCGGGCATGGCGAGTTGCGGCCACTGCGCACCCGGGTGAGTCCGTCAGGAACCCGCCTTCTCGGGCCGGACGCTGTCGACGTCCTTCGAAGGCTCGCAGCCACACGGTGAGGTTCGCCTCCAGTTGTCTGCGCTGCGCCGGGCTGAGGACCTCGATGAGTCGATGCTCGTTGGCGAGGTGCTCGGTGAACACGGCGTCAATCGTCCTTCGACCCTTGCGCGTGAGCGCGACGACCCGTCGACGCCGATCCGCGACCGCTGGCCGGCGGCTGACCAGGCCCGCCTCCAGGAGCCGGTCCACTCGCTTCGTCATCGCACCCGTCGTGACCATGGTGTGCTCGGCAAGGTCGCCCGGCGCCCGCTCGAAGGGATCGCCCGCCCGCCTCAGAGCCGCAAGCACGTCGAACTCCCCCTCGCTCAACCCGTGCTCCCGGTACACGGCGTTCAGCTCCACCGTGAGGTAGGCCGCAAGGCGGTGCAGCCGTCCGAAGACGCCTTGCGGGGTGACGTCGATGTCCGGACGCTCCCGTCGCCATTCCTGCTGGATCCGGGCCACCCGATCGGGCGAATCTCTCATGCGCCAGACAGTACCTTCCCGAGGAGGGATGTGCGCCCTCCACGGAAGCCGGCTGGTCGCCGCACGGTTGTACCCTGCGGCGCATGACCACTCCCTCGGCGATCGCCCTGGCCATGGCTCGACGCGTCCAGGCAGAACCGCACCGCGTCGCGGCTCGTGATCAAGGCCGCCAGCTCACGTTCGCCGAGCTCGACGCGCTCGCCGGCACCCTCGCTGCCCGCCTCGTGGAACGGACCGCCTCTGGGGGGCTGAGTCGCGATGCCGTACTGCCGATCATCGTCAGCCGCAGTGTCGAGTCCGTCGTCGCGATTCACGCCGCGATCCGGGCCGGCCTGCCGTTCTCAGCGGTGGACGACTCGACTCCGCCGGCGATGCTGGCCGATCTGCTCGCCCGTCTGGGCGGACCGCGCGTGGGCGTCGTCGCACGCCCGGATCGGGCCGTCGGCCTCGGCAGGCACGTGGATTGGCTGCCTGTCCCGAGCACTGCGTCGGACAGCATCCCGCCGCAGCCGGTCGACCCGCAGGGGCGTGCCCTGGTGATGTTCACCTCCGGCTCCACCGGCCGGCCGAAGGGCGTCCTGGCCGACTGGGCGGACCTCGACCTCGCCGGCCTGTTCGTGGGTGCGCCCACCGAGGAGGACAACCCCGCGTTCACGGTCATGACGCCGACGCCGTTCTCGTTCCTGGCCGGGCTCAGGCGCGCGTGGCAGCTGCCCGTCGGGCCGACCCTGTCGATCATCGATCCAGCAGCAGTCGGCCCGGTTGACATGCTCGAGCGCGTCGACCGCGAGGGCGTGCAGATCTTGCTCGCGACCTCCTCGCTGGCCTCCGCTCTGGCCGATCGATGGCCGGGAGGACGTCGACTCGAGCACGTCACGACCGTCATCACCGGCGGCGAGGCGATGGACTGGTCGCACGTGCCCTCGTTGCGAGCGCTGATCGCCCAGGACGCCGTCATCGTGTCGAAGTACGGCGCAAGCGAGGCCCTGGGCGAGGCCGTCGTCCTGCGCATCACACCCGACCAGCCACTGGGCACCGGGCCCATCCCGCTCGGCTACGTTCGGGTTCCCGGCCGCGCGCGATCGGAGCCGGTCGATCCGTCCGACCGGAATAGCCCGCGCGAGATCGTCGTGACCGGCACGATCGCCCGCGGCTACCTCGGCGAACCGGACCTGACGGCGAGTAGGTTCGGCGTGTACCCGGACGGCACTCGATTCTGGCGCAGCGGCGACATCGCGACCGTCACGCCCGCGGGGCTGTACCACCGCATCGGCCGGATCGACGACCTGGTGAAGATCCGCGGCCGACTGGTCGAGCCCTCGGAGCCGCAACGGGTGCTGCTGTCCCTCGACGGCATCCGCAGCGCGGTCGTGCTGCCGCACCCCACGGCCCATGGATCGCACCGGCTCGTGGGCCACCTGCAGTTGGAGCATGACGCTGCACTGACCGCCCACGACGTGCGCGCGCACCTGTCGCGGGCGATCGCACCGCACCTGGTGCCGGCCGTGCTCGTGCGCCATGACGCCCTGCCGCTCACCGATCGCGGCAAGACCGACCGGCAGGCGCTGCTGGCCGCTCCCCCAGTCCCGTGGCGAACGGCCGCACCGCGCCCGGTCGTCGACGAAGAGGAGCGGTTCGCCTGCTCGGCGGCGGCGATCGCGCTCGATTTCGACGATGTCCAGCCGGACGACGACTTGTGGGAACTGGGCCTGGACTCGCTCACCGCGGTCGAGCTCACCGTGATCCTCGAGGGTGCCGGCTGGGAGCGGCTCGAGCCGGCCATGCTGCTGGACCACCGCACTCCGGCCGCCCTCGCCCGTCTGCACGACGACCAGCCACGACCGAGTCAGGTCGTCCACCTGAACTGCGACGGCGGACGACCGCCGATCTTCTGCATTCCGGGCGCGGGCGGCACGGCCATGGCCTATCGCTGGCTCGCCACCGAGCTGGGCCCGGATCAGCCGCTGGTGGTCATCGAGCCGCGCGGCCTGCACTCCCCCGGCCGTCCCGATCGCACCGTCGCTGCCGCTGCCGGCCGCGCACTCGGACTCATCGAGCCGCTCCTGCCGGGCGGTCCGGTCGTGCTCGCCGGATACTCCGGCGGCGGCGTGATCGCCTATGAGATCGCGCTTCGGCTGCACCGCAGCGGCCACGAGGTGCGGTTGCTGCTGCTCGACGCCGCGACCGGGGATGGCACCCGGAGTCGGCCGCCGTGGCCTGGGGCCCTGCGCGCGGCCAAGCGCGCCAGTCTGCGCGCCTGGCTTCGCGTGTTTCCCGCCAGCACCGTGCCGCGCGAACAGCGGTACCGCGCCTACCACTTGATGGGCGGACGAGCCGCGCTGGCCTACGTTCCGCCGAAGGCGTCCTTCCCGATAACGCTGTTCCGTCCGCCGACGTCCCCGCTGGCCGAGCGCTGGCGGTCGGCCGTGGAGCACCTTGACGTCATCGACGTCGCTGGTGACCACTACACGATGCTCGAGCCGCCGCATGTGTCCGTCCTGGCCGAGGCGATCCGCCCCGTGCTGTCCGACCGATAGATCGACTCGCAGGAACGCCGACCTCCACCACGTCGACGCAGTCGGCTGCCGCCGTCGCCACGAGCGCCCCGCCGCCGCGACGGGCAAGGGTCGCCGGGCCCAAGTGACCCCTTCAGCGGAAGGGGCAGTGCCGGCAGCCGCTACCGCAGCACCGCTTGCTACGCAGAAGCGCCGCACGCGTGAACACGAACAAACCGGTCAAGGGGTCGGCGTAGCCGTCGGCATCCTGGTCCTCGGCAGTCGCATGGGCGAACTGGATCTCGTCCGTGAGCGCGACGCCAGCATCGGACCGCGGGGACGAGTGCGGCGGCCGGTGAGCGTCCATGCCAGCGAGCATACGAACCCGTCACAGCCCGTGAGGACCTGGCGGGTCGCGTTCGCGACGAGCAGCGGGACGCCCTGACCCATAGCCTTGGCTGATGGCACGCCCGAAGATCTGCCTCGTGCACGCGGCGATCATCCTGGGCATCTGCTCGATCGTCGCCCTTTCCGGCTGCACGACCACGAACGGCGGCGGAGCCGCGTCGAGCAGTCCGCAACCCAGCATTCGGATGTCGCCCATGACAGCGTCGTCACCAGGACCGTCCCTGCCCACAGCGTCGTCCCTGCGACCGAGCCCGATCCCGTCCGCGTCGCCGACGGTGTTACCGACCCCGACCGCGACCGCACCCTCGGCGCCGGCACCATCCGTTCGACCCACCTCCGCCGACCCCGTCATCGCGCAGATCGGAGATCGACAGTGGGCACGCATCGAGCGCACCGGGACCTGGCGTCCGGAGTGCCCGGTCGGACGGCTGGACCTGCGCCGCCTCGACGTGAACTACGTCGACTTTGGCGGCGGCGTCAGGCGCGGAGACCTGATCGCCCACCGGGACACCGTCGACGACCTCGCCGCGATCTTCACCGAACTGTTCGACGCGGGGTTCCCCATCGAGCGCATGGACTCCGTCGAGAAGTACGGCGGCGATGTCGCGCGCAGCCTCGCGGCGAACAACACGTCGGCGTTCAACTGCAGGCGACCTGACCAGATCAACGCGCCCGTCACGGACTCACCGCATGCCAGCGGACGGGCGATCGACATCAATCCGTACCAGAATCCGTGGACGGATCCGCGCTGCAACTGCTGGGTGCCCTCCGCGGACTTCGCCGAAGACCGCAGCGGGGCGGGCGTCATCACCAAGGGAAGCCTCGCGTGGCGCCTGTTCACGGAGCGTGGCTGGATCTGGCAGGACATCAGGGTGCCGGACTACATGCACTTCGACACCGGCTTCCCATCTCGGCCCAGGTAGTCATGGCGGCGCTGCTGCAGGCGAATCCTCCACGTGCGAGCGTGCGGCTCACGTCCAGATGGCTTGGCCGAGGTACCAGCCCGCGAAGGCAGCGATCAGTCCGACGAGCAGACTGCTGATGACGTTGAGTCCGGCCTCGAACTCGGAACCGGACTCCGCGAGCCGGATGGTCTCGAATCCGAAGGAGCTGAAGGTGGTGAAGCCGCCGCAGAACCCGGTGCCCGCGAGAGCGACGAGCGCGAGCGGTGCGGGACCGAAGGCGTCGGCAGCCACGATCAGGCCCAGGAGGAGGGATCCGGTCATGTTGATGGTCCACGTGCCGAGTGGAAACGTGCGAGCGCTGCGCGAGGAGATCGCCTGATCGAGCAGCCACCGGCTGGGTGCGCCGACGGCCGCTCCGATCATCACCAGGAGGAGAGTCAAGCGGGATCCCCGGGCGTGCGGCCGGCGTACTTGATGACGTTGACGGGGTCGAGGATGATCAGGCCCTCTGTGATGAGCTCGTCGAGCTGCGGCAGGAACGCCTCGATTCGGTCAGCGACGTCGACGATGACGATCGCCACGGGCAGGTCCTCGCTAAGGCTGAGAATGCGCGTGGTGTGGATGTGGGAGGAGGCACCGTAGCCCTCGATCCCGCGCATGACGCTCGCGCCGGCCAGGCCGGCGGCGTGCGCGCGGTGGACGATCTCGGTGTAGACGGGATGGTGGTGCCACTGATCGGACTCTCCGACGAAGATCGTCAGCCGCATCGACGGGCCTTGCAGCTTCATGGTTCCTCCCTCACTTGGACCGGGGGCTGATGCCCGCGGCCTTCCGGGCGACGGCGACACCCGTCCAGGTGGCCAGCAGGCCCAGGAACACGGTGCCGAACAGGTATGTGAACGCGGTCGGGGCGTGACCGGTGCGCAGCAGCGCGGCGGTCTCGACCGTGTACGCGGAGAACGTGGTGAACCCGCCGAGGAAGCCGATGCCCAGGAATGGCCGGGCGTACCGGTTGGGCGGCCGCACGTCGAGCAAGAACACCATCAGCGCGCCGATCATCAGGCAGCCAGCGACGTTCTCGATGAACGTCGACCACGGGAATCCGTCCACCGCGTGGGGCAGGGCCTGGTTGAGCAGCCACCGCGCCCCACCTCCGATCGCGCCTCCAGCGGCGATGACGAGGGCGACGTCCCAGCGCCGGCCGAACCCGTGGCCGCGTGGGGCCGGTCCGGGCACGTCCATGACGCTCAGGTCAGGATCGACGGGCAGGTCGGGTGCAGGCCGGCTGTCCTGGGTCACCGCACCTCCCGGATCGTGGCTCCTCGCGCCGCAGCGCAGTGGACATCGCTGGACGACGAGCCCAGACCAGCGTAGCCGCCGGTCGACGGCCACGGCTGCCTGCTCGGACGGGCCACCGGGGCTGCCGGTGACCCCACGTCCGCCGGGCCGACTACCAGGTGGCCTTCGCGAGTCGCTTGCGGCATTCGGACTTGGCGATCCGGACGAACTGCTCGGCTGCTGGCAGCGGCGTGGAGCCGTGCCGCAGGGCGATCAGGATGGTGCGCGGATCCAGCGGCGGATCGAGCTTGCGCACGACGATCCCCGGGTCGGAGGTGTCCACCGCCAGCAGCGGCATCACCGCCGGTCCCATGCCGGCCCGCACCATGCCCTGCATCGCCCCATTGTCGTTGGAGCGGAACACGTAGTTGCGGCAGCACGCCGCTTGCTCGCAGGCCCTCGTCGATGATCGGCCTGGCAGTTGCACGCAGGCTGCCCGACCATCGGGACGTTGGCCAGGGCCAGGGTCGGGAAGCACTTGCCCTTGCTCATCCGGGCCTCGTCGCTGTCGGCGGCGAGGACGACGACGAACGGATCGACGCCCAGCTGGATGATGTCGAGCCGCTTGTCCTCGTACGGCCCGGTCAGGAAGGTCACGTCGATGTCGCCGGCGATCAGGTCGGTGATCAGCTGCTCGTTGTCGCCGTGCTCGACCAGGTGGATGCCCAGATTCGGTGCGGCCGAGCGCATCTCGCGGACGAGCACGGGCAGCAGCTGCACCGACACGCTCTGGTAGGTGCCGACGACGAGCCGGCCGGCCGTGCCCGATGCGAGGTCGGCGAGCTCCCGCTCCGCCGATGCCAGTCGCTCGATCACGGCGTCGGCGTGGGTGAGCAGCAGCCGGCCCGCGGGCGTGAGGGTCACCGGCTTGGGTCCGCCGGGACGGTCGAACAAGGACAGGCCCACGGCTCTCTCGAGACCGGCGATCTGCTGGCTGATGGCTGCCTGCGAGAAGCCGAGGACGTCGGCGGCGCCGACGAAGGAGCCCTCCTCGGCCACGGCCCGCAGGGCGTTCAGGTGTCGGATCTCCACGTCAGCGAAGGGCATGTCGATCAGTCTAGATGATCGACACGATCAGATTCCATCGCTTTTCTTTATGCAGAGCAGTTCCTATCCTTGATGACAGGAGAGGAGCACGACATGGACACCACCGCCCACACGACCACGGCTCGGATCAAGGACCTCGGCTTCCAGATGGAGGCCCGCGGCATCGACGCCGACCCGGTGGACCTGCTGCTCCTGGCGCACACGGCACGCGAACTCGGCGTCAGCGAGATCCTCGTCACCCTCATGATCGACGAGGACGAGCCGGAGATCGCGCGCCTGCGCGCCTTCGCCCGCGTCTGCATCCAGGTCTCCATGCGCCAGCACGAGAGCGTCCCGCCGACCTCGTCGCCGCGCGAGCTGCAGCACGCCAGCTGACACCCATCGAGCCCAGGAGGGCGCGGGTCCCGTTGGGGAACTGCGCCCTCCTTCTCGCATCACTGGTCCAGTGAGCGGTCGTGCTCCCGGCCTACCCGCCGTCTTCGGCCCGCTCGGCGCGATGCAAACCGGCTGCGCCGACCAGGATGATAACCGCGCCGGCCACGAATGCCAGGGCGCTGAGCGAGTAGGCGCCGATGGGGGCGTCGAGCGGGAAGGCTGCACTCCGGCTGGCGCAGAAGGCGGTGAAGGGACCAGCGACGGTCTCGCCGGCCAGGCAAGCGCCATCCGGGACGATCAGACCCTGGTCGCGCAGGGCACTGCTGACCTGCGCATAGCTCACGGCGGCGCCGATGGCCAGCACGACACCCGCGGCGATGACCGCGACACTCAAACCACGCCTGTCCGACATGGCGTCATTGTGGCGTGCGGTCCGCCCGGCCGGTGCGTGCGACCTGCTGGCCCGGATCTTCATGGAATCTTCATCATTCGTGGCACGGTCCACTCACTGGCTACCGGCATGGTGGACGGATGCGCCTAACCCGGACGACCACCGCCGGCATCCTGGCCGGAGTGCTGGTCCTCGGGGTCGGATCGATCTCATCGAGTGTGACCGCCGCCCCCCGACAGGACATCCAGCAGGTCCAGGCGAAGGTGCGCGAACTGCAGATGCAGGCCGAGGGGGCGACAGAACGGGCGAACGAGGCGCAGCTTCGACTCGACGGGATACAGGCGAACCTCGGTGCGGTCCGCAATCGCGCCGATCGGGAGCGCGCCGACCTGCAGCGCCTCACCAGCACCATCGACGACATCGCCCGCACCACCTACGCCCGGGGCGGTTTCGATCCGACGCTCGAGGTCCTGCTTGCCGACGATCCTGCCCAGTTCCTGGCGCAGGCGGCCGTGATGAGCCAGCTCGAGCAGAACCAGGTCGACCAGTTGCGCGGCACGCAGACCGCCAAGCTGCGACTCGCGCAGACCGAGGCGGAGATCGCCGACAAGGAGCGGGCCGCCCAGCAGGCCCGTGATGACATGGCCTCCGCCAGGAGAGAGGCGGACTCGCAGCTATCGGCGGCCGAGGATGTGCTGTCCGGGCTCCAGGAGGAGGAGCGTCAGCGCCTCGCCGACCTGATCGCCAAGCAGCGCGCCGAGCAGATCGCCGCGGCCCAAGCGGCGGCGCAGGCGGCACGGGACGACGCCGGCAACGGCGCGGGTTCCGATACCAGCGGCGCAGGGGCAGGCTCCGACAACGGGGGCGGGACCGATACCAGCGGCGCAGGGGCAGGCTCCGACAACGGGGGCGGGACCGATACCAGCGGCGCAGGGGCAGGCTCCGACAACGGCGGCGCCACGTCCGCCGGTGGCGGCTACAGCGGCGGCTCCCGGGCGGCGATCGCCGTCCAGTACGCCCTCTCGCAGGTCGGAGACCGGTACGTGGCGGCCCAGGACGGGCCCGACACCTTCGACTGCTCGGGACTTACCTTGGCGGCCTGGCGGCAGGCGGGCGTATCGCTGGCGCACCTGAGCTACAGCCAGTACGACGAGACCACGCACGTCCCCGTCAGCGAGATCCAGCCGGGCGACCTCGTCTTCTACTTCGGCGGCGGCGCCCACCACGTCGGCATGTACGTCGGCAACGGCAAGATGGTCAGCGCCTCCAACCCGAGCGACGGTGTCGAGCTGATCGACTTCCTCGGCCCCTGGTACGGCGACCGCTTCAGCGGAGTGGGTCGCGTCGTCGGCTAGACGGTGCTGAGCGGCAGTGCAACGCGCAGTTGCCTGCCCCACTCCCTGGCCTTGTCCAACTCGCCCTCGACGAGCGGACCGGGCGTGCCCTCCACCCAGAAGGTGTGCGGGTCGAGTACCAGGTCGTAGCCGTGGCTTCGCAGTCGCTTGGCGATGCCCTTGGCGGCCGATCCGGGCAGGCGCACCGGCGCAACGCGCGTGTCGAAGGCGGCGACGAGAGGGTCCCCGTGGTGGTCCGGCAGGTCGCCGAGCCACTCGCGGATGCCGATGCCGCTCGACACGACATGTCCGTCCTCGGCCTGCTCCTTCGCCGACTTGCGGGTGCTCTCCCGGGTCAGGCCGAACGCGTGCGTTGGCCCACCCACGACGAGGAGCTGGACGTCAGGGCCGAGGGTCGGATGGGTGCCGACCTCGCGAACCTCCACCACTTCGGAGCCCCCGATGCCCTCGGCCACCGCCTCGGCGATGGCCTCGGTGTTGCCGAACATCGATTCGTAGACGAGAAGCGCAAGCACGCGAATCACCTTCCTCGTGGTCCATTGTCCCGAAGGCCGGGGTCTATCGCGCGGTGACCGGGCCGGTCTCGGCGAGGTCGAGCCTTGTTCCGGGTTCTTGCCGGCGGCCGCCGCGGATAGGCTTCACAGGGCGCTGGTGTCCTGGCCCCGGATCCGCTCCCGAGTCCCGGATGGCAAGGAGTCGCATGCCTGACCAGCAGAGCATCGGTGTCGGGATCATCGGGGCGGGGTGGCGGACTTCCAGGCGCGTCACCATGTCCTCTCCCAGGGCGGTCACGGTGTGCTCGGCGACCTTGCCTCCCACGGCGTCGACATGGCCAGGTTCCTGCTCGGCGACCTGGCCGAGGTGGTGGCGCTGAGCGACACGTTCATTCCTCAGCGGCCCATCGCCGACGCCGGCACCAGTCACTACGGGTTCGTCGATCCGGAGGCGCCCGGCGTGGTCCTGGGCGCGGTCGAGAACGAGGACTTCGTGGCCGCCCTGTTCCGCACCGTGTCGGGGGTGACGGTGATCCTCGAGTCGAGCCGTGTCGCGGCCGGCGACCAGAACCACTACGCCTTCGAGGTGCATGGCACGAAGGGGCTCGTGCGGTGGGACTTCCGTCGCTCCGGGGAGCTCGCCGTGTCATCCGGGTCCGACTACCAAGGACAGTCGACCAGCACGGTCCGCAGCGGTCCCGGCGACGGGGCCCACTCCGCCCTACAGCCTGGAGCAGGGATCGCCATGGGCAATGACGACACGAAGGTCGTGGAGGCGCGCGGCTTCCTGCAGGCGATCGAGGGGGAGCGGGGGAGCGGTGCGACCATCGCGGACGCGGTCATGGGTGACGATCGGCGCCCGTTCGACTGCCTTCGTGGTGTGATGAATGGATGTAATGACATTTTGACGAATCATTCGCTGTCGCCTAGGATGGCGGCATCCGAGGGATCCGGAGGGTGATGGGCATGTCCACTGTGCGAATGACGACGGCCGAGGCCATCGTGCGCTTCCTCATCGCGCAACGGGTCGAGGACGAGCGCAGCGGCGGGACCATCCCGCTGATCCCCGGCGTGTTCGCGATCTTCGGGCACGGCAACGCGCTGAGCCTGGGAGAAGCCCTGGAGAAGCACCGCGGCGAGATCCGCACGATCCGTGGCCAGAACGAGGAGGCGATGGCGCTCGCGGCCGTGGCCTACGCGAAGTCCGCCCGTCGTCGCCAGGTGATGGCGGTCACCACGTCGATCGGTCCGGGCGCCCTCAACACGGTGCCGGCCGCCGGCGTGGCCATGGCCAACAGACTGCCACTCCTGCTCCTGCTCGGGGACTCCTTCGCCTCGCGCGAACCGGATCCGGTGCTCCAGCAGGTCGAGCACTTCGGCAATCCCGGCATCACGGCAAACGACGCGCTGAAGCCGGTGAGCCGCTACTGGGACCGGATCATGACCCCATCCCAGCTGCTGGCCTCGCTGCCACAGGCCGTCGGAGTACTGCTCGACCCGGCCGACTGCGGCCCCGTTGCGCTCGCCCTTCCCCAGGATGTCCAGGCCGCCGCCTTCGACTTCCCGGAGTCCTTCTTCGAGACCGTCGTGCACCGCATCCGGCGGCCGCGTGCGTCGGTCGACCAGGTCGCCGAGGCGGTCGGGCTGCTGAAGTCCGCGCGTGCGCCGCTCATCGTGGCCGGTGGCGGCGTGCACTACTCGCTCGCCGAGCGGGAACTCTCGGACTTCGCCAATCGCTTCGGCATCCCGGTGATGGAGTCGGTCGCCGGCAAGTCGTCCCTCGCGGCGGCAGATGCCGCCTTCGCGGGTCCCATCGGGGTGTTCGGGGAGACGGCCGGCCAGGCGGTCGCGTGGCACGCCGATGTGGTGCTGGCCATCGGGACGAGGCTCCAGGACTTCACCACGGAGTCCGGGACGGTGTTCAAGAATCCGGCTGCCCGCATCATCGGCGTCAACGTCGCGCGGTTCGATGCGCTCAAGCGGGGTGGCGTTCCCGTCATCGGCGATGCGCGGGAGACCCTGGCGGATCTCGCGGACGGTCTGGGCGAGTGGACGGCTCCGCGGGCCTGGCGCGAAACGGCCGTGGAGTCCGCGCGGCTCCAGTCGCTGGAGGTCGCGTCGCGCACGGCCGCGACCGACTCCGACCTGCCCACCTACGCGCAGGTCATCGGCGCGGTGAATGCCGTCGCCACGGACGCCGACTACGTCCTGACCTCCTCCGGTGGCCTCGCCGGCGAGCTCGTCATGAACTGGACGAGCAAGGCCGTGGCCACCTTCGACTGCGAGTACGGCTTCTCCTGCATGGGCTACGAGATCAGCGGAACGTGGGGGGCAGCGCTCGAGCACGCCGCATCGCGGCCGGGATCGACGGTGTACGGCATGTCGGGCGACGGATCCTTCATGATGCTGCCGATGGACGTTTACAGCGCCGTCCTCACCTCGACGGATCTGACGCTGCTCGTCTGTGACAACGGCGGGTTCAACGTCATCGAGCGCCTGCAGCTCGGTCATGGCGCCGCCTCCTTCAAGACGATGCTGGCCGATATCGACCATCCCGAGCCCCCGCAGGTCGACTTCGCGGCGATGGCGGCTGCGATGGGGGCCCAGGCGCGTCGCGTGGTCGGGATCGCGGAGCTCGACGCCGTGCTCCGAGCGACGAAGGGCCTGCCCGGCGTCCACGTCATCGTGATCGACGTCGCCAAGCACCAGTGGAGCGAGGGTGGCTCCTTCTGGGAGGTCGGCGTCCCCGAGGTCAGCCACCGGCCGCAGGTCGACAGGGCCCGACAGGAGCTCATCGAGGGCAAGTCCCATCAGCGCTCAGCCTGGTAAGCACGACTACGTACGATGAAGTGCACTGCCCACCGTGAATCGCACCAACGGAATCGAAGGAACTGACATGACGGCTCGCGTCACCCACTGGATCAACGGCCAGCTCTGGACCGGCACCGCCGAGCGGACCGGCGATGTGTACGACCCGGCCACCGGCCAGGTGAGCAAGAAGGTGGACTTCGCGTCCCGCCAGACGCTCGACGAGGCCGTCGCCGTGGCCAAGGCCGCGTTCCCCGCCTGGCGTGATGCCTCGCTGACCAAGCGCACGCAGGTGCTCTTCGCGTTCCGCGAGATCCTCAACGCCAACAAGGACAAGGTCGCCGCCCTCATCACCGAGGAGCACGGCAAGGTCCTCAGTGACGCGCTCGGCGAGGTGACGCGCGGCCAGGAGGTCGTGGAGTTCGCCTGCGGTATCCCGCACCTGATGAAGGGCGGCTTCTCGGAGGGCGTGTCGACGGGGGTCGACGTCTACTCGATCCGGCAGCCGCTCGGCGTCGTCGGCGTCATCTCGCCCTTCAACTTCCCGGCCATGGTGCCGATGTGGTTCTTCCCGCTGGCCATCGCGACCGGCAACACCGTGATCGTGAAGCCCAGCGAGAAGGATCCCTCGGCGATCATGCTGATCGCGGAGATGTGGAAGCAGGCAGGCCTGCCGGACGGCGTCTTCAACGTCGTGCACGGCGACAAGGAGGCCGTCGACGGCCTGCTCGAGAACAAGGACGTCAAGAGCATCTCGTTCGTCGGGTCGACGCCGATCGCCCAGTACATCTACGCGACCGGCACCAAGAACGGCAAGCGGGTGCAGGCCCTGGGCGGCGCCAAGAACCACATGCTGGTCCTCCCGGATGCCGACCTCGACCTCGCGGCCGACCAGGCCATAAACGCCGGCTTCGGATCGGCGGGGGAGCGCTGCATGGCGATCTCCGTCGTGCTCGCCGTCGACCCGATCGGTGACGAGCTGGTGGCGAAGATCGCCGAGCGCATGCCTGCTCTTCGCACCGGCGACGGGCGACGGGGCACCGACATGGGTCCGCTGGTGACCGGCGTCCACCGCGACAAGGTCAAGTCCTACGTCGATGCCGGCGAGGCGGCGGGTGCGACGCTCGTCGTCGACGGACGCGACATCGATGTCGACGGCGACGCCGATGGCTTCTGGCTCGGTGCCGACGCTGTTCGACCACGTCACCCCCGACATGAGCATCTACACCGACGAGATCTTCGGCCCGGTGCTCGCGGTCGTGCGGGTCGCCGTCCTACGAGGCGGGCGTCCGACTCATCAACGACCACCCGTACGGCAACGGCACGGCCATCTTCACCAATGACGGCGGCGCAGCTCGGCGCTTCCAGAACGAGATCGAAGTCGGCATGATCGGCGTCAACGTGCCGATTCCCGGTGCCGATGGCCTACTACTCCTTCGGCGGCTGGAAGGCCTCGCTCTTCGGCGACTCGCACGCCCACGGCACCGAGGGCGTGCACTTCTTCACCCGCGGCAAGGTCATCACGAGCCGCTGGCTCGACCCCAGCCACGGTGGCATCAACCTTGGCTTCCCCACCCAGTCCTGATCGCACGTCACACCGACTCCTGAGGATCGCCATGTCCACTTCGCCGCTGCTTCGGATGTCCGAGGACGACTCCCGACCTCCCTGTGGAACGACTCGGCCGACCCCGTCGAGCTCTCCCAGGCGATCGGCTGGGGTGCCGTTGGGGCGACCTGCAACCCCGTCATCGCGCTCTCGCCCTCAAGGCCGACATGCCCACCTGGGCGGGCGGATCCGTCAGTACGCGGCGGAGTTCCCGACCGCCACCGAGGACGAGATCGGCTGGGCCATGGTCAAGAGGCTCTCCGTCGATGCGGCTGCAAGCTCCTCGTGCCGGCGTTCGAGAAGCACCAGGGGCGTCAACGGGCGGCTGTCGATCCAGACCGACCCGCGCTACTACCGTGACCCGCGACGCTGGTCGAGCAGGCCGTGGAGTTCGGCCCGCTCGCGCCGAACATGATCGTGAAGATCCCGGTGACCACGATCGGGCATCGAGGCCTTCGAGGAGGTCACCTACCGCGGCGTCAGCTCAACGCCACGGTCTCGTTCACCCTCGCGCAGGCGATCGCGGTGGCGGAGGCGTCGAGCGGGGGCTGCGGCGGCGTGAGGCCGAGGGTCTCGACGTGCGCACGATGGGCCCGGTGTGCACGATCATGGTCGGGCGCACGGACGACTGGATGCGGGCGTCGGCCGACCGCGACCAGATCACCGTCGATCCAGGCGTCACGGAGTGGGCGGGCGTCGCGGTCTTCAAGAAGGCCTACCGGCTGTTCCAGGAGCGCGGGTACCGCACGCGCCTGCTCTCGGCTGCCTTCCGCAATCACATGCACTGGAGCCAGTTCATCGGGGGCGACGTCGTCATCTCGCCGCCGTTCGGCTGGCAGAGGCGCTTCAACGCCAGTGCGATCGAGCCGACGCACCGACTCGACGACCCGGTCGACCCGCGGATCGTCGAGGATCTCTACGACAACTTCGCGGAGTTCCGCAAGGCGTACGACGAGGACGGGCTGTCGGTGGCGGAGTTCACCCAGTACGGCGCGACGACGCGCACGCTGCGCCAGTTCCTGGCGGCGAACGCCGAACTCGAGTCACTCGTGCGCGACGTCACCCTGCCCAACCCAGCCTGACGCAGCCGCCGGTGAGCGGGACGACTGACGAAATCCAGGCCCAGCCGGCCCGGATTTCGCCGTTTGTCCCGGAATCCGGGACAAACGGCTGGCAACGGGGCTCGGGGGCCCGGATTTCGTCAGATGTCCCGGGGTTCACGTGCTCCGGGGTCGTGGCGCTGCTGGGGCGTCAGCGGTCGACGAGCGTCGTCTCGAACGAATAGGCGTCCGCCCGGTAGGCGTGGGCGGCGTACTCCACCGCGTTGCCCGTGTCATCGAACGACGTGCGCTCCATGGTGAGCAGTGGTGCGCCGGCCTTCACGCCGAGCAGCCGGCCCTGGGCGCTCGTCGCGGCCCGGGCGCCGATGCGCTGGTTGGCGATGCGCATGTGCACGCCGGCCCGACGAAGCAGTTCGTACAGGCCCGTGGTCTCCAGTTCGGCCGCGTCCAGCGGTGCCAGGTCCACCGGCAGCCAGTTGCGCATGATGGCCAGCGGTTCGTCGCCGTCCAGCCGCAGGCGCTCGAGGTACATGACCTCCGTGCCCTCCTTGACGTTGAGGGCGCCCGAGACGACGGTGTCGGCCGCGATCCGGGACAAGGTGATCAGCCTGGTCGCCGGCTTGTGGCTGGCCCGCGCGAGGTCGTCGTAGAGGCTGGTGAGCTCGACCGGTCGGCGCAGCTGGCTGTGCACGACCTGGGTGCCGACGCCGCGGCGGCGCACGAGCAGGCCCTTGCTGACCAGCTCCTGGATCGCCTGTCGCACGGTGGGGCGGCTCAGTCCATACCGCTTGGCGATGTCGACCTCGGTCTCGATGCGATCGCCGGGCTTGAGCGCGCCCTTGCGGATCGCCTCTTCGAGCTGCTGGGACAGTTGGTAGTACAGCGGGACGGGGCTCCGGCGATCCAGAATGAATTCCATGACCATGGCCGAATCCTAGTCGCACGACGTGTATTTGGCTGTATGTATGTACGTCCTGACTATGTATTGACAAAGGGCGCTTGGCATCGCCAGACTGAGGCCCATGGCCGAGCGCTTCGACGTCATCACCATGGGCCGCGTGGGCGTCGACATCTACCCCCTCCAGGTCGGCGTCGGCCTGGAGGACGTCGACACGTTCGGCAAGTTCCTCGGCGGCTCGGCGACCAATGTCGCGGTGGCCGCCGCTCGGCTCGGCCACTCGTCCGCGGTCATCACCCGGACGGGCGAGGACCCGTTCGGGCGCTTCGTCCACAAGTCGCTGAACGGATTCGGCGTCGACGACCGTTTCGTTGCCTCGGTACCGGGACTGCCGACGCCCGTCACCTTCTGCGAGATCTTCCCGCCCGACGACTTCCCGCTCTGGTTCTACCGGAATCCGAAGGCGCCCGATCTCGAGATCCGTGGGGACGAGCTCGATCTGGAGGCCATCGCGACCTGCGGTGTCTACTGGACCACGGTGACCGGCCTGTCCCAGGATCCGAGCCGCTCCGCTCACTACGTGGCCTGGGCCGCCCGCAAGCGCCGCCCGCACACCATCCTCGACCTCGACTTCCGCCCGATGTTCTGGGCGAGCAGGCGGGAGGCGGCCGCGGAGGTCCGCAAGGCGCTGCCGCTACGTCACCGTCGCCATCGGCAACCGCGACGAGTGCGAGGTCGCAACCGGGGAGACGGAGCCGCATGCGGCCGGCCGCGCCCTCCTCGATGCCGGCGTCGAGCTCGCGATCGTCAAGCAGGGACCCAGCCGGTGTGCTGGGCATGACGGGCGAACGAGACCGTCGAGGTGCCGCCCGATCGCCGTCGAGGTCGTCAACGGGCTCGGCGCCGGCGACGCCTTCGGTGGCGCGGTCTGCCACGGCCTGCTCTCCGGCTGGCCGCTCGAGCGGATCCTGCGGTTCGCCAACGCCGTCGGGGCCATCGTCGCCTCCCGACTCGAGTGCTCGACCGCGATGCCGACGCAGGACGAGGTCGAGGCGTTCCTGGATGAGCGTCCAGAGGGTAGCCGGGCATGACCCCCGATGAGATCCGTGCCGAACTGGAATCGGTCCGCGAGACCCGCGTCCGGCTGCCCGAGATCGTCCGCAACCGGCATGTGTCCCGGCACAGAAGGGCGCTGGTGGGGCACGACGGACGGCTCATGATCATCGCCGCGGACCACCCCGCTCGTGGCGCACTGGGCGTGCGCGACGACCCCTTCGCCATGGCGGACCGTGAGAGCCTGATGGTCCGCCTGGTCACCGCAATCACCCGACCTGGCGTCGATGGAATCGTCGCCACGTCGGACATCCTCGACGACCTCCTGCTCATGGGAGTCCTCGAGGACAAGATCGCCATCGGGTCGATGAACCGCGGCGGCCTGCAGGGCGCTGAGTTCGAGCTGGACGACCGTTTCACGGGGTTCGACGTGGAGACCATCGCGGTGAGCCACCTGGACGGCGGCAAGATGCTGTGCCGGATCGCCCTTGACGACCCCGGCACTGCGAACACCCTGGAGACATGCGGCCGGGCGATCACCGGCCTCGCGGCGCACGGATTGATGGCGCTGATCGAGCCGTTCTGCTCGAGCCGCGTGGGCGACCGGGTCGTCAACGACCTGTCGACCGAGGCCGTGGTGAGGTCCGTCGCGATCGCATCGGGACTGGGCGCGCGTTCGAACCACACGTGGCTCAAGCTGCCCGTGGTCGACGGGCTCGACGAGGTGATGGCCGCCACGACGCTGCCGACCCTCCTCCTCGGTGGCGATCCGTCGGGATCCCCGGACCAGGCCTACGAATCGTGGCGGCGAGCCCTTGCCGTCCCCGGCGTGCGGGGGCTCGTGATCGGTCGTGCGCTGCTCTTCCCGCCCGACGGCGACGTGGCCGGAGCCGTCGACACTGCCGTGTCCCTCGTGCACGATCTCACCGAACGCCGATTCTAGGAGGCACCCCTTGACGACGCGCCACGACCTCGTCCGTCGCTTCGGCCAGGCCCTGCCGGGACCGATGCGCGTGGACATCACGCCGCACAACGCCGGCTGGGGCTGGTCGGGCCTTGCGCGTCGTCGAGCTGGCGGCGGGGGAGTCGGTCAGCATCGAGTCGCAGGGCAACGAGCTGCTCGTCCTGCCGCTGGCCGGCGCGGCGCACGTGATCTGCGGCAAGCAGGAGGACGTGCTCACGGGCCGCGCGAGCGTGTTCGACGCGGTCACGGACTTCGCCTACGTCGGACGCGACCGCGTGGCGCTGATCACCAGCGAGGACGGGCGGTCGGTTCGCCCTGCCCGCCGCGCGGGCGACGCGTCGACCTGCCCTTCCGCTACGTGCCGGCGTCCGACGTGTCGGTGGAGACTGCGCGGGGCCGGGCTCGTGCTCGCCGGCAGGTCAACAACTTCTGCACGCCGGACACCTTCGAGGCCGACCGGCTCATCGCCTGCGAGGTCCTGACGCCCGGCGGCAACTGGTCCTCCTATCCGCCGCACAAGCACGACGAGGAGCGCGAGGGCGAGACCGCGCTCGAGGAGATCTACTACTTCGAGGTGGCCGACGGCCCGACGGGTCCGGGCATGGCCTACCAGCGTGTCTACGGCACCGACGACCGGCCGATCGACGTGCTCGGCCGAGGTGCGCTCCGGCGACGTCGTGCTGATCCCGCACGGCTGGCACGGCCCGTCCATCGCCGCACCCGGCTACGACCTGTACTACCTCAACGTCATGGCCGGACCCGGGCGCGGAGCGGGCCTGGCGCATCTGCGACGACCCTGCGCACGCCTGGGTCGCGGCAGACCTGGGACGGCCAGCCCGTCGACCCCCGCCTACCCCTTTCGAGGGCACGCTGAGAGCGGTCTCGCCCTCAGCCCTGGTGGTCCTTCAGGTCCAGTAGGCAGGCCACGACGAACTCGTGGTCGTCCACCTGGGGAAGCCCGGAGGCGTAGATGGCGCCCACGATCCCGACACCGGAGACCGAGATCGGGAACCCGCCGCCATGCGCCGCGTACTCCAGCTCGGACAGCCCCGTTGCCTCGGTGAAGCTGGTGTCCCTCTCCTCGAAGCGCACCCGAATCGCCATCGTCGACGCCTCGAAGCGCTCGACGACGCGGGCCTTGCGGGCGATCCAGGCGTCGGAGTCGGGCACCGACCCGGGCAGGGCGGCCCGGTAGGCGAGCCGGCCGAGGTGGTGGACCTCGATGACGATCGGGAGCCCCTCGGCCATGGCCCGCTGCGTTGCGCGCCGCCCCAGCTCGACGGCCGCGCCCAGGTCGAAGGTCGCGAGGGTCACGCGCGCAGCCTGCTCGGCGAGGTAGTCGCTCGTGTAGCCGCCCGTCGTGCTCATGCCTGCGCCTGCGGGGTGAGCGCGACGACGAGATCGCCTGGCTCGACCTGGGACGTGTCGGCGACATGCACCGACTCGACCGTGCCGGCCCTGCCGGCCGTGACGGCGGATTCCATCTTCATCGCCTCGATGATGGCGACCCGGTCGCCGACCTCCACCCGGTCGCCGACCTTGACCAGGACCGAGATGACGCCGGGCACCGAGGCGGCCAGATGACCAGGGTTGCCGGGCTCCGCCTTCGCCCGGGTCTTCGTGGACTTCGGGGCGTGCTCGTCGACGACGCGCAGCACGATGGGCTGACCGTTGGCGCGGAGGTGGACGCTGCGCCTCGCACTGTCGTCGAGGTCGCCGATCGCGTCGAGCTCGACGAACATCTGCTGGCCCCGCGCGAGGTCGATGACCTCGGTCTGGCCCGCCTGCAAGCCGTAGAGGTAGGCATGCGTCGGCAGGACGGAGACGTCGCCGTAGGTGGCGCGAGCGCTCTCGAAGGCGGCCGCCTCGGCGGGCAGCATGAGTCGCGTGAGTGCGGCC
>CAVZPI010000002.1:0-66054 GCA_963777085.1 uncultured Actinomycetes bacterium | reverse complement strand
GAAGGATAGGGCGCCGTACCCGAGGACGAGCGCCGCGCCGACGGCGAGGGGGAGCGCGAGCACCGCGACCGTGAGGGCGACCGACCGGGTGAGGGTGCCGATGGCCGAGGCCACCGGTGCCGGCTGGGCCCGGAAGGAGTCGAAGTCGGTCGGCGCGGGCCGGCGAACCGAGGGCACCAGGCCGGCCGAGGCGGCCGCCATGGCGACGAGCACCAGCGCGGCAGCAGGTCGAGTGGCGGAGCCGCCCCCACCAGGGCTGCGCTGCCGGCCGCGACCATCGCCAGGCCGAAGGCCCAGGCGGCCGTCGTGATCAGGCGGGCAGCCAGGAGCTGCGTACGGGTCGCCTTGCCGAGCAGCCACACCGCGGCTCCGCCGTCGTAGGCGAAGCCGTTCGCACCCAGGACCGCGGCGGCGGCGGCAGTCACGAAGAAGGCGATGCTCGCCGTGACCTCCTGGCCGGCGCTTCGCACCAGGAGCGGGGTCAGCACCGCCGTGATGAGCGTGCTGCGGGCCATGACCGATCGGCTGACCCCGGCGAGCATCACCACGAGGAGGGCCAAGAAGGGGTGGCGCGGGATCCGGATGGTGCGCCCGGCGCGCAGGGTCTGCTCGGCGGGCCGGTTGAGCGCGAGCGCCCCCACCAGGGCGAGCACGCCGGTGACGACGAGCAGGATCACGTACGCGACCTGCTCGGTGGCCGCCAGCCACCACGCGCCGGGGCCCATGCCGCTGGCGGCCAGCACCGTGGCCGCGAACAGCACGACGCCGCCGACCGTGAGGAGTGCGCCGGTCGGGCCGATCCTCCTCACCAGGATCGCGGACGAGGCCCCGCTGAGCTGGCCGCAGGCAAGGCCGTTCCACGCCAGGGCCAGCCCGGCCAGCCAGCCCGGCCAGCCCGCCGTGGCGGCGCCGATGAGCGCGATGGCGGGGACGAAGAGCCCGGGCCCCGCGTCCGTCAGGGACGAGGCGAAGCGCGCCCCGAACCGGAACGAGCGGCCGGCCCTCACTGCGGCCAGGGCCATCGGGTCGTCGCCCTCTCCACCGCCGAGAGCGGGCAGCAGGGCCAGCGCGGACCACAGGCCGGCGGCGAGCGGGAGCATCTGCGTCGTGGTGACCCCGGCATCGATGACGTACTGGTGCATCGCGGCGGTGAGGATGGCCAGGGCGTGCATCACGACGGTGCCGATGATCGCGCCGACGGCGAAGGCCCTGGACGTGCGCCAGCCGTTGCGCAACTGGTGCCGCATCCCGAGTGCGACGTCGCCCGAGGGCATCGTCAGGTGCCCGCGAGGGCGCGCCAGGCCCGCCTCAGGGTGCCGTGCTCGAGCAGCAGGTCCGCAGTCGGGAAGGGGCCGGAGAGCTCGTGGCCGTGGAAGACGGCGACCTCGTCCGCGATGACGGCCGCGTCGAGCAGGTGCGTCGTGAGCACGAGCGCCGCCCCCTCCTCGCGGGCCTCCACGAGGAGCGCCGTGATGACGTCCACGCCCTCCGGGTCGACGCCGTCGAAGGGCTCGTCCACCAGGAGCAGCGGTGGCCTGGCCACCAGCGCCATGGCCAGCGACAGGCGCCTGGACTGCCCGTGCGAGTACGCGGCCGCGGGCAGGTCGGTGACCTCGTCGAGCGACAGGCGCTCGATGAGCTGCTCGGCCCGCCCTTCCCACTCCTGTGCGTGGTGCAGTCGTGCCGCCAGCTCGAAGTGCTCGCATCCCGGTCAGGCGCGGGAAGATCCCCCGGGTGTCGGGCACGTATCCGGTCGACCGGCGCGCGTGGTCGCTCCCGCCGGCCGCACCGTCGACGAGGTAGTCACCGCAGCTGGCCGCGATCGCCCCCGACAGGATCTTCAGCGTCGTGGACTTGCCGCAGCCGTTGGGCCCCAGCAGGGCCAGCATCGAGGCGGGCGGCACGGTGAAGGAGACGTCCCGCACGATGACGTGATGTCCGTAGGAACGTCCGATGCCGCGCACATCGAGCATGGGTCCACCGTATTCGCCGATGCCGCGCCGTGAATGTCCAGAACACATCTGGAGGTGACGTCCGCCTTTCCTTCGCATCACATCGTGGAAGTGACCACGCGAGGCGGCTCGCACCACTAGTGTCCGCCTGTCGGGGGACTCGACTACCGGGTCGGTATCCGACCGCGCACTGAGGAGGGCTGCGGTGGCAGATCAGAAAGCCATGAGCGCTGACGAGCAGATGCTCGCGGATCTCGGGTACAAGCAGGAGCTGAGTCGCAGTTGGAGTGGCTTCTCCAACTTCGCCATCTCGTTCTCGATCATCTCGATCCTGGCGGGCTGCTTCACCACCTTCTACTTCGGGTGGAACAACGGCGGTCCCATCGCCATCTCGCTCGGCTGGCCGTTCATCGCGGCCTGCATCCTGGTCATCGGCTTCTGCATGTCGGAGCTGGTCTCGGCCTACCCGACCTCGGGTGGCATCTACTGGTGGGCGAGCAAGCTCGGCAGCGTCAAGGCCGGCTACTACACCGGCTGGCTGAACCTCGTGGGCCTGATCGCCATCGTCGCCTCCGTGGCGTACGGCACGGCGACCTTCTTCGACTACAGCTTCTCGCGCTTCAGCGAGTCGTGGGCAGCGGGCTACTCGCTCGAGCGGGTGTTCGTCATGTTCGTCGTGATCCTCATCTTCACGTCGCTGGTCAACATCTTCTCCAGCCACCTGCTGGCGATCTTCAACAACATCTCGGTGTGGTGGCACGTGTTCGGCGCATCCGTCGTCGTCCTGATCCTGGTCTTCTTCCTGAAGGACGGGGCGACCCACTGGAACGCCACCGACGTCTTCACCGGCCATGTCAACAACACCTTCGGCCTGTACGGCGCCACTGACGGCGCCCTCAACGGAGCCGGCACGAGCGGCCCGGGCTTCTGGTTCTACGTCGTGCCCCTGGGCTTCCTGCTGACGCAGTACACCATCACCGGCTACGACGCCTCGGCACACCTCTCGGAGGAGACCCAGGGCGCGGCGAACTCCGCGGCGAAGGGCCTGTGGAAGTCGATCTTCTACTCCGCCATCGGTGGCTGGGTGCTCCTGCTGGCCTTCCTGTTCGCGGTCCAGGACCCGGACGCGGTGTCGGCGGGCGGCGGCGGCGTCCAGGTGATCTTCGACCAGGCGCTCAGCCCGACGATGGCGGCCACAGTGCTCCTCATCGCCAGCATCGGTCAGTTGTTCTGCACCACCGCGTGCCTGACCTCGGCCTCGCGGATGCTCTTCGCGTTCAGCCGTGACGGTGCCGTGCCCGGAGCCAAGTACTGGGCGCAGCTCAGCAAGAGCAAGACCCCGGTCAACGCGGTCCTCGCGGTGACCGTCGGTCGGCGTGTCCTGCTGACCCTGCCGGCACTCCTGAAGGTGAACGTGGGCACGGCGGAGGCTCCGATCTACACCGTCACTGCGTTCTTCGCCGTCGTGTCGATCGGCGTGCTGGGCCTGTACCTGGCCTTCGCCATCCCGATCTTCTACCGCTGGAAGGCCGGCTCGTCCTTCAAGCAGGGCTCGTGGAACCTCGGCAGCAAGTGGAAGTGGATGGCCCCGGTGGCCGTGGCCGAGATCCTCATCACCTCGGTCTACTTCATCCTGCCGCTGTACCCGGCGGGGGCGCCTGGCTTCATGCGCGGGTTCCTCGGCGCAGCGAGCGCGGACGAGATCCCGTTCGACTGGAAGTCCGTCAACTACGCGCCGATCGTCCTTGGCGGCCTGCTGATCCTGCTCTGGATCGGCTGGCACGTGTCGGCCAAGAAGTGGTTCACGGGGCCGAAGACGACGGTCGACCTGCCCGGCGGGCGTCTCGTCCGCGGACGAGATCGAGCTGGAGCACGAGCACAAGGGCTTCCACCAGCCGCCGGAGAGCTGATCAGCCCGTTTGTCCCGGATTCCGGGACGGATGGCGAGACCCGGCGGGATTCCCGCCGGGTCTCGCCATTTCTCCCACATCCGACCCCGGGTTCGACACCGCCGGCCCCGATCGTCGGGTGCACGGAGCGGGGCCGACTAGTCTTCGGAATCTGCACTGATCGTGCGAGTACCAGCCCTCACCGCTTGGGAGAACGAGCCATGAAGTCACGAATGCGTACTCGTGTCGTCGGCGTCGCAGCAGCAGCGACGGTCGCCGTCTCGGGAACGGCCTGGATCGCCCCCGCCATCGCGGGCCCAGCCCCCGGCGGCGTCACCGTCGACTGGACGATCACCAGCGACTGGGGCACGGGCTTCCAGGGGTCCGTCACGGTCACCAACAACACCTCGAACGCCCTCAGCCCGTGGCAGCTGGGCGTGGCCTATCCGCAGCGGGTCACCTCGGCGTGGGACACGGTCGTGACCCCGACTCCTGGCGGCTATGACTTCGCGGGTCCGCACTGGAGCCCGTCCATTGCGGCCGGCTCACGTGCCTCGTTCGGATTCGTCGCGGACTCGACCATCGCCGGGACGCGACTGCCCTCGTCATGCTCGGTGGCCGGATCGACGTGCGTGATCGCGGGGTCCACCAGCCCGACGCCGACCCCGACGATCACCCCGACCCCGACACCAACGATCACCCCGACCCCGACCCCGACCCCGACCCCCACGCCGACGCCGACGCCGACGGTTGCACCGCCAACCGGGTCACCCGGAGCGACCCTTCTCGCCCCCTACGTCGACATGGGGCTGTGGCCGCCGGCGAACCTCGTGGCAATGTCCAGCGCCACCGGCGTCAAGGCGTTCACCGCCGCGTTCGTCGTGCAGGATGCCGCCAAGGCGTGCTCCCCAGCATGGGGCGGCTACCCCGCGTACACGGTCGGCGGAGCCGATGACTTCGCCTCCGCCATCGGGGGCTTCCAGGCGACGGGTGGTCGCGTCATCGTGTCGTTCGGTGGCGCATCCGGCAGCGAACTCGCCGACAACTGCACCGACGAAGCCAGGCTCCTGGCCGCGTACAAGAAGGTCGTGGACCGCTACGGCCTGGACCGCATCGACTTCGATATCGAAGGAGCTGCGGTCGCCAACCCGGCGGCCAACCAGCGTCGCGCCCGCGTCCTGGCCCAGTTGCAGAGGGACTACGAGGCGCAGGGTCGCAATCTCGAGGTCTCCGTGACCCTCCCCGTCATGCCGGACGGACTCGACTCGAACGGCCTGCGCGCCGCCAGGGAGTTCGCGGCTGCTGGCGTCACGATCGCGCAGTTCAACCTGATGACCATGGACTACGGCCAGGGCTTCACCGACATGGGAACCCACGCGATCACTGCGGCGCAGGGAACGGTCAACCAGTTGATGACCCTTCCCGCCTACGCGGGGCTGACCGGCGCGCAGTTGCTCACCAGGGTCGGCATCACCCCGATGATCGGCCAGAACGACGTGCCCGCCGAGGTGTTCACCCTCGCCGACGCCGCCAAGGTCGCCCAGTTCGCCAGGGCCAATGGAGTCGGCGAGGTGGCCTACTGGGAGATGACCCGTGACAAGCCATGCGCCTCGGCCGCCGAGGGCATCTACCTGTGCACGAAGGTCGCCGACCCGCAGTGGGCCTTCTCCAGGGCCTTCGTCGCCGGCCTGGCCGGTGCCGTCGCCCCGAACCCGACGCCCGTGCCCACGACCCCGACGCCCACCCCCACGCCGACCGTCGCTCCCACGCCGACCGCGCCTCCGGCCACGTCGGCGGCGGTCACCGTCGCCCTCACGGTGGCATCCGATTGGAGCACCGGTCGCAACGTCGACCTGACGATCACCAACACGGGAACCAGCAGCATCAACGGCTGGTCCGTGTCCATCCCCTGGGCGGGCACCTCCGTCACCATGTGGAACGCCGCCTCGACCCTCGCAGGCGGAGTCCTGACCGCCTCGAACCTGTCGTGGAACGGTGTTCTCGCCCCCGGACAGACCACGACAGTGGGCTTCGGCGACTCGGGGATGCTCGTCATGCCAACAACCTGCACGTCCACCGCAGGACCGTGCACCGTCGCTGGCTGACATCGCCACGGCCACCCGCCGCGGCGGGTGGCCGTCCGACTCGGCTGAGTCCGCGGGATGCTCAGAGCCCCCGGTCAGGTTTGAACTGACGACCTACCGCTTACAAGGCGGTTGCTCTACCACTGAGCTACAGGGGCGCGCCCGCGCAAGGATATCCGGACCCGGATCGGGCGTTGGACTCTGACCGCAGTTGCTCGGTCATTGGACGCCAGCGCATTGCGACCCCCTACCCGACCGCGGATCGTGGGTTGCAGGAGAAGTCGCCTTCGGATGAGGAAGCATGAGGTGATCGTCATGAAGCGCACGTCAGTTCCTACCTTCATTCTGGCCATCGTCGCGGCCATGGCCGCTCTGGTGGTGGCCCCCGTACCTGCTTCGGCGACCGCGGCCAGCCTGGGCGCCGCGTCCTACGCCTCGACTGGGGCCGACATCGCTGGCTGGAACTGGGTTCGCAGCCCGGGCAATACCGCGACGTGGACCTTCGACGTGGCCGGGCTGGCAGGAGCCAAGCCGCACTCCATCTACCTGAACGTGACAGCGCTCGTCACCAACGGGGCCAACGGTGGCTCGGGCTACTCCGCCTCGGCAGTGAAGTTCAACGTGACCTGTGGAGCGAGCAGCAAACTGCTCGTGACGCGGCTGTACAACCCGTTCAAGCCGATGGATCCGGCCAACTCCGGCGGTCTGGGCTACTACGCGTACGGCGCCAGCAGCTCGTTCCTGGACCTTGCCAAGTTCCCCGGGTGCACGACGCTCACGGTGACCTCGGCGTTCCCGTTCACCAGTGGACGGCACGTCGCGTTCAATCAGGGCTCCGTGACGTTGGGATTCAGCAGGTAGGCCGGGGTCGCAGGCACTGACGGCGGTGCTGCCTGCCGAGCAGCGGGCTGCCAGTCACAGCCCGAGATAGCGCACCGCGTTGAGGCCGAGGATCCGGTCGCGCTGCGGCCCGGGCGGAAGGGCACGTCGCACCACATCGCCGGCCGGGCGCTCACCCAGCGGGTAGGGGTAGTCGCTGCCCATCATCACGCTGTCGGTGCCCAGGACGTCGACGAGAAGGCGCAGCGGTGCTTCGTCGAACACGACACTGTCGACGCTGAACCGGCCGACGTAGGCGCTGGGCGGCTGCTCGCTGCTGCCGCGGACGGCATCGCCGCGCCGGTGCCACGCGTTGTCCGCGCGCCCGAGCCAGAAGGCGAGCGAGCCGCCGCCGTGGGCGAAGGCGATCCGCAGCGAGGCCGGCAGGCGGTCGAACGCCCCGCCGAGGATGAGCGACAGGATCGACAGGTGCGTCTCCGCCGGCATGCCGACCAGCCACTTCGTCATCCATCGATCCAGGCGCCTTGACGTGGGCATGTCCCAGGGATGGACGAAGACGGGCACTCCGCTGGCCGCGCAGTGCTGGAGGAACTCGACGATGCCGCCGGCGTCGAGGTCCTGGTCGCCGACGTGGTTGCCGATCTCGACCCCGCGGTGGCCGTTGTCCAGGCAGCGGTCGAGCTCCCGGCAGGCGGCGTCCGGGTCCTGGAGGGGGACCTGGCAGAAGGGCAGGAGCCGGTCAGGTGCCTCCGCGGTGATGGCGAGGGCGAGGTCGTTGAAGATGGACGACACCGCGGCGGCCTGCCCGGCGCTTCGCCCGTAGCCGAAGAACACCGGCGTGGGCGACACCACCTGGATGTCGACCGCATCCTCGTCCATGTCGGCCAGCCGCTGATCGGCGTTCCAGCAGGCGTCCGAGATACGGCGGAACTCGGTCTCTCCCAGCATGATCGTCGCCTCGGTGGCTGAGTCGATCCGCAACGACGGCCAGTCCGGTCCGCCGCACTGCGCCCCGAGGTCGGGCCACCCCCTCGGGACGTAGTGCGAGTGGACGTCGATGACGGGTACGGCCATGCAGCGTTCAGCCCCTGCCGGGATGCACGGCGCCGCAGCCGTTGCAGGTGCGTGCCTCCAGGCTGGAGTAGAAGGCCTCGAAGACGGGCGGCAGGTCGATGACGATGTCGCGGACCTGCAGCTCGACGTCGTGGATGAGGCGATTGCACTCCAGGCAGTACCACTGGAAGTGCTCGAGCACTCCCGGCTCGCGCGGTCGCTCGAACACCAGGCCGATGGATCCGGGCTCGGGTCGCTGCGGGGAGTGCGGCACACCGCGCGGCAGGACCCACATCTGGCCCGGCCCGACCGTGACCGTCTGCTTGCCCTGCGGCATCTGCAGGTCGACGTGCATCGTTCCCGTGAGCTGGTAGAAGACCTCCTCGTACGGCTCCTGGTGGTAGTCGGTGCGCTGGTTCGGGCCGCCGACGACCATCACGATGAAGTCCTGGCAGCCCGGGAACACCTCCTTGTTGCCGACGGGGGGCCGCAGGCCCGGACCGTGCTCCGCAAGCCATGCGGCGAAGTCGAGCGCCTCGACGTCGACCTGGATCGGGTCAGCCATGGGCTCCTCCGGGCGAGTAGGCGACGGCCTGCATCTCGATCAGCAGGTCGGGATGGGGCAGCTCGCGTACGCCCACCGTCGTGCGCGTGGGTCCTGTCTCGTCGAAGTACTCCGCGTACGCGTCGTTGTAGGCGGCGAAGTCGGCCATGTCGACGAGATAGGACGTGACCTGGACGAGGTCGCCGAGGCCGGACCCGGCCGCCTGGAGGATGTCGCCGATGTTCTCGATGACGGCCCGGGTCTGCGCCGCGACGTCCAGCGCCTTGCGCCCCTCGACCATGTCGACCCCGGCGAAGGAGTCGTCCGACCGGCGGCTCGAGGTGCCGGACACGTACACGAAGTCGCCGGCTCGCTTTGCGTGCGGGAAGCGTCCGCGCGGCGTCGCCATACCGGCCACGACGTGGCTCTGCGCACCCATCAGTCCTCCGACCCGGTGACCCTGCGGATGACTGCGGTGGCCAGACTCGCCGCGGCGAGCACGGCGCCGCCGGCGGCAACGGCCAGCAGCCGTTGCTGGCGCCGAGTGCGATCGACGACCTCCGCATACGGAATGGTCGTGAAGGAGACCATCTCGTAGCGCGACAGGTACGTGCCCGGAAGGACCTTCTCCAACCCGTGCTCGAGCTTCCTGGACAGCTGGAAGGACCGGGAGCCGACCTTGTCGCGCATCTCCACGAAGTTCTCCTTCGCGAGCTGGGCGATCGCCTCGGCGTTCGCGCGCCGCCGCTCCTGGTACATCGGCAGTGCGAGGGACCAGTCGTCCCCGACCTCGGCCAGGCACCGGTCGAGCTCGACGACGTCCTCGAAACCGCAGTTGGCACCCTGCCCGAAGAAGGGCAGGATCGCGTGCGCGGCATCGCCGACCAGCCCGACCCGGCCGTCCACCTGCCAGGGATCGGCGTGCACCGTGGCGAGCAGCCCGACCGGGTTGTACTGGTAGTCCTCGACGAGGGTGGGCATCAGGTCGACGGCGTCGGGGTAGGCGTCGGCGAAGTGATCGAGGATGCGCTCCGCGGAGTCGAGGGCGTCGAATCCCGCTTCGCCCGTCTTGGGCCAGAACAGCGTGCAGGTGAAGGAGCGGTCCGGGTTGGGCAGCGCGATCATCATGGAGGCGCCGCGTGGCCAGATGTGCAGGGCGTCCGGATCGAGCGCGAACTCCCCGTGGCGGGCCGGGATCGTGAGCTCCTTGTAGCCGAAGTCGAGGAGGTCGGTGACGACGCGGACGCGCCCGATCCGCTCCAGGCTCTGCCGGACGATGCTGCCGAAGCCGTCGGCCGCCAGCACGATGTCGGCCTCGACCTCGGCATCCGCGCCGCCATGCTCGATGGTGAGGCGGTTCGAGGCCAGGTCGTAGGACGCGAGGCGCGCGCCGAAGTGGAGGGTGACCCCGCTCGTGGCCTCGGCGGCGTCGAGCAGCGTCTCGTTCAGCGCGGCGCGCCCGATGGAGTTGATCGCGCGATCGCGGGACGACGAGTAGGACTGGAAGGCGACGGAGCCGTCGACACCGTGGATCATCCGTCCGTGCATCGGCAGGGCCGGGGCCATGACGGTATCGACCAGGTCGATGCGCCGCAGGGCGTCCAGGCCCCGCTCGGACAGGGCGAGATTGATCGACCGACCCCGCTCGGCGGTGGCATCCCGGGGGTCCGGGCGCCGCTCGTACACGTCGACGGCATACCCGCGTCGGCCCAGGTAGCACGCGAGCAGTGAGCCGACGAGGCCTGCGCCCACGACCACGATCCGTTGTCCGGCTGCGGTCATGGTGCGATGCCCTCCCCGGAGAGCTCCTGGCTGAGCGCATCCGCGGCGCGCCAGCAGTCGTGGAATGTGCAGTAGAGCGGTGCCGGTGCCAGCCGGAGGATGTCGGGCCTGCGATCGTCGGCGACGACACCCCAGTTCGAGCTCAGCCGGTCGGCGAGGTCGGCCACATCGACGTTCACCCGCACCGACAGCTGCGCGCCATGCCGGTCGTCCTCGGCGGGGGTCACGATCGCCGTGCTCATCCGGGCCGCGGCATCATCCAGCAGCGATCGCAGGTAGGCGGTCAGGCGGAGGCTGCGTGCGCGCAGGGCGCGCCATGCCCGACGCTGTCGAAGATCTCCAGCGACGTGCGCACCGGTCCCATGGAGAAGATCGGCGGGTTGGACATCGACCAGGCGTCGGCCGAGCGCTGCGGCTGGGAGACCGGGTGCATGTCGAATCGGGTCGCCGGGTCGGTGCTCCACCAGCCCTCGAGTCGCGGCAGGGCGGCGGTGCCGAGGTGCCGGCCGTGCACGAAGGCGCCGGCCGACGGCGCCCGGGCCGGAGTTGAGGTACTTGTACGTGCACCAGGCTGCGAAGTCGACGTCCCAGTCGTGCAGCTGGCAGCGGGACGTTGCCCGACGGCATGCGCGAGGTCCCAGCCGACCGTGGCACCGATGCGCGCGCCCGGCGGCAGTGATGGCGGGCATGTCCATCACCTCGCCGGTGAGGTAGTTGACGCCTCCCATGCAGCACCGTGGCGATGGAGTGCGCGTGCTGGTTGAGCGTCGCCAGGACGTCCTCGGTGCGCAGCGTGTCCTCGCCGGTCCGCGGGCGCAGTCGAAGGACGGCGGTCTCGGGATCGTGGCCGCGCAGCGCCACATGGCTGCGCACGGCGTAGGAGTCGGACGGGAACGCGTCGTCCTCGATGACGATGCGATGGCGGATCGCCGTCGGGCGGTAGAAGGACGCCAGCAGCAGGTGCAGGTTGACGGTCAGCGAGTTCATCGCCACGACCTCGCGCGGCTCGGCGCCGACGAGGCGGGCGGCAGGGTCCCGCAGCGCCTCGTGGTAGGTGACCCAGGGTCGGTCCGCATCCGAGTGGCCGTGCACCCCGTACTCCTCCCAGGCGTCGAGGTCGGCCATCAGCTCGGCGCGGGTCGCCCGCGGCTGCAGGCCCAGGGAGTTGCCGGCGAAGTAGGCCGTGAGCGGGAACTCGCCGCCCACGGCCGGCGGGATCAGGAAGTCGCCTCTGCGCAGCGCTGGGTCCGGCTCCTGGTCGAGCCCGAGGGCCTGTTCCTCACTCGTGTCGGTTGTCACGCGAGTCATTCAATACCCGAATGGGGATCGGCGGTCTGGTTTGCCGCATCAGGTGGCTGCCGCTCCGGCTGCGTGACGCGCCAGCACGTCCACGATCGTCGGCCATGCCTCGCTGCGCGGGTCGATGAGCTCGAAGTGGGCGCAGGAGGGCAGCTCGACGATGCGCGCCTGCGAGCCGGCGTAGGACCGCGAGACGGCGATGGGGACGAGGCTGTCCCGCCCGCCGTGGACGATGGAGATGGGGATGACCGGCCGGGGCAGGAGGCAGGGATCGAGATCGGGTCGCCGGGCCGCCGGGCCGCCGAGGAAGTCGGGCACTGCGCCGTCGCCGAGCCCGAGGCGCTCGGCCATCCCCAGGTCGGCGATCGGGGCAAGCGCCAGGCACGAGGCCACTCCCGGCTCCGGCTGCGCCGCCAGCCACAGGGCCAGGTGGCCGCCGGCCGAGTGGCCGACCACGTGCAGTCCGCTCGCGTGACCTGGCGCGGCGCCCGCCATGAACGCGGGGATCGCGCCGACTGCCGAGCGGAGGTCCGAGGTGGTGGCGTCGGGGTCTCCCGGCAGCCGGCGGTACTCGACGAGGAGGGCGGGAAACCCGAGGGCGGCCAGTGCCGCAGCCATCGGACGAAGGTGCACGCGGTCGTACTCCGGACGCCAGAAGCCGCCGTGGACGAGCAGGACCGCGGCGCGCCGCGATCCGGCGGCGTCGGGCAGGTAGGCGTCCACCACCTGCGACCGGTGCGCCCCATATGACCACGTGTCGTCGGGTGCCCGAGCGGAGCGGTCGAAGACGCCCCGGTCCTCGGGATCGCTGGGGTCCGGATCGGCTGGCGGTGCGGACTCGTCGGGCATGAGTCGAGTATGGCAACCGACCTACACTGCTGACCGATGATCAACTTCGTGGTCCCCGAGCAGCAGGCCGGCCTCGCCTGGTGGCCGGTCGCCGTGGTGATCGCCACCCTGCTGCTGCTCAACGTCGTCAACAACAGGGTCGCGCCCCAGACCCACTACCTGCTCTGGTCCTTCGGCGGATCCGTCGCGTTGCTCGCCCTCGGCCTCCTCGACGGCAACTCGTGGACGGACATGGGCCTCGGCCTGCGCTACCTCATCCCCGGACTGGCCTGGGCAGGGGTCTGCATCGGTGGCGTCACCGCCGTCTACCTCGTCGGCTCCGCCTTCCGGCGGACGCGGGTCGCCTTCCACGACGAGCGGATGAGCGAGCTCACGGGCAGTCGCATGATGTTCCAGGCGCTGGTGGAGGTGCCCTTCGGCACCGTGCTGCTCGAGGAGATCGCCTTCCGGTCGGTCCTGTTCTCGATGCTGGTCAGGCGGTACGGGCTGGTGTGGGGGATCGTGATCTCGTCCGTCGTCTTCGGACTGTGGCATGTCCTGCCCAGCATCGGCACGCACGAGCAGAACCCGGCCCTGGGCTCGGTGGTGGGCTCCGGCAGGCGGGGGAACCTCCTCGCGGTGGCCCTGAGCGTGCTGACGACGACCCTCGCGGGCGTCCTGTTCAGCGGGCTCCGGCTCGTGTCCGGCTCGGTTCTCGCCCCGATGGGGTTCCACTGGGCGACGAACGGCCTCGGCTACGCATTCTCCTGGCTGCTCATCAGGCTGCGGGACCGGCGCCGCGACCGGCATCGCAGGGCGATTCGCGAGCGGTGGGACCGCGAGAGCGGGGAGTCCGGCCCAGGGGAATGACAGCGATGGGATTCAGGCCGTACGATGGCGCCGACACGACGGCACGAACGGCTGATCACGGTGCGGAGGACTCCTTGATGGATGCAGTGCGGGCATCGCTCGATCACGAGGCGGCCGCGTCGCTCGGCGACCGGGACCGACGCATCCTGGAGTTCGAGCGCCAGTGGTGGAAGTACGCCGGCGCCAAGGAGCAGGCCATCCGAGACCTGTTCGACATGAGCGGAACGCGCTACTACCAGATCCTCAACGGACTGATCGACGACCCGACCGCGCTGGCCTTCGATCCCATGCTCGTGAAGCGGCTGCGCCGCATGCGGGCCTCCCGTCAGCGTGCCAGGTCGGCACGCCGGCTGGGCGTGGAGCTCGGCGCCCGCTAGGTCGGAATATCCGATTTGGCCGGCTTGTGAAGGGCCTCATCCGGGCAGGATCACGAATTCGTAACGATTCTCATGCAACAACGTGCAAGCGGTTGCATCCCTGCGAACGGCGTCGTACGTTTCAAGCACATTAACTGGGGGCGTCTTTCGTGCGCCCCCACCAGGAACCGGCCCGTCTGGGCCAACTAGAAAGGACCAAGCATGCGCAAGTCGCTGCGATTGATGGTCGCTGCCCCCGTGGTGGCTACCGTCGCCTTTGGTTCGCTCCTCGCCGCCCCGGTGGCGCAGGCTGCGGACAACACCATCACCATGTGGGTGAATCAGGACCAGATCAAGGACTACCGGGAGGTGTTCGCCAGCGGAACGTACGCCGGCTACACCATCAACCTGGTGCCCAAGGACTTCGGCAAGATCCGCGACGACCTCGCGACCGTCTCCGCCGACTCGGCCCCCGATGTCATCACCGGAGCGCACGACTGGACCGGCCAGCTCGCGGCCAACGGCCTGATCGTCAAGCTCAACGTGCCCTCCGCGACCATCAAGGTCCTCGCGCCCTACGCCCTGGCGGGGTTCCGCTACGGCTCGGGCATCTACGGCATCCCCACCCAGATCGAGAATGTCGCGATGATCACCAACGCCAAGCTGGTCCCGACCCAGCCGACGACCTTCGCCGACCTGTCGACGAAGGCTCTCGCACTGAAGAAGGCCGGCAAGGTCACGGTGCCGTTCGCCGTGCCGCAGGGGGCCAATGGCGACGCGTACCACATGTACTCGCTGTTCAGCGGCCTCGGTGGCTACATCTTCGGCAAGAACCCCTCCGGCTCGCTGAACGTCAAGGATGTCGGTCTCAACAACGCGACGTTCAAGAAGAACCAGAACCTCATCAACACCTGGAACAAGTCCGGCCTGATCAACTCCAAGGTCGACTACGGCATCGCCAAGACCGCCTTCACCACGGGCAAGTCCCCGTTCTGGATCACCGGCCCGTGGGAGCTGGACGCCATCAAGGCACTGCCCTTCAAGTACCGCGTGACTATGGTTCCGCCGATCGTGTCCGGGCTCACCCCCGTTCCGATGCTGGGCGCCCAGGGCGGAATGGTCACCAAGTACGCCGCCAGCCATGGTGTCCAGGTCGGGGCCAACGCCCTCGTGACGCAGCTCATGGCGAGCGCGTCGTACCAGGCCAAGCTCGCTGCTGCCAACGGTCGCACTCCGGCCAACGCGATCGCGGCCAAGGCTGTTGCCGATCCGGTGCTGAAGGCATTCTCGGCCGCCAGCAAGGGCGGTGTCCCGATGCCGAACGTTCCGCAGATGTCCTCCGTCTGGGGCGCTCTCGGTGGCGCATGGGTCAACTCGACCAAGGGTGCCGGCGCCATGCCGGCACAGAAGGCCTTCGCCCAGGCGCAGGCCACGGTCGTGAAGGCCATCGGCTAGTCGTCAAACCGCTCTGATGAGACCGGCGGGGATCTCCGACTTCCTGGGAGATCCCCGCCGTTTCTCGGTCAACTGGCTCCGGCCAACGAAGAGGGAGCGTCAACGGCGATGCAGGCACTGATCTCAGGCTTCGGTGGTACCCCGGCGCTGATCCTCAAACTGGTGTTCCTCGGCGCGATCAACGCCACTGCCATCTGGGCGGTGCCCGCGCTCTACACGTCGGGCGCATGGGTGATGTTCGGCATCCTGGTCGTCACCACTGTGGCCCTCGACTTCATCATGTTCAGCAAGAGGTTCGTGCCGGCCAAGTACGTGATCTTCGGGGCGATCCTGCTCACCGTCTTCCAGATCATCCCCATCATCTACACCGTCTCGATCGCCTTCACCAACTACTCCACGGGCCACATCGGCACGAAGGAGGAGGCCATCCAGACGATTCAGACCGACTCCCTGTCCGAGACCGAGGGTGCGGTGCAGTACGACATGCTGCCGCTCTACACGGAATCGGAGGATGTCGTCCTCGGCCTGACCGAGGTCCCGGCGGAGGGCACCGCTGCCGCGGTCGACGAGACCGGCACCGACGTCGCCGCCTCACCCGAGGCGAGCGTGCAGACCGAGTTCGGTCCGAGTGATGCGGCGAGCCCCGAGGCGAGCGTGCAGACCGAGTTCGGCGCGGGGGAGGTCGCGAGCGGCGAGCCGTCGCCGGCGGCGAGCCTCGACGACGGCGACATGAACGTCACGACACCGGAGCCGGAGGGAGGCTGGCCGCCGACGTACATCGGCACGGATGCGGGCCTGGATCCGGTGCCACCGGGGGACGTGCAGCGCGACGAGTTCGGCACGGTCACGGGGATCACGGGCTACGCCACGGTGCCGGAGGCCGACTACCCGCAACTGGACTCCACGCTCGCCGATTTCAAGGTTCCCGGCCCGAACGGCGGCTACATCGTTCCCCAGGGCTTCGGCACCGCGGTCGAGCTGACGCCGATCGTCACCTACGACGCCGCCGCGGACACCTTCACGAATGTGGAGGCGGGGGTGGTGTACACCGACAACGGACAGGGCTCGTTCACGAACCCGAGCAATGCCGAGGATGAACTGCTCCCGGGCTGGAAGGAGACCGTCGGATGGCAGAATTTCGGGAGGATCGTCACCGACTCGGACGTCCGGCAACCGTTCTTCAATGTCTTCGTGTGGACCTTCCTGTACGCAATCCTGACCGTGCTGCTCACCTTCGCGATCGGACTGCTGCTGGCGATCGCGCTGAACAAGAAGGGCATGCGGGGCCAGCGGGTCTACCGCTCGCTGCTGATCGTCCCGTATGCCGTGCCGGCGTTCCTGTCCATCCTCGTATGGGCCGGGCTGCTCAATGACGACTTCGGGGCGATAAACGCCGTCCTCGGAGTCAACGTCCCGTGGCTGTTCGACCCGTTCTGGGCCAAGATCAGCTGCCTCATAGTCAACCTGTGGCTCGGCGTCCCCTACATGTTCCTGGTGTCGACCGGCGCCCTCCAGGCCATCCCGAGCGAACTCCAGGAGGCGGCCCGCATCGATGGTGCCCGCAACTGGCAGGTCTTCCGGCTGGTCAACCTGCCGCTTCTCCTGGTGGCGCTCACTCCGCTCCTGGTGGCCTCATTCGCCTACAACTTCAACAACTTCGGCAGCATCTACCTGCTGACCGGCGGCGGTCCGGCGATGGAGGGCTCGAACGTCGCCGGGGCGACCGACATCCTGATCAGCTACACCTACAAGATCGCGTTCGCGGCAGGCAAGGGCAACGACTTCGGGCTCGCGAGTGCGATCTCGATCATCATCTTCATGATCGTCGGAACCATCTCGGGCATCTCCTTCGCGCGATCCAAGGCCCTCAGGGAGGAGCGCTCATGAGCGCCGTCGTCACGTCAGCCCCTCCCGTCCCAAGGGCCAAGCGCCGTTCGTTCGGCAGCTGGGTGCGCGTCATGGGGTGGCGCCATCTGATCGCCTGGATCGCCGTTGCGGCAGCGCTCATCCCCGTCCTGTGGGTTATCAGCGCAGCGTTCACGAGGGACCCGTCCATCAGCAGCACGTCGCTGATCCCGTCGGAGCCGACCTTCGAGAACTTCACGACCCTCTTCAACGATCCCGACCAGCCGTATGCGAACTGGTACGTGAACACCATGATCGTGGCGGTGGTGTGCGCCGTCTTCACCGTGCTCATCGCCGCGGGGGCCGCATACGCGTTCAGCCGGTTCCGGTTCAAGGGTCGCAAGGTCGGCCTGATGTTCCTCCTGCTGGTCCAGATGTTCCCCGCGTTCCTGACCCTGACCGCCCTGTACGCGATCATGGTCAACATCGGCGACGTCTTCGCGTTCATCGGCCTGGACACCCTCGCCGGACTGAGCCTGGTGTACCTCGGGGGCGCGATGGGCGTCAACGCCTGGCTCATCAAGGGCTTCTTCGACACGATTCCCATCGAGATCGACGAGTCGGCGAAGGTCGACGGCGCCACCCACGGACAGGTGTTCTGGGGCATCATCCTGCCGCTCGCAGTGCCCGTGCTCGCCGTCGTCGGCCTGCTCAGCTTCATCGGCATCATCAACGAGTTCATCATCGCCAGCGTCCTGATCCAGACCCCGTCCACCAAGACCCTGGCGGTCGGGCTCCAGGGCTTCATCGCCAACCACTACTCGGAGAACTGGGGTCCCTTCGCTGCGGGTGCGATCCTCGCGGCGATCCCTGTCGTGATCCTGTTCATGTTCTTGCAGAAGTTCATCGTCGGCGGGCTCACGGCGGGTTCGGTGAAGGGCTAGTGAATCGCACCGCGCCGCGCGTCCACCATGACGGCTCCCCGCTCTACGCGTCGAGCCTGTCGCCGAGTCTCGGCGACACATTGACGCTTCGGCTGCGAACCCATCGCGACGAGCAGCCGGAGATGGTCGTGCTCCGGACGGTCCGTGACGGCGAGCCCTATGTGCTGGTTGCGGAGACGAAGGAGTCGATCGGCGACGTCGTCTGGTGGACCGCGCAGCTGGTGGTCCGCAACGTCGAGGTCCACTACCGCTGGCTGCTTGTCGGGGGTGCCTTCGACTTCGCGTGGCTCACGGCGGGCGGACTGGTCGACTTCGACGTGCCCGATGCCACGGATTTCGTGATCAGCGCCACCCCGGCACCACCGGACTGGGCCCAGCGCGCGGTCGTGTACGAGGTCTTCCCGGACCGCTTCGCACGGTCGCACGGTTCGGCGGGCGATCCCGCCGAACCGCCGACCGGCGTCGCCCTGCCGGAGTGGGCGGTACCACGGGCCTGGACCGATCTTCCCGAGGGCCGGTCGCGCAACACGGCACGCGAGTTCTTCGGCGGTGACCTCGACGGCGTGCGACAGCACCTCGGCCACATCGAGTCCCTCGGCGCGAACACCGTGTACCTGACGCCGGTCTTCCCGGCCGGTTCGACGCATCGCTACGACGCGATCAGCTTCGACACGGTCGACCCCCTGCTCGGGGGCGACGAGGCGCTCGAGCGGCTCGTCGACGGTGCCCACCGTCTGGGCATGCGCGTCATCGGCGACATCACCTTGAACCACTGCGGCAAGGAGCACGACTGGTTCCTCAGGGCCCAGGATCCGCAAGCCCGCGAACGGGAGTTCTTCCGATTCGACCCTGATCTGAAGTACGGGTACGAGTGCTGGTTCGACGTCCCGTCCCTGCCCAAGTTCGACCACACGAGCGCCCGCCTGCGCGCCGCCCTGGTTACCGACGAGTCCTCGCCGGTTCGCAGGTGGCTTCGGGGGACAGCGGTCTCGACGGATGGCGGGTCGACGTCGCCAACATGGCCGGACGGATGGGGTCCGTCGACGTGACCCACGAGTTCGCCCAGGACGTGCGGCGGGCAATGGCCGCCGAGCGCGACGACGTGGTCCTCGTCGCCGAGCACGGGCATGACGCCAGCGGCGACCTGCTCGGCGACGGCTGGCACGGGACGATGAACTATGCGGGCTTCACCCGCCAGGTATGGTGCTGGCTTCGCAGCGCCGACTTCCACGAGACCTTCCTGGGCCTTCCCGTCGAAGTGCCCGTCATCACCGGACAGCAGGCCGTCGCCTCCCTGCGCGCCTTCCACGCCAGGATTCCGTGGCGCTCGCTCATCAGCAGCTGGAACGTCCTGGGCAGTCACGACACCGCTCGGATCCGTACCGTCGTGGGCTCGCACGAACGGCAGGTGGCGGCACTGGCGATGGCCGTCGGCCTTCCGGGCGTGCCCATGGTCTTCGCGGGCGACGAGATCGGGTCCGTCGGGAGGTGGGGCGAGGAGTCCCGCAGCCCCTTCCCCTGGGACCAGGAGTCATCCTGGGACCAGCCGACACTGGCGGCGTACCGCGCGCTCCTGAGCCTGCGATCCTCCAGTGACGCCCTCGCGGTGGGTGGGTTGCGCTGGCTGCACGCGGCGAGCGACTGCCTTGCCTTCGTGCGGGAGACGCGCGACGAGGCCATCCTCGTCGTCGTCGCGCGCAACCAGTCCGAGGCCGTTCGCATCCCGCTCGCGGACCTTGGCGCCGCGTCGGTGTCGCCGATCTTCGGATTCGATGCCGAGGTCGTCTCTGGTCACGTTGTCATCAATGTCCCGTCGGCTGGCGCTGGCGTGTGGCGAGTGGAGGTAGGTAGCCATGGCTGAGCTGGTACTGGACAAGGTCGACAAGGTCTACGACAACGGCTTCCACGCCGTGAAGGACCTCTCGCTCGATGTCGAGGACGGCGAGTTCCTCGTCCTCGTGGGGCCCTCCGGCTGCGGGAAGACCACGGCGCTGCGCATGGTCGCCGGGCTGGAGGAGATCACCGACGGCACGGTTTCGATCGGCGGGAGGGTCGTGAACGACATCGGCCCCCGTGATCGCAACATCGCCATGGTCTTCCAGAGCTACGCGCTCTACCCCCACATGACCGTGGGCGAGAACATCGGCTTCGGACTGGCATTGCGCCATGAGGGCAAGGCGGAGATCAAGGAGAAGGTCGACCGCGCAGGTCGGCTGCTCGACCTCACGTCGATGCTCACGCGCAAGCCCAAGCAGCTCTCCGGTGGGCAGCGCCAGCGAGTTGCCATGGGCCGGGCCATCGTTCGCGATGCCGATCTGTTCCTGATGGACGAGCCGCTGTCGAACCTCGACGCGAAGCTGCGCGTGCAGATGCGCGCGGAGATCGCCTCCCTGCAGAAGCAGATGGGCACCACCACCGTCTACGTGACCCATGACCAGGTCGAGGCCATGACCATGGGTCATCGGGTCGCAGTGCTCCGGCTCGGCGAGCTCCTGCAGGTGGCTGCACCCCAGGACCTGTACGACAATCCCGACAACGTCTTCGTGGCAGGGTTCATCGGCACGCCGCCCATGACGCTGTTCCATGCCGGCCTGACCCTCGAGGGTCAGGGTGCGCGCCTGACGGTGGGCCCCCAGGAGATCTGGCTGCCGGGCTCGGTGCTGGACCAGCGGCCGAGCCTTCGGGAGTGGAACAACCAGGAGGTGATCGCGGGCGTGCGCGCGGAGGACATCCATGCAGAGGCGCGCGACGGCCTGAACACGCTGCACGCGAACGTCGTGCTCGCCGAGGCGCTTGGCTCGTCGGTGCACGTGACGTTCGCCCTGGAGGGCACGCCGGTCGACGAGTCCCGGCTGGGCAGCGGCCTGGCGACGGAGGCCGAGTCCGAGGTTGCGCGCCTGAGCCATGCGGCCGACATCCAGGGCACCGCGGTCTTCCCGCCGCGCCTGAAGTTCACGACGGACGATCCCGTCGAGATCCACGTCGACCCGATCCGGATGCACTTCTTCGGCGTGGACTCGGGTCTTGCACTCCGCTAGGCAGGCGTTCGTCGGCCTGGCGACCGGTGCGCTGCTCGCCGGGTTGATGATCGTGCCCGCCGCAGCCGATCCCGGCCTGGACGAGATGGCTGCCGGCGCCGGTCAGATCGCCCATCGCGAGCGACCAGTTCTACTTCGTCATGACCGACCGGTACTCCGACGGCGATCCCGCCAACAACGAGGGCGGAGCCACCGGTCCGCTCAAGGTGACCGGGTACGAGCCCGCGTCGGACGCCTACTACCACGGTGGCGACCTGGCCGGACTGGTCGGCAGGTGCGACGCGGCCGACCCCGGCGACACCGGGCTGGGGAGGATCAGGAGACTGGGCTTCACTGCCGTCTGGATCACCCCGCCCTTCGTGCAGCGCACCGTGCAGGGCTCCAGCGCCGCGTACCACGGCTACTGGTTCCTCGACATCACGAAGCCGGATCCGCACCTCGGCACCGAGGCCGAGTTCGCCACGTTCATGACGTGCGCGAAGAGGCTCGGGCTGAAGGTCTTCCTCGACATCGTCGTCAATCACACTGCGGACGTGATCTCGTACCCGCAGGGCCCTGCATACGTGCCCCTGGCGCGCAGGCCGTACCGCACGGCGACGGGGCGCCCATTCAACCCCTGGGCCTACACGAGCGGCTCGAGCTTCCCGCGGCTGGCGCCCAGGCGGAGCTTCGCCAAGACACCCACCGTCGACCCGGCCTACGCGAACGCCAAGGCGCCGGCGATCCTCAACGACGTCACCAGGTACCACAACCGCGGCGATATCGCGTGGGGAAGCTGCGTGGGCCGCTGCGAGATGGACGGCGACTTCTCCGGCCTCGACGACATGATGACCGAGGACGCGGCCGTGGTGAGGGCCCTCGCCGACGCCTACGGCGCGTGGATAGCGAAGTACGGCATCGACGGCTTCCGGATCGACACGGCCAGGCACGTCGACCCGTACTTCTTCGGTCGGTGGCTCCCGCTGGTGCAGCAGACCGCCAACGCTGCTGGCAAGCCCGGCTTCACGAGCTTCGGCGAGGCCTACCTGTCCGACTCCGCGCAGCTGTCCGACCTGATGCTGCGCCGGCAGCTGCCGTCCGTCCTCGACTTCCCGTACCAGGACACGGTGCGCCGGTTCGCGTCCGACCAGGCGACCGGCGGCTCCCTCGCCGCCCTGTTCGGCGACGACGACTACTACACCTCGGCGGCCACGAACGCCTACGGGCTGACGACCTTCCTGGGCAACCACGACATGGGGCGGATCGGCTTCTTCCTGAGCACGGGAACCAGCGCGGAGGGGCAGCCCCTCCTCGAGCGGGACCTGCTCGCCCACGACCTGCTCTACCTCACGCGCGGCGTGCCCGTCGTGTACTACGGCGACGAGGTCGGCATGACCGGCTCGGGGGACGGCAGGGACAAGAACGCCCGCCAGGACATGTTCCCCACGCAGGTGGCCGACTGGAAGACACAGGAGCGCATCGGCGGGGCAGCGGTGGGCGACGGATCGTCGCTGACCGGGTCGACCCCGATCGAGGCTCGGCTGGCTGCGCTGGCCCGGCTGCGCGCGGAGAACCCGGCACTGGCCACGGGCGCGCAGATCACGCGCTACGGCGAGGGCACGGTCTTCGCTGCCAGTCGCATCGACGCCGCCGCCCGCACCGAGTACGTCGTCGCCTTCAACACCGGCGACTCCGCGGAGACCGCCGTGATCCCGACGTCGACACCCTCGAGTGGCTGGTCCGCCCTCCTGGGTGGTTCCGCCGCCATGACGGACGCGACGGGGCGGATGACGGTGACCCTCCCGCCGCGATCCTCGCTGGTGCTCAAGGCGCACACGGGCCTGCCCGTTCCGGGAGCTCCCCAGGTGTCGCTACGGGTCGGCAAGGACGCCATCACCGGCAAGTACCGGCTCACTGCGGCGGTGCCCGGCGCCGACCCGTCCACGGTCACCTTCGTCATGCGCCGGAGCGGCGCGGCGGCCTGGACGGTCCTGGGCACCGACGACGCGCGACCCTTCCGGGTCTTCGTGCCGCCCGCAAAGGGAGCCCCGATCGAGGTCGCCGCCGTCGTCAAGGACTCGGCGGGACAGGCGGCGTCCGCGGCCGCGCAGCGGATCAGCATCGCCCCGTTCCAGTGATCGCCCTGGCACGGCCATCGAAACCTGTCAGGATGACGAGGGTTCGCTGCGCCGATGCTGGGAGGTCCGAGTGCGCGCCCTCGTTCGGCTTGCCGTGCTCGGTTCCCTCGTGGCGGTGCTCGGCAGCGTCCTGGGCCCGGCAGCGGCGGCGGACAGGCCCCTGGTCATCTGGGCGCCGGACGATCGGGCGTCGGCCTTGGTGGCGCAGTTGCATGACGGCTTCCGCGGCGTGCCCGTCAGCGTGGTCGCGAAGAGTCCTGCCGACCTGCGCGCCGAACTCGCCACGGTTGCCCTGACCGACGCGCCGGACCTGATCTGGGCCGAGAACGCCTGGACGGGAGAGCTCGCCGGTGACGGCCTGGTCGTGCCCGTGCCGCTGTCGCAAGGCATGCGGGAGCAGTTCCCGGGGAATGTCCTCGACGGCTTCCAGTTCGGCTTCGACAGCTATGGCGTCCCGGTGGGCTTCCGCAACGTCGCCCTCGTATCCAATCTCGACCTCGTCCCGCGTTCGCCTACCACGTTCTCCCAGTTGGAGCGACGTGCGCTGGCCCTCGTGGCGGACGGCCGCGCGAAGGTCCCGCTGGCGGTGGGGCAGGGAGCACGTGGCAGCGCCGTCGTCCTGGCCCCGCTGTTCACGGGGCTGGGGGGCTACCTGTTCGGTCGCAACGCCGCCGGCAGCCTCGACCCGTACAACGTCGGGATCGCCAGCCCCGCGCTCCTGGGCAACGCCGCGAGAATCGACCGCTGGAACGACACCGGGCTGCTCGTCGGCGGCATGACCGCCAGGTCCGCGCTGCGCTCCTTCGTCGCCGGGGAGGCGCCCTTCTGGATCACCGGGCTGTGGTCGGCCGCCGCGCTGCGCTCCGTCCCCTTCCCCGTCGAGGTCACGCCGGTGCCGCCGATCGTCGACGGACTGGTGCCTGCCCCCCTGCTCGGCATCGAGGGGATCATGGTGACCAGGTACGCCGAGGCGCACGGCAGTCTCGACGCGGCGCTGGCGTTGGCACGCCGGCACTTCGGCGACCCGGCGGTCCAGGCGGAGCTGGCGGCGGTCATGGGGGCGGCGCCGGCGCGGTCGGGAGCCGCCATGGGCCGGCTCGTCCGGGAGTTCTTCGACGCCGGCCGGCATGGAGTGGCCATGCCCAACATCCCGCAGGCCGATCTGGCCTGGGGCCCGCTCTCCGAGGCCTGGCAGCGGTCGACCCGCGGGACAGGTGCCGTCCCGGCCCGGGGGGCCTTCTCGGCGGCCCAGCGCGACGTGCTCCAGGCGGTCGGCTAGCCCCCGTCGCGTTTGCACTCGAAGGTGCAGAGTGCTAACTTTTCGCTTAGCACTCGACACCTGAGAGTGACAACTTCCGCACGGACGTTCCGGGAGGAACACCCCCTATGGCAAAGATCATTGCATTCGACGAGGAGGCCCGACGGGCCCTCGAGCGCGGCATGAACGTGCTCGCCGACGCCGTCAAGGTCACCCTGGGCCCGAAGGGCCGCAACGTTGTCCTGGAGAAGAAGTGGGGCGCCCCCACGATCACCAACGATGGCGTCTCCATCGCCAAGGAGATCGACCTCGAGGACCCTTACGAGAAGATCGGCGCTGAGCTGGTCAAGGAGGTCGCGAAGAAGACCGACGACGTGGCCGGCGACGGAACCACGACGGCGACCGTCCTCGCCCAGGCACTCGTCCGCGAGGGCCTGCGCAACGTGGCCGCCGGGGCCAACCCGATGGGCCTGAAGAAGGGCATCGAGAAGGCCGTGCAGGTCGTGACCGACGAGCTTCTCCTGATGGCGAAGGACGTCGAGACCAAGGAGCAGATCGCTTCCACCGCGGCCATCTCGGCTGGCGGCGACATGGAGGTCGGCGATCTCATTGCCGAGGCCATGGACAAGGTCGGCAAGGAAGGCGTCATCACCGTCGAGGAGAGCAACACCTTCGGCCTGGAGCTCGAGCTCACCGAGGGCATGCGCTTCGACAAGGGATACATCTCCGCCTACTTCATGACCGACGCAGAGCGCATGGAGGCCGAGCTCGAGGATCCCTACATCCTCATCGCGAACTCCAAGATCTCCTCGGTCAAGGACCTGCTGCCGCTGCTCGAGAAGGTCATGCAGTCCGGCAAGCCCCTGGTCATCATCGCCGAGGACGTCGAGGGCGAGGCCCTGTCCACGCTGGTCGTGAACAAGATCCGTGGCACCTTCCGCTCGGTCGCCATCAAGGCCCCGGGCTTCGGTGACCGCCGCAAGGCCATGCTGCAGGACATCGCGATCCTGACCGGTGCGCAGGTCATCTCCGAGGAGGTCGGCCTCAAGCTCGACACCACCGGCCTTGACCTGCTGGGCCGCGCTCGCAAGGTCGTCGTCACCAAGGACGAGACGACCATCGTCGAGGGTGCGGGCGATGCCGAGCAGATCGCCGGCCGGGTCTCGCAGATCCGCGCCGAGATCGAGAAGTCGGACTCGGACTACGACCGTGAGAAGCTGCAGGAGCGGCTGGCCAAGCTGGCCGGCGGCGTTGCCGTCATCAAGGTCGGCGCGGCCACCGAGGTCGAGCTCAAGGAGCGCAAGCACCGCATCGAGGATGCCGTTCGCAACGCGAAGGCGGCCGTCGAGGAGGGCATCGTGCCCGGCGGTGGCGTGGCCCTCATCCAGGCCATGAAGTCCGCGGACCCGAAGATCGAGGCACTCGGCCTCACGGACGAGCAGGCGGTGGGCGCGAACATCGTGCGCGTGGCCGTCTCCGCGCCGCTGAAGCAGATCGCCATCAACGCCGGCCTCGAGGGCGGCGTCGTGGCGGAGAAGGTGCGCGAACTGCAGGCGGGTTGGGGCCTGGATGCCGCAACCGGCGAGTACGTCGACATGATCAAGGCCGGCATCATCGATCCGGCCAAGGTCACGCGCTCGGCACTGCAGAACGCCGCGTCCATCGCGGGCCTGTTCCTGACGACCGAGGCGGTCGTCGCGGAGAAGCCCGAGAAGAACTGCCCCGGCCATGCCGGGTGGCGGCGACATGGGCGGCATGGACTTCTGAGTCCACGTAGCCACACGAAGGGGCGGCGCCGACATGGCGCCGCCCCTTCGCGCATTGGCTGCTACGCCAGATCCGACCAGCCCCACCGGATCACCACGTAGCCGCGCGCCCGGAGGCGGTCCTCGCGCCGCTTCTCGGCGTACACGGCCTCCCTGGCGTCGTACTTCAGGCGCCCGTCGGCCTCCCCGACGAGACGTGCCTGCGGCCAGGAGAAGTCGACGCGCCCGATCAGCCCATCCTCGTCACGAAGCTCGCGCTGCATGAGCGGAAGCGGCAGGCCCCACGTCACGAACAGGGCGAAGGACCACGACTCCAGGGGTGTCTTGCGCGAGCCGTCCAGCAGGGGCAGGGCTCGGGCGGCCTGTCTAGTTCCCCGGACTCGTCCGAGCGCGGCCAGCGAGGCCCCGGCGGCCGGGATACCGGACACCAGCGGCAGTCCGTGCACCAGCGCGGCGGAGCCGAAGCCGATCACGGCGTCGGGGCGCCGTCGCACCGCCGCCACGCAGCGTTGCACATGCGCGACCCGCGCACGTGCGAAGTCTTCGAGGTCCTTTTCGGGCGCATCGCCGCGGAGGTGGACGCCGACGTCCAGGGTGCGCCAGTGTCCGCCGCGGACGCGTTGCCGGATCTGGTCGGACGCCAGCCCGGCGGTCAGGAAGGGGGCAACCGATCGTCCACAGGCGGCGCGCAGGTTAGGGCACGGTTACCGGTGCTTCCCGGCGGCCGCCTCCATATCCTCATGCCATGTCCATTCCCGAACGCGCGAGGGTCGTCGTCATCGGCGGCGGGGTCATCGGCACGTCCGTCGCCTACCACCTCGGCCACCTCGGCTGGAGCGACGTCGTGCTCCTCGAGCGCGACCGGCTGACCTCGGGAACCACGTGGCATGCGGCGGGCCTGATGACCTGCTTCGGCTCGCTGTCCGAGACCTCGATGTCCATGCGCATGTACTCCCGCGAGCTCTACGCACGGCTCGAGGAGGAGACCGGGCTGGCGACGGGCTTCAAGCGGGTGGGGTTCATCGAGGCGGCCGCGGATGCGGGTCGGCTCGAGGAGTACCGCCGGGTCGCGGCCTTCAACCGGCTCGTCGGCCTGGACGTGCACGAGATCTCTGCGAGCGAGATCGCCGAGCGATTCCCGATTGCCAGGACGGACGACCTCCTCGCCGGCTTCTACGTCCCGCAGGACGGCCGCGTCAACCCGGTCGACGTGACGATGTCCCTGGCCAGGGGCGCGCGCATGCAGGGCGTCACCATCATCGAGGGGATCGCGGCGACCGGGGTGACGTCGTCCGGCGGCCGGGTCACCGGCGTGACCACGGCCGAGGGCGACATCGAGTGCGAGTACGTCGTCAATTGCACCGGGATGTGGGCCCGTGAGCTCGGCGAGCGGTCGGGTGTGGTGATCCCGCTGCAGGCGGCCGAGCACTACTACCTGATCACCGAGCCGATCGACGGAGTGGACCCGGAATGGCCGGTGTTCGAGGATCCGTCCTCCCACGGGTACTACCGCGAGGAGGGCCGCGGGCTGATGATCGGCCTGTTCGAGCCGGTCTGCGCCCCGTGGCACGTCGACGGCATCCCGGCCGGCTTCTCGTTCGGGGAGATCCCGCCCGACTGGGACCGGATGGGGCCCTACCTCGAGCGGGCGATGGCGCGGGTCCCCGTGTCGATGGAGGTCGGCATCCGCAAGTTCTTCTGCGGTCCGGAGTCCTTCACCCCCGACCTTGCGCCGGTCGTCGGCGAGGCCCCGGACCTGCGCAACTACTACGTGGCGGCGGGCATGAACTCCGTCGGGATCATCCACGGCGGCGGGCTGGGTCGCCTGATGGCCGCCTGGATCGTCGACGGGCGGCCGGACATGGACGTGACCGGCTTCAACATCGACAGCTTCCAGCCGTACCAGCTCAACCCGCGCTACCGCGCCGAGCGCACGGTGGAGACGCTCGGCATGGTGTACCAGGCCCACTTCCCGGGACGGTCGATGGAGTCGGCCCGCGGCATCAAGCGGTCGCCCATCCACGACCGACTCGTTGAGCAGGGTGCCTACTTCCGTGACGTCAGCGGCTGGGAGGGCGCCGACTGGTTCGCCGGCCCGGGCGTCGAGCCGCGGGTGGGCGAGCTCACGTGGGGACGACAGAGCTGGTTCGAGACGTGGGCGAGCGAGCATCGGGCCGTGCGCGAGGGCGTCGGCCTGATGGACATGTCGTTCATGTCGAAGCTCCTGGTGCAGGGAGCCGATGCCGGTCGGCTGCTCGACCGGGTGTCGGCCAACTCGGTCGACGGCGAGTCGGGCGTGATCACCTACACGCAGTGGCTCAACGAGGGCGGCGCGATCGAGGCCGACCTCACCGTGACCAAGCTCGCCGACGACCGGTTCATGGTCATCGCATCGGACAACGCGCTCGGGCACGTCCAGACGTGGCTGCAGCGGCACGCCGGGGACGATCGCGCGTACGTCACGGACGTGACGTCCAGCCTTGCCCAGATCAACGTGCAGGGGCCGCGCTCCCGCGAGCTGCTGCAGTCGATCACGTCGGTCGACCTCTCCAACGCGGCCTTCCCGTTCCGCGCCGCACGATACGTCGACCTCGGCTTCGCCCGGGCCCTGTGCGTGCGCATCACGTACCTCGGGGAGCTCGGCTACGAGCTGTACGTCCCGGCCGAGCAGGCGATGCACGCGTACGAGCAGCTCGCCGCCGCCGGCGCGCGCGTGGGGATGCGGCACGCCGGCCTGAAGGCGCTCGCCAGCCTGCGTATGGAGAAGGGCTACCGCGACTACGGCCACGACATCGACAACACCGACTCCGTCCTCGAGGCCGGCCTCGGCTTCGCCGTGGCCCTCGACAAGCCGGGCGGCTTCATCGGCCGCGACGCCGTGCTCGCGCGCAAGGCGGCCGGGCCGCTCGCCCGGCGGCTCCTGCAGGTGCGGCTGCTGGACCCCGAACCGCTGATGCACCATGCCGAGATCGTCCTGCGCGATGGCTCGCCCGTCGGGTACGTGCGCGCGGCGAGCTACGGTCACACTCTCGGTGGCGCGGTCGGCCTGGCCATGGTCGACAGCGGCGGCGAGCCGCTGACGGCGGAGTACCTGGCCGCCTGCTCGTGGGAGGTCGACGTGGCCGGCACCCGCCATGCGGCGGTCGCGTCCATCCGCCCCATGTACGACCCCGACAACTCCCGGATCCGCTCATGACGCGCCGGGCCTCCACGGAAGGAGCGACTCGTGACGACCCCTGAGGGCTCCTGGTCGATTCACACCGTCGATGGCGCCGACGTGCGCCTGCGCAGCGGCCGAATCGGCCTGGTTGCCGTCGACGTCACCGCACCGGTGTCGGGCGGTGAGCTGCACGTGACGTCCGAGCACGTGCGCCTGACACTGCACCTCGCCCTCGACGAGCTGAGGACGCGCAACTTCCTCATGCAGGCGGCCGCACGCACCCTCGTGACCCGGCACGATGCGCACGTCCTGAGCTACGCGGGCCTGGGCCCGAACACCGAGGGCGCCCCGACGCTGTCGGGCCATGCGACATCGGGCGATATCGACGTGGAGCTGCTCCTCACCGTCACGCCATGCGGGCCGCGGCACGACCCGATGGCCGAGATCGAGCTGGTCGGCAGTGCGAACGTCGGGACGGTGCACCTGCCGCTGCCCGGCATGGGCACGGTCGAGGACTTCAGCTTCGATGTCGACGCGCGACTGGCCACGCGCCGCCAGGCCCGACTGAGGCCGGCTTCGCCACGCCGGGAGGCGGGCCGCAGCCTCGTCGCCCGTCAGCGCGGGCGCCTCACGGCATGGCGGGAGCCGGGCTGACCGATGACTGGCGCTTGGCGTCGACCTTGTCCAGGGCCTGCCGCACGCCGAAGCCGACGACGGAGCCCATGATCGCGAGCGGTGCGACGGCGAGGCCCGCGGACCCGATGAGCAGCATGCCGAGCATGGCCGAGGTGAACGGCAGCCGGAGCATGACGGTGGCGGTGGCGGCGATGCCGGCGGCGGCCATGGCGCTGACCGACAGGTCGGTGAAGACGACCGACGCGAGCACGCCGACGCCCACGCCGATGAAGGTCGCCGGGAAGATCGGGCCGCCGCGGTAGCCGCCACCGAGTGCGAGCCCGTAGGCGAGCACCTTGGCGGCCACGATGAGGAGCACGGTGAGCCCTGAGGTCTCGGCGATGAGCTGCGGCATGGCCGACTGACCGGAGAACAGCACGAGCTCGACGCCGACGCCGGCGATGGCGGACACGCCGACCGCGAGGACAGACGTGAGCAGGGCCGCCCCGACGAGCACGACCGCACGGTGTTTCGCGGCGACGGCCTCGACCCGCTCGCCGAACTCGCGGGCCACCGCGGCGGCGAGGGCGGCAGCGATCGAGATGACGGCGCCCCCGATCAGGTCCGGGAACATGAGGGTGTCGTAGGCAGGCATCCCTGGCACGGCGAGGACATGCGTGCCGAACCCCGTCCACTGCCCGATGCCTATCTGCGTCACGTATCCGGCTCCCAGGGCCACGAACGCCGGCATGAGCACGGCGGAGGGCATGGCCCCCATGGCCGCGAACTCCAGCAGCATGAAGGCCGTGACGAACGGGTTGCCGAAGATCGCCCCGATGGCGGCCGAACCGCCGAGCAGCATGGCGAGCTGGACCATCTGCGGCGGCTTGCCTCGCATCGCGAGGGCGCCGATGGTGGTGCCGAGGATGACGAGCGGAGCCTCCGGGCCGAGGACGAACCCGAAGACGAGGGAGCCGATGGCGGCCAGCAGGAAGGAGGGCGCGTTGATCGGAAGGGTGTCGAAGTGCAGGCCGGTCAGGGGGCTCTTGCCCGTGGCGCCCGGCAGTCGCCAGGCCAGGGCCACGATCCCGGCACCGATGAGCAGCGCGAGGAAGGTCCACCAGACCGGCAGCTCGGTGAAGCCCAGGGCGGCCGGCAGGTCGTCCCACACCCAGCCCTCGGCGGTGTCGATGAAGACCATGAGCAGCGAGGCGCCGAGCGCGGCGACGATGCCGATGACCGCGGCGATGCCCATCACCTTGAGGGGCAGGGTCATCGGACTCGGCGGGCTGGCCGGGGCGTTGGTGCTCACTCGGCTTGCCAGGTGCCTGCGTGGATGTCCTCGGCGTCGATGATGCGGTATGCGTAGCCCTGCTCGGCGAGGAAGCGCTGCCGGTGCTGGGCGAAGTCCGCGTCGACCGTGTCGCGCGTGACGATCGAGTAGAAGTGCGCGACGCGGCCGTCCTCCTTGGGACGCAGGATCCTGCCGAGCCGCTGCGCCTCCTCCTGCCGCGAGCCGAACGTGCCGCTCACCTGCACGGCCACGCCGGCCTCGGGCAGGTCGATGGAGAAGTTGGCGACCTTGCTGACGACGAGAACCTTGAAGTCGCCCTCTCGGAAGCCCGCGAACAGCCGCTCGCGCTCGCGGACCGGCGTCGCGCCGGTGATGACGGGTGCGTCGAGGTGCGCGCCGAGCTCGGCGAGCTGGTCGAGGTACTGGCCGATGACCAGGACGCGGTCGTCAGCGTGTCGGCGGACGATCTCCTCGGTGATGCGCAGCTTCTCGGGCGCGGACGAGGCCAGCCGGTACCTGTCCTCCGGCTCGGCCATCGCGTACGTCATGCGGTCGGAGTCCGGCAGCGTGACCCGCACCTCGATGCAGTCGGCAGGGGCGATGTAGCCCTGGTTCTCGATGTCCTTCCAGGGCGCGTCGTAGCGCTTGGGGCCGATCAGCGAGAACACGTCGCTCTCGCGTCCGTCCTCGCGCACGAGGGTTGCGGTGAGGCCCAGCCGGCGGCGCGACTGGATGTCGGCGGTGAACCGGAAGATCGGCGCCGGGAGCAGGTGCACCTCGTCGTAGATGATCAGCCCCCAGTCGCGCGAGTCGAACACCTCCAGATGCGGGTAGATGCCCTGCCTCTTGGTCGTCATCACCTGGTAGGTCGCGATGGTGACGGGGCGGATCTCCTTCTTGGCCCCCGAGTACTCGCCGATCTCGTCCGCGGTGAGGGTCGTGCGGCGCAGCAGCTCGTCGCGCCACTGCCGCGCGGCGACCGTGTTCGTCACCAGGATCAGCGTGGTCGCCTGAGCCAGTGCCATGGCCAGCGCGCCGACGATCGTCTTGCCGGAACCGCAGGGCAGGACCACGACTCCCGAGCCGCCGTGCCAGAACCCCTCGGCCGCCTCGGTCTGGTATGGGCGCGGCTGCCACAGGTGGGCGTCCAGGCCGATGGCGTGGCGCTCGCCGTCGACGTAGCCGGCCACGTCCTCGGCCGGCCAGCCCAGCTTCACCAGTGCCTGCTTGAGGTGGCCGCGTTCGCTGGGATGCACGATGACGGTCGTGTCGTCCACGCGTGCGCCGAGCAGCGGGGAGACCTTCTTGCTGCGCAGCACCTCCTCGAGGACGGACTGCTCGATCGCCTGCAGCACCAGCCCGTGCACGGGGTGGTTGCTGACCTGGAGCCGGCCGTAGCGGGACATCGTCTCGGCGACATCGACGAGGAGGGCGTGCGGCACCGGGTAGCGCGAGTACCTCAGGAGCGTGTCGACGACCTGCTCGGCATCGTGACCGGCGGCCCGCGCGTTCCACAGGCCGAGCGGCGTGAGCCGGTAGGTGTGGATGTGCTCGGGTGCCCGCTCGAGCTCGGCGAAGGGGGCGATCGCCTTGCGGCACTCCGCAGCCTGGGCGTGGTCGACCTCGAGCAGCAGGGTCTTGTCGCTCTGCACGATCAGGGGTCCGTCGGCCATCGGACGAGCCTATGCGCTGGCGGGGTAGGTCAGCGACCACCGGTCAGCAGGCGGGCGACCAGGGCGGCGACCAGTGCCGCACGCTCCGCCATGGCCGGCACGCTGGCCCACTCGTGGTCGGCGTGGGCGCCGTCGCCGACCGCGCCCAGCCCGTCCAGGGTCGGCACGCCCGCTGCCGCCGTGAGGTTGCCGTCGCTGGCGCCGCCCACCGCCCTTCCGCGGATCGCAGGCAGGCCCAGGGAGGCTGCGCAGTCCTGGGCGATGGAGAACAGCGAGGCGGACGCGGACTCCTCGAGTGGCGGTCGATCCACCCCGCCGCTGACCTCGACGGTCGCGGCGGTCGACGAGGACCGCCAGTGGCGCACGGCATCGTCCACCCGCAGCTGCTCCTCGCTCGACCATGCGCGCACGTCCAGCGTCAGCCGGGCCCGCGCCGGGACCGTGTTGGACGTGGAGCCGGCAGTGAGCACCGTCGGCGTCACGGTGGTGCCGGTCGATGCATCGGCCCATCCGGTGGACGCGATCGCCATCTCGGCAGCCGCGACGAGGGCATTGACCCCCTGCTCGGGATCGAGCCCGGCGTGGGCGGCGCGTCCGCCGATCTCGAGGCTGTACCAGGACGTGCCCTTGCGGGCGGTCTTCAGCGCGCCATCGGCAGAGGGCTCGAGGACGAGAACCGCCTCCGCCTCCGCGATCGCGGAGGCGATGAGGCTGCGAGAGGTCATGGACCCCGTCTCCTCATCGGTGGTCAGGAGCATCCCGACGCCAGAGTCGTCCGTGACGCCGGCGAGGGTGAGCGCGGCCCAGCCCTGCACGATGCCGGCCTTCATGTCGAACACGCCCGGTCCGCGCAGGCGCTCGCCGTCCTGGGAGAAAGGCAGCCGGGCCAGGGAGCCAAGGGGCCAGACGGTGTCGAGGTGCCCGAGCAGGAGGACGCGCGGTCGATCCGGCCCCCACCTCCACACGGGTCGGCCGCCGTGCCACTCGGCGCGGGCGGGGGACGGCAGCCAGCCGGACAGGATCCCGATGGCCTCGGACACCGCCGCCTCGCACGCGGCGAGGTCCGCCGACGGCGACTCGATGCTGACCAGCGCCTCGACCGCGTCGACCATCGCGGGCAGCAGCAGTCGAGCCTGCTGGAGAAGTTCGGTCTGCGGCATGTGCAGCCTCCAACGTCGGTACGGTGAGCCATGTGAGCGAGTGGTCACCCCGGTCCGACCTGGCCGCGGCCGAGGTTCGGGCCGACGTACGGGTTCGGACCCTTTCCGACCTTAGTGAACTCCAGGACGCCCGAGGCGTCTTCGACGCCGTCTGGCCCTCGCGGAACGGATCCACCCAGATCCAGGCGAACCTGCTGCGCGCGCTGGTCCATGCCGGCGGCTGCGCGTCGGCGGCCTACCGCGATGGCCGGCCGATCGGTGCCGCGCTCGCCTTCGTCGGACGCAGCGTCCGGGCGGACGGGTGGCACACGCACCTGCACTCGCACATGGCCGCCGTGCTGCCGGCACACCGCGACGCCCATGTCGGCTCGGCGCTGAAGATGCACCAGCGGCTGTGGGCCCTCGAGCACGGGATCGACACGATCGTGTGGACGTTCGACCCGCTCGTGCGGCGGAACGCGATCCTGAACCTGCTCAAGCTGGGAGTCGACGTCGAGGGCTTCGAGGTCGACTTCTACGGCGCGATGGACGACGAGATCAACACCGGCGAGCCCACCGACCGGCTGTTCGCCTGGTGGCGCCTGGAATCGCCGAGGGCCATCGCCGCGTCAGAGGGCGGCCTCGAGCGCCTGGACCCCATCGAGCTGATCATCGGCGGCCGGGATGTCATCGAGATCGAGCTGCCCGATGACATCGTGGCCATCAGGGCGCAGAGCCCGGACGCGGCGGCGCAGTGGCGGCTCGCCGTGCGCGAGGCCCTGCAGGCGGCCTTCGCCGACGGGTTCCGGATCATCGGCGTCAGCGGCGCCGGCGGCTACGTCCTGGAGAGGGACAGATGACCATCGAGACCTTCCGGCTGCACCGGCTGAGCATCCCCCTGGTCAAGCCCTTCCGCACCAGTTTCGGCACTGAGGCGGTGCGTGACGTCATCCTCGTCGAGGCGATCTCCGCGGACGGCGTCCGCGGCTGGGGCGAGTGCGCGACGATGTCCTGGCCGGGCTACAGCTACGAGTACGGCAATGGCGCCATCGACGTCATCACCGACCATCTGCTGCCGACGCTGCTCGAAGTGGCGGACGCGGACGATCCCGCCGACGTGCGGGCGGCCATGGAGGTCGTCCGCGGCCATCCCATGGCCAAGGCGGCGCTGTCGACCGCCATGCTCGACGTCTGGCTGCGCGAGCGAGGACTCTCGCTGGCCTCGTACCTGGGTGCGGTCCGCGACCGCGTGGACTGCGGCGTGTCCGTGGGCATTCCCGCCACGGAGTCGATCGAGGAGCTGCTCGACGAGGTCGGCGGGTACGTCGAGGCGGGCTATCGGCGGATCAAGCTGAAGATCGAGCCCGGCTGGGACATCGAGCCGGTCGCGGCCGTCCGGGAGCGGTGGCCGGACATGCCCCTGCAGACAGACGCGAACCAGGCGTACACGCGTGCCGACGCGGCCCACCTCGCCAGCCTCGACGAGTTCGGCCTGCTGCTCCACGAGCAGCCGCTGCCGGAGGAGGACTGGTACGGGCACGTCCTGATCTCGCAGGCCGTCCGCACGCCGATCTGCATGGACGAGTCGATCCATTCGGTGGCGTCGGCGGACTCGGCGATCGAGTTCGGCGCCTGCTCGATCATCAACATCAAGCCCGGCCGCGTCGGCGGCTACCTGACGGCGCGCGACATCCACGACCTGTGCCGCGGACCGGGGCGTGCCCGTGTGGTGCGGCGGCATGCTCGAGACCGGTATCGGCAGGGCCGCCAACGTGGCGCTCGCCGCCCTGCCCGGGTTCACGCTCGCAGGCGACACCAGCGCGTCGAGCCGCTACTACCGGGTCGACGTGACCGAGCCGTTCGTCCTCGACGATGGTCAGCTCGCGGTTCCCACCGGTCCGGGCATCGCAGTCGAGCCGATCCCCGAGATCCTGGCCGACCTCACGGTCTGGAGTACCGAACTGCGCCTCGCCTGACGTTGACCAGCCGGCAGCGTCGCAAGGACCATCAGGTGTGACGCTGCCGGATGGTCAACGACGCCTGGCGGCGGCTACTCCGGCAGGTCGGCGCAGCCGGTCACCCGGGACACGGCGAAGCCGCGGACCTGCTCGGTCCGGTGGTCGAAGGCCGTCAGCACCCCGCCGTGGATGCGGATGGGATCGATGACCTGCTCGGTGATGGTGCCGTCGGTATCCGCGTAGCCGACCCACATCGGGCGGCGCTCGGCAATCGCGGAGCGCAGCGTGGCCACGATTGCGGCGGCGCTCAGGCTGGCGAGCTGCGGAGCGGACGACGCAGGGCCGGCGACCGTCACTCCGCGACGGTCCTGCGTGGCGCGGTCGGCGGCGCGCAGCGTCCGCACGGCGGCCGAGATGAGCTCCTCCTCGGGCAGTCGGCGCGTGGTGACCGGGGATGGGCGTCGGGCCGGCGTGCGGTGGTCCTCGGGCCGCCTGATGACGACGTTGCCGTCGGGGCTCTCGGCGGCCGGGGCGTAGCCGGCTGCACGCAGGGCCGAGACCAGCTCGGGTGCGGGCGCCTGGCTCACCAGGACGGTGTCGGCGAGACGGCTCAGGCCGAGGGTGTGCAGCCGCCGGTCCGCGAGCAGCGCGCCCAGCGTCTCAGGGTTGTCGCACCGGACGTAGCCCATGGCGTTGCCGATCCGCACCGCGCCGTGGCGTCGAGCGGTGTCGTCTATGAGGTAGGTCAGCGGCTGCGGCACGGGCGTGCTGGAGATCTCGGCGAGCAGCGCGTGGACCGCTGCCGCGTCCCAGCCGGCGTCGAGCGCCCGCCGGATCGAGTCCTCGCCGATCCGGTAGACGGTCGCGTGCCCGCGGGACTCCACGTCGGCGAGCAGCCGGAGGCTGCGAGCCACGTGCGAGACCAGCGGACCCGGGGCCACGACCGTGAGATCGGCCTGGATGAGCACGTGGTCGACGTCGGCAGGCAGGGCCATCGCGAACGCGTCGGCGACGCGGTGCGCATGGGCGCGACGGGCCGCCGCGTCGGCCTGTGGCGCTGCCAGCAGGAGGCGGCCGGCGGTGCTGAGCGCACCCGCTGCGGTGACCCCCAGGGCGTCGGCCTCCCGCAGTGTCGCCGCCACGGCGTCGTGGCGCAGGTCGCCCGCGCGCCGCGGCTGGCGGTCGTCGAGGACCGCGATGAGCTGGTCGGCGGTCGAGGCGTGCCCGGCAGGCAGCTCCGCCAGCAGTGCCAGTACCTGGCGGCGCATGCCCGGGATGGCCCGCCGATCCCGGCTGGGGGAGAGCACCTGCGTCTTCTCATGCGCGATCGACGGCAGCCGGGACAGTTCCAGCCAGCCGCCGACCAGCTCGATCCACTGGGCTGCGGGCTCCTGGGACAGCCAGGCGTCGTAGTGGTCCGTCGGGACCCAGTGCGGGCTCTCCTCCAGGTCATCGGCGAAGAGCCGTGCGGCGTGCGCGACCTCGATGACCAGGGACACCCGCGACCAGTCGGCGTGCAGCCTGGCGCGGGCCGTGCCGAAGTCGCGCAGCGGCAGCCCGCCCGTGCGGAGGATCGATGGCGGCTGCACGGACCAGTCATCGAGGAGATCGCGCGCCTGGGCCAGCGTCTCGCGGGCGTGCAGGGCGGCCTGGGCGTCGATGTCCGCCTGGTCGTGTCGGCCGCCCGTGGCGCAGATGGCCGGCGGCGGCCACTGCGGAGCGGGCGCGGAGTCGACAAGGTCGCGGACCGGATGCACGCAGCGCAGGGCGTCGGGCGCTCCCCATACCAGCGCGGCCTCCACGAGATCGTCGAGCGCCGCGCGGCAGGCGTCCTCGGCGTCGGGCGGGAGCGGCTCGGCCGCCGTCCGCACGATGGCATCGGCCGGCGCCGAGGTGGCGACGCTCAGGTCGGCGGCCACCCGCAGGACGTGCAGGTGCAGGGCGTCGAGGCGGTCGAGGCAGCGGGACACGGAGGGCCCCGTCGTGGCCCTGGTGGTCAGGGCCGTCATGTCGGAGGGGACGGGATGGACGAGGTCGGGACGGCGGGCCAGCATGCGGGCGAGCACATCGTCGTCGCGCCTGCGCAGGTCGTCGGCGAGACTGCGCGGGGACACCATCCTGCCTACGGTACGCGTCGACGCGATCGGGCGCTCATGACCAGCCCGGCGATGACGATGGCCAGCCCCACGCCGGTGAGCATCGACAGGAACCACATGGCGCTCGGCGTGCCGATCGAGGGGAGGAAGAAGGGGAGGACGGCGATCACGGTGGCCGCCAGGCCGACCGCGATCACGATCGCCCCGATGCGCAGGGTGAGGTCGGCACGCGCCGACGAACGGTCCATAGGCCAAGCCTCGCAGGGCAAGGCGCGACGCCGCACGGCGGGGAAGGTAGCCTGTGGGGGCACGAGGCAGCTCGTGTCGACGGCCGGACACCGGCCGGCCGTTCCGCCCGAGGTGAGTGAGGCTGTCGTGCCAACGGGAACCGTCAAGTACTACGACGCCGACAAGGGCTTCGGCTTCATCACCTCCGACGAGGGTGACGATGTCTTCGTGCACGTCTCGACGCTGCCGGCAGGAGTGACCTCGCTCAAGAAGGGCACCAAGGTCGAGTTCGGCGTCGTCGACGGGCGCAAGGGCAAGCAGGCGCTCTCGCTCTCGGTTCTCTCGGCGGCCCCCTCGGTCGTGAAGGGTTCCCGGAAGCCGGCCGACGACATGGCCGTGATCCTCGAGGACCTCATCAAGATGCTCGACGGCGTCTCGAACCAGTTCCGGCGCGGCAAGTATCCGCCCGACGCGAGCGCGCACAAGATCGCCGCGATGCTGCGCGCCGTGGCCAACGACCTGGACGTCTAGCGATTGAGCGGCCCTGCCCAGCCCGTGACTATGCAGGGACGATCTTGAACACCCACAGGCCGCGCGTCTTGGCGCCGTCCCCGGCGACGACCTGCAGGGTGAGGCCGTCAGCCGGCAGCGCGTCGAACCCGGGGTAGCTGAACCGGTAGTAGGTGCTGGTGATCGGCTCCGTGGTCAGCTTGTTGCCGCCGACCACGGGGAACCAGCCCGCGTCCGCGACGACGGGGTCGACGCTGATGCCGATGGTCTGCCCGGCCACGACGGGGATGGTCGCGATCGTGGCTCCGTCGGCGGCCTGCGCGACGGCATCCTGGGCGCAGGTGCTCGGGTCGAGCTCGTCGGTGTCGAAGGCCCAGCACACCGCCCGCTGGAACTGCGTCGTCGTGCCGGAGAAGACGCTTGCGCCGGGGGCCGGCTTGTCGCACCCGGACAGCCCGAGGGCGAGTGCGGTGGACGCGAGGATGACGACTGCGGCACGTCGGCGGCTCATGGGATCGACACTACCCCCGGCCCCACCCTCACGACGGACCGGCCGGTGGGACACAATCTCCCCATGACCCCCACCGTCCATGCCGGCGTCGCGAAGCGCGATGCGGTGCTCGTTGCCGCGGAGCAGCGGGCCCGCGACGCGGCGGTCACCGAGGCCGGCTCGGCGCTCGTGGGCGACCACATCGACATGGTGATGGAGGACGACCGGCTCGCCACGCACTCCTTCGAGTGCCTGAACCCTGCCTACCTGGGCTGGCGCTGGGCCGTGACCGTTGCGAGGGCGCCGCGGGCGAAGGCCGCCAGTGTCGTCGACGTCGTGCTGCTGCCGGGTCCGCTGTCGATCGTCGCGCCGCCCTGGCTGCCGTGGAGCGAGCGGGTCCAGCCGGGCGACCTCGGCCCGGGCGACGTCCTGCCGACGCAACTGGACGATGCACGGCTGGTCGCGGGCCTCACGGGCGAGGACGATCTCGAGTCGGTCCAGTCCGAGTCGCCGCTGCATCCGGGTCAATGGGAGATCGGCCTCGGACGCGTCCGGGTGCTCTCCCCGATCGGACGCGACGAGGCGGCCGACCGCTGGGTGTCCGGCGACTTCGGACCGACGACCCCGATGGCCAGGCAGGCACCGGGCGAGTGCGCCTCATGCGGCTTCCAACTGCCCATCGGCGGGGCCCTGGGCCAGCTGTTCGCCGTCTGCGCCAACGTCATGAGCCCTGCCGACGGCAAGGTCGTCGCACTCACCTTCGGCTGCGGCGCGCACTCCGAGGTCGAGGCCGATGCCGAGCCCAGGCCCGAGGCCTCGGCCGACGAGTCGGCGTGGGACCCGCTGGAGCTCGGCCACTCCTGAACCATGCGAATGCTGCACCCGCCGTGGCAGGGCCCGCGGGGCGTGGGACCAGCGGAGGCGTTCGGGTGATCAGCGCATGCGACCGCGCCGCCAGCGCAGGAACAGCACCCCGCCGGTACCGCTGATCACGCCGACGAGGGCCACGCCGATCCACCACGTGGTGCCGCTCTCGTCCAGCCGGGGACGCAGCACCAGCAGGGCCACGAGGGCCACCAGCCAGATCGCCGTGCCGATCCCTACGGGGAGGATCGCGTCCTCGTCCGATTCGCCTGAGTCGCCCCGTCGCCATGACGGGGGCACGCTACTCTGCGCGCGGAACGTCCGACGACTGTCGCCTTCCCCGGCGAGCCTCGACACGCACCGACTCCCCCCGGAGGAGCTCATGCCAGTGACGTCACGAACGACCCCGACGAGCAGGTTCGACCGCTGGTTCGAACTCTCCGCCCGCGGATCCACCTACGGCCGCGAGGTGCGCGGCGGCTTCGTCACCTTCTTCACGATGGCGTACATCGTCGTCCTGAACCCGCTGATCATCGGCACCGCCAAGGACATGAACGGCGAGTTCGTCGGCGGCACACCGACGTGCTCACGTCGATCGCGATGGTCACCGCGGTGACGGCGCTCGTGGCCGGGCGTGATGACGATCCTGATGGGCGTCCTCGGGCGATTCCCGATCGCCATCGCCGCCGGGCTCGGGCTGAACGGCTTCGTGGCCTTCACCCTCGCCCCCCAGATGACGTGGGCCGACGCCATGGGCCTGGTCGTGCTCGAGGGCCTGCTCATCCTCCTGCTCGTGCTGACCGGCTTCCGGTCGGCCGTCTTCACCGCGGTGCCGGAGCAGCTCAAGTACGCCATCGGCGTCGGCATCGGCCTGTTCATCACGATCATCGGCCTGGTCGACTCCGGCATCGTTCGCACGGGCGTGCCGCTGGTCAGCTTCGGCATCTTCGGCGAGCTCCAGGGCTGGCCGATCTCCACCTTCTGCTTCGGCCTGCTCCTGACGATCATCCTGCTCGTGCGCAAGGTCAAGGGCGCGATCCTCATCGGCATCCTCGCGACGACGGTGGTGGCGATCATCATCGAGGCGGTTGCCGGCGTTGGTGCGAGGTCTGCGGACAACCCGCTCGGCTGGGGCCTGAACGTCCCCAGGATGCCTGATCAGATCGTCGCGTCGCCCGATCTGTCGCCTGCTTGGGGCAGTTCAACCTCTTCGGCAGCTTCCAGGTCATCGGCGTGATCGCGTCCGTGCTGGCGATCTTCTCGCTCATGCTCAGCGACTTCTTCGACACGATGGGCACGGCCTTCGGGCTGGCCACGGAGGCGGAGCTGCTCGACGACGACGGCCAGATCCCGCACTTCGAGAGCATCCTGGTCGTCGACTCGCTGCCGCCGTCGCCGGCGGCGCGGCGTCCGCGTCGAGCAACACCGCCTACATCGAGTCCGCGGCGGGAATCGGCGAGGGCGCTCGCACGGGTATCGCCTCGCTGGTCACGGGTGGCGCTGTTCCTCGTCGCGATGCTGTTCTCGCCGCTCGTCACGATCGTCCCCTACGAGGCGGCCACGCCGGCCCTGGTCGTCGTCGGCTTCCTCATGATGACGCAGATCCGCCACATCGACTTCACCGACTACAGCATCGGCATCCCGGCCTTCCTCACCATCACGCTGATGCCGTTCACCTACTCGATCACCAATGGCATCGGGGCCGGCTTCGTGACGTGGGTGGTCATCCAGATGGCCCTCGGCAGGGCGCGCCAGCGTCAGCTGGCTGATGTGGGTCATCTCGATCGCCTTCCTGGTGTACTTCGCGATCTACCCGCTCGAGATGGCCCTCGGCCTGAAGTAGTCCCGCTCAACAGGCGGGGGAGGTGGGGGCGGTGCGTAGGGTGGCGGCATGGATCCGCGGACTCGACGCTTCGTCACGCTCGCCGTCCTGATCTCGCTGACGGTCGTCGTGGTCGTCGCCTACCTGCGGCCCTAGTCGCGTGCGACGCCTCCTCGCAGCACTGGCCCTGCTGGGTGCCCCCTGCCTCCTCGGCGGCATGCCGTGGGCCGCGGCCGAGGATGGCGTCACCGAGGTGTGCCGGTTCGCAGACGAGCGCTTCACCGAGATCAGCGGGATGACGACGTCCCTGCGGCATGCGGACGTGCTGTGGCTGCACAACGACTCCTCGGGCGGTCCGCGCATCTACGCGGTGGACGCGACCACGTGCGACACGCTGGCGACCATCACGATCTCGGGCATCGAGGCACGTGACATCGAGGCGATCGCGTCGGGCCGCGACCGCAAGGGCACCCCGGTGCTGTGGGTCGCAGACATCGGCGACAACCGGGACAACTGGCCGGAGGTGCGCCTGCATCGCGTCCGGGAGCCCGAGGTCCTCCGGGACCAGACCGTGAGCGCACGCACGTACCGGTTCACCTACTCGGACCGACCGCACAACGCCGAGGCGCTGCTCGCCGACCCCAACTCGATGCGGCTGTGGATCGTGACGCGGCAACTGGCGCACGGCAGCATCTACGCGCTGCCCAGGCACCTGTCGCGCACCACGCTGAACGTCGCGCGAAGGGTGCGGGCGCGAGGGTGGGCTGATCACCGATGGGGCCGTGAGCCCGGACGGTGGCCGCTACGTGCTGCGCGACTACGTCGATGCCGTCAGCTACTCCGGCCTCCCGCCAGGCCCACCGGAGCAGCGCGTCCACCTGCCGTTCCAACCGCAGGGAGAGGCGATCACCTGGACCCCGGACGGCAGTGCGCTGCTGGTGGCCGGCGAGAGGGATGACCGCCTGCTGCGCGTGGCGGTCCCGGTCGCTTCGATCGGGAGCGACGCGGGCTCGGTGGGCCCCTCGGTGGCGACGCCGCCTGCGACGGCCACCGCCGGGTCGGGAGCGGGGGGCTGGACTGCTGCCGCGGTGAGCGGCACGTCGGCCGGCTCGACGCCGGATGCGGCCGGCATCGCCCTCGCGGTCGGGCTGGTGGCCGTGGCCGGCCTGGTGATCGCTATCGCCGAAGCGGGCCGGCGTCGGGCACGGGGTGGATGACGAGGATCGCCATGGCGATCCCCAGGAAGACGGGCACGAGCAGGAACGCGGAGTGGAAGCCGACCGTGTCGGAGAGCACGCCGAGGGCGAAGGGCGCCAGACCGGCAGCGATGCTGCCTGCCACTGAAGCGGTGGCCGACGCGCGGTCCGTCATGCCCCCTGAGTCGCGGACGACGCGGGCGACGCCGAGGGGCCAGTGGACGCCGATTCCCACGCCGGTCAGGAACAGGCCGGCGATGACCAGTGGCCACTGGGTGACGGCCCAGGCGAGGGCGAAGGCTGCGAGGGCCACGACGATGGAGAGCTTCAGGAGGGTCTCGGCCGCCACCTGCTGAGCCAGGCGTGAGCCGACCAGCCGGCCGACGAGCATGCCGGCGGCCACCGAGGCCAGGGAGGCCGCCGCTGCTGCCGGGCCGAATCCGCACCGCTCACGGAGCAGGTCGGCGCCCCAGAAGGTGAGCGAGAACTCCGTGGACAGGAAGCACACGATGATGGCCAGCGACCAGAGGACGCGTCGTGGCAGGCGAGTGGTGTCGCGCTCGTGGTGCGAGGGCCTGCGCGTGCCGAACACGCCGACATCGCGACCACGCCAGACCTCGACCGCGAGAAGGGCCACCACGACGATCCACATCCCGGCGCGCCACCCGAGCACGGTCACCGCCCCCAGGCCGATGGCCAGTGGACCGAGCAGTCCGGCGACGGACGCGAGCGCGTTGGCCTCGGTGAGGCTCGCCGGGCCGGCTAGACCCTGGTAGTCCAGGATGAAGGCGTTGACGGAGATCAGCAGGGCGGTGCCGAACAGGGCTGTCAGCCCGGCTCCGAACAGGCTGGCAGCCAGGCCACCGGGCGAGGTGTACACGAGGATCCCGAGGCAGGCGCCCACCGCCGTGACGCGCAGGACCCGGCCGCGGCCCCAGCGGTCGATCGCCCGTGCGCAGGTGAGGGCTCCGATGAGGCCGCCGATGGCGAGGGTGGTGCCGTGGAGGGCGGCGACTGAGCGCGTGGTGCCCTCCTCGTCGCGCAGCAGGGCCTGCGTCGCTCCGAACGCATACAGGAACCACGCATAGAAGGACAGCTGGACGTAGGCGATCCAGGTGGGACGGTCACGGGTCGGCCGGCCCGTGTGCGTCGGCGGAACAGTGACCGTCTGCGTCACGAAATCTGGCTGATGACGTTGTCGATGCACGCAACCAGTGCGCGGACGTCGTCAGGCTCCACGGCCGGGAAGACGGCGACCCGCAGCTGGTTGCGGCCGAGCTTCCGGTACGGCTCGGTGTCGACGATCCCGTTGGCGCGAAGCGCCTTGCAGATGCCGGTCGCGTCGATGGCGTCGTCGATGTCGATGGTGGCCACGACGGCCGAGCGGAGCGCGGGATCGGAGACGAACGGCGCGGCGACATCGCTGGCAGCGGCCCAGTCGTACAGGACGCCGGAGGACTCCGAGGTGCGCGCGGTGCACCAGGACAGGCCGCCATTGGCATTGAACCAGTCGACCTGCTCGGCCATCAGGAAGATGGTGGCCAGCGCCGGCGTGTTGTAGGTCTGGTTCAGTCGGGAGTTGTCGATCGCGGTCTGCAGGTCCAGGAAGTCGGGAATCCAGCGGCCGGACGCCTTGATCTCGGCGGCCCGGGCGATAGCGGCCGGCGACATGAGCGCTACCCACAGGCCGCCGTCCGAGCCGAAGCTCTTCTGCGGCGCGAAGTAGTACGTGTCGAAGTCGGCGGCGTCGACCGGGCAGGCCGCCCGCGCCGCTGGTCGCGTCGAAGACCATCAGCGCGTCGGCGTCGGCGCCCTGGACGCGGCGCGGTGCAATGGAGACGCCGGTCGACGTCTCGTTGTGCGGGCTGCAGTAGGCGTCGATGCCGGGCTCGGCCGCGAAGTCAGGGGCGGAGCCCGGGTCGGACTTGCGGATCGTCGGCTCGACCGAGTGTGCGGTGCCTTCCTGACCCCGCTGGCGAACTTGGCGCCGAACTCGCCGAAGGACAGGAACTGGGCGCGGTCGCGGATCAGCCCGAATGAGGCGATGTCCCAGAACGCGGTCGAGCCGCCGTTGCCGAGGACCACCTCGTAGCCCTCGGGGAGCGAGAACAGCTCGCGCGATCCCGCTCTGCAGGCGACCGACCTGCGACTTGACCGTCTTCTGCCGGTGCGAGGTGCCGAGGTACGTCTGCCACACCGAGGCGAGGGCGTCGACCTGGGCCCTTCGGACCCGCGACGGACCCGAGCCGAAACGACCGTCGGCCGGGAGCAGATCAGCGGGAATGCGAACGTCTTCTGGCAGAAGGGACACGAACGACTCTCCAAGTGGTATGAGGCGATGCCTCCAGCCTAGACCGTGGGCGTGTATCCCGTCGGAGCGACCATCTTGGCGTCCCAGCCCGGGACCCGCTCGGGCGTCCGGGGGCCGGGACCGACGTACAGCGCCGACGGCCGGATCAGACGCCCGGTCCGCTTCTGCTCGAGGATGTGGGCGCTCCACCCGGCGAGGCGGGCGCAGGTGAACATCGACGTGAACAGTGTGCGCGGGCACCTCGGCGAAGTCCAGGACGATCGCGGCCCAGAACTCGACGTTGGTCTCGAGCACCCGGTCGGGGCGGCGCTCGGCGAAGCTCGGCGAGGGCCGCCTGCTCGAGTGCCAGGGCCACCTCGTAGCGCGGGGCGTCGAGGTCGCGGGCGGTGCGTCGCAGGACCTTGGCACGCGGGTCCTGGGCGCGGTAGACGCGGTGCCCGAAGCCCATGAGCCGCTCGCCGCGGTCGAGGACGTCCTTGACGTACCCTTCGGCGTCGCCGGTGCGCTCGATCTCCTCGATCATGTGGAGCACGCGCGAGGGCGCCCCGCCGTGCAGCGGGCCGCTCATCGCGCCTATGGCACCGGAGATCGAGGCCGCGACGTCGGCACCTGTCGACGCGATGACGCGGGCGGTGAAGGTGGAGGCGTTCATGCCGTGCTCGGCGGCGGACACGAAGTAGGCGTCGACGGCCTGGACGTGCTTGGGGTCGGGCTCCCCGCGCCAGCGGCGCATGAAGCGCTCGATGATCGTCGTCGCCTTCTGGACGTGCTCCTGCGGCACCATCGGCAGTCCGATGCCGCGAGCCGACTGGGCGACGAACGACATGGCCATGACGGAGACGTGCGCCAGGTTCTCGCGCGCGGTGTCGTCGTCGATGTCGAGCAGGGGCTGCAGTCCCCAGGCCGGCGCCAGCATCGCGATGGCGGACTGCACGTCGACGCGCACGTCGCCCGAGTGGATCGGGATCGGGAATGGCTCGGCGCCGGGGAGACCGGGGTTGAACTCGTTGTCCACGAGCAGGCCCCAGACGTTGCCGAATGACACCCGGCCGACGAGATCCTCGATGTCGACGCCGCGGTAGCGAAGGGAGTTGCCGTCGCGGTCCGGCTCGGCGATCTGCGTCTCGAAGGCCACGATGCCCTCCAGGCCGGGCACGAAATCCTGCATGGTGCTCTCCTCGGGTGCTCATCGGGCGTTGGGTCCATTCAACAACCCGACGCGATTCGTGGTGAGATCGGGGCATGAGCGAGTCCGTGCCCACCGCCGACAGCGCTCACCCGGGCGCGGCCCTCCTGCGCATCTCGTACGACCGCGGCACCCTCGTGGAGTCGGACGTGCTCGCGTCGCCGCTCGCGCAGTTCCGCGCGTGGTTCACCGAGGCCGTCGACGCCGGGCTCCAGGAGCCGAACGCGATGGTGCTGGCCACGGCGACCCCGTCGGCCGCGCCCAGCACCCGCACCATCCTGCTCAAGGACGTCGACCGTCGGGGGTTCGTCTTCTACACGAACCTCGAGTCACGCAAGAGCCGCGAGCTGCTCGCCAACCCGGCCGCCTCCTGCCTGTTCCCGTGGCTCACCCTGCACCGCCAGGTGGTCGTCGTCGGACGCGCCGAGCTGGTCGGCCGGGAGGAGGTCGCAGAGTACTTCCGCAGCCGGCCGCACGGCTCGCGGCTCGGCGCGTGGACCAGTCGACAGTCGACGGTGATCGACGGTCGCGAGGCGCTGGAGCAGCGGCACGCCGAGCTGGCCGCCCGCTACCCGGAGGGCTCGGACGTACCGGTCCCCGACTTCTGGGGCGGCTGGCTCGTACGGCCCGTCTCGGTCGAGTTCTGGCAGGGGCGTCCGTCCCGGCTCCACGATCGGCTGCTGTTCCGGCTCAGCGACGACGCACCCACTGCGCCCGATCTGGGCGTGCCGGAGCACTGGCGGGTGGAGCGGCTCTCGCCATGAGGCTGGCGGCGATGCCGCCTCCGGTGCGCGCGCTGACACGGCAGCCGCTGACCTCCTGACGGCCTGGTGGGGCGTAGGTTCCCGGCGTGGCCCGCCTGTTCGCCGACCTGACGCCGCTGCGGGTCAGCCCTGCCTATCGTCGCCTGTGGGCGGCGCTGGGGATCAGCAACGTCGGCCAGCAGATGACCTCGGTCGCCGTCGGGCTGCAGATCTGGGACATCACCAATTCCAGCCTCATGGTGGGACTGGTCGGTCTCGCGCAGCTCATCCCGCTCATCGGCTTCGGGCTCTACGGAGGGACCCTCTCGGACGCCTACGACCGGCGGATCGTGGGCCTGCTGACGGCCGTCGGGCTGTGGACCTGCTCGGTGGCCTTCCTGGCCCAGTCGCTGCTCCAGGTCAGCTCCGTCGGGCTGCTCTACCTCATCGTCGCGGTGCAGTCCGCCTTCTTCGCGGTCGGCAACCCGGCCCGGCAGGCGATCATCCCGCGCATCGTGCCGCGCGAGCTGCTACCGGCCGCGAACAACCTCGGCATGGTGACCTGGAACATCGGCTTCACCCTCGGTCCCCTCCTCGGCGGCCTGCTCGTGGCCGTGACGGGTACGGTCTCGACGCCCTACGCGGTCGACGTGGTGGCCTTCGGCGTCGTCGGCTGGGCCATGTTCCGGCTGCCCAGCCTGCCGCCGATCGTCGAGGCGGGCGGCGAGCGACCGCGGGCCGGATGGGTCGCGATCAAGGAGGGCTTCGCCTTCCTCAAGGGCAAGATGAACCTGCAGATGACCTTCTACGAGGACATCGTCGCGATGGTGTTCGGCATGCCGCGCGCGCTGTTCCCGGCAATCGCCGCCCAGTGGTACGGCGGATCGACCCGTGACGTCGCCCTGGTGCTCGGGCTGCTGTCGGCCGCGCCGGCGGCGGGCGCGCTCGTCTCGGCCGTGTTCTCCGGGCCGCTGGGCCATGTGCGGTACCAGGGCCGCGCGATCGTGGGCGCGATCGTCGTGTGGGGGGTGGCCATCGCGTGCTTCGGACTGGTCCGCTCGCTGCCACTGGCGCTGCTCTTCCTCGCACTGGCGGGTGCCGCTGACAACGTCTCCGCGGTCTTCCGCTCGACGATCCTGCAGTCGGCGACCCCCGACGAGTTCCGCGGAAGGCTGCAGGGGGTCTTCACCGTCGTGGTGGCGGGCGGGCCGAGACTCGGCGACGTGGAGGCCGGTGCCGTCGCCGCGCTGGCAGGCGAGGCGTTCTCGGTCATCTCCGGCGGGGTGGCGTGCATCGTGCTGGCGCTGGGCCTGGCCGCCAGGCACCCGGGCTTCCTGAGGTACGACGCCCGCCATCCGGTGCCGTAGCCGCGGGGCTACCTGACGTTGCGGTCGCGGAGCGCCTCGGCAACGACGGCATCGACCGTCATGCCACGGCGTGCCGCCTCGGCGCGAACCGACTTGCGCAGCGACTTGGGCACCTTCGCGCCGAGGTCCACCGGCTTGTCCTTGTCCGGGGCACCGATGGAGTCGGCCGTCGTGATGCCGCGGCGCAGCATCGAGGGCTCGTCCGCTGCGTGGACGCTGACGCTGGGGTGCAGGTCCGCATCGCCGGCCTTGCGCAGGGCCGGGCGGGCGAACGATGTGACAGCGGCGCCCGGTTGTGACGGCTTCGTCATGCGAGGAACCTCCGGATCGACACCCGAGGCTCGATGGCGGCCGGCCGCGCGGGAGGCAGCACCGCGTCGAGCAGGTCGTCGAGGATCTCGGCGACCTCGCTCGAGCCGGGGGAGTGCCAGGAGTGGATCGGGCTGACGGCGCGCTGGGACTGCGGGATGCCGGGGCAGTCGGGGATGGGCGGATCGAAGACGAGGACACCGTGCTCGGCGGCGAGCCGCTCGGCGTTGAGCTGGTGCTCGCGATCGTCGGGGCGGAACCGGTTGACGATCACGGCTGACACCCTCAGCCCCGGATTGCCGGCCCGGCTGACCACCTCGACGGCCTCGATGGCCTCGGTGGCACCGTGCAGCGCGAAGTGGTTCGGCTCGGTGACGATGAGGGCCTGGTTGGCAGCGCTCAGGGCATTGCGGGTGAGCTCGCCCAGCGAGGGAGGGCAGTCGATGACGACGAGGTCGTAGGAGCGGGGAAGGGTCGCCAGCGCGGTGCGAAGGCGCAGGGCCGAGTTGTGGCCCTCGACCGTGTTCCGGTGCTCGAGCGAGCGCTCCGACGGCAGGACCATCACGGTGCTGCCCCAGCCGCTGGCCACGACGGCGTCGGCTGCGACGCCGGGCCGGGCGTCGGCGAGGACGTCGCTGGTCGTGAAGGCGGCGTCCGCCACGTCGAGGGCCATGGTCGCGTTCGCCTGCGGATCCAGGTCGATCAGGAGCGTGCGCAGGTTGCGCGCCCATGCGGCGCTGACCAGGCCCAGGGAGACTGTGCTCTTGCCCACTCCGCCCTTCATGGACAGGACGGCGACGACGGTCATGCGCGTCAGTCTGTCAGGCCGTGTCGCAGGAGGCGGTGAAGGTCACTGAGGTCGGCGATGCGGACGTGTCCCGGGAGGCCGTTGAGCGCCGCCGTGACGGCCCCGGAGGCGAGCCCCGAGTCCAGGCCGGCGGGTGCATCCTCGACGACCATGCACTCGTCGATGCCCACGGAGATCAGCGCGGCGCCCATCAGGTAGGGCTCGGGGTCGGGCTTCCCCCGGGTCACGTCGTCGCAGCTGACGAGGACGGGTGCCGCGATCCCAGCCGCCTCCAGGCGTGCCGTCGCCAGGACGGTGTCGGCGCTGGTCACGATCGCCCAGGGCACGGCGATGCGGTCGAGCCACGTGAGCAGGGCCGTGGCCCCGGGCATCGGCCGGATGCCGTCGAGGTCGAGGTGCTCGCTGCGCGACTGCGCGAGCGTCAGCGCGGCGATCGTGTCGTCATCGGCATCCGGGAAGCTGTGCCGCACGGTGTCGGCCGCCGGGCGGCCGTGCAGGATGCGGAAGCGGTCGCGGACTCCGTTCGATGCGGCCCAGGCGTTCCAGGTGCGCTCGGTGACGGCCATCGAGTCGACCATGGTGCCGTCCATGTCGAACAGGAGGCCGCGCACGGAGCGCACCTCTCCGGCATCGGTCGTGATCGTGATCATGCGAAGGCCCCGACCTCGGCAGCCATCGCTGCCTCGGCCGCGGCGGTCAGCAGGGCCGGGTTGCCGCGCAGCCGCAGGTCGCGTCGGAACCACATCGCACTGGGCACGCTGCAAGACTAGGCGCGCGCCATCGTGGACCCGTATCCGGCGCTCGTGCGCCACACTGGGCGCGTGCTCCTTGCCGCATTCTTCGGAGGCCTGGCCGCGTCCGCCCTCCTGCTGGGTGCACTGCTGGCCTACGGCCTGCGTCCGTCGCCGCGGCTGACGGCGATCGTCATGGCCGTTGGCAGTGGGCTGCTCATCGGTTCCGTGGCCTACGACCTCGTGGCGGATGCCCAAGGGTCCTTGTCGATCGGCGGCGTGGCGATGTCGCTGCTGTGCGGGGCCGCGGCCTTCGTCCTCGGCAGCCGGCTCATCGCGCGACGCGGTGGAGGCCGGCGCAAGAACCCGTCCGGCGCACCGAGTTCCGGAGGCGGCGAGAGCGCATCGGACAACCCGCTGGCGATCGTCCTGGGCAGCGCACTCGACGGCATCCCGGAGTCGTTCGTCCTGGGCCTGTCCCTCCTGCACGGCGCAGTGAGCGTCCCGCTCCTGCTCGGCATCGGGCTGTCGAACCTGCCGGAGGGGATGGCCGCCTCCAGCGGGCTGCGGGCCCGCGGGTGGCCGCAGGCCAGGGTCCTTGCCATGTGGGCGGTCGTCATGGCGGTCAGCGCCGTGTCGGCGGGCCTGGGACACGAGCTGCTCGCCTCGGACGACGGCACGCTCGCCGCCCTCGCCCAGACCTTCGCCGCGGGCGCCCTGCTGGCCATGATCGCGGACACGATGGTCCCGGAGTCCTACGAGATCGAGCGCGAGTGGACGGGCGGCCTCGTGGTCGCGGGATTCTCGCTCTCGCTGCTCATCGCGGCGGCGCTCGGGTAGTGGACCGCAGCGTTCGGTATGTTTCGTCGGTAAGGCAACCCTTTCCTCGAGCCAGGGCAGGCAGTCGTGAGCGAGCTGATCGATACCACGGAGATGTACCTGCGCACCATCTTCGAGCTCGAGGAGGAGGGCATCGTCCCGATGCGCGCCCGGATTGCGGAGCGGCTGAGCCAGAGTGGTCCCACCGTCTCCCAGACCGTGGCCCGGATGGAGCGTGACGGGCTGCTGCACGTGTCAGGCGACCGGCACCTGGAGCTCACGACCACGGGCCGCGACACCGCGATGAGGGTCATGCGCAAGCACCGGCTCGCGGAGTGCCTGCTCGTCGAGGTGCTGGGCATGCCGTGGGAGGACGTGCATGCCGAGGCGTGCCGCTGGGAGCACGTCATGAGCGAGTCCGTCGAGCGCCGGCTGCTCGAGGTGCTCGACAATCCGACGACGTCTCCCTACGGCAACCCGATCCCCGGCCTGTCCGAGCTGCAGCCCGGCGGCGGTTCGTCGGCGTCGTCGGATACCGGGATGGAGCCGCTCAACCGCGTCGCGGACGTCGAGGTCCGCCGGGTGATCGTGCGCCGGATCGCCGAGCCGCTGCAGGACGACGCGGCGGCGATGACGACCATGCGGCGCATCGGCGCCATGCCCGGTGCCTCGGTGAAGGTCCATCGATCGGCGGGCGGGGTCACCATCGGCAGTGGCGGCGAGTACACCGAGCTGACCGACGAGATCGCTGCGCACGTCCTGGTGGAATCCGCGCGCTGACACCCCGTCGACCTTGAGGTTGGCGCGCGGTCGCCGGCGAAATTCCCGCGCCAACCTCAAGGCCGGCGGGGTGGACCGGGGCTGCGAACTCGCGGGTGCACGCCGCCGGCTCAGGCGCGCCTGAGGTCGGTGAAGGCATCGGGATCCACGGCCGCGCTGACCAGGAAGCCCTGGTAGCTGTCGCAGCCCTGCTCGCGCAGCAGCGCGAGCTGGCCCGAGGTCTCGACACCCTCGGCGACGACTCGCAGGCCGAGGTGGTGGCCCATGGCGATGATGGCGGCCGTGATCGCCCGGTCGTCCGGGTCGTGCTCGAGATCGCGGACGAAGCTGCGGTCGATCTTCAGCTTGTCGAGCGGCAGGTACTTCAGGTAGGAGAACGAGGAGTAGCCCGTGCCGAAATCGTCGACTGAGAGGCGTACTCCGCGCTCGGTGAGCTCCCTGAGCTGGTCGCCGTTGTGCGGTCCCACGTCGAGCAGGGCGGATTCGGTGAGCTCCAGCTCGAGCAGGCCACCGGGAAATCCCGTGTCGGCGAGGGTGCGCGCAACTTCGGCGGGAAGGTCGCCACGCTCGAGCTGGCGGGCCGACACGTTCACCGACATGGTGAGCGGGGCCTGGCCTGCGTCGATCCACGCCTGGCCCTGTCGGCAGGACTCGTGCAGCGCCCAACGGCCCAGTGCGCCGATCAGGCCGATCTCCTCGGCTACGGGGATGAAGACGCTCGGCGCGATCTCCTCGCCGGTCGGCGTGATCCAGCGCAGCAGGGCCTCCGCGCCGATGATCGACCCCGTCGTGGTGTCCATCTGGGGCTGATACCGAAGCCGGATCTCGCGATCGGCCCACGCGTGCCGAAGCCGGTTGGCCAGCGAGAGCCGGTCGCGGGCATCCTGGACGAGGGCCTCGCTGTGGTGCCGGAGGCTGCCGGGCCCATCGCTCTTGGCAAGGCTGAGGGCCGCGTCAGCCTTCTGCAGGGCCACCTCGACCTCGTCGCCGTTCGCCGGCAGCAGGATGACTCCCAGGCATGCCGAGGTGAAGACCTCCACTCCGGTCGACAGCCGGCACACCGGCGTGATGGTCTCGAGCAGGTTCGACGCGACGCGATTCGCCGCGTCGGCATCGGCGATGTCGACAAGCAGCACCATGAACTGATCGCCGCCGAGTCGCGCCAGGATGTCGTGCGGGCCGAGTGCCCCGGCCAGTCGACTCGCGATCATGCACAGCAGCTCGTCACCGGCCGGCTGGCCGTAGGAGGCGAGGACGTTCATGAACCGGTCGAGGTCGATGAGCAGGAGTGCCGACAGCGCCTTCGTTCCCTGAGCCCGCTGGAGGTGGTCGCCGACTGCCTCGGAGAAGTGCAGCCGGTTCGGCAGCCCGGTGAGCGTGTCGTGACGGGCCACGAAGGCGAGCTCGGCCTCGGCCGCCTTCATGATGCTGATATCGGTCATCACCGCCACGTAGCCGGTGACCTCGCCCAGGGGTCCGGGGATGGGGCTCACGCTCAACAGCATGGGCGACCCCGTGCCGTCCGCATGGAGTACCGAGAACTCACCTCGTGTGCCGTTGCCGGCATCGACGTGCATCCGGATGCTGTCGACGGTGTGCAGGTCGGTGGTCAGGTCCCGAAGGATGCCGATCGACTGCCCGATGACCTCGTCCGGTCGCCACCCGGTGAACTCCGTGAACGCGGGGTTCACCCGCACGATGACCCTGTCCGCGTCCGTGATCACGACCGCTTCGAGAGTGTTCTCGAAGACGGCTGCGGCCTGGCGCAGCTCCGCCTGGCTGACCTCCAGCTCGGTCAGATCGCGGATGACGGAGAAGAGCAGTGAGCGATCGCCGTCCTCGAACGGCGACGAGTGCACCTCGACGATCCGGATCTCCCCGCTCGCGAGGCGATGCGGGAACACGAAGTCGTTGCGCTGCATGCCGGCCACCTGTTCGCGCCGCCGCCGCGACACCTCCTCGGCAGGCAGCACGCTGATCTCGGCCATGGACATCGACCGCAGCTGCGCCGCCGTGCATCCGTAGAAGGCTGCGGCGGCCGGGTTCGCATCGACGATCTCGCCGGTCGCGGGGTCGACCAGCAGCATGACGGCCTCGTGCCGGTCGAACATCGCCGCGAACTGATCCGCCGCCGGCGCCTGCCGGGTGAGGACCTCGTCGGTGATGTCCACGGGGGTTCCGGTCATGCGCGGCGGGCAGGCGACAGGGAGCAGGTCGCGCAGATCATGGACCCGTCGGCCTCGGCGCGGTGGGCGTCAGCAGCAGGTCGAGCAGTTCGGCGACGCCCTGCCCGGTCCGGGCGGACGTCTCGACGATCGGTGCGGTGGGGTTGACCGAGCGGATGGCGACCAGTGCGGCCTCGCGATCCCATTCCACCGCATCCGCGATATCCGTCTTCGTCACGACGACGACATCCGCGGAGTGGAACAGCTGGGGGTACTTCACGGGCTTGTCCTCGCCCTCCGTCACGCTCAGGAGGGCAACCCGGACGCCCTCGCCGAGGTCATACGCCGTCGGGCAGACGAGGTTGCCGACGTTCTCGATGACGAGCAGGTCCAGGGCCGGCAGGTCCCACCCCTCGAGGTGGCTCGCGATCATGTCCGACTCGAGGTGGCACATGCTCTCGGTGACGATCTGCCGCACCGGGGCACCCGACCTCCCGAGCCGGCGCGCATCGTTGTCCGTTGCGCAGTCGCCGACCAGGGCGGCGGCGCCCACGCCCTGCTCCACGGCGAGAGTCAGGAGAGCCTCGAGCAGGGCCGTCTTGCCGCTGCCCGGACTCGACACCCAGTTGCTCACCTGCAGTCCGGCCTCGGCGAAGCGGGCGCGCAGAGCCTGGGCGAGCACGTCGTTCTTCTCGAGGATTCCCTTGCGAAGGTCAACGATGCGTGGTTGCTGGGTCGTCACGCAGCCACGCTACTGGTAGTGAAGTCCGGGCGTAGCGGCATGCCCGACGAACCGCCCTGGGCGAGCTTCACGCCGAGGGTCTGGTGCAGCTGGATCGTGTTGATGTCGAAGCCCAGTCGCGACGCCGCCATGTACAGGCGCCACACCCTGGCCGTGCCGAGTCCGGCCTCGGCGACCGCCTCGTCCCAGTGGTCCTCGAGGTTGTCGCACCAGTGCTTGAGCGTCAGGGCGTAGTGCTCGCGCAGGTTCTCCGAGTGCCGGATCTCGAAGCCGGCCGAGTTCATCGCGGTCATGACCTGGCTGGCGCCGGACAGCTCGCCGTCGGGGAACACGTAGCGGTTGATGAACGATCGACGGAAGTGGCTGACCCAGTCGTCGTGGGGGCGCGTGATCGTGTGGTTGAGCATGCGGCCCTCGGGTCGCAGCTTCCCGAACAGGAAGGCGAAGTAGGACGGGTAGTTCGCTCGCCCGATGTGCTCGGTGAGGCCGATGGACGAGACCGCGTCGAACCCCGACTCGGCCACGTCCCGGTAGTCGCTGAAGCGGATCGCGGCCTGGCCGGTCAATCCGGCCTGCTCGATCGACTCCTGGCCGAAGACCGCCTGCTGCTCGGAGAGCGTCACCCCGATGGCCTTGACCCCGTAGTGCTTGACCGCATGCATGACCATGCCGCCCCAGCCGCAACCGACGTCGAGCAGTCGCATGCCCGGCTCCAGGCCGAGCTTGCGGCACACGAGGTCGAACTTCTCGTCCTGCGCATCCTCGAGCGACGTGGTCGCGTTGGGGAACACCGCGCAGGTGTAGGCCATCGACGGGCCGAGAACCCAGTGGTAGAAGCGGTTGCTCACGTCGTAGTGGTGGTGGATGGCATCGGCGTCACGATTCCTCGAATGCCGGCGGCCGCTCAGCGTGCGCTCCTGCGGGGGAGGCGCCGGACGATGGATGGCCTTGGACGCGAACTGCCGCAGCAGCCTCATCCGGTCCGGCCACGTGACATTGATCCAATCGACGGGGTACAGCCGACTCAGCGCGATGTACGCGTCGCCGTCGATCTCGAGGTCGCCGGTCACGTAGGCGCGGGCGAGTCCGAGCTGCGAGGGGGCGCTGGCCAGGTAGGCGACCGCACGCGGGCTGCGGATGTCCAGGACGACGTCTGCATTCACGGGACCCGCGGTCGAGCCGTCATAGGCACGGAAGCCGACGCCGCGCTCCGCCGGAACGATGATCGAGAACGCATCGGCCAGTCGCATCGCACTCATGTCCAGCTCTCCTCCTCGGGACTACTGCCGCTCGACGACCTTCTCGTAGAGGCCCTTCAGCCGTCGCTTCGGATCGTAGAGCTCCTTGAGGCGCGAATACTCGCTACCTCCGTAAATCGACCAGAACGTCTCGCGGTCGTAGAAGGCGGTGGAGTACAGGGACTTCCGCCCGTCGAGGCCTGTCACGACCTCCTCGATGCGCCGATTCACGCGACCCTCGTCCGGTTCGATGCCGTCCGGGAGCGGCACCGTTGACCAGAAGCCGACGTTGACGTACAAGGTGGTTGGGTCGAACTCGTAGAGGGGCCAGCGCACCAGCGGATCGCGCTGCCGAAGCGGGCACACCCACACTGGCGTGATGCCCACCTCTTCGTGGAAGAACTCGAGGAACTCCGCGAGGCGGTCGATGGGCACCTCGATGTCCTGGACGACGGGCTCCCGCGCCGGCCGGCCGAGCAGTCGGGCCGTCCGGGCGGACAGGCTGAGGCGTCGGTCAAGGGCGACGAGCTTCCAGTAAACGTCGCTGCGCAGTCGGGACTTCGGCCATAGGGCGCGGATGGCCGCATGCTGAGCGCCGAAGGCCCGCGAGCACCAGAACCAGTCGGTATCCCAGCGCCACAGGTAGTCGTGGATCGTGAGCACGTCACAGGTGCGCGCAGGGATGGACCGGTAGTAGATGCCCATGCCGGTGTAGTCGCTCGGCTCGACGTCGGCTGGCAGCGAGTCGACCATCGAGCCGAGGGTCAGGTACTGCTCGGTCGCGGAGAAGACGGTGCCGTCGACGAAGTCGACGCGCCGGCCCTCGAACTCCCCTGCTGCGGTGATGACGTCCATCGCCTGCGCCAGCGCGGCGGGGGTGTCGAAGCGCACGTGGCGCAGCAGCACGAAGGGCTTCGTGGGCTCGAGCTCGATCCGGAGGCGAAGCGCGTAGCCGAGGGAGCCGTAGGAGTTCGGGAAGCCGTGGAAGAGATCGCGGTGCGGGTCGTCTTCCGCGCCGGTCACGGTGAGGATCTCGCCGGCCCCGGTGAGGACGTCCATCTCGAGCACGGACTCGTGGGGCGTCCCGTTGCGGAAGCTGGCGCTCTCGATCCCCAGTCCGGTGACGGCTCCGCCGAGGGTGATGGTCCGCAGCTGCGGGACGCACAGGGGCATGAGCCCGTACGGGAGTGTCGCGTCGACGAGGTGCTCGTAGGTGGTCATGCCCAGGACCTCGGCGGTCCGCGTGACGGGGTCGACCTGCAGGACCCCGTCGAACGCCGAGACGTCGAGGCCGGGCACGTCGGTGGCGGCCCGGGGCCGGAAGAGGTTGGACGTGCGCTTGGCAAGCCGCACGGGCCGCCCCGCAGGGATGGCGCAGTACTGCTCGAGAAGCGCTGCCCGAAGGGCGTCATAGCGTACGCGCCATGCGGGCGCCTGCTCGGTGGGCGTCACGTGCAACAGGCTAGTCCGATACGCCCTTCCCGTGTGGTCCACAATGACGGGATGTCAGAGCAGCCGCCCGAGCCCTTGCCGCCGACCATGGAGTACCTCGACGCCGGCCCGGCCGGCGGCGCCGCGGTCCCCGGCCCGCCTGCCGCGCGGCGCCGGCGTTCGTGGGTGCCGGTCGTCGTGGGACTGGTGACCTTCGTCGTGGTCCTCGTCGCCGCCGGCCTCGTCGTGGCGGACTGGGCCGAGCGCAACCTCGAGATGCGTGCCCTTGTCACGAACGTGGAGGCGTCCGAGGGTGCGATGACCGACCTGCAGGCCGCCCTCTCGGACATGGCCGTCCACGTCGATCCGAACACTCCGCTGACCGACGCCGAGCAGGCCGCCGTGGACGAGCGGCTGAAGCAGATCGCAGCCGACGCAGTGGCCGCAGTCGCGCGCGGCGGCGACCAGGTGGCGGCGGTGCCGGTGCTGCCCTGGCACGAGGACGTCCTGGCCGCCCAGCGGGCCTACCTGGCGCACAATCAGGCATGGCAGCACTACCTGTCGGCCGCGGCGAAGGATCCGAGCGAGTTCGCCAGGCCGCAGGACGCCGTCAACGAGACCTTCGCCGCGGCGGAGCGGCCCATGCGCGATGCCGTCCCGCCGGGTGCGCTGTTCGAGCTGAAGCAGCGCATCGACGTCATCTTCGCGCCGCCGCCGGCGCAGGGTGGCCCCACGCAGGAGGCGTAGCCCACCAGCGCCATGAACGACACCTTCGTCACGCTCGCCGGGTCGGCCACCCTGGCCGTCGGCGTGGCCGCGTTCGCGCGGCAGCGCGGCTGCGGCATGGCCATGCCGCTGATCCTCGTGGGGGCCATCGTCGGGGCGCTGCCCGTCGGACCATCCGCACCTCCCGATCCGGAGGTGATCCTCGTCGCCGTGCTGGCGCCGCTGGTGTTCGGCGAGGCGCTGGGCTCGTCCTACCTCGACCTGCGGCGCGTGAGCCGCCCGGTGCTGGCGCTGGCCGTCGGCCTGGTCGTCGCCGCGACCCTGGTCGTCGGGGTCGTGGGAGCTGTCCTGGTGGCGATGCCGGTCGCGATGGCGATGGCCCTCGGCGCAGTCCTCTCGCCGACCGACGCCGTCGCCGTCAGTGCCGTCGCCCGCAGGGCGGGCCTGCCCCGGCGCCTCGTCGCGATCCTCGAGGGCGAGAGCCTCGTCAACGACGGCACCGGCCTCACCGCGCTGAAGGTCGCCCTGGTCGCTGCGGCCGCGGGATCGGTCACCCTCGGCGAGGTCGCCTGGACCTTCGCGGTGGCGGTCGCCGCGGGCGCCGTCGTCGGCGGCGTGGGCGGCTGGGTGCTCGCCTGGGTCCTCGAGCGCAGCAAGGACCTGGTGGCGGCCAATGCCCTCGTGCTCGTCGCGCCCTTCCTGCTCTACGTCGTGGCCGAGGAGCTGCAGGGGTCGGGAATCCTCGCCGTCGTCGTCGCGGCGCTGGTCATCGCACACTCCCAGCACTCCGATCCGGGCCACACCGGCCGCGTGCAGAGCGCGACGGTGTGGCGGCACATCACCTTCGTGCTGCAAGCCCTGGCGTTCTTCCTGGTCGGGCTGGAGATTCCCGACGTGCTGAGCCGGCTCGGCGGCCCGTCCGGACGCGACGTGCTGATCCTCGTGCCCGCGGTGGTCGTGGCGCTGATCCTCACCCGCGCGCTGTTCGTCTTCGTGATGCTGGCGGTGGGGCGGGTGTCGGGCGACGCGCGCTCAGCGCGAGTGATGCTGCGCGGTGGCGCGATCATCGCCTGGGCGGGGGCACGCGGGCCGGTATCGGGCCTCGCGGCGTTCTCCATCCCGATCGCCTTCGCGCCCGGTGAGCGCGTCCCCTTCCGCGACGTCATCCTGGCCACCACGTTCTGCGTCATCGTGATCACGCTGGTGCTGTCCTTGACGGTCGCGCCGCTCGCACGCCTCCTCGGCATCCGATCGGACGACGACGAGGCCACGCTGCGCCGGGTCGACGTGATGCTGGCGCGGGCCGCGCTCGCGCGACTCAGCGACGTGGAGTCCGAGGGCGAGGCCTCCGGACACCAGCTTGCGCCTGAGGTGAGCGAGCGCCTGCGGGCCGATGTCGAGCATCGCATCGTTGTCGCCGCGCATCCCGAGAGCGTCAGCCAGACCCAGGAGATCGCCGTCGCGCAGATGATCTCCGCGGCTCGCGCCATGGTCCGGGCGGAGCAGGAGGAACTCCTGCGCCTGCGCGACGAGGAGGGCCTGCCGGACGCGATCGTTCGGCCGATGCTGCGGGCCCTCGACGTCCGCGACCAGGCCCTGCGCGTCAGGGGCGCCTAGCCCTGGCCAAACCCTCGGCCCATCGTCGGACGGCGGCTTCGGTGGCCTCGCCCAGTAGTTCGGCGGCACGCGACATCGCGTCGGCGGGGTCGTCAGCGATCGACGTCAGCGAGGCCGCGACGCTCACGCCCGCCTCGGCGAGCTCGTCCGCCTCCAGGTCGATGCGTCCGCAGGCCATGATCACCGGAACGCCCGCATCGCGAGCTCTCCGGGCGACCGACAGCGCCCCCTTGCCGAGGACGCTCTGCCTGTCGAGCCCGCCTTCACCGGTGATGACGAGGTCTGCCGCGGCGATGGCGTCCGCGAGTCCGAGCGCCGAGGCGATGTACTCGGCGCCCGGGACCATGCTCGCGCCGAGCCCGGCGATGGCCGCGAATCCCAGACCCCCCGAGGCGCCGGACCCGGGGGTCTGCGCGGCGTCCGTGCCGGTCGCCTCGGAGAGGATCGCCGACCAGGTGCGCAGTCCGTCGTCGAGCAGCGTGACGTCGTCGGGGCTCGCGCCCTTCTGGGGGCCGAAGACCGCGGCCGCGCCGGTGGGGCCGAGAAGGGGACTCGAGACGTCGACCGCGACGGTGAGGGCAACCTCCCGCAGGCGCGCGTCGAGGCCCGACAGATCCACGGTCGCGATCCGTCCGAGGTTCCCGCCGCAGGGGGCGACGGGACTGCCGTCGGCGTCGCAGGGGCGTGCGCCGAGCGCGACGAGCATCCCCGTGCCGCCATCCGTCGCAGCGCCGCCACCGAGGCAGATCAGGATGTGCAAGGCCCCGGCGTCGAGTGCCCCCACGATGGCGTCGCCGACACCTCGGGAGCTGCTCGCCAGCGGGGCGAGGACCCCGCCCGGCAGCAGCAGGAGGCCGCAGGAGTTGGCCACCTCGACCACGGCGCTCCCGTCGAGCCACGCGAAAGCCGCCGTGACCGGCTCGCCGGTCGGCCCGTGGGTGGTCACCGAGCGCTCGGCGTAGCCCGCCAGCACGAAGGCCGCGACGGACCCGTCACCGCCGTCCGCGATGGGAAGCAGGCGGACCGCCGCGTCCGGAAGCACGCGACCCACGCCCACCGCCATCGCGCGCGCAGCCTCGTACGCCGTGAGGGAGCCCTTGAACGTGTCCGGCGAAATGAGGACATTCACGGGCTGATCGCCTTCGCTCCCCCCAGGGGGGTGCGAAGATTCTCCCGCATGCGGCAGGATATGGCCGTTCATCATCCGCCCACCCAACCACTCGGAGGCGACCATGTCCCGAAGTCCGCTCGTGGACGCCTGGCACCGTGCCAGGGACGTCCAGCGCCGTCCGCTGCAGGTGCCCGGGCACAAGAACCGATTCGCCGCCGGCGGAGCGGCCCTCGGAGCCGACCTGCTGGCGGATCTGGTCCGCGACGACATCCCGCTGCAGGGGGGCGTCGACGACAACTCCTTCAGCAACCACTACCTCGAGCAGGCGGAGGAACTGTGGGCGGCCGCGGTCAGGGCCAGCCACAGCCGATTCCTGGTGGGCGGGTCGACCCAGGGCAACATCGCCGCACTGTCGTCCGTCACTCATCCGGACCGTCCCGTCGCCATCGACCGGACGTCCCACCGCAGCACCCAGGCTGCGCTCGTCATCACGGGAGCGCGACCGGTGTGGGTGTACCCGACGATCCACCCGGAGTTCCACCTGCCGGTGGGCCTGCCGACGTCGAGCATCGAGGCCGTGGCCGACGACGTGACCGCCCTCTTCGTCACGTCCCCGTCGTACGTCGGGACGATCTCGGACGTCGCCGCACTCGCTGCCCTCGCGCACGGCCGTGGCGTTCCCCTCGTGGTCGACCAGGCCTGGGGAGCGCACCTGGACTTCCTGCCCCGCTCGGGCGCGATGGAGCTCGGCGCCGACGTCTCGGTGACGAGCATCCACAAGGCCCTCATGGGCTACTCCCAGACGGCTGTCGTCAACATGCGCGACGGGCTCGTCGCCCGCTCGGCCTTGGACCGTTGCGTCGACCTGGTCTCCACCACATCACCGTCGGGCACGCTGTTCGCGTCCATCGACGCCACCCGCGCGGTGCTGGAGCGCGATGGCGAGGCGGCCTTCGAGCGCACCGTGGGCCTGGTCCGGCAGATGCGGCAGCGACTGGCACGCGTGCACGGCGTCGTCGTCATCGACGAGCACAACGTCGACTGCGCGGTGGACCCCTTCAAGGTCACCCTGGTGCTCCCGCGCACCGGGGTCAGCGGCCTCGACATCGCCGCCGACCTGTGGGAGCTCGGGCACGGACCCGAGACCGCCGACCGGGACACGCTGGTGCTCAGCATCACCCTCATGGACGAGTCCGCCTTCCTGCTGGAGATGGCGGACCTCGTCGCGGGCTTCATCGAGGCGCGTCGCGACGATGCCCGGCCGCCGGCTCCGACCGGCGTCTGGCGGGTCGAGCCGGAGGTGGTCGTGACCCCGCGCGAGGCGTTCTTCGCCAAGCGGCGGCGGATCCGGCTTTCGGATGCCGCCGGCGAGGTCAGCGCGGAGCAGTTCTGCCCCTACCCGCCCGGCGTGCCGCTGCTGGCTCCGGGCGAGCGGGTGACCCAGGAGGGCATCGCGGCGATCCAGGCGGCCGGCCGGGTGGGCCGGGTGGCGTACAGCAGCGACGCGACGCTGGAGACGATCGAGATCATCGACGAGCTGTAGGACCCCATCGACAGCGGCTGCGGCTGACGGCCGCAGGGCGTCCTGGCTCGCTGCTGCTTGGTGCCCTCGACGGGAATCGAACCCATGGCCTACCGCTTAGGAGGCGGTCGCTCTATCCGACTGAGCTACGAGGGCGTCCGAGAAAGTGTAGTTGGGGCAGGATGTGCGCATGAACGAGGTATTTGACGCGACGGCGGCCGAGCTCGTGTGGGACGCACTCCCGGCGGAGCAGTGCCCGGTCGGACCGGTCGAGACGGGCGTGGCCGTGCTGCCCGCACAGGCCTTCGTCACGATCGGCGTCTGGGAGCATCCGGTCGGGGTGTCGACCGACGTGGAGCAGGACGAGGTCTTCGTCGTGCTGAGCGGTTCGGGCCGGGTCGTGCTCGAGGACGGACGCGTGCTGGCGCTCGTGCCCGGCGTCGTGGGGGTGCTCGCGGCGGGTACTGCGACGACCTGGCACATCGAGGAGCCCCTGCGCAAGGTGTGGATCACCGCGCGCTGAGCGGGCCTGATGCCCGGACGCCCTCCGACGTCAGGCGGTGACGGGCAGGAGAGCCTGCAGGGCGCGGACATCTGCGTGCAGCCTGCGGCGCAGCAGTGCGGCCCGCTCGGCCACGGCGCGCTGCCGGTCGGCGTACTCCCGGCGACCGTCTGCGGTCTCCACGCGGATCGGCTCGTAGCCGAGGTCGGCGAGGTCGTAGGGAGCCGCGCGCATGTCGAGCTCGCGGGCCTGCCGCGCGAGCTCGAAGCAGTCCGCCACGAGCTCGCTGCCGATGAACGGGCTGAACCACATGGCGTACTTGTAGAGATCCATGTTCGCGTGCAGGCAGCCCGGCTGCTCCCAGCGGTCCTGCTCGGCCCGCGTCGGTGCGTGGGCGTTCAGTGGGATCGCGGGCGGAGTGAAGAATCGGTACGCATCCACGTGCGTGCAGCGGAGCCCCACGTCGTCCACGACGTCGGCGATGTCGTCGGGTGCCAGGCGCAGGGGGTACGAGGAATGCCGCACGTCGCCTGGCGCGAGGCGGTAGACCATGGCCCATTCGTGCAGCCCGAAGCAGCCCCATTGGGGCGCTCGCTCGGCCGTGGCGCCGAGCAGGGTGCGCGCGAAGCGAAGTCGCTCGGCCCTGGCCTGCAGCAAGGACGCATCCACGGTCACCCCGCCGCCGTGCCGGTGGTAGGCCGGGAAGCCCAGGAAGGAGTCGGCGCACCCGAGCAGCACGACTCCGTGCCCGGGGTGCCAGGTCGCGAGCCTGCCCGCGGAGTACGGGTAGTAGTCGAACAGGAAGTCGTCGACGGGGTGCCTGCGGCCAGCGCTGCGCCGGGCCCGCCGGGGTGCGATCCACGGCTCGACGCGCTGCCCGTGCAGCCGCTGGCGCTCGCGCCAGATGTCTTCGTCGAGCTCAGCCAGCGCGACGTCACCCGACACGACGCAGCCCCATGTCGGCGCATCCGGCGACCAGCGCGTCGAGGCCGAAGGCGTCAGCCGGCCCCAGGGCCCCGGTCGACTCAGCACGCCCGGTGACGAGCATGGCGGCCGCCCAGGCCAGCAGCTCGGCCGTGAGGTCGTAGGGGCTCGGCCCCTCGACGCGCACCCGACTGACCTCCCGGCCCACGCCGTCGAGCGTGCGCGCCACGGCAACCGTTCGCGAGCCATGCCGCTCGTCCCGCGAGGGCCCCTCTCCCGTGGCGGAGCCGGCGGCCCGCCGCATCGCCGCGTCGAGGACCTGCCCGACCCCGGGTACCCGGGCGGCCGCCGACAGGCCACCACCGATCACATGCGCCGCCCGCGTCCACCGGCCCGCCCAGCCCAGGTACACCCCGACATCCCCGAGACGAGGGTCGAGGCGCGGCAGGGCGAAGTGCTCGCTGCCGCCGATGGGGAGGGCATCGAGCCTGCGACCGTCGACGTCGAATGCGGCGACGTGACGGCGACCCGCGCCGATCCGGCCGCCTCGCCAGGCGAACGCCGGAGCGGTGACCATGCCGACGGAACTGGCGCGCGTGCCGCTGCTGAGCGCCATGCCACCGGTGACGAAGTAGCCCACCTCGACTCGTGCAGGTCCGCCGACCGGGGTCTGCGCCTCCAGGATGGCCAGCGCACCGGCGAGGTTGCCCGGCACGAAGTCGTAGCCGAAGGCCGTCAGCAGGCGCGCGCCGGTGGCCTCGGCGCGGGGTCCGTCCTCCTCGAACACGCCCCGGACGAAGGGCGGCTCGCCGGTCGAGTCGACGTAGCCGCAGCCCGCGTCGATCGCCGCCTCGACGGCCGGGCGACCCAGCCGTGCGAACGGCCCGACGGTCGAGACCAGGACGTCTCCCGGGTCGCCGACGAGAGCCCGGACGCTGGCCGGGTCGGTCACGTCGGCGTGCTGCCACGTGGGCGGGGCGTCGATGGGCGCATACGGCGACAGGTCGCCGACGAGTGCCACCAGTCGCTCGGCCGAGCGGCCCGCGAGCACGGGTGCGAGGCCGGCGCGGGTCATGGCTGCGGCCGTCAGGCGACCGGTGAAGCCCGTGGCTCCCAGCAGGATGACGCGTCCGGACATGGCAGTGACGCTACCCGCGTCGCCTACGCTGTGCGGATGCCCCATACCTCGGCCTTCTGGCATCCCTTCGCCGACATGTCGGCCGTGGCCGGCCATGACCTGGTCATCACCTCGGGCGAGGGCTGCCGCGTGCGGTCGGAGGACGGTGCCGAGTACATCGACGCGACCGCCGCTCTCTGGTACTGCAATGTGGGGCACGGGCGAAGCGAGATCGGCGAGGCCGTGCTGCGGCAGATGTCATCGATCGCGTCCTACTCGAACTTCGGCGACCTGGCCACGCGCAGCACGCTGGAGCTAGCGGACCGGCTGTCCGACCTGGCGCCGATGCCCGACGCCAAGGTCTTCTTCACCAGCGGGGGGAGTGACGCGGTCGACACGGCCGTGAAGCTGGTGCGGCGCTACTGGTCGGTCGTCGGCGAGCCCAGTCGCACCACCATCGTCACCCGTACGCGCTCCTACCACGGCATGCACCTGGCGGGAACGTCGTTGGCCGGGATCGCGGCCAACAAGGACGGGTACGGACCGCTCGACGCCGATGTGGCCAACGTCGAGTGGGACGACGCCGACGCGCTCGCGGCCCGCATCGACGAACTCGGCGCCGACACGGTGGCGGCGTTCTTCTGCGAGCCGGTGATCGGCGCGGGTGGCGTCTACCCGCCGCCCCCCGGCTACCTGGCCGACGTCCGCGAGGTCTGCCGGTCCCGGGGGGTGCTCTTCGTGGCCGACGAGGTCATCACCGGCTATGGCCGTACCGGCACGATGTTCGCGTCGCACGGGATCTCCCCCGATGTGGTCCTGACGGCGAAGGGACTGACCTCGGGCTACCTGCCCATGGGTGCCGTCCTCGTTTCGGCCGCCATCGCCGAGCCGTTCTGGACCACGCCGGGGCTGCTGTGGCGGCACGGTTACACGTACTCCG
>CAVZPI010000001.1:0-6677 GCA_963777085.1 uncultured Actinomycetes bacterium | reverse complement strand
GTATTCGTCCGGCATCGCCGCGAGCGCACCGCCTAGCCGCATGTCGATCCCACGCCCGCTGCTCATGGTCGAGCTGCTCATGTCGGCCGATCGCGTGATCACGGCCGCGCAGGAGTGCACGGGCGCCACGCCGCCGGGCGAGTGGACGCCCGGCGATGATCGTCGGTCATGTGAGCCTGGTCGACGCCCAGGTGTGGATCCCGCGCATCGACGTGATGGTCGAAGGCATGGCCTCGTCGTGCCCGAGTTCGGCTGGTGGGAGCCCGACGCGGAGGCCACGCGAGAGGCGTTCGAGTCGATGGGCGTCGACGAGGCCGGCGCCGCGCTGCTCACCTCGCGGACCGCACTGCTGCACCGGCTGCGAGGGCCTGTCCGACGACGAGTGGGCGGCGACTGCGCGTCACGAGGTCTTCGGCACGATCGACGTCGAGGGCCTCATGCTCCAGGTGCTCGGTCCATGACGAGGAGCACCGCGGTTCGATCCTTCTCGACTACTCCAGCCCGAGATCGACCAGCGAGTAGGCGGACCGGTACTCCAGCCCGCGTCCCACGATGGCGGGACCGGCTCCGCGGTCGACCATGACGGCGACGCCCGAGATCGACGCGCCCGCCTCGAGCAGGGCGTCGACCGCCGCGAGCACCGACTCGCCGGTCGTCGAGGTGTCCTCCACCGCGAGCACTCGGCGGCCGGCGACGTCGGGGCCCTCGATGCGGCGCTGGAGTCCGTGCTGCTTCTCGCCTTGCGGACGACGAACGCGTCGAGCACCTCGCCCGACCGGGCCGCGTCATGCAGCATCGCGGTGGCGACCGGGTCGGCCCCGAGGGTGAGCCCGCCGACGGCCGCGTACGGCCAGTCGGCGGTGAGCTCGCGCATGACGGCGCCGACGAGAGGGGCCGCCACCCCGTCAAGCGTGACGCGGCGCAGGTCGACGTAGTAGTCGGCCTCCCGACCGCTCGACAGGACGACCTTGCCGCGGACGACCGCCTTGTCGATGATCTGGTCCCGGAGGCTGCTCCACGCTTCACGGCATGTCCGCAGCCTAGAGGACGGCACGTGAGCCAGCAGCCCCGAACCCGGGGCGCCGTGAGACGCCAGCCTAGGGTGGGCGCGTGACGACGGGCGGTGCTCGTGCTGCCGACGGCGTCCGGGCGTGCGGGCGAGCGGGTCGAGTTCCTCGACGCAGGGCTGCTGGTCCTGGCCATCGAACCGGCGCGGGGCCGGCTCAGCGTTCCGTGCACGGATCTGCGCGGCCATCAACGAGGCCGACCCGCGGACCGCTCCACGTCGTGGCATACGGAGCGACGGCCCGCTGCTGCCCCCGTCGCCGTGGCGCAGCGAGCAGCCCACCGCGGGTGACGGAGTACGTCCTCGTCGACCCCGACTGCCGGCCGTCTCGGATGCCTGGCCAGACGCGCCGGTGTCGGTGACGTGACGACGCGACGACCGAGCCGCACTCCAGGGCGGCTGCGCGGCTGGCTGGTGCGTCCCGTGACGGTCCTGCGTGAATGGTCGCCGCCGGTTCCTGACGCAGCCCTGCCGGTCAGTCGCGTCTGCCGAGCCGCGGATTGCGACGCCGTACCCCCGCTGGCCAGGCGCGAGAGCGACCGCGGACCGTGCCGCAGCACGCGGTGGCGACCTTGTACTGGACACCCGCGACGCTGACCGGCCGGCCGTGCGCCAGATCGTGCATGGCCTGAGCGACGACGCGTGAGCACGTCGAGCCACATCCACCGGGAAGGCCCTGCTCCATGTCGATGCCGGCACGCTCGTGGAACTCGGTGTGCACGAATCCGGGGCACACCGCCGTGACGCGGACGCCCGTGCCGCCAAGCTCCTGGGCCAGGCTCTCGGAGAGGACCGTGACCCACGCCTTCGCCGCCGAGTACGTGCCGCCGGTGATCCATCCGGCGACGCTGCTGACGTTGATGATCATCCCCGAGCCCTGCGCCACCATCCCCGGCACCGCGGCATGCGTCAGCCTCAGCACGGCCGTCACGAGGACGTCCAGCAGGCGCTGCTCGTCCTCCACGCCCGTGCGGGTGAAGGAGTGCTTGAGGCCGAAACCCGCGTTGTTGACCAGTGCGCCGATCGGCCGCTCCGGGTCCGAGAGCCGGGCCAGACGCGGTCGACGTCCTCGCGGACGGAGAGGTCCGCCCCGAAGCACCTCGCTGCGCACGCCGTAGACGTCGAAGAGCTCGACTCGCCAGCTCGGTCAGCCGCGACTCGTCGCGTGCCACGAGGACAAGGTCGAATCCCTTGCGCGCGAAGGCATCGGCGAAACCGCGTCCGATGCCGGACGTCGGTCCGGTGATGAGCGCGGTGGTCATCGTGCCTCCTGGTGTCGGGATGCCGGACGGCCGGGTCGCGCGGGCATCGCTGCCCCGATGCTGCACTTGCGGGCCCGATCAACGTAGCGTGGGCTTGTGAAGATGGTCGGGCCGGTTCCCGGAAGCCTGCTGCGTGGCCTGATGGTGGCGGCCGTTGTCCTGACCGGCGCGTCCGCCGCGCAGGCGGTCCCGGCCGGGGCACCGCGCATCGTCAATGGCGCCGACTCCGGCCCGGACCAGTTTCCGTATCTCGTCTCGCTGCTCGACGCGAAGAAGCTCGCCCGCCAGGACGCGTTCCAGGCGCAGTTCTGCGGCGGCACCCTGACAACCTCCCGCACCGTCGTCACCGCGGCCCATTGCGTCGTCGACGAGCGGACCGGGAAGGTGCTCACGCCCGCCGCGCTGCTCATCGGCTTCGGGGCGAACCTGCGGGACGAGGGACTTCGTCCCGTCCGCGTCAGCAGCGTCCTGCCGAATCCGCGCTACTCGCGCAAGACCGCGTCCAACGACATCGCGGTGATCACCCTCGCCCGCCCGGTCAACGGCATCGCCGTGCTCGCGCCCGTCAGCCCGCAGGAGGGTCCGGCCCTGTCGGTGTCCGGGACCGTCGTCCAGGTGGCCGGCTGGGGGAACACGTCGGTCACCAGCGAGAACCGCTACCCCGACGTCTACCGGGTCGGCAGCATGGTCATCTTCCCCGACACGACGTGCGGCGACGGCGTGCCCTTCACTCTCGGTGGCGTCGCCTTCCACGGCTTCACGTCGGAGGACGTGGACCTGGGGTCCATGCTGTGCGCGACCGGCTTGACCGACGACGGCAAGGTCGTGGACAGCTGCCAGGGCGACTCGGGCGGCCCACTCATCGTCGGCACCGGCGCGGATGCCCGCCTGCTGGGCATCGTGAGCTGGGGGCGGGAGTGCGCGAGCGACTTCCCCGGCGTCTACACCCGGGTCGCGGCCGAGTACGCCTTCCTCCTGCGCAACCACGCCGTTCCTGGTCCCGCCCCGATCGCGCCGCCCGTGGTCACGGTCGAGGCGCGCTCAGGTGAGCTGCGCATCGTCTTCGTCGCGACGCCGGACGGTTCAACGGTCACGGCCTTCGCCGCCACCGTGCTCGATCCGGCAACAGGGCAGTCCTGGAGCTGCTCGGTGCCCACGCGCCGGAGCGAGGCGGCCACCTGCGTCGTGCCGGGGCTCGTGGACGGCACGGCATACGAGGTCACGGCGATAGCCGGCAACGCCCGCGGCAACTCGCCGGTCTCGGCGCCGGTCACGGCAACGCCCATCCCTATCCCGATCGTCGGCCGCATCGTGATGGCGACCGCGGTGGGCGGTGGCGCAGTCACCTTCCGGGTGTCCGAGACCCTGGCGAATGGGGCCGAGCTCACCGTGCTGCGGGTCGTATGCGCGCCGTTGGCCGGTGGCTTCACCGGGTCGGCGGACGTGGACTCCGGCACCGCCAGGCTCGAGGGCCTGCGGCGCGGGCGGTACTCGTGCGTGCTGCACGCGGAGAACGGCGTCGGCACCGCGGAGTCGGCCGCCGTCGTGGTCACAGTGACGCAGTAGCCAGATCCATGGGGACCGACCGGGCGGTCAACCGCTCGATCGAGGCTCGCTGCGAGTCCGCGGTCTGGGCCTGCACCTGAAGGAACATCGCCTCGCGAACCCGCCTTTCCGCGGACGAACCGGTGATCATGGACGCGCCTGCCCGCGCCACCACCACTGCCGTCGTCGCCCGGACCACGAGATCCAGCGACGACGCCCTCACGCGCAGCCGCTCCTCGATCCGCCGGCCGTCGATGCCGTCGTCGGCCAGCTCGTAGGCGCGCGAGCGCAGGGAACGGCACTCGAACACCAGCGCGTCGACGAGCTGGCGCAGGTCGTCATCCGAGCGCTGCTCCGCGATGGCCGAGAGCTCGGCAACCGCGCCACGCGTCACGCCGAACACGGCAGGGCTGGTGTCGGCGGACGTGACCCGGTCCTGTGCCAGCCAGGCGCCCCTGTGCAGGACTGCCCCGACCTTCGTCAGGGGAACGAAGACGTCGTCGAGCAGGATCGGCCGGGTATGCGTGCCCGACATGGCGAGCAGGTCCAGCAAGGGCTCGGGGTCGACCCCGACCGTCACCTCGTGCGATCGCCCGGCGGGCAGGAGGCAGCAGACGAGGCGGTCCTGGTCGTCGTCGGCGCCCTGGACGATGACCATGGCGAGGTCGGCGATATCCCAGGACGTCACCCAGTCCAGGTGACCGTTGAGCCGCCAGCCGCCCGGCTCGCGCTTCGCGACCGGGTTCGCGGGGCCCGGCCGCCTGACGTGCGCGAATGAGACGGCTGCCAGGGCGTCGCCCATCCGGAGGGCGGGCAGCAGGTCGGCCTTGATCGCCGCGGCCGCAGGGGTCTCGATCCCGGTGCCAGACTCCTCGAGGATGCGCAGCGGGGTCTGGTGCTGCGCCCAGCAGAACCAGGTCGACGCGTCACAGCCGGCGAGCAGTTCGGAGACCTCCCGATGCTGCGGCGCCGGCAGCGGGGTGCCGAGCAGGCCCGCGGCCGCCAGTGCATCCAGCGTCGCCCGCTGCACGCCACTCGCGTCGACCGCGGCGGCGTTCGGTGCCACCTCCTCCGTGATGAGATCGACGGCGGTGACCACGAGCGCCGCCCCTGCCGAGCCGATCGGATCGAGCTGGGGGAAGGTATCGTTGCGGGGAGTCACCGCGCCACCGTACCTTCCAGGGGCACATCGCCCGGGGATACCGTGGCGCCATGTCGCGCCGGATGCCACCCCTCGTGCCACGCATGATCGAGCACACCACGTCGATCTTCGCCGAGATGTCGACCCTCGCCCTCGAGGTCGGGGCCGTCAATCTCGGGCAGGGGTTCCCCGACACCGACGGCCCGGACGAGCTCAAGGAGATCGCCAGGCAGGCGATCGCCGACGGGCGCGGCAACCAGTACCCGCCTCCCCACGGCCTGCCCCTGCTCCGGGCGGCGATCGCCGCCCACCAGGAGCGCATGTACGGGCTGGCGGTCGATCCGGCGACGGAGGTCGTGGTCGGGACGGGGGCGTCCGAGATCATCCAGTCCGCGCTGCTCGCGCTCGTCGACGCCGGCGACGAGGTCGTGGTCTTCGAGCCGTGGTTCGACATCTACACCGCGGGGATCTCGCTCGCCCGGGGGCAGCGGGTCGGGGTCCCCATGGCCGGGCCGGGGCTTCGACCCGATCTCGACGCGCTGAGGGCGGCGGTCAACCCGCGCACCCGCCTGATCCTGCTGAACAGCCCGCACAATCCGACCGGCATCGTGTTCACGGAGGCCGAGCTGGCCGAGGTCGCGCGGATCGCCATCGAGAACGACGTTCTCGTGCTCTCCGACGAGGCATACGAGCACCTGTGGTTCCCCGGCCATCGGCACGTGCCCATGGCCACCCTGCCCGGGATGTGGGAGCGCACGGTCACGGTGGGGTCCGGCGGGAAGACCTTCTCCTTCACCGGCTGGAAGGTCGGCTGGGCCAGCGGCCCCCGCGAGCTGATCGCCGCGGTTCGCGTCGTGCGCCAGCATCTGTCATACGTCTCCGGGGGGCCCTTCCAGTACGCCATGGCAGCGGGCCTGGTGATGCCGGACGAGTACTTCACCGGCTTCCGGGCCGACCTGGCCGCGAAGCGCGACCTGCTGAGCGCCGGCCTGAGCAACCTCGGCCTGCGCGTCATCCCGACCGAGGGCACCTACTTCGTCAGCACCGACGTGCGGCCGCTCGGCTATCCCGACGGGCTGGCGTTCTGCCGCGACCTGCCAGGCCGGGCCGGCGTCGTCGCCATCCCCCACCAGGCCTTCTGCGATGACGAGGCCATCGGCGCACCGTACGTGCGGTGGGCCTTCTGCAAGCGGCCCGAGGTGCTCGCGGACGCGCTGGACCGGCTGCGTGCCGGGCTGGCCTAGCGATGGCGATTCTCGTCGACGACTGCGTGTGGCCCTGGCGCGACCGGTTGTGGTGCCACATGATCAGCGACACGAGCCTGGACGAGCTGCATTCCTTCGCCCGGTGGATCGGGATCCCCGACCGGGCGTTCGGCGGCGACCACTACGACATCTCCGCGGACATCCGAGCCGTGGCGGTCGAGGAGGGGGCGATCGAGGTGTCGTCGCGCCGGCTCGTGCTCGCCCTGCACGCGGCCGGGCTGCGGCGGCGTCCGACCGTGCTCGACGGTCACCACCAGCCCTGACGACGCCCACCCCCCCCCCCCACCCGTTTGTCCCGCTATCCGGGACAACTGCCCAGATGCAGCCCGATTCGGCCGCCGTTTCGCCATCTGTCCCGGATAGCGGGACAAACGGTTTGGGGGGTGTCCCTATGTCGT